>DASVDH010000085.1:0-19263 GCA_036381195.1 Longimicrobiales bacterium | reverse complement strand
GGCCCTCGCGCTGCTCGCGTGCCGGGAGGTGGGCCCGTTCGAGTCGATGCATCGCCCGCCCCCGGGCGATCCGCCGTGGCGGCTCACGTTCAATCCGGGTGACGATCGTGCTCCTGCCTGGTCACCGGCTGGCGACTCGGTCTACTACAGCGCGGACGGGTTCGACGACCTCCCGCCCATCCGCGACTTGCTCCTGCGCGTGCCACGTGCGGGCGGCACCGCGGAGCTGCTGCTCGCGGACGTGCAGACTGCGGTGACGTCCGACCGCCGGCTTCCGTCAGTCGCCCCCTCCCCTGACGGCGGGCGGATCGCGTACGCGCAGCTCTGGAACGTCTACGAGGATGAGGGGACGGAGGGCTGCCGCCTGGGCTGGGTCTGCTCGTCGTCGGACACGGTCGGGTCCATTCCACCGCTGGGCTCGGTCATGTGCCGCGTGCGCGCTGCGCAGGGGGGCGGGAGCATAGAGGATGACCCGGCGCTCCGCATTGACTTCGCCGGCTGGAGCATCGTGGATAATGGACAGGTCCCCCCGCTCGAGCTCCTCGAGTCGCATCCCTTCCAGGTCCTGTACGCCTTGGAGGGGGCCCGCATCTTCCGCCCGACCTGGGCGCCGGATGGCGAGCGCGTGGCGCTGAGCGACGGGTTGCGCCTGCTGGTCTGGCGCGTCGGCGAGGCGCAGGCAGTGCCGATCCCGGGGACGGAGGACGGCGTGGGGCCCGGGTGGAGCCCGGACGGCGCCTGGATCGCGTACACGTACCTGGAGCGTGGCGCGTCGCGGACCTTCACCTGCGTGTGCCCGACCGCGTTCGGCGTCTCGCGCCGGCAGGAGCGCACGGTCTACGAGGTCGTATCCCGCAGGGTGCGGCTCGTCCGGCCCGACGGCTCGGAGCAGATCGATCTCGCGGAAGGCGAGGATCCGGCCTGGACCCCGGACGGCAGCGCGATCGTGTTCAGTGCCGGAAACCGGTTGTGGCGCATCGGCCGCGACGGCTCCGGGCTGGTGGAGATCCCGGGGACCGTGGGCGGCCGCGAGCCCGCGGTCTCGCCGGACGGCCGCTACCTCACGTTCGCCCGCGGCAACGCCATCGGCATGCACGACGTATGGGTCGTTTCGCTCGACTCCGGGCAGTAGCCCTCGCGGTGGCGGCGGCGGCCTGCGCCGCGTGCGGCGACCCGGTCGTCGTGATCGGCGATCAGCTCGCGGTCATGCGCATCGTGGCCGGAATCGCCGACACGGCGGCGCCGCGCGTGGACACGCTCGCGACGGCCACGGCCCTCGTCGCGCCCCGCGCCGTCACCATCGGCGCGGATGGCGTGCTCTACATCGGCGCGCGGGAACGCGTCGTCTCGGTCACGTCCACGGGCCGGCTGGAGGTCCTCGCCGATGGTTCGCGATGCTCCGGCGGAGCATGCCTCGTCCGCGTGGAGGGGCTCGCCCTGACCGGCGAGGGCCGGCTGATCGTTGCGGACGGCGGAGGCCACCGGCTGTACGAGCTGGAGCTGGCCACCCGGGAGTTGCGCGTCATCGCCGGTACAGGGCTGCAGAGCTTCACGCCGGATGGCGAGCCCGCGGCGACGGCTTCGCTCGCCGGGCCGAGCGGCGTGCTGGTCGCGAGTGACGGCCGCATCCTCTTCAGCGAGCGGGGCGCCCAGCGGATCCGCAGCATCGAGCCGGACGGCACGCTCGCGACGATCGTCGGCCCAGCCGATGAGGGGCAGGCCGTGGCCGCGCCGCTCGCCAGCCCCGCCGGAATCGCGCTGGCCGGAAGCGTTCTCTACATCGCGGACGGCGGCGTCAACCGCGTCTTCGCGGTGGACCTCGCGACAGGGATCGTCGAGACGGTGGCGGGCACCGGGCAGTTCGGGTTCTGGGGCGACGGCGGCCCGGCCCGGCTCGCGCAACTGAACGCGCCCGCGGGCGTGGCCGTCTCGCCGGACGGGCGGACGCTCTATATCTCGGACACGCGCAACAACCGCGTCCGGGCCGTGGACCTGGCGCACGGCACCATCACCACCTTCGCCGGAACGGGCAGCGAGGAGTTCACCGGCAACGGGCGGCCTGCGGGCGAGACCGCACTTTCCTCGCCCACCGGTCTCTCCACCTCATCGCACGGCCTCCTCTTCATCGCGGCCACGGGGCACGGGCTGGTCTGGCGCACGCCGGTGCGGTAGGGGGAGCGCAGAGCCGGGCCCGGCGGCCGACGTTGTGAGCCGGACGGTGTTCTGCATGATCACGGTTTGATCAGGCGGTACATGACTACGTGCTCCACATCCTGATCATCCCGCCAGCGCCCTAGAATGAAGCCGCGTCCGATCTGGTCCACCGCTAGCCTGGCCGGCATGGACAACGTTGCGATCAGTTCACCGGCCGCACTGAAAACAGACCATGCCGCCAGTTCATGGCCGATGGGAGTGTAATCGCGCACCCAAAGATTCCCGTCCTCATCAGCGGACAACTGAGAGTATGCCGGCATGGTCTCTGGAAACGGCATCTCCGCGAGCATCCGACGGGTCACATCGCGTGATCCTTGTCTCGTTGCTTGCTCGAGCAGCGCCGCACTGTATCGTTCGATATCTCGGTCGGTCACCGGTTGATTCCCCTGTGCCTTTCGGATCCGCCTCTCACTGCCGCGCCCCCTCGGCACTACGCGAATCTCATAAGTGTCGCCAGTCCCGACGTACAGCATATTGGAACCGAACGCATGAATGGTATTGCGGCCGAACGCGCGCGGCCAGACACCAAAAGCCCCTCCCCCGGACCACAGGAAGTACTCGGGGCCCGGGAACCGTCCGAGTGTATCCGCAAGCGCCCCTTGAGGCGTGAAGAGGAGGTAAGTCACTGGGTTACGAACGACGCCGGTCTTGGGGCCGGCTTCGAAGGCGTTCCCCGTCCTCGCCACAACGGATCCGTCGTCGAATAGGCCCACAGCGAACAAGGGAACGTCGAGAGTCGGGAGCGTCCAGGAGCGCACATATTTTCCCCGATTATCGAAAACCGATATGCGTTGGTGCGCCCGGTCGTACGCCATGATGGACTCGGGCTCGAACATAGCGATCCAGCGAAGGTCCTTGAACTCCCCGGGGCCTCCGCCGGCTCTCCCGGTCGAGTAAAGGTAAATGCCGGTGGAGTCGTAAAATCGAATCTCGCTCGATCCGCTGTTTGCGACCGCAATGCGACCATCCCCGAGGCGGATCGCACCACGCACCCGGAACAGGAGGTACTCCGGGGCGCCCACGGCGGTGCCGATATCGAGGATCGGCGCGGGCGACAGCATCCAGCGCTCTATACTGTCACGCCCTCCGGAGCGGTTCTCCACTATGACCACGCCGGCACTGTCTCTGGCGAAGCTCGTGCTGGCCGCGTCAACGCCGCATCCAGATAGGAACAGGAGTACTACCAGTAGGGGGCGTAGCTGCATCGAAGCCTCCGCTGCTGGCTGGCCTCGCGGCACAGCCGACCGAGTTGAGAAGCAATCGCGACCAAGGGACGCGTGGCATCACGCGTTGCTGAGGATAGCCCAAAGCCGAAGCGCGCCTTGTTTCGCCCGACGGACCATGATGACAACATCGGGGTCGGAGCGAAACAATCGAGCGACCTACTAGGTCGTCGGGTCATCGCGCGCGGACGCGGCGCGGGTCCCTCGGACGCGGCGTGGACGGTGGTTGACGACATTCTCGGCGTTGGGGCTACACGTTTTTCGGGGAGCGAGGAGCGGAGCACCGAACGTGGTATGCCGGCGGCCCCCGCCGCGGCGACCGGCTCGGAACGCGCGGAGGACCTAACCCCGCACCTGCCATGCAATCAGCACCTATTGTCCCTGGGGAGCCCTCCCTTGAAAGTCGAGCGGCGTACCCGCATTCACCCAGGCGATGATGTCATCCCGGCCGGCGATGACGCCGAGCACGGAGTCAGCCTGAACGTGAATCGCCTGCGGGTAGGACGTGGCATCGACCAATCGCCGAATCAGGATGACTTGAGGAGTCGCTGCGATCGTAATGCCCCTGCGCCAAACCAACTGCGCGACGTACTCGTTCAGCCAAGTGCCCCCAACGCTGATTTGGTCAAAGCTCTCACTTGTGCGCATGAGGTCTCGCAAGTAGCGTAATCCGGCATCGATGTCCTCGTCAAGTGCCACTCCGATGACGGAAATATCAGCGTACCTCGTTCCATGTGACGCGCGCAGGGAGTCCCTCATCACGCGCACGGCCTTCATCAACTCGGCTTCGCTTGAAAAGCCACAATCAGAGGCCAGCAGCGCGAAGGCCACGAGGTACTCGCCACTCGGAAACAGGTTGCGGGCGAGTGAGTCGGCGTCGAGGCGCATGGCAAGCGAGTCTGCGGTTGTGACGCGCACGTCACTCTTCGAGCCCGAGTTGCTCCAGGTGCGTGCTATGTAGTAGGAGCCGGCCGCCGACGAACCGACAACGAACACTATGACGCTCAGGCGAAGCAAAGCACGCCGCCAGCCAATCGCAAGGCTGATCATGGCCCGCGTCCCCCTTTTTCGCGTTGGAGGCTGCTGTCGACCGCAGGTGACCGGCTCCCGATAACTTCTCGGATCCTAATGCGTTTCAATCCCGCTCGCGCTTGCCCGCGATGATCCGGTCGGATAGAGAATACGACTCCTTCCGAAAAACCGAAGATCAGTGGCAGGGCTGTCTGCGCAGGGAGCCAGGCGCTCGACGACTTGGAGTACACGTATGTGACCACGGTGTCGACGTTGGCGCCGTCACGCCGTGCGTTGTATGTTGTCTGGACAATACGATAGGCTCCGATATCAAACACGTTCGAAACCGCACTGTGGCCCGCTGGTCCGGACGAGATCGAAACCTCGTCACCCCGGTCGTATATCGTAAGTGCTCGGTACGGGCTCAGAGTATCGAGGGCAACGCGGACCCCACTGCTTACGTTGAACACCTCGATAGTCGGCTGGAACTTACTGGACAGAATCACCTCGTCCGAGCTCGGGTTGCACGCTATCCTTCCTACTGTCAGCAGACTAGCGGCCATGGCCGACAGGTCGGTGGCAGGGGGCGCGAGCGAGTGCAACCGGCTCCCATCCAAGCCGTAGATGTGGAGCCGGTACCCGCCGCTCAGACCGTACACAATAAGGGAGCTGTCGCTCCACGAGCAGAAGTCTTCCGACGGTCCATCGATCTGTAGCGTATATCGTGCTTCGAGGGCGCGGGCTCCTTCTTGGACGGCGATGATAGTAACCCGCCTTAACGCCCGGTCTAGAACGGCGATTCGCCCTTTGCTGAGGACCTCCACGGATACCGGCTCCGAGAATTGGCCGAGATCTGAGCCCCGTCCGCCGAAGGTTGTCAGCGGTATCAGAGTTGAATCGAGCACGACCACGCCGGGGAGGTGAGCATCGAGAATGAAGATATGCCCTGCCTCATCGACTGCAACGTCCACGACAGCGCCAAGGTTGCTCAGGTCAGCGGACGCCAATGGTTCGAGGTGCACGAGGTCCTGAGACTGTCCTGCAGGGGAGGCACACCCCGATAGCGCTGCGGTAAGAAGGAGCGGGTGCAGGACGGTGGGGCACCGACGGACAACGCGGCGCCGGCTGCCGTACCTCGGCCTTCTACAGCTCACCCCCTCACGTTGCATGGCATCCATCTTACTTAACGAGCGGTATTGGTAGGCCAAACGATTGGGCGCGAGCTGAACTGCCCCCACGCATCCGAACTAACTTCCACGGCTATCGCCGAGCCTCAGTCCATTTGTTGCAGGACTACGTTAACGCAAACAGGACGAGCCGAGGGCGGCGTACGGCTCTCGGTCCGGGAGCCGTACGCCGCAGTTTGTGTCTTGGCGGTCTGCTTCCTCCTACTGGCAAACCGCGTTGCACTTCCAGATACCGCTAACACATAAGGCTGGCGAGCCGCACGTGTATAGGCCGGCCCCGGAGATCGTGCACTCACATCCGCCGGTGCCGGGTCTAGCGGGATCGGGATCGTCCTGTGCGTGGGCGACAACTGCGCCGGAAAGCGCTCCTGCGATCCCGAAGGCGACCACCCACCGCCTGAACGACTGAGCCCGCAACATGTTGACCTCCTCTGAATTGAGGTGAGGAAGAAGTTTTAGAGGATGGTGCTGCCGCCGCTGCGCCGTAGGGAGTGGCAATCCGGCTCTTCGGGCGGTCAATTCTTGCGGCATGTCGTTCAGGCGAGACTGCGCGCTGCACAAATTCCAGGATGGCTCGTTCCAGAGCGGCCATGTGGTCACGTAAACGTGAAAGCGGGCATTGCAGAAGTGCTCTGCTAGCACGGCGAAGCGTGCGCGGGTCCAAGCACAATTGCTCCCAAGCGTGTTTGAGGCTGCTGCCGTTCGCTAGGAGTTCGACCGTCCGCCAAAGGGCGATCGCGTGAAGCAAGTCAAGACAAGACCAGCCCGTCCGCAGCGCTATGGTCTTGAAGCGCTTGCTGAGGCGATCCGGCGGTGCACCGAGGCGCTTCGCCAGCCCCTTCACCGTATGGATCGGCGGCACCGACCGAGCCGCGGTCAGGATGGCGGCGCGGACGACCTCGTCCAGCGTTTCGGCCTCTTCGACCGCTGCCGCCGCTCTTTCGAGAGGGCTACGGCATTCGAGCGAGCGCACGACGGGTCCGATCTCGTCCTCGATGTGCTCGACCGTGACCACGCCGTCGGCGTGCAATCCCAGGAGCCACCGAAGGTTGCCTGCATCTCCGGACGTGACGATCACGAGCGGACTTGCGGGACGCTGCTGCCGTATCTGCCGGAGCCGCGCGCGCACGTCCGCGCGATGCAGTGTCATGGCAACTGCAACAAGGCAGCGACCGTGGGGGACGAAAGACACCGATTCGACGATTCGAACGGTCAAGAGGCTGGAGAGACTCGCCAGGACAAACTCAGGTGCGTCCAGCGCCACGACGGCGACGGCAGCCCGCTCTGTGGTGAGCGGGGCGCTCTCATCACCCGCAGCCGCCGTAGGTCGTATCGAGGCGGAGGCCGCATGGTCCGACACAGGCCCTCCGGTTCTGCCAGGGTCTGCGAGGGTCTGCGAGGGTCTGCGAGGGTCTGCGACCACGAACGTAGCGAAAATGGCCGTTATCTGTCAAGATGTCCCGTCCCCCGATGACCACCAATACGCGCGCGGCCGATGTGTCGTGCGGGCCACCCGGCCCGCTGGAAGTTCTTTTCCGAACCGAGCCTGTGCTGTTACCGACGCAGGGGCGACGCCGCCCTGGGGAAGCCCGCGCACCATGATCCGCCTACCACCCCAACTCCGCCGCCACCGCCCCAACCTCCGCGGGCAGCTCGGCCACGCGGAACGGCAGCCCCAGCGCCGTGTCGGGGTCCTTGAGCCCGTGGCCCGTGAGCACGCACACGCACCGGCTGCCGCCGTCCACCTCGCCCGCCGCGATGGCGGTCCGCAATCCCGCCACGCCTGCCGCCGATGCCGGCTCGCAGAACACGCCCTCGCGGCGCGCGATCTCGCGGTACGCCTCCAGGATCTGGGCGTCCGTCACCGCGCGGAACGAACCTGCCGATTCGCGAACCGCCGCGACCGCCGTCTCCCAGCTCGCGGGCCGGCCGATGCGGATCGCGGTCGCGACGGTCTCCGGCTCGGCCACGGGCTCCCCGCGCACCAGCGGCGCCGCGCCCTCCGCCTGCGCGCCGAGCACGCGCGGCAGCCGCGTGCTCGACCCGCGCTCCACGTACCGCTTGAACCCCAGCCAGTACGCCGAGATGTTGCCGCCGTTGCCGACCGGCAGCGCGAGCACGTCCGGCGCGTCGCCGAGCGCGTCGCAGACCTCGTACGCCGCCGTCGCCTGGCCTTCGATGCGGTAGGGGTTCACCGAATTGACCAGCGCGACCGGGTAGCGCTCCGCGAGCGCGCGCGCCACGTCCAGCGCAGCGTCGAAGTTCGCGTCGAGCGCGATGATGCGCGCGCCGTACGCCACCGCCTGCGCCAGCTTGCCGGCCGCGACCTTGCCGCGCGGCAGGAGCACCACGGCCGTGAGGCCCGCGCGCGCGGCGTACGCGGCCGCGCTCGCGGCCGTGTTGCCCGTGGACGCGCACAGCACCGTCGTCCGCCCCTCCTCGACCGCCTTCGCCACGGCCACGACCATGCCGCGGTCCTTGAACGAGCCCGTGGGGTTCACGCCCTCGAACTTGAGGAACAGCTTGCGCACGCCGACCCACCCGGCGAGCCGCGGCGCCGCGAGCAGCGGCGTCCCGCCCTCGCCCAGCGTCAGCGCGGGCGTGCGCGGCGTGACCGGCAGCAGCGGCGCGTAGCGGCGGAGCACGCCGCGCATCGCGTCCGGCGCTGCCCCCGCGGCAGGGGCACGGGGCCCGTGCGCCCTCCCGCGCTCCTCCGCCTCCGCCCCGGCAGCAGCACGGCGCCCGCCGCCATGCGTCCGCGACTCGTCCGCCATGCTCAGTTCCTCTCCCAGCGCGACCGGTGCAGCAGCGCCAGCTCGACCAGGTCCGCGAACACGGCGGACCCCGTCGGCCGGCTGCCCGCGCCGCGGCCGATGAAGGTGAGCGGGCCGGCGAAGTCGCCCTCCAGCGTGACCGCGTTGACCTCGTCGCGCACCTGCGCGAGCGGGTCGGACCCGGGGACCTCGACGGGCCCGACGCGGAGCGTGACGCTGCCGCCGTCGCCGCACGCGGCCTCCGCGACGAGCTTCACGACGTTGCCGCGGCGCCGTGCGTCGTCCACGTCGCCGGGCGTCAGGCGCTCGATCCCGTCAATGCGGGCCGCGTCGAGCGGGATCCAGCGGCCGAACGCGTGGCGCGCGAGGATCACCAGCTTCTGCGCGGCGTCGAGCCCGGAGACGTCCGCGCTCGGGTCCGCCTCGGCGAAGCCGAGCTGCTGCGCCTTCGCGAGCGCGTCGGCCAGGGGCAGCCGGTCCTCGGCCATGCGGGTCAGGATGTAGTTCGTCGTGCCGTTCAGGATGCCGCGCACGCGGGTGATGCGGTTGGCCACGAGCGCGTTCCGCAGCGCGTGCAGCACCGGGATCGCGCCGCCGACCGCGGCCTCGTAACGCAGCTCGGCGCAACCCTCGCGCGCCAGCGCCTCCAGCTCCTCGCCTCTCGCCGCGACCAGCGCCTTGTTGGCCGTGACGACGTGCTTCCCGGCGCGCAGCGCCGTCTCGACGACGGCGCCCGCGGTGTCGAGCCCGCCCATCGCCTCGACGACGACGTCCACCTGCGCGTCGTCGAGCGGCGCGCGCCAGTCACGCGAGAGCTCCACGCGCCGCGGCCGCACGCGCCGCGGCCGGGCGGGGTCGCGGATGACGACGTGCCGCAGCTCGAGCGCGACTCCCCGCGTCGCGCACAGCTCCTGTCCGCGCGCGTGCAGGATCTCGACCAGCCCGGAGCCGACGTTGCCCAGCCCGTAGAGCGCGACGCCCACGTTCATGCCGGCCTCCTCGCCTCGAGCGTCTCGGCCGGGAACAGCGCCTCGTGCAGCAGCTCGACCGCCGGCTGCGCCTGGTCGGGCAGCACGTAGAGCGTGAGACCCAGCTCGCTGATGCCCATGCCCTCCGGCTCGATGCCCGCGCGCGCGAGGCGCTGGAGCGCGCCCGCCATAGCGGCGCCGCACGCGGACAGCCCCACGCCCACCACGGTGACACGGGCGAGGGGCCGTTCGATCGCGACGCGCGCGCACGGGCCCAGCACCCGCGCGGCCGCGCGCTCCGCCTCGTCCGCGCGGTCCGCCGGCACGATGGCCGTGAGGCGCCGCGCGCCGCCGTCCGCCCGCTTCTCCTCGAGCCATTCCACGCTCACGCCGGCCTCGGCCAGCGCCGCGAGCAGGCCGGCCGCTGCCGCGGCGCCGCCGGCCGGGTCATCCACTGTCAGGCGCGCCGAGCCGACCGCCGCAGCGACACCCAGGATGCGAGGTCCTTCCACGGAGACTTCTCCATCGATGCAGGTACCACACTCGGGCCCGACCGTCAGGCTCGAGATGACGCGCAGCGGCACGCGGTACGAGGCCGCGAGCGCCGCCGCACGAGGGTGCAGCACGGCTGCGCCGGCGAGCGCGAGCAGGAGCGCCTCGCGGTGCGCCAGCCGCTCCCAGCGTCGCGCGCCCTCGACCCGGCGAGGATCCGCGCTGTAGATGCCGTCCACGTCCGTGTAGATGTCGCAGCGCGTGGCGCGGAGCGCGGCCGCGAGCGCGACCGCCGTGGTGTCCGATCCGCCGCGGCCGAGCGTCGTCAGCTCCTGCGCCGCGCTCAGACCCTGGAAGCCGGCGACGACGGGCACGCGGCCCTCCGCGAGGGCATGCCGGACGCGGCGGGCGCGGACCTCGGTGATGCGCGCGGCGCCGTGCGCGCCGTCCGTCAGGATCTCCGCTTGCGGGCCGGTGAGGGAGATGGCGGGCACGCCGGCTTCTTCGAGCGCGAGCGCGACCAGCGCGACCGCGGCCTGCTCGCCCGTGGCCAGGAGCTGGTCCAGCTCGCGGCGGCGCGCGTGGCTCGCGGCGGGCGCGACGGCCGATGCGAGCGCGAGCAGCTCGTCCGTCGTGTCGCCCATCGCGGAGACGACCAGCGCGACGCGCTCGCCCTGCGCGCGCGCGGCCGCGACGCGCTTCGCCACCGCCTGGATGCGCTCCGGCGAGCCGACCGATGTGCCGCCGAACTTCTTCACGACCAGCGTCATCGCCCGAGCTCCACGCGCACGCCCTGGATCGCCGGCCGTGCCTCGAAGTGGACGACGCCTTCCGGGCTCGCCGCGCGGCGGAACGCGTCCACCATCGCAGCCGCCACGTCCGCGGCACGTGTGGGCATACACGCCGCGATCAGCCCCGATCCGCTGCCCGAGATGGTGACCGCCCACGCGCCGGCCGCGTGCGCGGCCTCCATCGCCTCCCGCGCGCCCGGGATCAGCGGCAGGCGGTAGGGCACGTGCAGCTCGTCCGCGAAGCCGGAGCGGATCAGCTCGGGATCGGCGACCGCGAGGCCGTGCAGCAGCGCGGCGAGCCGGCCGAGCGCGCGCGCGGCGACGTGGTGCGGCACCTCGGCGGGCAACGCCTGCCGGGCGGCGCTGGTGGACACCCCCGCGCCCGGCGCCGCGAACGCGAAGCCGACGTCGGGCGAGAGCGGCAGCGGCACGGCGCGCGGCCGGCCGGCCGCGTCCCGGACGACCGCGACGAGGCCGCCCAGAATGGCGGGCGCGGCGTTGTCCGGGTGGCCTTCCAGCTCGGTGGCGAGCGCGAGCCACTCGGCGTGATGGGCCAGGGCGGGGGCGAGGGCGAGGGCGGGGCCGGGTGTTTCGGGGTGCCCGTCATACTTCAGCTTGCTGGCGGCCGCATCCGCGAGGGCGAGTCCCGCGACGACCGCGGCGGCGGAGGAGCCGAGGCCGCGGCTGAGCGGGATGTCGGAGCTCGCGCGGATCGTGCCGCAGGCGCCGCTGACGCCGTGCGCGGCGAGACGGGCGCGGAAGGCGCGGGCCAGGATGTCGTCCTCCGCTGCGGTCCGCAGGGCGGCGAGCGTGCCGCCGAGCTCCAGCCGGAGCGCCGCCCCGCCGGGCTCGTACTCGGCGTCGAGGTAGCGGGCGATCGCGAGCCCGAGGCAGTCGAACCCGGACCCCAGGTTGGACGTGCTCGCGGGCACGCGCACGCGCGCGGGCCGCAGTTCGCTCGGTTCCGTTGCCATCCTGCCTCAGCGCGAGGGTAAACGAAAACGCGGCCTCTCTGTCCAGAGAGGCCGCGCATCTCTTGCCTTCCGTCTGCTTCCGTTCACCGCACGAAGGCCAGCACGCCGCCTCTCCGGGAGAGCCGGGTCATGGTGGTCATCATGCCGGTAATGGAACGGAAGCCGGTCATCGCCGTGTCCAGGGTTTCGGTCGCGCCGCGTCCAGCGCGGCTGGCCACGCTACTGTATGCGGCGCGGGCGGCGGCGTCAAGGGGGTTCGGTTGCCGCCATGCCGGGCCACGGCCGCGCGTGGAGCCGGTCTGCGCCGGGCGTGTGGCGCGCCACGGCCCGCGTAGCGAGGAGCTCAGCCGCCCCTGACCGCCTCGAGCACCTCGGCCGCGTGGCCGGCCGGCTTGACCTTCTCGAACACCCGCGCGATGCGTCCCTCCTCGTCGATGAGGAAGGTGGTGCGCGCGACGCCCCAGTACGTGCGGCCGTACATCGACTTCTGCTGCCACACGCCGTACGCCTCGGCCACCCGGTGGTCCGTGTCCGCGAGCAGCGGGAAGTCCAGCCCGTACTTTTCCTTGAAGCGCCTGTGCGACTCGACCGAGTCCGGGCTCACGCCCAGCACGACCGCGCCGTTCGCGCCAATGTCCTTGCGGCGGTCGCGGAACTCGCACGCCTCGGTGGTGCAACCGGGCGTGTCGTCCTTCGGATAGAAGTAGAGCACGACCTTGCGGCCGCGCAGGTCGGACAGGCGGACGGTCGAGCCGTCGTCGGCCTGGAGCTCGAAGTCGGGGGCGACATCGTTCGGCTCGAGCATGCGCTGGCTCCTCGTCGTTCGTCGTCCCGGCACGCCTCGCCGCGGCGGCGCCGCGGTGGCGGGCGCAACATGGGGTGGGGGAGCCGGAGCTTCAAGGGTGGGAGGGCGCGGGTGGGAGGTCGGGCGGGGGCCAGCGTCACAGCCCCCGCCCGGCTCCCCGCGCCCGCCTGGAGGCCGCGGGGTTCGTCGAACGCCGTCAGGACCCCGCCGATGTGCGCGCAACGCTGACGTTCCTCACGCGCCCGCTAGAACGGCTGGAACCCGGGCGAGCCGAACGTCTCCATCCGGATCAGGCTCCACAGGGGGTACGCGTAGGCCGCGATGACCATCACGATCGCGATCGCCGCCCACAGCCCGAACCGGTCCCAGACGGGGCGGCGGCGGGGCAGCGGCTCGAGCGGCTCCGCGTAGAGGATCGGCTCGGGCTCGCGCCGCTGGCGCGTCAGCGCGGTCGCGCCCGCGACGAGCACGAAGCTCATCGCGCTGACGAACAGGATCACGCCGCCCAGCGCGGAGAGCCCGGTCCAGGCCTGCCACGCCTGCGCGATCGGATGGCCGCCATAGCTCGCGTCGTACACGCGCCGGGGCATGCCCATGAGCCCGGTCGCGTGGTTCACGATGCTGAACGTCATCATGCCGGCGAACCAGAGGTACGGCTGCACGCGCGCCAGGGAGACGAGCCGGAGCGGCCGGCCGGTGAGCCGGGGGAGCAGCCAGTAGCTCGCGCCCATGAACGTCAGCGCGACCGCCGTCCCGACCGTCAGGTGGAAGTGGCCCTGCACCCACGCGGTGTTGTGCACCATGGAGTTCATCCCGAACGCCGCGTTGACCGCGCCGCCGAACCCGCCGAGCGCGAACGTCAGCATCGCGAGCGCGACGGACGCGAAGAACGGGTCGCGCCAGGGCAGCTTGCCGATCCAGTCGAACCAGCCGGTCGCACCCTTGAGCCGGCCCGCGACCTCGAGCGATGCGATGACCGTGAACGCGGTGATGAAGCTGGGCAGCAGGATCGCGTACGTGCTCAGCGTGTGGGCCAGCTTCCACTCGCCGGCGATGCCGGGATCCATGAACTGGTGGTGCAGGCCCACCGGCGTCGAGAACAGGATGAACAGGACGAACACGACGCGGGCGAGCGGGTCGCTGAACAGCTTGCCGCCCACGGTGCGCGGCAGGACCGCGTACCACAGCGCGTAGGCGGGCAGCAGCCAGAAGTAGACGAGGGGGTGGCCGAACCACCAGAACAGCGTCCGCGCCAGGACCGGATCTACCGTCTCCTTCAGCCCGAGCGACCACGGGATCAGCAGGAACAGCATCTCCGCGGCCACGCCGGCGGTCGCGAGCAGCCAGACGATGACCGTCGCGATGATGCCGTGCATCGCGATGGGCACCGGCTCCTCCGGATGGTCGCGCCGCCACGCGCGGTAGCAGCGCAGCACGACCACGCACCAGATCCAGGAGCCCACCACGAGCAGCGTCGTGCCGATGTAGAACAGCGGGTGGGCGCGCAGCGGCGGGTAGAACGTGTACAGCACGCTGGCCTTGCCTGCGAGGATCACGGCGGCCGCGAGCACGGTGCCCAGCAGCGCGACGGCGTAGCCGATCCAGCCGAGCCGCTCGCTCTTCAGCTCGCGGCCGAGCGACGTCCGGGCGATGATGTAGCCCAGCCCCATGATGAAGAAGGTGGTGAAGACCAGCGCCATGAGCACGCCGTGCGCGGTCACCGAGAGGTAGAAGATCTGGGGCGAGCGGAACGGCAGCGCGGCGTTGGCCCTGGACATCGCCTGCATGACCGCCATGAGCGCGGCGATGCCGAACGCCGCGAACGCGACCCAGAAGTGCGCCAGCGCGAGCCGCGCCCAGCCCGAGCCGACGGCCGTCTCCCCGGCGGGCGCGGCCGCCTGCATGCCGGCGCCCGCCGGCCTCATCGCGACCGCGCTCATGCCGCCTCCCGCGTGACGATGAGCTTGCCCTGCATGAGATGGTGCCCCAGCCCGCAGTACTCGTTGCACACGATCAGGTACTCGCCCGGCTCGCGGAACACCGTGGTGAACTGGCTCACGTAGCCCGGGATCACCATCGTGTTGCCGTTGGTGCCGACGATCTGGAAGCCGTGCGTCACGTCCGGGCTGGTCAGCCGGAACGTCACCGGCTTGCCGGCCGGCACGCGGATCTCGTTGGGCAGGAACGAGAACATCTGGGCGAGCAGCACGACCTGGACGCTGCCGTCCGGCCGCACCGTGATGCCGGGCTGGGCGAAGCGCGGGTCCGTCCGCGCCGCCTTCGGGTCGATCGTCTCGACGTGGCTGGGCGGGTGGCCCGCGAACGCCGCGGCGCCGTAGCCGATCGCGCCGATGAACAGCGCGATCAGGCCGATGGCGATCCCGATCCAGATCTTTTCGTACAGGTCCACGTTCATGGCCGGCCTCACGGTCGGAGCCCGCCGCGGGGCAGGTAGACGCCGAAGTAGAGGATGAGCCAGCCCAGCGCGAACAGCAGGCCGTAGACGGCGACGATGGCCAGTGTGCCGCGCGGGTGGCGGCCGGGTCCGGTCGCTTCCTGCATGCCCCAAGCCTCCTTGCACAGGACACCGATGCGGAGCGAAGGATGGGCATACCGCCGGCCGTGTTCTATCGGGCAAAGGAGGAAGGCGGTGTGGGGAGATCCCCCACCGGGCGGCGGCCCTCGCCGCAGGGGGGCAGGCGGGCAGCCGGGTCGGGGAGGAGGGGCGCGGGATGCCTGCGGCTCGCCTACTCGACTTTCACGAGCAGCATCGGCTTCTCGCTCCTCTCGATGGTGCGCGCCGCCACGCTTCCCGCCCACACTGCGGCGGCGCCGGCGCGGCCGTGCGTCGGCAAGACCAGCAGGTCCACGCGGCTCTCCGCCACGAGTTGCGGCACCACGTCCGCGGGGTCGCCGCGCGCAACCGCCGTCTCCGCGGCGACGCCATCGGCCTCGAGCCGCGCCTGCACCGCGACCAGGTAGCGCGCGGCCTCCTGCTCCTCGAGCTCGAGCATCGCGGCGGCGGCCGTGGGCATCAGCCGGGCCGCGGGCGCGCGGTCATCCGCGAGGGCGCCGATCAGCGCGCCCGGCGTCTGCACGACACGGGCGAGCAGCACCCGCGCGTCGAACGCGCGCGCCACCGCCACGGCCGCGGGCAACGCCTGCTCCGCCGCAGCGCTGCCGTCGAGCGGGAGCATGAGCCGGCGGCAGTCGAAGGCGCCGCGCCGCGCCCGGGCCGACGCCGGCACCAGCAACACCGGCATGGCGGCGTGCGCCAGCACTTGCTGGCCGATCCGCCCGTACAGCAGCCCGCGCACGCCGCGGCTGCCGTGCGCGGCGAGGATGACGAGGTCGGCGCCGAGCTCGACGGCCGCGCCGGCGATCGTAGCGGCGACGTCGTCGTCCCGTGCCTCCCGCAGCGCCGCATCCACCGCGATGCCGCGCTCCGCGAACCACTCCCTGATGCCGGCCAGATACGCCTCCGCCTCGCCGCGCCCGCGCAGGTGTCGATCCCCGTGGATGGCCGCGGGGCCGTGCGGCTCCAGCACGTGCAGCGCCGTAACGCGCGCGCCGAAGCGGTCCGCGAAGCCGGCGGCGGGCGGCAGCGCGGACTCGGCCAGCCACGAGCCGTCCAGCGGCACGAGCAGGTGCCGGAGCCCGGCCGGCCACGTGCCGGGCACGCCCGGCGGCCTCATCGTTTGCATCGCCTCATTCCCCCGTCAACACGCGCCACACCAGGAAGACGTTGAGCGCCACGATCGTCCCGGCCACGAGCGCTGCGACCACGGTGGTGGCGCGGCGGTTGACCAGCGCGCCCATCACGTCGCGCCGGCTGGTGAACAGGACGAGCGGCACGAGCACGAAGGGCAGGCCGAAGCTGAGGATGACCTGGCTGATGACCAGCGTGCGCGTCGGGTCCAGCCCCAGCGCGATCACCACGATCGCGGGCGCCATCGTCACCAGCCGCCGCAGCCAGATCGGGATGCGGCGGCGGATGAAGCCCTGCATGATCACCTGTCCCGCCATCGTGCCGACCGTCGAGGAGGAGAGCCCGGAGGCGAGGAGCGAGACTGCGAACACCGTGCTGGACAGCCCGCCCAGCAGCGGCGCGAGCGTGCGGTGCGCCTCCTCGATGCTCGCGATGTGGGTCAGGCCGCGCGTGAAGAAGGTGGATGCGGCCATGATCAGCATCGCGGCGTTGACCAGCCCGGCGATGCCCATCGCGATCAGCACGTCCAGCACCTCGAACCGGAAGATGCGCCGGGCCTCCGCCTCGGTCCGCGGGACGATCCGCGCCTGGGTCAGCGCCGAATGGAGCAGCACCGCGTGCGGCATGACGGTCGCGCCCAGGATCCCCGTCGCGAGCAGGACGCTCTCCGTGCCCGCGAAGCGAGGGACGACCGCGCTGCCGGCAATGGCGCCCCAGTCCGGGCGCTCGAGCACGGTCTCGATCAGGTAGCAGACGGCGATCACGCCCACGAATCCGCTGATCACCGCCTCGATCGGCCGGAACCCGTAGCGCTCGAGGGCGAGGATCAGCACGGTGACCCCTCCGGTGATGAGCGCGGCCCAGAGCAGCGGGATGCGCAACAGCAGGTAGAGGCCGAGCGCGGCGCCCAGGAACTCGGCCAGATCGGTCGCCATGGCGACCAGCTCGCTGATCACCCAGAGCCCCCAGCTCGCCGCGCGGGGGAACCGCTCGCGACAGACCTCCGGCAGGTTCATGCCCGTGGCGATGCCGAGCTTGGCGGAGAGCGACTGCACCAGCATCGCCGTCAGATTGCTGGCCACCACCACCCAGAGCAGCAGGTAGCCGAACTCCGCCCCGGCCTGGATGTTGGTCGCGAAGTTGCCGGGGTCCATGTAGGCCACGCTCGCGACGAACGCCGGGCCGAGGAACGGGAGCAGGCGCCGCAGCCCCCGGCGCCGCGTGCGCCCCTCCAGGACGTCGCGCGCCGCGGCGGCCGCGCGGCTCGGGCGCGCGGGGCCGGCGGGATCGGGTCTGGTCACGGCGTCGCACCACCTCCCGGGTCATCCCATCGCGGGCGCGCGCCGACGGGGCGCATGGCCGCCCGCCGGGCCCGCATTCGGGGGAATGTGGAACCGCACATGCCGCGCGCCCGTTGCGCCGGGCCGCCCGCGGGCTATACTAACGCCGGACCCCGAACCGCGGCGACGGGACGGCCGCCGCGCGGCCGCGAAGAGGCGAGCCGCCGCAGCCGCCGGCATCCCCGGACGCGGCGCGCGGGCCGACCTTGCAGCGCGCCGGGTCCGCCGAGGCGTCGCCGCAGTACCTGAGCTGGCGGGAGGATCGATGGCGCGGCAGAACGCGAGTGCAGAGCTTCCCATCCCCGACTTCTACCGCACGGAGCACGCGGCGCGCTGGGATTACCAGCCGGATCAGCAAGCGCTGTTCGAGCGCGCCATGGCCTGGCGTGACGAGCACGGCCTCACCCCTGCCGCCGGGGACGGGCGCCGCATCCACTTGCTGCTCGTAGACCTGCAAAAGGATTTCTGTTTCCCCGAGGGCACCCTCTACGTGGCGGGCCGGAGCGGCCGCGGCGCGATCGACGACAACGACCGCATCGCCCGCTTCGTCTACAGAAACCTGGGTGCGATCACCGAGATCACCTGCACGCTGGACACGCACTACCCCTACCAGATCTTCTCGCCCGCATTCTGGGTGGATGCGGACGGCAACCCGCCGCCCGCGAACCGCCAGATCATCGCCGAGCAGATCCGTGCGGGTGAGGTGCGGCCGAACCCGGCGCTGGCGGCGTGGCTCGCCGGCGGCGACTACGACTGGCTGCTGAAGCAGGTGATCCACTACTGCGAGGAGCTGGAGCGGCAGGGCAAGTACCGGCTCTACCTGTGGCCGCCGCACTGCCTGCTGGGCAGCGACGGTCACGCGCTCGCCGGCGTGATCCACGAAGCGCGCATGTTCCACGCATACGCGCGCACCGCGCCCGCCCACGTCGAGATGAAGGGCCAGACGCCGCTCACCGAGTACTACTCGGTGCTCGGCCCCGAGGTGACCACCACCTTCGATGGCGGGCGCATCGCGGGGAAGAACACGGCCTTCGTCGAGAAGCTGATCGCGAACGATGCCGTGATCATCGCGGGCCAGGCGGCGAGCCATTGCGTCAAGAGCACCATCGAGGACCTGCTCGCACACATCGCTCCGGGCCTGGCACGGAAGGTCTACCTGCTGCGGGACTGCATGTCGGCGGTCACCGTGCCGGACCCCGCCCGGCCAGGCTGCTTCCTCTTCGACTTCACGCCGCAGGCCGAGGAGGCGCTGGCCCGCTTCGCGGACGCGGGGATGCACGTGGTCACGTCGACGACGCCGCTGTCGGAGTGGCCGGACATGTGAGGCCGCGCGGCCCCACGAAGGGCGCGGCTGGCGTGCGGCGCGGCGGGAGCGGCCGCCGGGGCGGGAGAAACGGTACACAGGAGGGGCGATGGAGGAATACGCACGCCCGGGCCCTGATGAGTACGCCGACCACTATGCGGGCTACGTGCGCCGTGTGCCGCCCGGGCCGGTCCTGACGATCCTCGAACGGCAGCTCGAGGAGACGCTCGCGCTGCTCCGCCCGCTCGACGAGGAGCAGGCGGCGTTCCGCTACGCGCCGGGCAAGTGGAGCATCAAGGAAGTGCTGGGGCACCTGGTGGACACGGAGCGGGTGTTCGGCTACCGCGCGCTCTGGTTCGCGCGGGGGTACGAGGGGCCGCTGCCCCCGTTCGAGCAGGACGACTTCGTGCGGGCGGGGGGCTTCGACCGGCGCACGCTCGCCGACCTGCTCGAGGAGCTGCGTATCGTGCGC
>DASVDH010000084.1:0-92159 GCA_036381195.1 Longimicrobiales bacterium | reverse complement strand
GAGCTGCACTTTGCCGTGCTGCCCGGCGACACAGCGCTCGGCCAGGTGGTACGCGTGCAGCCGGAGGCCGGCGCGCCCGCCACGTGGTCCGCCGAGGCCTCGGCGGAGTGGCTGGAGGTCGAACGGGTGGGGAACGCG
The DNA here is from genome assembly GCA_036381195.1 of Longimicrobiales bacterium. Taxonomy (GTDB): domain Bacteria; phylum Gemmatimonadota; class Gemmatimonadetes; order Longimicrobiales; family RSA9; genus RSA9. Next base: position 92,021 of record DASVDH010000084.1, on the reverse strand, counting down.
CTGGTGGTTCGCGCCGACCCGCGCGGACTCGGCACCGGCGTGCACACGGACACGGTCCGGCTCGTCGCGCCTCCCGCGGCCGACGCGGTGAAGGGCTCGGCGCCCGCGGACCCGGCCGCGTCCGCCGATTCGGCGGGGCAAGGGGCCCGGGATTCGGCGGCGTCCGGCGATCCGGCGGCGCAGGAGGCGCGGGATCCGGCCCTGCGGCAACCAACCGGCCGGAGCGAGCAGAGTGGCCGAGACGCCGATTCGGCAACAGCGAGTCTCCCCGCGCCGCGCACCGGTCCGGCGACAGCCCCGCGGCTGGCGGGGCGGCCGGCCGACCCGGCCGGCGGCGAAGCGGACGCCCCGCGCGCCGTGCTCGGCCGCCTCGTCGTCCATCTGGACGTGGCGGAGCCTGGCGCGAGCGACGTCATCGCCACGGCGATGCCATGGGGCTGGGGCCTCGCCGCGCACGCGGGCTCGCTCTTCCAGGCCAGCTACGGCTGGGATCCGCTCGCGCTCCGCCCGCGCCCGCGCCTGCTCACCCTGCGCGGCGGCGACCTGTACCCGGAAACGCTCGCCCGCCCGCCGGCGGACGCGCTGTTCGCGCCCGTCGCCGCTGGCGACGCCGTCTACGTCCTCGCCCACGCGCGCGGCGAGAACTACCTCTACCGCGTGGAACCGGACGGCAGGGCGCGCGTGATCGCGCAGAGGATCGGCACGGCCCCGGCGTACGGCGCCGCCGCGCTCCGCGACGGCAGCATCCTGGTCGCCGACTGGAGCGGCCGGATCCAGCAGGTCGCACCGGACGGCGCGGTCCGGCCCTGGGCGGAGCTCGGGCGCCACATCTACCAGATCGCCACGGACAGCGCCGGCACCGTCTTCGCCGCCTCGTACGAGGGGGAGGTGATCCGCGTCGGGCGGGATGGCCGTGCCCGTGCATTGCGCACGCCGTTCGGCCGCGGCCGGCTGGTGGCCGTCGCGGCCACGCCCGAGGGCGTCGCGTACGCTGCAGAGCGGGGCGGCGAGGGGCGGATCGTGCGCATTCGGGAGAACGGCGATCCCGAGCTCGTCGCGCGCGTGAAGGGCGCGCAGTTCTACGGCCTCGCCGTCGACGGCGGCTTCCTGTACGCCCTCGACCTGCGCCACCGCCAACTGCTGCGCATCCCCCTCCCGCAGCGCCACCGCGGGGCGCGGGGGCGCTAGTACCGCGCCGGAAGCGATGAGCCGCGGGGCGCGGGGGCGCTGAGCGCGCGCCTCAGCGCACGCGCCTCAGCGCACGTGACGCAGCGCGCCACGCGGCGCGCCAATACGAACCCGGCCCCGCCCGGATCGTCGGGTGGGGCCGGCGTTCATCGGTACGACGTCGTCGCCTACCGCTGCCGTTCCAGCGCCTCCACCACGGCCCACGCCAGCAGCGGCACCATCAGCTCGTGGTGGCCGGTGATCTGGTAGCCGCGGCCGCCGCCCGTGCGCGTGGGCCGCTCCACCACGTTCACGCGCGGCCGGTAGTGCCGCACCATGTCGAAGTCGGCGGCCACGAACTCGCGCGGGCAGCCATCGTTCAGGTTGCGGCACACCGTCAGCGCCTTCAGGAACACCTCCGGCATGAGCACGGCGGACCCGAGGTTCAGCACCACGCCGCCCTCCAGCCGCGGCAGGTGCCCGGCGAGCCGGCGGAAGTCGGTGTGGCTGGTCTGCCCGATCGCTGCGCCGTCCGCCGCGGGGTGCTGGTGGATGATCTCGGCGCCCAGCGCCGCGTGGACCGTGAAGCCGATGCCCAGCCGCCGCGCGGCGAGCAGCAGCGAGAGCTCGGGGTGGGCGAGGTCGCGGCGCGCCTCGAGCGCCCGGGCGAGCGACTCGCCGAGCCCCCAGCCCTCGCGCGCGCCCAGCCGGATCGCCTCGTTCATCTCGCGGCCGGTCTCCTCCGCCATCCCGAACGTGCCGTCCGCGAGCCCGGCCTCCACGTCCTCGCTCGTGCCGCCCCAGCGCGCGAGCTCGTAGTCGTGGATCACGGCCGAGCCGTTGGAGGCGAGATGCGTGATGACGCCGCGCTCCATCAGGTCCACGAGCACGGGCGTGAGCCCCGTCTTCACCACGTGCCCGCCCATCATGCAGAGCACGCCGCGGCCGCCGCGCGCCGCGGCCGCCAGCGCGTCCACCACCGCGCGGAAGCTCCTCGCCTCGAGAATGTCCGGCAGCGACTCCAGGAAGGCGGCGAAGCTGCGGTCCGCCCCCGGAGGGCGGGACAGATCGGCGGCGCGGACCTTGTTGGCCCGCGCCGCCACCGGAACGGTCCGGATGCGGGAGAAGTCGGCTTCGGCGGGCCTCTGCGGCTGCTCGCTCACGGCTCGCTGGGCGTGGGCGCCGCCTTGGCAGTCAGCTTCTCGCCCGGCGTGTAGGACTGGAGCTGGAGGCCGAGCGACCCGATCACCGGGACCTTGGACTTCATCTGCACCACCAGCCGGCGATGGTCATCCGTGAAGTAGACCTCCGCCTCGCCGCCTTCGCCGAACAGGCCCTTCGTCTTGATGATCGGGCGCACGACGACGGTCTCGAAGGTGCCGGCTGGCACGGTGACCGTCTCCTTGCGCAGCACCTGCACGATGACCGGGTTGCCGCTGTCCTTGTAGTAGCGGTCGAACGTGTAGGTCTTGCCGACCTCGAGCGGGATCGTGCGGATGAAGTAGAGGAAGGAGACGTCGTCCAGCGGCTCCGGGCTCGCGAGCTCGCCGGTCTCCCCGTTCTCGAGCCGCTTCCAGATCCCCTGCTCGGGGTAGAAGTCGAACGTGCGATGCCGCTCGTAGTTGACTTCCTTCTGGTTCTGCTCGAAGCGGCGCGCGCTGAGCGTGGAGACGTCGAGCCAGGACTGGAGCGTGTCGTTCACCTTGGCGAACAGCACGCCTCCCTTGAGCGTGAAGCGCAGGTGGTAGGTCGGGCGGCCGTGGATCGTGTCCAGGCCGAGGATCTCCATCGCGCCGCTGCCCACGTCGCCGAACACGCCGAGCGACACCTTGTAGCCGAGGTGCTCGCCGAGCCCGAAGGGCACGGGCGCCACCCCGCCCGGATCCGTCGCGCCGTGGAAGCCAGTGCCGTTCTGCGTCGCGGCCGGTGCCGCGGCGCCGAGGAACAGCGCGCCGGCAAGGGCCAGGGTCCTGCTTAGCTGCATCACTTGGGGCCCACCTCGTTGTCGTGAATCCGGCTCTCGCCACTGGCGGCCGGGCCGCCCGTGGCTGCTTCGGGCGCCTGGTCCCGGGCGCCGCCGCGCCGACGCGGCCCGCGGCGCCCGCCGCGTCGGCGCGGCGGCCGCGCCCTCCGCCGTGCCGCCTCCCCCTCCTCCGCTGCGGGCTGGCCGGTCGGTCCGTCCGGCGCGCCGGCCTCCGGCGCGGGCGCGGCGACCGCCACCGCCGACCCTCGCCGCCTGGGCGGCCGCCGGCGCGGCCGGCGGCCGGGGGCGCCGCGCCCGCGACCGGCGCCGGCGGCCGCGGGTTCAGAGCCCTGCGCCGTGGCCGGCCCCGGCTGCGCAACTCCGTTGGCGGCCGGGCGGGCGCGCAGGAAGCGGAGCAGGGACCGGGCGGTCGCCCAGGTGTTGAACCGTGTGGGGCGCAACCGCCGGTCGTAGCGCGGCAGCACCGGCGACTCTTCCATGCGCCGGCAGTACGGTCGGACGAGCTGCAGCAGCTCCGCGTTGGCCGCCCAGCCGTCCCAGCGCAGCAACGGCCCGCCGTTGCGGGATGCCATGGCCTTCTTCACGCAGGCCACGCGCAACGCGCGGAATCCGGATACCGGGTCCGTCACGGGACCCGGCCAATCAGAGCGCCGGAGCAGGAACGCGAGCGCGCGGCGCATCCAGCGCTCCGCGCGAGGCAGGCGAGCCGGCTCGACGACCGTGCTGCCCGTAACCACGTCCGCGCCGCCCTCGATGCGCTTCACGAACGCCGGGATCTCGCTCGGCTCCTCGGTGAAGTCTGCCTGGAGCGTGACGATCACATCCCGGCGCGGGTAGCTGGACCGGCGCACGGCTTCCCTCAAGAGCATCTCGAGCGACGCCGCGTAGCCACGCCGCTCCTCGTTGCGCAGCACGGTCAGCGGCAGCACGCGGGTGTACGGCTCGAGGACCTTCGCCGTCGCGTCCGTCGAGCCGTCATCCACCACGAGTAGCTGGTAATCGCGCTGGAAGGTCGCCATCACCTGGCGGATCTTCCAGAGCAACACGCCGATGGTCCGCGCTTCGTTGTAGGACGGGATACAGATGTAAATCACGTCCGCCGCACCCGCCTTCACAGGTACACGATCGGGCGGCGGCCGGCTCGCCCCTGGCAGGGCGCCCGCGCGGGAGGGGAGGCCGGGATTCCGCCGGGCGGCCGCACGCGCCTGCCACGGGCCGGCGGCGGGGAGAGGCCCGACGACGCGCGCGGCGTCGGGCCTCTCTCGTACGACCCTGCCACGGCGTGGCGCGGGTCCCGCGATCGCGTTGGTGGGCTCCCCACCCCTCCGGCGCCGGCCCGCAACGGCCCGGCGCGCCCTCCACTCGCGCAAGCGCCCCGCCGTGGCGTGCCGGCTGGCCGCTGCATTGGCCGGCCCCCTCCCCGCCCGCGAGGCGCTCCCTCCCGGTCGCGAGAGCTGGGCCCGGCCCCGTCTGCCGGTCAGGTTATACTGCCGCCCGTTTCCCCCAGTTCCTTGCGCGGGCGCGTCTTCCAGCGCCGGTGGAGCCAGAAATACTGGCCCGGCGCCTCGCGAACGGCTGCCTCCAGCCGCGCCGTGAACGCCGCCGTCAGCCGTTCGACCGCGGCGTCCCGCGGGCCGCTCCGGTCGCTCTCGAGCTCCTCGAGCCGCACGTCGTAGCGCCCGTCCGGCCGCCTCAGCACGATCCCGATGAACAGCGGCACGCCGGCGCGGATCGCCACCAGCGCAGGTCCGGGCGAGGTCGAGGCCAGCCGGCCGAAGAACGGCACGAAGACGCCCGCGCGCCGCGCGTCCTGGTCCGCGACGAAGCCCGGAACCCGGCCCTCCCGCAGCGCCTCGAGCGAACGCCGGATCGCGCCGCGCCGGTCGAAGACCCGCAGGCCCAGCCGCGCCCGCGCCTCGAGGATGGCGCGGTTGACCAGCGGGTTCCGCTGCATCTGCGCGAAGCCATCGATCGGGATGCCCCGCGCCACGAGGGCCGCCGCGCCGATTTCCCAGTTGCCGAGATGCCCTGTCACGATGACGGCGCCCCGGCCTGCCGCGAGCACGCGCTCGAGCTGCTCCAGCCCCGCCACGCACGTGCGCTCCACGATCCCGGCGGGCGTCGCGCCGGCCAGTCGCAGCATCGCCAGCGCCTCGCGACCCAGGTGGCGATAGCACGCCGCGGCCGTCGCCCGCACCCACGCCGCATCCCGGTCCGGGAACGCGAGCCGGAGCTGCTCCTCCACGACGCTGCGCCGCGTGCGGAGGAGGTGGTAGGCGACGCCGCCCAGCCAGCTGCCGAGCCGGTCCGCCGCCGCCGGGCCGAGCCGGATCCCGAGCCCGGTCGCGCCGGCGAACAGGAGGTACTCCGCTCGGTCCGCGAGGGTCGGCCTCATGCGTTTGACGTGCACGTGTACGTGTACGTTTACGTTTACGTTTGCGAGTACGAGTGCGTTTACGGGCGCGAGTCCGACTAGGAGCACGCGTGCGGGTGCGTGCTGTGTGGAGTTGGTACTCGGGATTTCTCCCCGGGTTCGGCGCCGCGCTCGGTCCGGTCAGCCCAGCATCATCTTCGCGGCCAGGCCGAGGAAGCCCAGCAGGATCCCGAGCGGGGCCTGGTACTCGCGGTGGGCGAGGTAGCGATCGATGAAGAAGTGGGACCGGGCCCGGTCATCCGCCCGGTACGGCCGCAGCCGCGGGAGGAAGAGCGGCACGTTCTGCGCGTACACGCGGTACGCCGCGCCGAACCTGCGCTCGAGCCCTGCCGCCTCGGAGCGCATCGACCGGCCGTAGATCAGCGCGTACGCCACGAGGTAGACGGCCAGCACGTCCAGCCGCGCGCCCGCGACGGCCAGGCCGAGCCCGATCAGGAAGCTCCCCAGGTAGAGCGGGTTGCGCGTGTACGCGTACGGGCCCGTCATCGTGAGGACCGCGTTCTTGACGATCGTGCCCGCCGCCCAGGCCCGCAGCGCCACGCCGGCGGCGGCGAGCGCGGCGCCCGCGGCCAGCGTGGCCGGCGTCGGGGCCGCGAGCAAGAGGAACACCGGCGCGCCCAGCCAGGCGAGGCGCAGGCGGATCTTCCTCGTCGTCAGCTTCATCGTCGTCGTGCCCTCCCCGTCGCGGGTAGGCCTCCGTCAGGCCGGCGTCACCGCCCGCAGCGCGGCCTCGTCGCCGTCCGCGACCTGCAACCGGTAGAGGTGCCGGTACAGCCCGCCACGAGCCAGGAGCTGCTCGTGCGTCCCGCGCTCGACGATCCGCCCCGCCTCCAGCACGAGGATCTGGTCCGCCCGCCGGATGGTCGAGAGCCGGTGTGCGATCACGAACACCGTCCGGCCCGCCAGGAGCTGCTCGATGGCTTGCTGCACCAGCAGTTCGGACTCGGAGTCCAGGGCGGACGTCGCCTCGTCGAAGACCAGCACCGGCGGATCCCGCAGGATCGCGCGCGCGATGGCGATGCGCTGCCGCTGGCCGCCCGAGAGCCGCGTGCCCCGCTCTCCGATCACCGTGTCGTAGCCGTCCGGGAGCTGGAGGATGAACTCGTGCGCGCGTGCGGCACGCGCTGCGCGCTCGATCGCCTCCTGCGACACGTCGCCCAGCCCGTATGCGATGTTGGCCCGCACGGTGTCGTGGAACAGCACCGTGTCCTGCGTCACGATCCCGAAGCGCGAGCGCAGCGTGCGCACGTCGAACTCGCGCAGGTCCACGCCATCCACGGTGATGCGGCCGGCCGTCGGGTCGTAGAACCGCGCCAGCAGGTCCACCAGCGTGGTCTTCCCCGCCCCGCTCGGCCCCACCAGCGCCACCACCTCGCCCGGCGCGACCTCGAACGAGACATCCTCGAGCACCGGCTCGCCCGGGACGTACGCGAAGCTCACGCCCTCGAAGCGGATACGGTCCTGGAAGCCCGTGAACTCGCGCGCGCCGGGCTTCTGCTGCATCTCGACCGGCATGTCCAGGAACTCGAACAGCCGCTCCGCTGCCGCCAACCCCGGCTGCACCGAGGACGGGAACTTCGAGAGCCACTTCACCGGCGCGTAGAGCTTCAGACTGAGGGCGAGGAACGCCATGAACGCGGCGCCTTCCACCGACCCCTCGACCAGGACCATCCGGCTGCCGTACCACAGCAGCAGCACCGTCCCGAACGCGGCCAGCGTCTCCGTCATCGGCCCCGCCAGCGCCCGCAGCCGCTCGGTCCGGACGAAGTGCTTGTAATACGCGCGGGTCAGCGCGCGAAACCGCTGCCGCTCGTAATCCTCCGCGGCCGACGCCTTGACCAGCCGGATCCCGCCCAGCGTCTCCTGGATGTGCGCGGCGACCTCGCCCGCCAGGTTCAGCACGCCGCGGTCCGCACGCCGCAGCCGACGCACCATCCGGCCCCAGATCCCGAACATCGGGGGCAGCACGACGATCGAGACCAGCGTCAACTCGAGGGAGATCCCGACCAGCGTGGCGAGCGTCGCGGCCACCTGGAACACGGAGGTCCCCAGCTTCGCGATGTTGCGGGTCACCAGCGAGCGGAGCTGGTCGGCGTCGCTCGTCAGGCGCGAGATGATCTGGCCCGCACGCGTCCGGCCGAAGAAGCGGAGATCCAGATCCAGCAGGTGCGAGTACACCTGGTTGCGCAGGTCGCGCGTCACGCCCTGCTCCAGCCGCACGACCAGGTAGGCCTGGAAGAAGTCGAATACGTTCTTGACCAGGACCACCACGAGGAGGAACAGGATGACGCTCAGCAAGATCTGCTGCGGCTCGCCATCCGGCCGGATCCAGTAGCCGACCGTGTGGTCCAGCACCCACTCGATGGCGCCTTCACCGGTCCCCACGTCGAGCGGCGCATCGCCGAACAACGCGTTCAGGAACGGGATCAGCATGAGCAGGCTGAACGCGTCCGTGACCGCGAATCCGAGCGTGGCCACGATCGCCGCCACCACCAGCGCCTTGTAGGGCGCGAGGTAGCTCAGCACCCGGCCGTACAGCGCGGCGTCCCGCTTCACCGTGCCTCCGAGCGGGGCGTCAGCACGGCCACCGACAGGATCATCTCCTCGGGGCTCACGCCGCCGTGCAGGAACGAGCCGCGGTAGCGGGCCTGATACTCCCGCAGCTTGGTGGGATAGACGAAGAAGTAGTCCTCGAGCGCGAGGAGGTAGTTCGTGGCCCTGCGCCCGCGCGGGAACCGCAGCTTCCGCTCGTCGCTCACAGCGAACACGGCGGAGGGCACCTCGGCGCGGAGATCCGCGCCGAACTTGTAGCGCAGGTTCGCCGTCGCGTCCCGGCGCGCGTACACCGTCACTGGCCGCTCGCACAGGATCGAGCCGTGGTCCGTGGTGACGATGGCCGTCACACCCCGCGCCGCCGCCTCGCGCAGCAGCCGGTACGCCGCGGAACGCTCGAACCACTGCCGCGTCAGCCCGCGCAACGCGGGAACGTCCCGCGCGACCTCCATCAGGATCGCGGACTCGCTGCGCCCGTGCGTGAGCAGGTCCATGAAGTTGAACACCGCTGCGACCACGGTCTCGCCTCGCAACGCGCCGCGCAGGCGGTTCACCAGCTCCTCGGAATCCGCGTCCGTGAAGACCTTCTCGTAATGAACCGGCACATCCCGGCCCGTGAGACGGCGGAGCTGCTCACGGAAGAGCTCGTCCTCGAAGGCGTTCAGGCTGCCCTCCTCCGTAGCCCACCAGCCGGGCCGCTCGCGCGCGATGGCGTCCGGGAAGCGGCCGCTGAAGATCGCGTTGCGCGCGTACGGCGTCGCCGTAGGCAGGATGCTGAGGTACAGCTCCTCGGACACGTCGAAATCGCGGGCCAGGAGCGGCCTCAACACGCGCCACTGGTCCAGGCGCAGGCAATCGATGAGGATGAAGAGCAACGGGCCCCTGCCCACGTGGGGCGCCACGTAGCGCTCGACCACGTCCGTCGAGAGGGGCGGCCGGGCCGACCCGCCGGGCTGGCCGCCGCGGTCGCCCGCCGCGCTCACCCAGTCCGCGTACTCTCGCGCGACCAGCGCGCCGAACTCGCGGCGCACATCCACCATCAACGCCTGGACCGACTCGGCCAGCGCGGTCTCGCCCGCATCGTGCAGCCGCAGGTCCCAGCTCACCAGCTCCTGGTAGAGCGAGACGTAGTCGCGCCAGCTCCTGGCCTCGTCGCGCAGGCGGCTGAGCGCCGCGAAGCCCGCCGCGAAGTCCTGCGCCGCCTGCTGCTGCCGGAGCTGCGCGCCCTCGAGCAGCCGCGTCGCGACCGAGAGCACCTGCCGCGGCGTGGCCGGCTTGACCAGGTAGTCGTCCACGCGCCGGCCGATCGCCTCGAACAGCGTGCGGTCCTCCTCGGACTTCGTGATCATGACGACCCGGGCGTCCGGCTCGGCGCGGCGCAATTCCGCCAGCACGTCCAGCCCGCGGCGCCCGGGCATCTGCTCGTCCAGCAGCACGAGGTCGTACGCCTGCTCGCGGACCAGCGCCAGCGCGTCGTCCCCGTTGGCCGCGGTGTCGACCTGATAGCCACGCTGCCGCAGAAAAAGGAGGTGGGGTTCGAAGAGCTCCACCTCGTCATCCACCCACAGGATTCGCTTCGGTACCACCTGCATGGGAGAGAAGTTAGCGGTGCGGAGGGAGGGGGGTCAATTCGGACAGGGCATGCCTCCGGGCGTTCGGACCGGGAGCGCGTCTGCGGCCGGCCAGAAGGATCCACTGGGTCATCCCCTGCATGGAGACGAAGTCGCCGGCGTGGCGGGGCTCGATTCGGTGACGGAGGGTCAGGCAGGTGTCCGCCCCCGCCCTCGCCCTCGCCCCCGCCCTGGCTTACCTCACGTATCGCTCGACCGCGAGCTGCACCTTCTCCAGCACCGCCTCCACGGTGACCCGGTCCATCCCGCCCCGCCGCCGCTCCATGCTGCACGGGTAGTCCTCGCCCGGCCAGCGCGCGTAGCCGTCCACGACCAGGTCCGTGTAGCGGCCGTACGGGCCGTGCCGCTTGGGGTTGGTGAAGCCGTACAGCCCGACGACGGGCACGTCCAGCGCGCGCGCGATGTGCAGCGGCCCCGTGTCCGGACTCACCACGAGGTCGCAGCCGGCGAGCAGGTAGACCAGACGCCGCACGTCGTCGCCCAACGCATCGATGGTGCGCGTGCCCGTGGCGGCGAGGATGGTGTCGGCGGCGCGCCGTTCGCCGGCGGAGGGGCCGCCGATCAGCACGGTCCGGAACCCCCACTCCGACTCGAGCGCCTGGATCAGCCGCACGTAGCGCTCGGGCGCCCAGTTCTTCTCCGGGTTGCTCGTGCCGACCACCACGCCGCACACCGGCCGGCCCAGCCGTCCGAAGAACTCGCGCTGCCGCTCGCGCTCCGCGTCCGTCAGCACGATGCCCCACTCGACCGGGTGCGGGTCCACGCCCAGGTACGTCAGGAACTCGAAGTACTGGTCCTGCACGTGCGCGGCGGGCCGCGCCGGGATGCGGTGCGTGGTGAACAACCAGTTCAGGTCGCGCGCGCGCCGCACGTCGAAACCGAGCTTCACGGTCGAGCGCGCGAGCGCGGTCAGCAGCCCCGCCTTGAGGTAGACCTGGAGACTCAACAGGAGGTCGAAGCGGCGATGGGCCAGGAGGTCCCGCATCTCGATGTAGGCGCGGAGTGCGCGCGTGCCGCGCTGCCGGTGGAAGAGGATGAAGTCGTCCACCGCCGGGTGGTTGTGCACCAGCCGGTACGGCACGGGCTGGATCACCCACGTGATGCGGGACTCCGGCCAGGCGCGCTTGAGCGCGTTCACGACCGGCAGCACGTGCACCGCATCGCCCAGGGCGCTGAGCATGACGATCGCGATTTCGCGCGGCACGCCGAACGGCGGCACCGGGTGCGCAGGCGCCCCCAGCGCGCTAGCCATCGGTACCTCCGCGATACCCGCGCTCGAACGCGCCGCGCTCCTCGGCCGTGATGGGCCGCCCCGCCAGCGCCGCCCACCTGCCCGCCGAGCGGCGGAGCCGGCGCAGCATCGCGAAGCGGGCAAACAGGGGGACGCGATCCACCACGCGGCAACGGTCGAGGTCGAGCAGCATCGTGCGGAACGGGCGGACGGACGGATCCAGGAGGATGTTCTTCAGGTTGAGGTCCGCGTGCACGACGCCGCGCTCAGCCAGGGCGCGCAGCAGCGCGCCCGCCGTCCGCCAGGCCGCGAGACGGTCCCCGCCCTCGAGCGAGGTGGGGCCGAACAGCGCCGCGGCGAGATCCACCGCGCCGGGGACGTACGCCGTCACGATGTCCGCGCGGTAGAACGCGCCCGCGGGGTAGACCGCGAGCGCGAGGACCGGCGGGGTCTCGATGCCACGGCGGCGCGCCTCCTCGCTGGCGCGCAACTCGCGCAACGGCCGCGGCTCGCCCGCGCGCAGGTAGCGGTCCCCCAGCCACCGCGCCACCTCGCCCCCGCGCCGGTAATGCCGCACCACGCACCAGCCGATGGGCGCCTCGATCCGGTACGCCGGGCCGCGGCCCTGGAGCACGCGCGCATCCTCCCTCGCGGCCGCGTAGGCGTACAGCGTGCCCGCGCGCTCGACCGCGCCCCGCGCCCAGTCCAGCGCGTCCTCGCGTGCGACGACCGTGCTCTCCCGGTGCGACGCCAGCACGTACGAATCCGGAAGTCGAACATCCATGGGCTCCCTCGGCCTGCCCGCACCGCCGCCTGCCGCCGCGCTCCCGTGGCGCGCTTCAGCCCGCCTTCGCCCGGTAGATCCCCAGTCGGAGCGGCGGGTCCACCGTCCAGCGGAAGTACAAACGGTTCTCGCCCCCGACCACGAGCGTCGTCGTGCGATCCCGCGTCTTCGGGTAGTCCTGTCCCGGCTGGTTCTCCACCAGAAGCACGTGGCCGGCGCCGACCTCCGCCTCCAGCGCCTGGAGCTGCTCGCGCAAGGACGCGAGCAGCGCCTGTTCGGCCTCGTCCTTCACATCGCCTTCCGAGCTCGCCGTGAGCTCGCGCTCGCCCACGCGCTCGTGGCGAGCCAGGAACTCCTCCGCCGGCATCACCAGCGCGTCCGTGCGCAGGAAGCCGATCTCCGTCATCGCCCGTGAGTCGAAGTTCGGCGTCACGCTCTGGATCGTGCTGCCGTAGCGCCGTGCGATCATCGCTCGCCCGCTCCTCCCGTGGTGCCGGAGAAGATCGTCCTGCGACGCGGGCGGGGCAAGGTCCGCGACGCGGGCGAGGCAAGGTCCACGACGCGGGCGAGGCAAGGTCCACGGCACGGGCGCGGCAAGGTCCACGGCACGGCAGCGCCGACGTACGGCGGGGGTCGCGCTCCGCCTCGACGCCTGACCTCGGCCACGGCACCAAACGCGGCGAACGACGCCGCGGCCCCGCGCCGTGCCCCTGCGCCCCGCCCGCCCTTGACGCGGCCGGGGGGGCGCGAATATTGTTGGTACGTGCAACGAATGGCACCGCGACGAGCCAACGGGAGCCGCCCCGGGCGCCGACCCGCCGGCTCCGGGAACCGCGCCATGACCACAGCACGCCGCGCCACGCCCCGGGACCGGTCGCGCGTCGAACGGCTGCTCCGCCACGCGGGCCTCCCGCTGGCGGGCGTCACGGACGCGTTCGGGAGCTTCTTCGTCGCCGACGCGGAGGGCGTCGTCGCCGGCGCGATCGGGCTGGAGTGGCACGGCCCGTACGCGTTGCTGCGCTCCGCGGTCGTGGACGCGGGATGGCGCGGGCGCGGGCTGGGCACGCTGCTGACCGGTGCGGCGCTCGCGGAAGCGCGGCGAGGCGGCGCGCGGGCGGTGTTCCTGTTGACGGAGACGGCCGCGGACTTCTTCCGGCGCTTCGGCTTCGCCGCCGTGGATCGGGCGAACGTGCCCGAGGAGCTCCGGCGCTCGGTCGAGTTCACCAGTGCCTGCCCGGAGAGCGCGATCGCGATGAAGCTGGACCTGGCGACGGACGGGCATCCCGCCAGCGCCGCCGCGACCGCAACGAGCCGCATGCCATGACGACCACCCATCCCCGCACGGCCCGGCGCGCAACAGCGCCATCGCTGCCGGCTTTGCCAGCCGCGGACCCGGAACTCGCGCGGGATGCTGCGGAGCTCCAGCAGGCGCTCGAGGAGCTGATCCGTGTCTACCAGTTCCGGGACCGCGACCGCATCTGCTGCCACGACATCTCGGTCTCGCAGTGCTACGCGCTCGATGCGCTCGTGCAGCGCGGCCCCCTCACGCTCAACGACCTCGCGGCGCACCTCTACCTGGACAAGAGCACTGCGAGCCGCATCGTGGACGGGCTCGAGCGCAAGGGTCTGGCGCGCCGCGGCGCGCACCCGGCGGACGGGCGCGCCGTGCTGCTGTCCGCGACGCGTGCGGGGGCGCGGCTGCGGGAGCGCATCCGGGACGAGCTGCTCGCGGACCAGATGCGGCTGCTCGCGGACTTCGAGCCGGAGGTGCGCCGGGCGATGGCGCGGCTGATCGGCCGGCTGGCGAGCGCGGCGGCGGCGCGCGTGGAAGCGGGCGGCGGGAGCTGCTGCCGGGTGGACTGAGGGAGCGGCGGGCCCGTGCACGGCCGCGGGGCCGGGCCGTGCGGCGTGGGTCCTTTCTTGTGGCCGATGTAGTTGCATGTACCAACGAATGGCGCGGCCGCGGCAAGGCACGCAACCGCGCGGCACAACCTGGACCGGGAGGGATCCGACCATGCAGATCATGCAGAGGGCCGAGCAGATCAAGGAGCACGTGCGGCGGCGCTATGCCGCGATCGCGTCGGGCGGCGGCTCGTGCTGCGGAGGCGGCGAGGACGGCGGCTGCGGCTGTGGGCCGGCGGAAGCCGCGATCCCGGGGGGCGCGGCCTCCGCGGCCGGGCTGGCCGGGCCGGGCGGGGCGAGCGCCGCCGAGCGCACGCTCGCCGTCGGCTACAACGCGGAGGATCTCACCGCGGTCCCCTCCGGGGCGGTCACGGGCCTGGGCTGCGGCAACCCCGTGGCGCTCGCGGAGTTGCGTCCCGGCGAGCGCGTGCTCGACCTGGGATCCGGCGCCGGCATGGATGCGTTTCTGGCCGCGTTGGCGGTCGGCCCCTCGGGCCGCGTCATCGGCGTGGACATGACGCCGGAGATGATCGAGCGGGCGTGGGCCAACGCGCGCGAGGGGGGCTACGCCAACGTCGAGTTCCGGCTCGGCGACATCGAGCGGCTGCCGGTCGAGGATGCGTCGGTCGACGTCGTCATGAGCAACTGCGTGATCAATCTCGCGACGGACAAGCTGGCGGTGTTCCGCGAAGCGCTCCGCGTGCTGCGGCCGGGCGGCAGGCTGCTGGTCTCCGACCTGGTGGTCGAGGGCGAGCTGCCGGAGGCGGTGCGCCGTGATCTCGAGGCGTGGGCCGGCTGCATCGCGGGCGCGCTGGAGAAGGGCGAGTACCTGGAGACCATCCGGCGTGCGGGGTTCCGGGACGTGGAGGTCGTGGGCGAGCGGCGGTACGCGGGTGCGGAGCTGGCAGATTTCGGGGCCGGGGGGATCGTGAGCGTGCAGGTGCGGGCGCGGCGGTAGCGGAAGGCGCCCGGGGCTCTGGCGAGCCGGCACTCCCGGGCCGCTTCTGGGCTCCGGTGATCGTCGCCAGCTCGACCAGCGTCGGGCTGCTGCGCTTCGCCTACGAGTACCCACTCCGACGGAAAGCGCTCGGCGCCGCCCGCTCGCCGGCGCGCCGCCTCGGCAGCCGGCGCAGATCAGCAGCCGGCGCAGATCTCGTAGCGGAACCACTCGGCGACGGGGCGCCCGCCGCGGCGGGCGGGCTCGAAGACCCACTGCGCGGCCTGGCGGCGCAACCGCTCATCGAAGCCGGCGTTGCCGGTGGGCGGCTGGAGGCGAGTCGAGTCCGGGACGACGCGGCCCGTCTCGGTGACGAAGACCCAGACGGCGATCTGCTTGCCGCGCACGTTTCCGGGCGGGTCGCTGGGCGGCAGGATCAAGCCGCGCGGCGCGGGTGGGATCACGCGGAAGCGGCCGGTGGCCGCGGTGCCGCCGTCGCCGCGGCCCGTGCCGCCGTCGACTCCGGGCCCGGAATCCGGCCCCTTTTCGGGCCCGCCGAAGCCCGGCGCCTCCGCGAGCGTGACGGGCTGGATCTGCGGCTCGGGCAGTTCCTCGACCTCGAGGGCGAGGTCCGGCACCGGGACAGGGGCCGGCGGCCGCGGGATCGGCTCGGGCTCGGGCGGCGCGATGATCGCGATGGCCTGCATGCTGCCTCCGCCGCGTGCCGCGGCGCGGTCATCGCCCGCGCGCGGGCCCGCGGCCGCGAACGGCGAGGGCGGCACCCGGCTGCCGCGGAAGATCAGGAACAGGAGCGCGTGGAACAGCACCGAGACGAGCAGCGCTCGCCGGAAGATGCGCCCGTGTCGGCGCCAGTGCTCATGCGCGCGCAGGATGGGCTGCTCGCGGTCCATTCATCGATCCGCAGCGAGCCATGCCCGGGGCGGTCAGCGTCCGCCGCCCGAGCCCGACTCGCCCGTTCTCAGTTCCACCAGGAACAGGCGCTCGCCCTCGCGGTCCGTTGCGTAGAGGCGTCCATCGGGTGCAAGCGCCACGCTGCCCACGAACCCCAGGTCCCGTGCCGCGCCGAGCACGCGCGGGGCCTCCGGGTCCGCCACGTCCACGACCAGCAGCCCTTCCCGGCCGCCCGCGATGTAGGCCGTGTCGCCCTTGAGTACCGCGTCGAAGGCAAAACCGATCCCTCGGAGCTGGCCGAGCACTCGGGGGCTGGCCGGCTCCCGGATGTCCACCATGAAGAGGCCGTTGGACCCCGCAGCGACGATGGCGCGCCCGCCGCTGACGGAGAGCGAGCGCCCGGCGGCCGGCAGGACGACGCTGCCGACCTCGCGGAGCTCGGTCGTCCTGGCCACGAGGCGGTCCCCGGCCAAGGCCCAGAGGATCCCGGCCCGCGGGGCGTAGGCAAGGGCGGTCGAGAGCCCCGTGGCCGGGGCACGGGATTCCTCCGCCAGCGTGAGCAGCGAGCCCCTGCCGGAGAGCCGGAGCCGGCGCACGAGGTCGGCGCCGCCCAGCACGACCTGGTCCGCCGCGATCGGCTGTAGCGTCGCGCCGCCCTCCGGGAGCACGACCCGGCCGGCTTCCTGGGAGCCGCTGAGGTCGAAGGAGTAGACGCCGGTCCCGGTGACGGCGAGCACCGCGTCGTGGGCGGGCAGGGCGGCCACGGCGGACACGCCGCGGATCGCCCCGCCGCGTCTGCGGACGGTGC
Organism: Longimicrobiales bacterium; assembly: GCA_036381195.1. Taxonomy (GTDB): domain Bacteria; phylum Gemmatimonadota; class Gemmatimonadetes; order Longimicrobiales; family RSA9; genus RSA9. The sequence continues at coordinate 75,678 of DASVDH010000084.1, read as the reverse complement.
GGTCCTGCCCCACCGTTGCGATCCCCTCGCGGCCGACGACGATGGCGCCGCCCTCGTAAGCATCGACCGCCTCGGGCGTCAGGTCCAGCTCGATCGGGTGCACGGGGAAGTGGAGCGTGGGGCCGCGGGCCTCACGGGCCGCAGCGGACCGGTCCAGGTCGCGGCCGATCAGGAAGCCGGCGGCGCCGCCCATGGCCGCGCCCAGGGCGATGGTGCAGGAGCGGGACGAGCACACGCCCCTGTCGTTGGACCGCCCCGAAATGATCAGGGTGGGGATGACCCCGATCGCCATCCCGAGCGCCGCGAAGAGGAAGCGGCGCTGACCCCTGACCGACGGCATCTCGTCCACCGGCTGGCTGGACGTCGCCGGCGCAGCCGCCTGCGCGAACGCGGACACGTTCGTGGATACCAGCACGGCGCACACGACCGGCACGTAGAGCCACAGCGGCCTCATCTCGCCTCCTCCGTCGCGGGGGCGCCGACCCGGAACTCCCTCTCCGTCACGGCCGTGCGGTCCGCGTTCCGGTCCCGCACGGTCAGCACCAGACGGTAGCGCCCGGCCGGCGCATCCGGGAACTGGACCTTGAAGTACTCCGGGACCAAGTCGCGCGCCTGGACGTACGCCTCTTTGCGGAAGCGGAGCTGTGCGGCGTCTGCGCCCTCCTGGGTCAGGCCCCACTTGTCCGCGAGTTCGCCGATGATCCGTGCGAGGGCCGGCCCCTCACGCTCGATTTCCTCGATCGTGACCACGAGCTCGACCTCGTACGACACGAACTGGTCGGCATCCGGCAGCAGGTTGTAGATCTCGAAGTAGAGCGCGACCGGGTCGCCGGGACCGTACCGCATGGCCGGGTTGGGCGCGATCCGGAAGTCCGCGCGCGCGACGGGCTCCGCCCGGAGCGGTTCGACATCGCGGGCGAGGAGCAGATCGGAGACGGCGAGCTCGCCCGCGGGGAAGCTCCTGGGTTCGACGACGGCCCGGCCGGCGGCCGCGCGCCACGTGAGCGGCTCGCGCGCTTCCACGCCGACGAGATAGCGCTGCGCCTGCGGCAGCGTGAGGCTCCAGCTCTCGATCCGCTCCGGCGCGGTCGAGTCGCTGCGAAACTCCACGACCTCGGCGCGCGTCTCGCGCTTGATTTCCCGGGCCCCTTCATCCTGCACGAACAACCCCAGCTCGACCTCGCCGTTCACCACGGCCGCGCGCTCGCCGAGCCGGTCGAGCGGCACCAGGGAGTGCACCTCGATGTCCAGTGCACCGCCGGGCCCGCGGAAGCGCGCCACCTGGATCGGCAGCTCGAAAGGTTCCGGGATGGACGGCGAGGCCATGACAGCCGGCCGGACGCTGCGGTAGTCCTCCGCGTAGAACCGGAAGTCATTGGCGAAATTGGCGTTGCGGTAGCCGGGGTTCTGGCGGAACACGAACACCGGTCCGCGGCGGCCGTAGGACCACACCGTCGTGAGCATGCCGATCGCATGGAGGTCACCCTGGGACGATGTGGACGGCGCGAAGGTGGCCTTGCGTGCCGGCTCGCCGTACCGGACGTAGATCATGCCGCGATCCGTCTCCCAGCCGCGCAGCCCGTATTCCGGCACGCCGAAGCGGATGTCCGCGTAGGTCATGCGCGCCATGTACTCGAGGCGGAACTCGTTCGCGGCCGTCAGGAACAGCGGATCGGCCTGCCCCCAGAAGCGGCGCCGGAACTCGGCCTGCTCGTCGGGCGAGAGCGACGCGTACCGCTCCTCCAGGTCCTTCGTCATGATCCGCGCGATGTTCTCGAAGTCCGCGCGGTCCTCAGGAGGCATCAGACTCAGCGCGTACTCGAAGGCGCCCTGCGCCTCGTCGGTGTTGCCGGCGCGGTACAGGCCCAGGCCGAGCGCGAGGTAGGCCTCGGGAATGGAGGGCGCGGCGCGCACGAACTGGCGGGCGTGTGCGACGTACTCCTCGATGGGCGCTTCGTCGTAGAGGTAGGCGAGCAGGTGCGCGTTCGCACCCGCGTGCGCCGGATTCGCCCGGATCGCCGCGCGGAAATGGTGCAGCATCCGCTCGCGGTCCACGGCCCCGCCATCGTGCAAGGCGTTCGAGGCGTCGAGCAGGTCCCAGACGTAGCGTGCGTCGTCGAACGCGGCGTCGGCATCGAGCTGCGCAACGTGGGGAGGCAGGTTGTGCCGGAGACTGAAGCGCAGCCACTGCGTCTCGCGCATGAGGCCGAGCTGGTAGTGGACCTCGGCCAGGGTCGCGGCGTCCGCCCGCGCGGCCGCGTCGAGCGCGCGCTTGAAGATGCGCTCCGCATCGAGCCGGATCTGCTGCTTCAGCATCAGCTTGCCCAGCTCGAGCAGGTACATGGGGTTGCCCGGGTCGTAGCGGAGGGCGGCCTCGAGGGAGGCCTGCGCCTCCTTGCGATCCTCGAAGTCCGTGGCCCGGGCGCTGGAGCGGTGGGCGAGGATCTGGCCGCGCTGGAAATGCGCCTCGGCGAGCTGCGGGTCGAGTGCGATGGCCCGGTCCAGCAGCTCGAGCGCCGCAGCGGTATCGCCCCGCACGTACGCATCCACGCCGCGCTGCAGTTCCGCTCGGGCGAGCGTCGACTGGCCAACCATCTCGGTACTGCTCCCGGCGACGGCCAGCAGGATGCCGGACAGAAGGAGCGATCGAGACATGGCCCGGAAGGAGTGAGAGGAGTGACCCTCGCCTAACATAACGGCTGCCTCCGTAGACGGAAAGATCCGCGCCGGCTATGGTTGAGCCCGGGGCCGGGGCCCTCCGGGACGGCACGGAGCCCCGGCCCCGGCGCGGCCGCCCGAGGGCGCAGGACCTGTGGCCCGGCCGGGCGCGCCGCGCCGGGGCCGGCGCGACCAGGCGTGCTGCCCGAGTGGGCGGCGGCGCGGAGGCGGACGCGAGGGGCCGACGCGCACAAACGCTTGCAGAATCGAGCGATGTACGATCTCCTCGTCATCGGTGGCGGGATCAACGGCACGGGCGTGGCGCGGGACGCGGCGCTGCGCGGGCTGCGCGTCGCCCTCGTCGAGCGGGAGGACTGGGGCGCCGGCACGACGGGCGCGTCCACGCGCATGGTGCACGGCGGGATCCGCTATCTGCTCTACGACGTGCCCACGACCCGCACCTCCTCGGGGGACGCGGGCCGGATCCGGCGCATCGCGCCGCACCTGATGTTCCGCATCCCGTTCCTGTGGCCCCTCTTCGAGGCCCGGACGCTCCGAACGGAGGCGATGGAGGCGTTCCTCGCCGCCTACGACCCGCACGCCCGCGCGAAGGGCGGGCTGCGCCACGCGCGCCTGTCCGCGGCCGAGGCTCGCCGCATCGAGCCGGGCCTCGCGCCCTCCGTGACCGGCGCCTTCACCCTGGACGAGTGGGGCGTGGACGTCTTCCGGCTCGCGGCGCTGAACGCGCTGGACGCGCGCGCCGCCGGCGCCGACATCTTCCCCCACACCGAGGTGGAGGAGCTCCTGTTCTCCGGCCGGGCCGTGCGTGGCGCGCGCGTCCGCGATCGGCTGGGCGGCGGCGCCCGGGAGCTGGAGGCGCGGCTCGTGCTGAACGCCGCGGGGCCGTGGGCCGGGCGCGTCGCCGCGCTCGCCGGCGCCAGCGTGCCGCTCCGGCCGGGAAAGGGGATTCACGTCACCTTCGAGCGGCGCATCGGCAACTTCGGGCTGATCCTGGAAGGCATCGATGGCCGCACTCTCTTTCTGGTCCCGCACGGCGCCGAGACGATCCTCGGGACCACCGATGACGATTACTACGGCGACCCCGCCCACGTGGACGCCGAGGTCACGCGCGACGAGGTCGCGTACGTTCTCGAGGCCGCCGCGCGTGCCCTGCCCCAGGCACGCCGCTGGCGCCCGCTCCGCGCCTGGGCGGGCGTCCGCAACACGCTGTTCGAGTGGGGCGTGGACGCGGACGACCTGTCCCGCCGGCACGAGGTCCTGGACCACGAGGCGCGGGACGGCGTGCCCGGACTCCTCTCCATGGCCGGCGGCAAGCTCGCCTCCTACCGCCTCTTCGCCGAAGAGGCGACGGACATCGTCATGGAAAAATTGGGCCACCCGCGCGTCCCGTGCGTCACGGGCACCCGGCCGCTCCCGGGCGCCGAGGAGGCGCCGGACTTCCGCGCGCTCGCGGCCAGCATCCCGCTGCAGCCGGCGGCCCTCGAGCGAGTGTGGCGCCGGCTCGGCAGCCGCGCCCGGCATGTGCTCGGCGGCGCGCCGGCGGACGACCTGGCACCGATCTGCCGCGCCGAGGCCGTCACCGCCGCGGAGATCCGCCACGCCGTCCTCGAGGAGGGGTGCCGCACGCTCGAGGACCTGCGCCGGCACGCGCACCTCGGCGCCGCCTCCTGCGACGGGCTGGACTGCGCGGCCGCGGCGGCACAGCTCATGGCGGAGCTGCTGGATTGGCCGCCCGAACGCACGCGCGCCGAGCTCGCGGCCTTCCTCGATGCCCGCTGGACCCAGCGCCGCCCCGCGCTGACCGGCACGACACTCGCGCAGGAAGAGGTCCTGCGCGGAGTGGCCGGATCTTGACGTACTCGTGCACGTGCACGAGCACGAGTACGTGTACGTTTACGTTTACGTGCGCGTGCACGTAAACGTACTCGACCCGGAAGGCAGGAACAGTTGATGCCGGAAGCCACCGCCTCACCGCTCGCAGACCTGCACAACCACCTCGTGCCCGCCGTGGACGACGGCGCGCGCAGCACCGATGAGTCACTGGAGCATCTCCGCGCGCTGGCCCGCGACGGCGTCCGCCGGCTCGCCGTCAGCCCCCACCTGGACGCACGTCTCGTCCACGACCCTGGCGACCTGTCCGAGCGGCTCGACCGGCTCAGGTCCGCGTTCCACGAGCTCGTGAGCGCCTGCGCGGGCCGCGGCGACGTGCCCCGCCTCCAGTTCGGCCAGGAGATCCTCGTCCCGGACCGCGCGACCGCCGCGGCGGCCTTCGCCGCCGCCCGGCTGGGCATCGAGGGCACGCGTTACGCTCTCGTCGAATTCGGCTTCGACCTGGGAGACGACCCGCCCGGCGTGGTCCGCGCCATCCTCGAGACCGGCGTCCGCCCCATCGTCGCGCACCCGGAGCGCTACCGCCGCAACGGCGAACCGGTGGGCGTCGAGGAGATCCGCGCCTGGAAGGCGGCCGGCGCTCTCCTCCAGCTCAACGGCGGCAGCGTGCTCGGCGGCTACGGCGAGGGCATCGAGGCGCTGGCCTGGCGGCTGCTCCAGGAAGGGCTCGTGGACCTGATCTCGACGGACCACCACGCGGACGCGCGCCCCGTCTCGCCCGCCGAGGTCGGCCGCCGCCTCGCCGCCCGCGGCGCCGCCGCGCAGGGGCGGCTGCTGCTCAGCGAGAATCCGCTCCGCATCCTCGACGACCGCGACGTGCTGCCCGTGCCGCGGTGGACGGCGGCGGCCGTGGCGTGACGGTCGCCACGGTGAACAACCCCGGCACGCACCCACCGGACAGGACGGCCTGCGCGACATGGCCCGACGCCGCGCGCGCCGGCCAGGGCCGTGGACCGGCGGCGCGCCACGGGAAACTGTCCACTTTCCGGCCCGCCCCGACGTTCCTCCGAGTGGGCAGCCGATCGCGTAAATTGGCTTGATTGCGTGAATTACAACCGGCACTCCTGTTGCCTTCCCGCACGCCAAACAACAGCCCCGTCAGCCAGGGAGTGCCTATGGTTCCTCGATTCGTCAGGCCGCCTTCCGCACTGGTGCTGGTGCCGTTGCTCCTGGGCGCGGCCTCCGCGTGCTCGCCGCTGAACGGCGCCGACCTCGACCCGCACAGGCCGTCGAGCACTCTCGTCTACGGCGAGGTTCGCGCCATTGACGCGCGGCGCAACCTGATCCACGTGCGCGAGCGCGACGGCGGCACCGAGATCGTGCGCTACGATTGGCGTACCGAGGTCCGGTACGGCTCGCGCCGGTACCCGATCTCCGCTCTCGACCGCGGCGACCTGGTGCGCGTGCGGGTGAGGTACGACGGCCGCGGGAGGCCGTGGGCCGACCGCGTGGACGTCGTTCGCGAGTACGGGCGGGACCGCGACCGGGGCTACTACGGCCGCGTGCAGCGGCTGGACGGCCGCGTCGGGTGGGTGGACACGCGCCGCGGCTACTTCACGCTGGAGCGGACGCGCGCCCCCGACGTCCGCGTGATCGTGCCGCGGCGGCTGTCCCGCGCCGACCAGCGCCGGTTCGCCCGGCTGCGCACCGGCCAGCGCGTCCGGGCGGATGTCCGGCTGCTGAGCGTCAACCAGGCCCAGCTCATCCGCTTCCGCTGAGGCCCGCGCCTCGGACACGGGGGCAGGTGCCATCATCTCGCCCCCGTGTCCGATCGCGAGGGCGCCGGCGGCACCGCCCCGCCCCTACGGCGGCCCGCCCAGCAGCGGAACCGGGTCCTCCGGCCGGCCCCAGCGGCGCACCTCGAAGTGCAGGTGCGGGCCGCTCGCGTTGCCGGAGCGGCCGGACAGCCCGATGACCTGCCGCCCTTCCACCTCCTCGCCCGGCCGGACCCGCACCTGAGAGAGATGGCCGTACAGCGTGACCAGGGCGGGGCCGTGCTCGATGATGACGGCGAGCCCGTAGCCGCCGAGCGGCCCCGCGTGGCGCACGCGACCGCCCTTCATCGCCCTCACGGGCGTCCCGTCCGGCAGCGCGATGTCCACGCCGTGGTGGACCTCGGGCAGCAGCCCGTCCATGCGCAGGCCGTAGGGCGAGGTGATGGGGCCGTGGGCGGGCCAGCGAGGCAGGCTGCACGCGAGCGGCGCGGCCAGCACGAGCACGAGGGCCGGCCGAACCCGGGCGAGCGCGCGGCGCCACGGCGGCTCCGCGGGCCGCGCGTTGCCGGGCGGCGCCGCCGCACGTACCCCGGCGTCGCTGCGCGGCACGGACGAACTCGTCGCCCCCGGCACCGCGGCCGGTCCGATCGCCATCGATCCCGCCTCTCGCCGCCGCATCAGATCCGCGATTCGCCGGGGTCGCAGGGCGCGCCGTGCTCGTACTGGACCGGCCGCTCCCCGCGTCCGATCTCCAGCACCTGCGCGCCCTTGCTGCCGTAGCGGTAGATGGTGATCCCCTTGAGCCCCTCCTCCCACGCGCGGCGGTAGATGTGGGCGATGTCGTCCGGCGTCGCGCGCTCGGGCAGGTTCACCGTCTTCGACACCGAGTTGTCCACGTGCCGCTGGAACGCGACCTGGATGTCGAGGTGCCGGTCCGGCGGGATCTCGAGCGCGGTCACGAAGATGCGCCTCAGCCCCTCCGGCACGCCGGGCGCGTCCCTCAGGCTGCCGGTCTCGAGAACGCCGGGGATCAGCCGGTCCGCATCGAGCCCGAGACTCCCGATCGCGCGCAGGAACAGCGGATTGACCTCGTGCAGCGTCTCCTCCTCGAGCACGTGGCTGCGGCGGTATGCGAGCGCGAAGAGCGGCTCGATGCTCGCGCTCGCCCCGGCGATGATACTGATCGTGCCGGTGGGCGCAATGGCCGTCTGTGTCGCGTTGCGCAACGGCCGGCCCTCGCGCTCGTGGACGCTGCCCTTCCAGTTCGGGAAGACGCCGCGCTCGGCCGCCAGCATGGCGGACGCGTCGCGCGCCTCTCCCGCGATGAGCGCCATCACCTCGTCCGCCACGCGGACCGCCTCATCCGAGTCGTAGGAGATGCCGAGCTGGACCAGCAGGTCGGCGAAGCCCATCACGCCGAGCCCGATCTTGCGGTTGGCGCGCGTGATCGCCCCGGTCTCGGGGACGGGGAAGCGGCCGACCTCGATGACATCGTCGAGGAAGCGGACGGCGGTGCGCACCGTCGCGCGCAACTTCTCGCGATCCAGCGCCGCACGGCCGTCCTGCTCCCGCACCATGTGGCCGAGATTGATCGAGCCGAGGTTGCAGGACTCGTAGGGGAGCAGCGGGATCTCGCCGCACGGGTTCGTCGCCTCGATCTCGCCCACGTGCGGCGTCGGGTTCGCGCGGTTCATCGCATCGAGGAAGACGAGCCCGGGGTCGCCCGTGCGCCACGCCGCGTCCACGATGCGCTCGAACACGTCGGCCGCGTCCAGCTTCCCGGCAGGGGCTCCCGTGCGCGGGTCGCGCAGCTCGTAGGCCCTGCCCCGCGCCGCCGCCTCCATGAACGCATCCGTCGCGCCGACGGAGATGTTGAAGTTGCGCAGCGCGCGGCCGCCGATCTTGGCGCCGATGAACTCGAGGATGTCCGGGTGGTCCACGCGCAGGATGCCCATGTTCGCGCCGCGGCGGCGGCCGCCCAGCTTGACGTTCTCCGTCGCGCAGTCGAACACCTTCATGAACGCGATCGGCCCGGGCGTGGTCCCGCCGGTGGAGAGCAGCGTCGCGCCGCGGGGCCGCAGCCGGGAGAAGGAGAAGCCGGTGCCGCCGCCCGTGCGCTGGATCAGCGCCATCTGCTTCAGCGCCTCGAAGATCTCCTCCATGCTGTCGCCGACCGGGAGCACGAAACACGCGGCGAGCTGGCCGAGCGGCGTGCCCGCGTTCATCAGCGTGGGCGTGTTGGGCAGGAAGTCGAGGCGCGTGAGCAGGCCGTGGAACTCCGCCTCCCAGCGCGCCGCTTCCGCCGCGTTGCCCAGCAGCAGCTCGGCGTGCGCGACCGCGCGTGCCACGCGCTCGAAGAGCTGCTCCGGCGTCTCGATGATCCGTCGCCTGGCATCCCGCCGCAGGTAGCGCGCCTCCAGAACCCGCCGCGCGTTCTCCGTCAGCTCGAGCATGAGCCTGTCCTGGCCGGCTGGCACGTGGTATCGTTCCTGCGCACGCGAATCCGGGACCACGGCACCGCGGCGGGAGGGCCAGCTCTCGCCGGGCGCGCCGCCCGGAGCCGGAGCGCGGAGGAGGCGCGCCGTCCCCGGGCAGATTCAGGATGGCGCATGGCCAGCCGACGGGCCAGACGACCCGACATCCCGACCCAGACGGAGATCCGCTCCCTCTCCAGGGCCGAGGCCAGCCGCCTCGCCGCGCGGCTGCGGGACGAGATCCGCCACCACGACTACCTCTACTACGTCCTGGACCGCCCCGAGATCTCCGACGAGGAGTACGACCGCCTCTTCGATGCGCTGAAGCGCATCGAGCAACGCTTCCCCGACCTCATCACGCCCGACTCGCCCACGCAGCGCGTGGCCGGAGAGCCGGCGGCCCGGTTCACGACCGTCGAGCACCTGGCGCCGATGGTCAGCCTCGAGGCGACGCGGGAGCAGGACGACGTCGCGCGCTTCGTTTCCCGCGTGCGCCGCGACGCCGGCGCGACCCGGTTCATCCTCGAGCCGAAGCTCGATGGCGCCTCGCTGGAGCTGGTCTACGAGAACGGCGTGCTCACCCGCGCGGTCACGCGCGGCGATGGCACGCGCGGCGAAGACGTGACGGCGAACGCGCGGACGATCCCCCCCGTGCCGCTCCGGCTGCGGCTCGACGGCCGGCGGCCGCCGCGCCTGCTGGCCATACGCGGCGAGGTGATGATGGATCGGCGCGCGTTCGAGGACCTGAACCGCCGCCTGCTCGAGAACGGCATGGAGCCGTTCGCCAACCCGCGCAACGCGGCGGCGGGATCGTTGCGCCAGCTCGACCCGCGCGTCACCGCGAAGCGCTCCCTCGACTTCGTCGCCTACGAGATCCTCGCGGTCCGGGGCGCGTCCTTCGAGCGCGACGACGACGTGCTCCGCGCGCTGCGCGGCTGGGGGCTGCGCGTGCCGGACCCCGTCCGGTTCGCGGAGGATCTCGACGACATCCTCGCGTACCACGCGGACCTCGGACGCCGCCGCGAGACGCTGGGCTACGAGATCGACGGCATCGTGATCAAGGTGGACCGGCTCGACCTGCGCCGAAAGCTGGGAGCGACGACCCGCCACCCGCGCTGGGCGCTCGCCTACAAGTTCGAGCCGCGGCGCCAGGTCAGCCGCGTCCGCGACATCATCGTCCAGGTCGGCCGCACCGGCCTGATCACGCCGGTCGCGCTGCTCGACCCCGTCGAGGTCGGCGGCGTCACCATCGCGCGCGCCACCCTGCACAACCGCGAGGAGATCCGCCGGCGAGACATCCGCCCCGGCGACCTCGTGCGCGTCTACCGCGCCGGCGACGTGATCCCCGAGGTCATCGAGCGCGTCCCCGAGCCGGGCCGCCGGCGCGGCAAGCCGTTCCGCTTCCCGGACCACTGCCCGTCCTGCGGCGCGGCGCTCGAGCGGCAGGGCCCGCTAACCCGCTGCCCGAACCGCTTCGGCTGCCCGGCCCAGCTCCGCGAGCGGATCCGCCACTTCGCCTCGCGGGACGCGATGGACGTGGGCGGCATCGGCCCCGCGACGGCCGAGGCGCTCGTGGACCAGGGCCTCGTCCACGAGCTGGACGACCTCTACGAGCTCCGCCCCGAGGACGTCGCCCGGCTGCCGCACTTCACCATCCGCTCCGCCCGCAAGCTGGTGGACGCGATCCAGCGGTCGAAGAAGGTCGAGCTGCGCCGCTTCCTGTTCGCCCTCGGCATTCCCGGCGTCGGCGAGTCCGCCGCGCGCGACCTCGCCCTGCACTTCCGCTCGCTCGACCGGCTCCGCCACGCGGGCGTGAACGAGCTCCGTCGCGTGCCCGGCGTCGGGCCGGCACTGGCGGCAGGCATCCATGAGTTCTTCGCGAATCCCCGCAATCAGCGCGCGATCGACGCCCTGCTCGCGCAAGGCGTCGAGCCCCTGCCGCCGAAGGCGCCGCGCGGCCGCGGGCTGCGCGGCAGGAGCTTCGTCTTCACGGGCAAGCTGGAACGGTTCACGCGCGGCGAGGCGGAGTCACTCGTCGAGTCGCTGGGCGGCGAGGCACACGGGTCCGTGAGTGGAGAAACGGATTACGTGGTGGCGGGCGAGGACCCGGGCAGCAAGCTCGAGCAGGCGCACGCGAAGGGCGTTCGCGTGCTGGACGAGGCGGCGTTCGTCCGCATGCTCCGGCGTGCGGGCGCCGACGTGTAGGCCCCGCACACCGCCGCAGCGTGCGCCCGGAAAATGCCGCGCGGGCGGCCCGGGGCAGCCGGGGAATCCGCTCCCGCGCCCCCGCTCGGGCCAGGGGGGTTGGACCGAGCCGTGGAGCCGGGACAAGGGAATCCGTTCCCCCGCCCCGGCCCGGGGTTGGGCGCGGGGGCGTGGCAAGGGGAAAGGAGGCGGAGGGTGGAAAACGTCGAGATCGCGCACGTGCTGCGCGACGTCGCCGACCTCCTCGAGATGCGAGGCGAGAACCCGTTCAAGGTGCGCGCGTACCGCAACGCCGCGCGCACCGTCGAAGGCCTGCCTCGCCGGATCACGGAGATGGTGGAGGCGGGCGAGGATCTCGAGGAGCTGCCCGCGGTCGGCAAGGACATGGCCGGCTACATCACCGAGCTCGTCCGTACCGGCCGGCTGAAGCGGCTGGAGGAGCTCGAGAAACGGGTGCCGCACGGGCTGGCCGAGCTGATGCGGCTCGAGGGCGTGGGGCCCAAGAAGGCGATGCGGCTGCACGAGGAGCTCGGCATCGACAGCGTCGCCGACCTCGAGAAGGCGATCCGAGCTGGCGAGGTCGAGGCTCTGCGCGGGTTCGGCCGGCGTTCCGCCGCGAAGATGCTCCAGGCCATCCGCGACTACCGCCGCCACCGCGCGCGGTTCAAGCTCTCGGATGCGGACCAGCTCGTGCAGCCGATCCTGGCGCACATGCGCGCCGCGCCCGGCATCGAGGAGCTCGAGGTCGCGGGCAGCTACCGCCGCCGCGTCGAGACCATCGGCGATGTTGACGTCCTCGCCGCCGCGCGCAAGCCCGCGCCGGTCATGAATCACTTCACCGCATACCCCGGCGCGACGCGCGTGGAGAGCGCCGGCCCCACGCGCGGCACCATCGTGCTGGAGAACGGGATGCACGTGGACCTGCGCGTGGTGAGGCCCGAGTCCTGGGGCGCCGCGCTGCACTACTTCACCGGCTCGAAGGCGCACAACATCAAGGTCCGCACCCTCGGCATCCAGCGCGGCCTCAAGATCAACGAGTACGGGATCTTCCGGGAAACCGCGCGGGACGGTGGCGCCGCGCAGGGGGCGCGCGGCGAGGGCAGCGCCGCGCGGAAGTCTGCCGCCGCCCGCAAGTCCGCCGCCCCCAAGTCTGCCGCTGCCCGGAAGTCGGCCGCCGCCCGGAAGTCCGTGACACGCCGGCCTGCCGCAAGGACCGCCGCCGCGAAGTCCGTGGCCCGCCGCGAAGCGGGCCGGGGCCGGGGCCTCCCCCGCCCCCGCCCTCGCCCCAGTCCTGGCCCGGTGCGGCTGGGCGGGGCGCGGGAAGCCGATGTCTTCCGCGCCGTCGGCATGGACTTCGTCCCGCCGGAGCTGCGCGAGGATCGAGGCGAGGTCGAGGCCGCGCTGCGGCACGAGCTGCCGCGGCTCGTCACGCTCGACGACATCCGCGGCGACCTCCAGGTGCACAGCACGTGGAGCGACGGCCGCGACACGATCGAGGCGGTAGTCCGCGCCGCGAAGGAGCGCGGCTACGAGTACATCGCGATCACCGACCACAGCCCTGCGGTCGCGGTGGCGGGCGGGCTCAAGCCGAAGGACCTCGCGCAGCAGTGGAAGGAGATCGACCGCGTCGCGCGCAAGGTGACGGGCATCACGGTGCTCAAGGGCATGGAGGTGGACATCCTGGCGGACGGCTCGCTGGACCTGCCCGACGAGTGGATCGAGCGGCTGGACGTCGTGCTGGTCGCGGTCCACTCGCGGCTGGGCATGGAGCGCGCGAAGATGACGGACCGCGTGATCAAGGGCATCTCTCACCCGGGCGTGCACATCCTCGCGCACCCGACCGGGCGGATCATCAACCGCCGGGAGCCGGTCCGGATCGACATGGACGCCGTGCTGGAGGCCGCCGCGGAGCTGGGCGTCGCCGTCGAGATCGACGCGCAGCCCGACCGGCTCGACCTGAGCGACGTGCTCGCCATGCGCGCGCGCGAGCTGGGCGTCATGATCTCGATCGACACGGACGCCCACAGCGTGGGAGACCTCCGCTACATGGCGTACGGCGTCTCGCAGGCGCGGCGCGCGTGGCTGGAGAAGCGGAACGTGCTGAACACGATGCCGCTGGCCCGGCTCAGAAAGTGGCTGGCGCGGCGCTGAGGCGGGAGGGCCGAACGCGCTTGCCCGCCACCGGCGGGTCCGCGTAGCTTGTTCGCACAGTCGACACACCAGCAGCGGAGCGCGCCCCGTGCTGGGCGCCCATTGCCCGCTTCGGCGCCGCGCGTCCGGAGGAGATCCCGCCATGCTCGCACCACGCATCGCGACCCTGGCACTCCTGTGCCTCGCCCTCCTCGCCGCCTGTTCGTTCTCGCCCGGCGAGCACTACGACGTGATCCTGCGCGGCGGCGCGATCTACGACGGCAGCGGCGGCCCGCCGATCGTCGGCGACGTCGCGATCCAGGGCGACAGCATCGTTGCCGTGGGCGACATCGGCCGCGCCAGCGCCGCGACGGAGATCGACGTCACCGGGCTCGCCGTCGCGCCGGGCTTCATCAACATGCTGAGCTGGGCGACCGAGTCGCTGATCGAGGACGGCCGCTCGCTCAGCGACATCAAGCAAGGCGTCACGCTCGAGGTCTTCGGCGAGGGCGCGTCCATGGGCCCGCTGAACGACGCGATGAAACGGGAGATGCTCGAGCAGCAGGGCGATATCCGGTTCGACGTCGCGTGGACCACGCTGGGCGAGTACCTCGAGCACCTGGTCGAGCGCGGGATCTCGACCAACGTCGCGTCGTTCATCGGCGCGACGACCGTGCGCGTCCACGAGATCGGCTACGAGGACCGCCCGCCCACGCCCGAGGAGCTGGAGCGCATGCGCGCGCTGGTGCGCCAGGCGATGGAAGAGGGCGCGCTGGGCGTCGGCTCCTCGCTGATCTACGCGCCCGCGTTCTACGCGGAGACCGACGAGCTGATCGAGCTGGCCCGCGTCGCCGCGGAGTACGGCGGCATGTACATCTCGCACATGCGCAGCGAGGGCAACCGGCTGCTCGAGGCGGTCGACGAGCTGATCACCATCGCGCGCGAGGCGAACATCCCGGCGGAGATCTACCACCTCAAGGCCGCGGGCGTGGAGAACTGGCCGAAGATCGACGAGGTCATCGCGAAGATCGAGGCGGCGCGGGCGGAAGGGCTGCGCATCACCGCGGACATGTACACCTACACCGCGGGCGCGACCGGGCTCGATGCCGCGATGCCGCCGTGGGTGCAGGAGGGCGGACTCAAGCAGTGGATCGCACGGTTGAAGGACCCGCAGATCCGCGCGCGGCTGCGCCGCGAGATGACCACGCCCACGAACGAGTGGGAGAGCCTCTACCTGCTCGCGGGATCGCCGGAGCGGGTGATCCTGGTCGGGTTCAAGCAGGACTCGCTCAAGTACCTCACGGGCAAGTCGCTCGCGGAGGTCGCGCGCATGCGGGGCAAGAGCCCGGAAGAGACCGCGATGGATCTCGTGATCCAGGACGGCAGCCGCGTCGAGACGGTCTACTTCCTCATGTCCGAGGACAACGTGAAGAAGCAGATCGCGCTGCCCTGGATGAGCTTCGGGTCGGACGCCGGCTCGCTCGCGCCGGAAGGCGCGTTCCTGAAGTCCAACCCGCACCCGCGGGCGTACGGCAACTTCGCGCGGCTGCTGGGCAAGTACGTGCGCGAGGAGCAGGTGATTCCGCTGGAGGAGGCGATCCGCAAGCTGACCTCGCTGCCCGCGGAGAACCTGAAGCTGCGCCGCCGCGGCGCGCTGCGCCCCGGCTACTTCGCCGACGTCGTGGTCTTCGACCCGGCCACGATCACGGACCATGCGACGTTCGAGGAGCCGCACCAGCTCGCGACCGGCGTGATCCACGTCTTCGTCAACGGCGTGCAGGTGCTGCGGGACGGCGAGCACACGGGCGCCAAGCCCGGGCGCGTGGTCCGCGGGCCGGGTTGGACGGGGTGGCGAGAGTCGGCGCAGCAGGTGGCCCGGGCGGGGAGTCGGTGAGCGGCCCCGGCGCGCCTGCGGGCGTCGCGATCCGCGCGACGCCTGCAGGCCGCGTTCTGCGCGCGCCGGGTGCCGGCGGCCCCTGATGGCATGGGCCGGCTCCGCAGTCGGCCCCGGCCGTCCGCCCGGCGGCCCGAAACCTCCCGGATCGCGGAGCGTACTGTGAGGCGCTCAAAGAACCCCGTACCCCGGAGACTCCCATGATCCGTCCTGCGCGTGGCCCTGCCGTCGCCGCCGGGCTCTTGTTGCTCGCCGCGTGCGCCGGCACGCCGGCGGACGATCGCCCACACGATGTCCGCCAGTACTCGATCGAGGAGTTCCTCGGCACCACCAACATCTTCGGCGCATCGTTCTCGCCGGACGGACGCAAGATCCTCGTGAGCAGCGACCAGACCGGCGTCTACAACGCGTTCGCCATCCCGGTGGACGGCGGCGAGCCGGTCCAGCTCACGCACTCGACGACGGACGCCGTCATGGTCGCATCCTACTTCCCGGCCGACGAGCGCTTCATCTACCTGAGCGACCGCGGCGGCGACGAGCTGACGCATGTATACGTGCAGGAGCCGGACGGGACCGTGCGTGACATCACACCCGGCGAGAAGCTCAAGGCGAGCTTCCTCGGTTGGGCGGATGATGACGAATCGTTCTTCATCGCCACGAACGAGCGGGATCCGCGTTTCTTCGACGTCTACGAGGTCACGGTGGATGGCTACCGCCGCTCGCTCGTCTACCGGAACGACGAGGGCCTCGACTTCGCGGCCATATCGCCCGACGAGCGCTATCTCGCCCTCGTCAAGACGAACACCACGAGGGACAGCGACGTCTACCTCTACGACCGTGAGACGCGCGAGCTGCGGCACCTCACGCCCCACGAGGGCCAGGTCTCGAACATCGCCACGGATTTCACGCCGGATGGCGCCGGCCTCCTGATCGTGACGGACGAGGGCCGCGAGTTCGCGTACCTGGTGCGGCAGGACCTGGCGACCGGGCGCCGGGACACCCTGGTCACGGCCGACTGGGACGTCATGTACGCGGGGTACTCGAAGGAGGGCAGCTACCTGGTCGCCGCCATCAACAACGATGCCCGCACCGAGATCCGCATCTACGACCGCGACATGCGGCTGGTAGACCTGCCAGCGCCGCCCGCCGGCGAGATCACCGCGGTCGAGTTCTCACCGGACGAGCGCCGCATCGCGTACTACGTGAGCAGCAGCCGGCTGCCGCGCGATCTCTTCGTGCAGGCGCTGGACGGCGGCGCGGCGACCCGGCTCACCCGGTCGTTGAACCCGGCCATCGCGGCGGACGACCTGGTCGAGGGCGAGGTGGTCCGCTTCGCGTCGTACGACGGGGTCGAGATCCCGGGCATCCTCTACCGGCCGCACCAGGCCTCGGCCGAGACGCCGGTGCCCGCGCTGGTCTGGGTGCACGGCGGGCCGGGCGGCCAGTCCCGCCTCGGCTACAACGCGCTCATCCAGTACCTCGTGAACCACGGCTATGCGGTCTACGCCATCAACAACCGCGGCAGCTCGGGCTACGGCAAGACCTTCTTCGCGATGGACGACCGCAAGCACGGAGAAGCGGACCTGGGCGATGTCGTCGCCAGCAAGCAGATGCTGATCGAGACGGGCTGGGTCGATCCGGACCGCATCGGCATCATCGGCGGCAGCTACGGCGGATACATGGTGCTCGCCGCGCTCGCGTTCCGGCCGCAGGAGTTCGCCGTCGGCGTGGACATCTTCGGCGTCGCGAACTGGATCCGCACGCTCGAGAGCATCCCGCCGTGGTGGGAGTCGTTCCGCGAGGCGCTCTACACCGAGATGGGCGACCCGGCGACCGACCGCGAGCGGCTCGAGCGCGTCTCGCCGCTGCTCCACGCCTCCAACATCGTGAAGCCGCTGATCGTGCTCCAGGGCGCGAACGACCCGCGCGTGCTCCAGGTCGAGTCGGACGAGATCGTGGCGGCCGTGCGGGCGAACGGCGTGCCCGTCGAGTACATCGTCTTCCCTGACGAGGGCCACGGGTTCACCAAGAAGGCGAACCAGCTCCGCGGCTACGAGGCCATCCTCCGCTTCCTGGATCGGCACCTGAAGGAGGTGGAGGCGGCGCGGGAGGCGGCCTGAGGCAGCGCGCGCCGCGGCATGGAGCGGCGCGCGACGCAGTCTGGAGCGGGCGCGGACGAGGCCCGGGGCGCCGCCGGCTCGGCGCCCGCTCCCCGGGCGCCGCGACGCCACGCCTCGCGCCAGCCGGCTCCGCACGGGGCGCTCCGGCGTGCCGGCGCGGGGGCTCCTCCTCAGCGCTGCGGCCCGCCGCGCCGCCAGACGTTGTTCGTGCGGTCCACGTCGGGGAAGACGTCCTCGGGGTCGATCTCGACGCGCTCGACCCGGCCGGCCACCTGGATCACCTCGCGGTGCCGCCGCGCTCCGGCGAGCCACACGTCCACCGGGATGGTGAGGCGCCGCGTCTCGCCGCCGGCGAGCGTGATCGCGAGCAGTGCCGGCATGGGCGCTTCGCCCCGATCCTCGACCGTGACCGTGACGGTCTCGCCCTCGGCCGCCGGCGCGACCTCGACCTCTGCGATCGCCTGGTCCAGCACCACCGTCTCGTACCACCACGGGTGCCAGAACCAATCGAGGTCGCGGCCGGCCACGTCCTCGACGGTGTTGAAGAAGTCCAGTGCGGCCGGGTGCTTGAGCAGCCAGCGGCGTGAGTACTCGCGGAGCGCGACGCGCAGCGCGTCGGGCCCGATCACGTGGCGCAGCGCGCGCAGCAGCAGCGCGGGCTTGCTGTACGACGCCACGCCGTACGCGGGTCCGGGGCCATACCGGTCCGCCTCCTGCATCATCGGCTGCTCGACCTCCGTGCCCGCGACCTGCATGTAGCTGGAGAGCTCGTCGCTCCACACGTCCTCGTCGCGGGTGAAGTCGGCGAGGGCGAGGTTCTCGAGGAAGCTGGCCGGGCCCTCGTCCTGCCAGGCGTGCCGCTTCTCGTCCGACCCGACCATCATCGGGTACCACATGTGGGCGACTTCGTGCGCGATCACCGTGTAGAGCAGGTCCGCGTCCGCGATGTCTGCGACGAACACGATCATCGGGTACTCCATCCCGAAGACCGGCCCTTCTGCGGACGTGATGTGCGGGTAGATGTAGGGGTGGCCGAGCCGCGCGTTGAACGCGAGCGCGTGGCGGGTGTAGCGCGCCGCCTCGCGCCAGGCCGTCGCGTCCGGCCGGTAGAACGCGTGCACGGCCACGGTGTCGGCGCGCCCGGCCGCCGTGTCCGGGACGATCGCCCGCGTCGCATCCCAGACGTAGTGGTCGGACGCCGCAAAGGCGAAATCGCGCACGTCGCGCGCACGGAACCGCCAGGTGAGCTGGCCCCCGGGCGCACGCTGCGTGGCGTTGCCGGCCTGCAGGTCGTCTTCCTCCACGATCCGGATGATCGTGTCGCGTCGCAGCGCGAGCTCCAGGCGCTCGCGCGCGATCTCGGTGAGTACCTCGTCCGGGTTCTCGAGCGTGCCCGTGGCCGCGACGAGCCAGCCCTCGGGCACGGTCAATGCGACCTCGAAGTCGCCGTACTCGAGGTAGAACTCGCCCGTGCCGAGGTAGGGATCGGCGTTCCAGCCGCGCAGGTCGTCGTACACGGCGATCTGCGGATACCACTGCGCCACCTGGTAGACGGCGTGGTCGCTCCGCCCCGTGCGCGGCGCGTCCGCCGGCGGGACGGTGAAATGCCACGCGACCTGGAACTCCACGCTGTCGCCCGGCGGGAGCGGCCGCGGCAGGTGGACGACCATGAGCGTGCCATCGAGGTGGTACGTCGGCCGGCCGGCCGGCGGCTCCGCGTCGAGCCCGATGCGGCGCGCCTCCGCGTCCCCGACCGCGACGCGCTCGAGCGTCACGCCGCCGGTGATCGGCACGGGCTCGTTCCGCAGCGCGTCCGCGCGGAACAGGTTCTGGTACAGGTTGAAGACGACGACGCCGAGCGTGTCCGGCGAGCGGTTGTGGTAGGCGATGCGCTCTTCGCCCTGCAGCCGCCCGGTGCGCGGGTCGAGCTCCGCGTCGATCCGGTACGACACGCGCTGCTGCCAGTAGCGCGGCCCCGGCCGCCCGTCCAGCGTGCGGCTGCCCTCGGCCACGGCGCGCTGGAACGACGCCGGTACCGGCACCGGCCGCGCCGCCCAGCGGATGGACCGCGCTGCGGTGTCCGGCTCTACCGCCACGGGGGCGGGCGTGGGAGGAGCGGGCGCGGGGCCGCGGCTGCACGCCGCGAGGACGAGCACCAGCCCGCACCAGAGGAGTCTCACACGCTGCACGCTGCGTCTTCCTTTCCGCCGCTCCGGCGGCCGGCCGGCGATCGCGCCGGGCGCACGCAAACTTGCGGCACGGCGCGGGCCATGGCAACTTCCCCTTCACGGGACAGCACGACGATACGCGCCCGGCGCGCCGGCGCTTCCGGCTGCGCTCGGCGCTCGAACACCTGGGAGCACGAAGGAGGATCCATGAGCACCGGATCGGGAACCAGGGTGGCGCGGGAGGCGGAGCGCAAGAGCGGAGCGGACGAGGACCCGCGCGGCGTCGCGACCGAGAACGCGCCCCGCGGCATCAGGCCGGGGCTGCCCAAGCGCCCCGCGCTCGAGGAAGACGCCTGGGAGAAGATCCGCAAGGAGCAGGAGAAGGCGGCGCAGCGGGAGCTCGTGCGCTTCGCCTTCTACCAGGTCGACCCGGCGTGGCGCCGGCTGGCGCCGGAGGTGAAGGCCGCCCACCGGCAGGAGTTCGTCGAGCTGGTCCGCGAGTGGGGTCAGAAGTTCATGGTCTACGCCTACTCACTGGTCGGCACGCGCGGGGACTGCGACTTCATGCTCTGGCAGGCGACGAAGAACCTGGATCACCTGCACGAGTTCGGCGCCGCCGTCAACCGCACCGGGCTCGGCGCCTGGCTGCGCCTGCCGTACTCCTACTTCGCGATGACTCGCCGCTCCATCTACCTCAACCGGTACGAGGAGGAGTACCTGCGCAAGTACGGCGGCTCCGGGGTGCTCGAGGAGGCCCGCATCGCCATCAACCCGCAGGGCTCGAAGTACCTGTTCGTCTACCCGTTCGTGAAGAGCCGCGACTGGTACGCGCTGTCCCACGAGGAGCGGCAGCGCATGATGGACGAGCACATCCGCGTCGGCCACCAATGGCCGGACGTGAAGCTCAACACCACGTACTCCTACGGCCTCGATGACCAGGAGTTCGTGGTCGCGTTCGAGACCGACCACGTGGGCCGTTTCCTCGACCTGCTCATGGCGCTCCGCCACACCGAGGCCAGCCGCTACACGGTCCGGGACACGCCGTCCTTCACGTGCGTGGCCATGAGCATCGGAGATTGTCTCGAAGCGATCGGCTGAGGCAGGGCGTAGCCGCGCCGCCGGCCGCGAGGCGCCGAGCGGCGCGGCCCGCGCCCGGGCGCCAGCGGCCCTAGGAGGCCGCGCTCGCGGGCCGGGGGCGGCTCGGCGCCGGTATCCCCTGCGGCCCTCGACTGCCGCCGGGTGCCGCCTGCCGCCGCCCGCGAAGGCCCCTCACCGGTACAGCAGGTAGGGCGCGCGCTTCTCCCGGAAGATGGCCTGGTCCCGCTCCCACTCGCGCAGCAGCTCGCGCACGGTGCCGGCCTCGATCGCCTGCCGCAGCCGCGCCGTGCCGCCGTGGCGCTCGATCGTGAGCATCCGTGACTCGCGCCCGTTCGCGCCGCGCCACCGGAACTCGGCCGGGTGCAGCCGACGGATCAGCTCGATCATCAGCAGCGACGTCTCGATCGGGCGATAGGTCTCCCGATCCGTGATGCTGAACCGCACGCCCTTCACGTGCTCGCCGGGGTACTTGCTGGCGCCCTCGGCGATGTCGAACTCGACCGGCTCGAAGCGGATCCCCGGCAGGTTCATGGCGTTCATCTCCGCGGCCACCTCCTCGTTCTTCAGCCACGGCGCGCCGATCTGCTCGAACGGGGTATCGGTGCCCCGGCCTTCCGAAACGTTGATCGCCTCGAAGAAGACCGCCCCCGGGTAATGGATCGCCGCCTCCAGCCGCCGGATGTTGGGCGACGGGTTGACCCAGGGGAGCCCGGTCTCGTCGAACCACATGTCCCGCGTCCAGCCCTCCACCGGCACAACCGTCAGGTCGGCGCCAATGTTCTGCTCCGCGTTGTACATCCGCGCCAGCTCGCCCACCGTCATGCCGTGACGCGACAGCACGGGATAGATCCCCACGAACGACTCGAACCCCGGCTCGAGGATGTTGCCCTCCATGATCGTCCCGGTCACCGGGTTCGGCCGGTCCAGCACCACGATCGGGATCCCGTTCTCCGCCGCCGCCTGCATCGCCAGCGCCAGCGTCGACTCGTACGTGTACTGCCGCACGCCCAGGTCCATGATGTCGTAGACCAGCACGTCGATTCCCTCGAGCATCTCGGGCGTGGGCTTCCGGGTGTCGCTGTACAGCGAGTGGATGGGCAGCCCCGTCGCCTCGTCCACGCTCGACTCGACGCGCGAATCCGCGGTGCCACGGATGCCGTGCTCGGGCGAGAACAGCGCCACCAGCTCCAGCTCCGGCATCGCGCGCAGCAGGTCGATGGTCGCGCGCCGCTGCCGGTCGATGCCCGAGTGGTTCGTGATCAACCCCACCCGCTTGCCGCGCACGACCTCCGGCGGATTCTCGACGAAGACCTCGACGCCGGGGCGGACCGGTGCGGGGTCTGCCTGGCCGGCTGCGCCGGTGTCGCCGGCCGCGCAGGCGAGCACGAGCGAGGCGGGCACGAGAGCGCGTGCGAGCCGCATCATCATTCTCGATCTCCGAGCGAAAGGGGGTTTTCGTGCGGTGCTGACAACATACGTTCCGTGTGCTAGAATGCCAACCTCACCTCCGAACCCCGATACACGGAGCGAGCCGATGAGGGCCCTAGCCGTTGCCATGACCGCCTCCTTCCTGCTCGGCGCCTGCGGCGCCGGGCCGCGCACCAGCGACAGGTTGGATCCGCTGCCCACCCTCGCGCCGGCCGATCCCGCGAGCGTCGGCATGAGCGCCGATCTCGGCGCCCGTCTGGACTCGATCGTGACGACGGCGCTGGCCGAGGGGGCGGCGCCGGGCGCCGCGCTGGCGGTGGGCCGCTGGGGCCGGCTCGTGCACCTGCGCGGCTACGGCCGCGTGGATGCGAGGCCGGACGCGCCCGCCGTCACGGACTCGACGATCTTCGACATGGCGTCCCTGACGAAGGTGGTGGCGACGACGACGGCGGCGATGATCCTGGAGGAGGAGGGGCTGCTCGACCTGGACCGGCCGCTGCGCGACTACCTGCCGGAGCTGGATGCGCCCGACAAGGCGGGGATCACGCTGCGGATGGTCCTGGTCCACAGTGCCGGCTTCGCTGCGTTCGCGCCGCTCTGGAAGACGACCCGGGGCCGCGAGGCGTACCTGGCCGCGATCAACGAGGGGCCGCTGGCGTACGCGCCCGGCGACACGATGATCTACAGCGATTGGGACCTGATCCTCACGGGTTTGGTCATCGAGCGGGTCACCGGCAAGCCGCTGGACGTGTTCCTGGAAGAGCGGGTGTGGGGCCCGCTGGGGATGCGGGACACCGGGTTCAACCCGCTGGCCTCAGAGCCGCCGGGGCCGGGCGAGGACTGCACGGCGACGTACCGTGCGGACCACCCGTTGCTCGCGCGCATCGCGCCGACCGAGGTGGACACGGTCTACCGGCACATGCACGTGCACGGCATCGTGCACGACGAGAACGCCTGCGCGCTGGGCGGCGTGGCCGGCCACGCGGGGCTGTTCTCCTCGGCCCGCGACCTGGCGATCTTCGCGCAGATGATGCTGAACGGCGGCACGTACGGCGGCGTGCGGCTCCTGCGGCCCGAGACCATCGCGCGCTGGACGGCGCGGCAGGGCACGCGCTCGAGCCGCGCGCTCGGCTGGGACACGCCGAGCCCGGGCTCCAGCGCGGGCCGCTACTTCTCGCCGCGCTCGTTCGGCCACACCGGCTTCACCGGAACCAGCATCTGGATGGATCCGGAGCGCGGGCTGTTCGTCATCCTGCTGACGAACCGCGTCAACCCGACGCGCAGCAACAATCGCCACGTGCCGCTGCGCCGCGCGGTCGCGGACGCCGTCCAGGCCGCGGTGCTGGACGCGCCGCTGGTCGAGTGGCGGGCGGAGGCAGAGTGATGCCGGAACACAACCCGGGAGTCAGCGTGCGGATGCGCCGGATGGTCGCAGGGCTGGCCGTGTTCCCCGTGCATCCCATCGTCGCACTCCGGCGGGAGTGAGGAGACACATTGGACGCGGTGTTGAAGGACATCCGCTACGCCGCCCGCATCCTCGCGCGGAGCCCCGGCTTCACGCTCGTCGCCGTGCTGATGCTCGCGCTCGGCATCGGCGCCAATACGGCGATCTTCAGCGTGGTGAACGCGGTGCTGCTGCGCCCGCCCGCGCACGTGGCGGAGCCGGAGCGGGTGGTCACCCTCTGGACGAGCGACTACAGCGGCCCGACCTTCGGCTCCTCCTCCTATCCCGACTACGAGGTCTTCCGCGAGCAGACGGAGGTCTTGGCCGGCCTCGCCGCCTACAGAATCCAGCCCGTGAACCTCATCGAGCCGGACGAGACGGTGCGGCTCGCCGCGGAACGCGTGAGCGCGAACTACTTCGACGTGCTGGGCGTCCGGCCCGCACGGGGCCGGCTGTTCTGCCCGGAGGACGCCGCCGGCCCGCAGCCCGTCGCCGTCATCAGCCACGCGCTCTGGCAGAGCCGGCTCGGCGGCGACCCCGGCGTGGTCGGCCGCACGGTCCGGCTGAACGCTGGCCTGTTCACGGTCGTGGGCGTGGCGCCCGAGGGCTTCCTCGGCAGCATCCGCGGCGTGCGCGTCGATGTGTGGGTGCCACTCCAGGCGACGGGCCTGCTGGGTACCCCGGACGATTTCCTCACGCGACGCGGCGACCGCGGGCTGCTCGTGCTGGGCCGGCTGCGCCCGGGGGTCCCGGTCGAGCGGGCGCAGGCGCACTTCGACGTCGTCGCCCGCCAGCTCCTCGCGAGCTACCCCGATGCCTGGCGCGACGTGAACGGCCGCGGCCGCCGCATCACCGTGCTGCCCGAGCGCGAGTCGCGCGTGCTGCCGCAGCTCAGGGGCGCCGTCCTCGGCCTCATGGGGCTGCTCCTTGCGGTCGTCGGCCTCGTCCTGCTGATCTGCTGCGCCAACATCGCCACCCTGCTGCTCGCCCGCGCGGCCGGCCGCACGCGCGAGGTCGCGATCCGGCTCTCGCTCGGCGCGGGCCGGGCGCGGCTCGTCCGCCAGCTCCTCACCGAGAGCGTGCTGCTCGCGCTGCTCGGCGGCGGCGTCGGCATCCTGATCGCGCTCTGGGCCGCGGACCTGCTGCTGGCGTTCCAGCCGTCGGCGCCGATCCCGGTCGCGCTCGACATCGCCCCCGACGGCCGCGTGCTCGGCTTCGCCCTGGCCCTGGCGCTGGGCGCCGCCGTGGTGTTCGGCCTCGCGCCCGCGCTCCAGGCCACACGGCTGGACACCGTATCCGCGCTGAAGGAGGGTGCGCTCACGCTCGCCGGCGGGCGCCGTTTCGGCCTGCGCAACGTGCTGGTCACGGCGCAGGTCGCCATCTCGCTGGTCCTGCTGGTCGGCGCCGGCCTGTTCCTGCGCAGTCTCCAGCACGCCGCGACGGTGGATCCCGGCTTCGATCCCTCCAACGTCGTCGTCGCCTCGTTCGACCTCCAGACGCAGGGCTACACGGAGGCGCAGGGCCGCGCGTTCTACGAGCAGCTCTCCGAGCGCGTCGCGGCGCTGCCCGGCGTGGTCGGCGTCACGCTCGCGCGCAACGTGCCGCTCTCCGGCGGTGGCGGCCGCCGCTTCACCGGCGTCGAGGGCTACGAGCCGGCGCCGGGCGAGGACATGGAGTTCCACTTCAACGTGGTGGGGCCGGAGTACTTCGAGGTGATGCGGGTGCCGCTGGTGCGCGGCCGCGGCTTCACGGCGGCCGACCGCGAGGGCGCGCCGCAGGTCGCGGTCGTCAACGAGACGTTCGCGCGCCGCTTCTGGCCAGGCGAGGACGCGATCGGCAAGCGGCTGTCCCGGTTCGGCACCGCAGAGTCCATCGAGATCGTGGGCATCGCGCGCGACGGCAAGTACGGCACGCTGACGGAAGAGCCCCGGCCGTACATCTACCGCCCGTTCCTCCAGGACTACGACGAGATGACGCTGCACGTCCGTGTCGGGGGCGACATCGCGCGCGTCGTGCCGCTCATCCGACGCGAGATCCGCGCGCTCGACGACCGGCTCCCCATCCTCTCGCTCACCACAATGGAGAAGGAGATGGCGCTCGCGACGCTGCCGCAGCGGATTGCGGCCGCGCTGCTCGGCGCGTGCTCCGCGCTCGCGCTGCTGCTCGCCGCGATCGGGCTGTACGGCATCGTCGCGTACGCCGTGGGCCGGCGCACGCGCGAGATCGGCATCCGCATGGCGCTGGGCGCGAGCCGCGGCGCCGTGCTCGGCATGGTCCTGCGGGGCAGCATGCGGCTGGTCGCGCTGGGCCTCGCGATCGGGCTCGCGCTCTCCCTGCTCGCCGGCCGCACCCTCGGCTCGCTGCTCGGGGGCATCAGCCCTGCGGACCCCGTCGCCCTGCTCGCCGGGCCGCTCGTCCTGGCAGCGAGCGCACTGGCCGCCAGCTACCTGCCCGCCCGGCGCGCGGCGCACGTACATCCGGTGGAGGCGCTGAGGCAGGAGTAGCGCGGGGCGCGGCGGCCGGCACGCGAAGCGCGGCTCGAGCGCGGGCGCCGCCTCGAACGCCGGCAGCACCTCGCGCGGCGCATGTGCGGCGACCCGCGTCGCGGAGGCCATGGAACGGGGACGATCGGGCGCGCCGCGCCGCGTCCAGCGCGTCGCGCCACGCCGCCTACTTCTTCGCCAGGACCCGCGTCGCCGGCACGCCGCCGACCGCGCGCTCCGTCCGGACCACCTCCCGGAACCCCACCGCCCTCGCGTGCTCCTCGACGCGGCGCCCCAGCTCCTCGAGTTGCGCGGCCGGGAGGATCCACGGCGGCAGTTGCACGCCGATGGCGAGCCGCCCGTCCCGGCGAAGCACCCGGTGCACCTCCTTCAGGTCCCGCGATAGATCCGGCCAGAACTGGACCGAGTTGATCGAGAAGACGACGTCGAACGCCTCGTCCGCAAAGGGCAGATCCGAGACCGAGGCCAGGCCGAGCTCGACGCGTCCCGCCCGGATCGCGCCGCGGTTGCGCCGCGCGGCCATCCGGAGCATCACGTCAGAGATCTCGACGCCGAAGACCCGGCCCTGCGAGGCCAGGCGGGCCGCGACCTCGATGCCGATGCCCGGACCGAAGCCGATCTCGAGCACCTGATCCGTGGGAGCGACGCCGGCGCCGCCGAGCAGGTCCAGCGCGAACTCGCCCTTGCCCCGGCCCATGAGCTTGCCGGCGATCCAGCCCAGCACGCCTCGCGGCCGCCCGAACTGCTCCCTCCACGACATGACGACTCCCCCCACGACGTTACGACGGCCCCAGCCCGATCGTTTCGCGCCGCCGCCAGCCGGGCCGCAGCGCCCGCCCGGCATTCGCTGCTCGCGACCCGGGCAACCCGCGCGTGCTCATGAAGCCGGGTCCAGCCGGGCGTCCATGCGGGCTGCGGTCCCGCGCACGCGGCCCGGTCAGCACGGCGGGCCGCCGAACCGCACGCCCGCCACCCACTCCAGCCGGTCGAGCCGGATCTCGACGCCCGCGGCCGTCCTCACGAACTCCTCGCCCGCCCTGGCGAACACGTCGACGATGCGCTCGACCGTCTCCCGGGTGCCGCCGTCCGGGTCGCGGTACACGATGCGACAGGGCTGCCCCAGCGTGGCGAGCGCCTCGAGCCGGTCGTGCAGCGCACACGGAATGGGCGAGTACGCCGGCGGGTCAGATCTCGATCGCTGTCCTTCCATACCCGACACCCGAAGACGTTCCGGGGCCGCCACACACGCGGCGCGCGCGGGCGACGCGGCCGCGGCCCAGCCCGGCCAGCGCCAGCGGCCGGCCCCACACGCCTACGGATGCTCCGCTCGCCTCACCACGCCCGCCGGATCACGAGCGATCAACCGGAGCACCTCATCATACTGGTCGAGGAGGTTCTCCTCGTTCGGAACGACCGTTGCGAGATACACGTACGCCTGCCGGACGGTCGCCGGGATGCGACTGTCCGAGAAGTCGAACCCGGTCAGGGACGCGTGGGTGAACGCGTCCAGCTTGCCCTGGTAATAGTAGAGCTTCGAGAGCGCAGCCACCGTATCGTAGCCCATCGAGGCGAGCGCGCCCACGGCCAGTGCACTCTGCCACGCCGTCGCCGGCAGGTCGGGCGGATGGAATCCCGAGAACTCGGGGAGCTGCTCCTTCCAGTCCGCATAGTTCCGGATGCGCCCGAGCGAATCCGCGCGTCGCACCGACGCAGCCAGCGTGCGGTGGTAAGGCAGCACTTCCTCGATGTTGCGCTTGTTCTGCCGGATCTCGAGCTCGAAGCTCCGCAGCGCGCGCCGAGCGAGCTGCGCCTCCCCTCTCCTCTCCCTCCACCCGTCCACTGCGAGGGCGAGCAAGATGCTGAAGACGATCAAGCCCGACTCGAGCAGCACCGCGCGCAGCGTCTTCCCGCCCCTGGCCATCCGAGCCTCGCGTCTGGAGTGATGCCGTCCCTTCCGCGTCATCCCGTGGCTCGCATCCGGCCGCCGGGCCCACCGCGTCCAGCGCTCCAGCATTCACCTCACGAGCCGGGCACCGCCGCGGGCCCACCTGCATGGTGCCCGCCGGGCAGTGCTCCCGCAAGGGGGCTGTCGCGGGGCGGGCGACCCTCCGCGGCTCAGTCGCCTGAGCGACCGCGCTTCTTCACCTCGTCCCAGGGAGCACCCGCCTCCCACTCCTCCTCGTACGCCTCGAGGCGCCGCTCCAGCTCCTCGCCCGCCAGCCATTTGCAGCCAATGCTAGGCCCGAGTCTTCGGGAGTTCAGACTCGCGGTCGTGCAGCAGATGCTCCACCTGACGAATCGCTCTCCCAACCCCCACCGACATTGCCACTGCGACCAGATTGATCCCGACATCTCACGTCCTTAGGGCCGCATGCGCTGGCATGGCAAGAAGGAGCCTACCGGCTCGCCCGCATTGGAAGGAGCGGTGGTCCCGAGCGGCAAGGGCGGGGACGCGCTTGCGGCGTGATTGCGTTGTTATGCGCCGTAACCGTGCATGGAGCGCCCCCGCCCACAAACTCATACCGTCAGTAGACGCGCTCGCCCGCCCACGTGACGCCGCACGATCTCACGACTACTCTGGAGCGCCACTTCCGACAGCGAACGCTTCGGAACGTAATGCCCCACGCCCGGTTGGATCAGGAAGAGCAGGAACTCCTCCGTTTCGACGACCTTGGATATCTTCGACCACGGGATGAGCAGGTCGACGGCGTCGTGCACAAGGAGGCCATCATCCGAAATGATCAGACACCGGTGACGAAGGTCGCGGCCACGGCTCCAGGCGACAGTGAATCGGACCAGCGGGATGATGGCAAGGACTAGGGCAAGAACTGCGACCGGCCAAAACGTTCCAACTACATCGATGGACCCGTCGATCAAATAAGTTGCCGCCAGGATGAATACAAGGGCAATACTGATCACGCCCACTTTGCGCCATTGAGCGCGGTGATTACTCGCCTCGGCCAGAGCGCGAGCCGCCCGCCTGTGCTCTTCTCGATCGAAGGCATGTTCAGCCGTGATCATCTTCTCGCCTTGCGAAGAGGTTAGGGCGCATAACGTTCCAGCATTCACGACAGGCCCGGAGCGGGCCCATGCTGCATGGATTCTAGGAACACGCCCATCATGTTGTCGCCGGCGGGCCCGGTCCAGTGCTCCTCCGTCCGACCGCCCCTCGAGCGCGCCGGCCCACCCGGCGTCATCCGGAATAGATGACGTCCGGCGGGTTCCGCCCGCCAGCGTCTTCGTGGATCGTGCCGCAGCCGCGGCTAGCGCACCCGCTTGTGCGGCTACGCGCGGTCTCGAGCGTGTCGGCCGCGGCCAACGTCCATCATCGGCTTCATTCACCTCTTGGGTGGGGGAGTTGACCGCGCCCCCTTGCGATCAATTTCCATTCATGCCGTTCAGCCACCTCCTGGGCCGGAACTTGACCGTGTCGGGGGCGGCCAACTTCCATATATCGACTTCAGCCACCTCTTGGGTGGAATTTCGCCGCGCCCGGCGCGGCCAACTTCCACAGCGCCGGGCCCTGAGGGGATGAGTGGGGGACTTCGCCGCCCCCGCCCGCAAAATTGCGCGCCGATTGCGCGCGCGCCTGGACGGCGCCGGCCACATCGTTCGCCCGGCCAATGGCGCCCCCGGCCGCCCGGCCATACTTTGCCGTTCCGGGCCGGCACAGGCCGTTGCGGGCGCCGCGAAAGGCGGGCGTGCGGCTCCGTGCACCCCCGAGACGGGACGCGGCTTCCGCCGCCGGCCGGGCGGCGCGTGTCGCGACTCCCGGGAAATCCAGCCACGACTGAAGGGAAGAGCGAAGTGGAACCGCTCGTCGAACGCAGGATCGGAGAGCTGACCATCCGCATCGACCGCACCCTGTGCGTCGGTTTCGGCGATTGCATGGAGATCGCCCCCGACGTCTTCGAGTTCGACGCGGAAGGGATCTGCGCATTCCGCGCCGACCCGGGCGAGCCCGAGGCGGAACGCTTGATCGAGGCCTGCGACGTCTGCCCCGTAGATGCGCTCACGGCGCTGGATGCGACCGGCACGCAGGTCGCGCCGCGGCGGAGGAGGTGAGCGTGCGCCGCATACGGACGTACCACGAGGTGGGCGAGGGCGGGGGCGAGGGCGTGCCGGAGCAGATCGCGGCGCAACGGCAGCGCCTCCAGCAGCGGCTGCGCAGCATCCGGCGCGTCATCGCCATCGCCAGCGGCAAGGGCGGCGTGGGCAAGAGCGCAGTGACCGCCAACGTCGCCGCGGCGCTGGCGGCGCGCGGCCGGCGGGTGGGCGCGGTGGATGCGGACCTGAACGGCCCCTCGCTCGCGCGCATGCTGGGCGTGCCACGCGATCCGCTCACGATCGGTGCGGACGGCGTGCAGCCGGCCGTTGGGGTGGCGGGCGTGCGCGTGATCTCGATGGACGTGCTGCTCGCCGGCGATGACGCGCCCGTCCGCTGGAAGGACGCGGGCGACGGCGCGGAGTTCGTCCGCCAGAGCGCGATCGAGGCGAGCGCGCTGCGGGAGTTCCTGGCCGACATCGCCTGGGGAGAGCTGGACTACCTGCTGATCGACGTGCCGCCGGGCACGGACAAGCTCGGCCGTGTGCTCGAGCTGGTGCCACGGCTCACGGCCGTGCTGCTGGTCACGACGCCATCGGAGATGGCGCGCCGCGTTGTCGCGAAGTCGGTACGCCAGGCGCGCGAGGCGGGCGTGTCCGCGGTCGCACTGGTCGCGAACATGACCGCCTACGTGTGCGAGCGCTGCGGGCACGGCTCCGTCCTCTTCGCGGCGGACGGCGCGCGGCAACTGGCCGCGGCCGCGGGCGTGCCCCTCTGGGCGGAGATCCCCTTCGATCCGCGCCTCGGCCTCGCCACCGACCGCGGCGAGCCGCCCGTGCTCGGCGAGGAGGATTACGCCGCGGCACGCGCAATGCACGAGCTGGCCGGGCACATCGAGCAGGAGCTGGAAGGAGTGCCGGCATGAAGTTCCTCTGCGTCGGCTGCGACGAGGTCATGAGCTTCGCGGAGCGGCAGCTCCCCGGGGACGGGACGATGGCGGCCGTCTTCGCGTGCCCGAAGTGCGGCCGCGAGGTCGCCATGCTCACGAACCCCATGGAGACGCAGCTCGTGAGCAGCCTCGGCATCCGCGTGGGTGGCCGCGAGGTCCCGGAGCAGCCGATGGAGGTGGTCCGGAGCCAGCTTGCCGCGGGCCGCGAGGATGCGTTCGAGGACGACGTCGCCGCACCCGCTGGCGGCGCGGACGGCGCGCCGGGCGCAGCAGGCCGCATCGGGTGGAGCGCGGACGCGCAGGCGCGGCTGGCCGCCGTTCCGGGCTTCGTCCGCGGCATGGTGAAGCGGATCTACACCGACTATGCGCGGGAGCACGGCATCGCCGAGATCACGCCGGCCGTGATGGACCGCGCACGCCGCGACCTCGGGCTCGAGGGCATGTGAGCACCGCGAATCCGCCACCCCCGAACGCGAAGCAGGACCAACGAGGGAGCGCGCACCCATGAGCGGGCCGCGCACGGTTCCCCCCGCGCCGGATGCGGGCGGCCACGCGCACGTGCCCCCGCCCCGCCCGCTCATGGACGCGGACCCGACGGCCGTGGGCGTGCGCGAGGCGGCCGCCGCGCGCGACGCGCGCGCCCGCAAGTACCGGCAAGCCGCGTTCGTTTACCTGCACGTGGGGCTGCTCTACGAGTTCGCGGTGGTCGTGCTCTGGCGGCAGGGCCTGTTGCCGGCGCAGCGCGGGCCCGCGTGGCTCTGGCTGCTGATCGGCGCGGCCATCGTCGCCTTCGTCTTCTGGGGACTCTGGCGCTGGCAGCATGCCTGGTTCGCGCGCGTGATCTGGGCGCTGCACGCGCTCCGCCTTCCCGCGCTGATCCAGGGCGCGTTCTTCCCCGACGCCGCGGCAGCCGTCCCCCCGGCGTTCTATCTCACCGCCCTCGTCATCATCCTCGCCAACCTCTGGATGCTCGCGCGGGCGGGCTGGGACCTCTGAGCCGACGCCGTCGTTGGGCGAGCGAGGCCCGGGGCTCGCCGTGCGCCGCGGCGCCGCGATGCCCGCGATGACGCCCGCGATCGCGCGATGATGCCCGCGAGATGCTGATCGCCGATGCCGCGATCCTGATCGCGATCGCGATGCTGATCGCGAGCTGATATCCCGTACGTACGCGCGCGCGAGCGCGAGCGCGCGCCGCCGAGTGTGTACGCGTGTGCACACGTGTAAGTTAGGCGTGCGGCATCGGGTCCGGCCGGCGGGGCGCACCGGCGTTCGGGCGAGATCCCGGCGCTGTTGACAGCCCGATGGCGTGCGCGTATACTCGCATCAAAAGTCACACCAAGAGTCCTCTCCCCCAGAGGCAGCGGCGCGGGCACTGCCCGCAGCTCCATACGAGGCGTCGTGTGGGCCCGTCCCCAGGGTCCGGCGGCGCCGACGACAGGCAGGCCACACGGGGCTCGTGAACCGGATCGAAGGCGGCCGTACGCCTTCGCGCTTGTTGAAAACACGGCATCCGCCTCTCCCAATTCGAGTCCAGAGTCGGCGCGAGCAACGGCCGGCCCCGAGGCCACCGGTGCGCGTGTGCCGGGAAGCATCGGCGGCGTCTCCGGCGGCCCGGCGCGGGAAGCGAGGGAGGAGCGCGCCCGATCCGGTGCGCGCCCGCGCCGGACGGAGGCGGATCCGGAGTGGTTCCACGGACGCCCGAGGTGGTCATGTACCACGAGATCCTCGTCCCGGTGGACAACTCCACGCACTCGACGTGGGCGGTCGAGCGCGCGATCGAGGTGTGCCGCCGCTCCGGTGGCCGGATCACGGGCTGCCACGTCTACGCCGCCCGGCTCCACGACGTGCGCTTCCGCCAGCTCGAGACCGGCCTGCCCGCCCGATTCCAGACTCCCGAAGAGATCAAGCGCCAGAGGAAGATCCACGACAAGCTGATCGAGAAGGGGCTGCAGCTCATCTCGGACAGCTTCCTGGACGAGGTCGAGCGCCGCTGCCAGGCGGCGGGCGTGCGGCTCACCCGGCAGCTCCTCGAGGGCATCAACTACGAGGAGATCATCCGCGAGGCCAACCGGGGCGAAGGGCGGCTGCCGAGCCTGATCGGGTTCGACCCCAACATCGCGAGCAAGTACGACGGCGGCGAGCGGGTCCGCGGCGACGTCCGCATCGGCGAGAACGGCCGGATCGTGGCCGAGGACGAGGAGCAGGAAGAGAAGCTCGCGGGCACGTCGTCGCGCGCCTACGACCTCGTCGTGATCGGCGCGCACGGCATCGGCAGGCAGCCGCTGAGCCAGCTCGGCGGCGTCGTCTCGCGCGTCGTGCGCGGCGTCGAGAAGGACGTGCTGGTCGTGCGCGACGGCGAGCCCCTCGAGGGCGGCCGCTTCATGGTCTGCGTAGACGGCTCCGCGTACGGCTACAAGGGCATGCGCGTCGCGCTGGAGCTGGCGCGCGCGTTCGGCGCGAAGCTGTTCGTGTGCAGCGCGTTCGACGTCGAGTACCACCACGCCGTCTTCGGCAACATCCGCTACGTTCTCTCGGAGCAGGCCTCGAAGGTCTTCAAGTTCGAGGAGCAGGAGGAGCTCCACAACAACATCATCGACAAGGG
Organism: Longimicrobiales bacterium; assembly: GCA_036381195.1. Lineage (GTDB taxonomy): Bacteria > Gemmatimonadota > Gemmatimonadetes > Longimicrobiales > RSA9 > RSA9. Next base: position 42,333 of record DASVDH010000084.1, on the reverse strand, counting down.
CCTGCTCAAGCTGTGCCAGGCCAACATCAAGCGGGCCCGGGCCATGGCGGAGCGGTTCCCGGAGGTCGAGGTCGAGACGCAGATCCTGATCGGCAAGCCGTTCCAGGTGATCCTCCAGTGGATCGAGGAGGTGCGGCCGACGCTCCTGGTCCTGGCACGCCACGGCTCGCACCGCATCGCGGGCACGGACATCGGCTCGCAGGCCGAGAACCTGGTGCGCCTGGCGCCGTCGAACGTGCTGCTGATCGGCACCACGGATGTGCACCCGGAGGACATCCCGTGGATCGAGGAGGACGGCCACGCGGGCCTCGAGTGGGCGCCGGAGGCGGAGGTACGGATCCTCCGCGTGCCGCCGTTCGCCCTCGGGATCGCGAGGCGCGCGGTCGAGGAGTACGTGCTGGAGAAGTACGGGGCCGGGGAGAGGGCGAGGGCAGGGGCGGGGGAGCCCGGCGCGGGGGTGGAGGCAGCGGCTGCGGGCGCCGCGGAGGGAGCAGCGCCGGGCGACGCGGCCGCGGCAGCGCGGGGGAACGGCGGATCCGCGCATTCGGGCAACGGTGCGGCGAGTGTGCCGGACACCCTCCCCATCGTCACCAACGAGCGCCTGGACGAGGCGATCCGCAAGCTGCTCCCCACGCACATGCAGCTCATCATGGGCATCGGCACGGCGGAGGAGCTCGCGCTGGCCGAGCTCAAGGCGGAGGAAGCGATGAAGAGAACCGTCGTCCAGGGCCACGACGAGGACCCGGAACCAGCGGAGCCGATGTGGGAAGCGAAGTGCCCGTTCACGGGCCACACGCAGCTCCGCCCGCGCACGCAGCGGGACCCGATCGTCTGGACCGAGGAGGCGTACGAGCGGCTGACGCTCGTCCCGCTCATCGCGCGGCCGCTCGCCCGCAACACGGTCGAGCGCTTCGCGCGGGAGCACGGGTTCTGGCGCATCACCACGCGGGTCATGGACGAGAACAAGCAGGCCATGATCGAGGCCGATGAATTCGACATGGACACCATGCTGGTGATGTTCAAGGAGCTCCAGGCCAAGCAGCTTCGCGCCGAGGCCGAGGGCGTGGACGGGCTCACGCCCGAGATGCGGCGCTTCATTGACGAGGCGAGGGCGGCCGGCGTGACGCGCTGCCCGATCCGCGACATCGAGAAGGTGGTGGAGCGCTGTCCCGTGGACTTCAGGACGACGACGCCCGCGGAGGCGAAGCGGGCGGTCGAGGAGATCATGAAGCAGGACTAGGGCCAGGGCGAGGGCGAGGGCCGGGGACTGCCAGACTGCCGGGGCTCCGCCCCGGCGCAACCCGACGGAGCGCGATGGAGGCAGACCTGCGCATCCTCGATGCATGGGCAACGCAGCCCGGCTCGCCGCCAGCGGCCGCGCCCGGCGCGGTGCCGCACGTCGTCGCCTGGAACCTCACGCAGCGCTGCAACCTCGCCTGCGCGCACTGCTACATCTCCGCCGGCTCCTGGCACTCATCGCACGCCGAGCTGCCCACCGCCACCTGCCGGCGCATCATCGACGAGATCCTCCAGGTCAACCCCGCGCCGATGCTGATCCTGAGCGGCGGCGAGCCGCTGCTGCGCAACGACCTCGAGGAGATCGCCGCGTACGCGACGGCAGGCGGCGCGACCGTCGTCATCGGGACCAACGGCACGCGCCTCACGGCGGAGCGGATCGCATCACTGAAGGACGCTGGCGTGCGGGGCGTCGCCGTGAGCGTGGATTCGCTGGACCCCGTGTACCACGACCGCTTCCGCCACGGCAGCGGCGCGCTCGAGGACACGCTGGCGGCGGCCGCGCGGCTGCGCGAGCAGCGACTCGACCTCGTCGTCCAGACCACGCTGACGCGCGGCAACCGCGCGGAGCTGGAGCGGCTGGTCGCCTGGGCCGCGGAGCAGGGCGCGGTCGCCTTCAACCTCTACTTCGTCGTGGCGACGGGACGCGCGCAGCGCATGCAGGGCCTCTCGCCGGCCGAGAACGAAGAGGTGCTGCGGGAGCTGGTCCGGCTCCAGCGCGAGTACCTGGGCCGGCTGATGATCCGCTCGAAGTGCCAGCCGCAGATCATGCGGCACGTGCATGCGCTGGACCCCGACTCGCCGCTGCTGAACTACGAGACGCGCTGCCCGTGCGGCGTCTACTACTGCCGCATCACGCCGGAAGGCATGTTGACGCCCTGCCCGTACCTGCCGGTCATCGCGGGCGACCTGCGCAGGAGCAGCTTCGGCCACGTCTGGCGCACCTCGCCGATCCTCGGCGCGCTGCGCGCGGGCGCGCTGGGCGGCAAGTGCGGGCGCTGCGAGTACCGCAAGCTGTGCGGCGGCTGCCGTGCGCGTGCCTACGCCCAGACCGGCGACTACCTCGCGGCCGACGAGTCGTGTGCGTACGAGCCGCCGGGAACGCTCCCCGTCATCGAGCGGCAGCGCGCGGTGACCTACGGCATGGCCGTGCCCCAGACGCTGACCTGGACGCCGGACGCGCGGCAGCGGCTGGAGCGGATCCCGAGCTTCGTGCGGGGCGTGGTCACCGCGCGCGTCGAGGCATGGGCGCGCGAACACGGGTACGCCGCCATCACGCCCGCCGTCATGGATGAGGTCCGGCGCGGTCTGCCGGTGGATTTCTCGAAGAAGCCGCCCTTCTTCGTGGGCGGCGAAGCTTGATCCCCGGCCCGGCTCGGGCGGGTTGGGCGAGGCCTCGCCCTGGCCCCGGGAGGGGCCAGGAAGGGATGGGAATGGTAAGCCGCATTGAGTCACGCATGGCGCGACGCATGACGGAGAAGCTCACACTGCAACGTTCCCTCGGCGGCATCGGCGCGCTGGTCCTCCTCGTGGTCTGCGCGGATCCCGCGCTCGCACAGCAGGCGGCCCAGGCGGTGCGGGAGTACGGCGACTTCCCGCTGATCGGCAGCCGCGCGGCCGTTTGGATCGCGGCCGAAGTGCACCTGATGTTCGCCGCGTTCGTGCTCGGCGTGCCGATGTTCGCCATCGTGACTGAGCTGATCGGCATCGTCAGCAGGGACCAGCGCTACGACCGGCTGTCCAAGGAGTTCACCCGGCTGCTGCTGGTGGCGTACAGCGCGACCGCGATCTGGGGCGCCGTGCTGACCATCTTCCTGATCACGCTCTATCCCCGGTTCTTCCAGCACCTGGCCGAGATCTTCGAGCTCTCCATGTGGGTGTACGTGGGGCTCTTCTTCCTCGAGTCCTTCACGCTCTACCTCTATTACTACGGCTGGGATCACTGGAAGGCGGGGCGGGCCAAGTGGGGCCACTGGACGCTGGGCATCCTACTCAACGTGTGGGGCACGGTCGTCATGTTCATCGCGAACGCGTGGCTCAGCTACATGATGAGCCCGCCGGCCGAGGTCACGCCGGACACGGCGCCGGGGATGGTCCGCCTGTGGAGCGCGATCGCGAACGCCACCTGGATGCCGATCAACATCCATCGACTCATCGCGAACGTGGTCTTCGGCGGCGCGGTGGTGGGTGGCTATGCGGCGTACCGGTTCCTGCTCGCGAAGAGCGACGAGGAGCGGGCGCACTACGACTGGATGGGCTACGTCGGCAACTTCATCGCCATCTCGGCGCTGATCGTGCTGCCCTTCGCCGGCTACTGGCTGGGCCGTGAGATCTACGAGTTCAACCAGCAGATGGGCATCACGATGATGGGCGGCTTCATGAGCTGGCTGTGGATCATCCAGGCGGTGCTCATCGCCGTGCTGTTCCTCGCGGGCAACTACTACCTGTGGCTCGGGATGGGTCGCATCCCCGGGGCGGAGCGGTTCGCGCCGTACACCAAGTGGATGCTCCTGGTCCTGGTGCTCGGCGCGATCGTCTGGGCGACGCCGCACACGATGATCGCGAGCCGGGAGGAGCTGGCCGCGATGGGCGGCTCGCACCACCCCTTCCTGGGCGCGCTGGGCGTCATGAGCGCCAAGAACACGGCGGTGAACCTGATGATCCTGACGACGTTCCTGTCTTTCCTGCTGTACCGGCGTGCGAACAAGGAGCTGGTCGTCTCCTGGGCCCGAACGGGCACCTTCGCGCAGGGCGTCATCCTGGCCGTCTCCGCGCTCGTGGTGATCGTCTACGGCGTGGCGGGCTACTTCGTGAGCGCGATCGTGCGCATCGGGTTCAGCGTCTACCAGGTGCTCGCCGTGCTCGGGGCGATCGTTGCCGTTGTCGTGCTGGACCTGCTGATGAGCCGGGGTGCGCGGTCGCGCGGCGAGATCCGCTGGGGCCAGATGCCGCCGCGGTCGCAGTACGCGTTGTTCGTGCTCGTCGTGACGTTCACGTGGCTCATGGGCCTCATGGGCTTCGCGCGGAGCGGCATCCGGCAGCACTGGCACGTGTGGGAGGTGATCCGGGACACCAGTCCCTGGGCGGCGACGCCCGCGCTGGGCTACGCGGCGATCGTGATCAGCGCGTGCGTCGTGATCTTCCTCGGCCTGATCGGCTTCATCTTCTGGTTGGGCGGGCTGGTCGAAAAGCCGGCCCTGGTCCCGGCCGAGGAGCGGGCGCCCGCGGCGGTCGGCCGGCCCGGCCTCGTCCCTGCGGGCGGGGATTGACGACGCGCGTGCGCGCCCCGGGGTGCGGGGCCGCGCGGGGCGGCGCCGGAGCCGGCCCGAGCGCGGACGTGATGGCCGTAGCCGGCTGGAGTACGGGTCCGATGGCCGTAACCGGCCGCAGCGCGGATGCGATGGCGGAGCATCGCTGAACCAGGCGAATCGGTGGGATCATGCTCGAAACCAACCTCAAGATCGTCGCGGTGGTGCTCGGGACGGTGCTGTTCTACACGGTCCTGGCCAACGCCATCCCGCAGGTCGAGTCCGAGGTGCCGTCGGAGCTCGCGTTCGGCGCGGACGTGACGCCGGAGCAGCTCGTGGCGGCGGGCGAGGAGCTGTACAACGGGGCGGGCGGCTGCACGGCGTGCCACGGCCTCGGGACGCGCGCCCCCAACCTGCTGACGGACGAGGCCGGCACGGGCCCGATCGGCGCACGCTGCGCGAACCGGGTCCCGGGCCAGGACTGCAAGCAGTACCTGCACACGTCCCTGGTCGACCCGGCCGCGCACGTGGTGCCGGGCTACCAGCCGATCATGCCGGACATGCGGCGCACGCTGTCGGGCACGCAGATCTGGGCGATCGTCGCGTACCTCCAGAGCCAGGGCGGCGAGGTCACGGTGACGGGTGAAGACGTCGCGGCGGCGGAAGCCGAGGGTGGGGGCGCGGCGCCGGGGGTCGCGGCCGGCGGTCAGCCGGGAGGCGCGGCGCCGGCCGGAGCCAGCTCGGACCCGCTCACGATCATGCGTGAGAACCAGTGCCTGGTTTGCCACAAGCTCGGCGACGAGGGCGGGCCGCTCGGGCCGGAGCTCACGCGCGTCGGCGCGCGGCTGGACGCGGACGCGATCCGCCGCTCGATCCTCGACCCCGCGGCCGACACCGCGGAGGGGTTCGAGGCCATGGCCGGCGTGATGCCGACGACCTTCGGGCAGCAGCTCACCGCCGCGCAGCTCGAAGCGCTGGTGCAGTACCTCGCGGCACAGCGGTAGCCGGCAAGCCGCGGCCCTTTCCAGGGCCCGAGCCGGGCGCGGCGGGGCCGGGAGAACCCGGCCCGGCCAGGAGAGAACGGAGGAGGAGACACGCGATGAAGAACCGTCTCAGGCATCCGTTCTGGCAGGCGATCGCGATCCTGGTCGTCTCCTACCTGCTGATCAAGTACGGGATCGCCTACCTCCCGCCGCTGTTCGGCATCCGCAGTGCGACGGTGCCCTCGAGCGTCGTGGTGCAGTACCTGGCGATCGTGCTGGCCGGCATCCTGATCTACGTGAGCGACAACGAGGCGCGCTGGCGGCAGTTCAAGGAGCCGATCCGCGCGGCGATGGTCGAGCCGGAAAAGCGGCTGGTGCGCGGCTCCCTGCTCGTCGCCGTTCCGCTGCTCGTCGGCTTCGTGACGTTCGATCGCGTGCGGCCCAGCATCGCGGCACCACCCAACCTCCGCTCGATCCACCCGGCGCCGCCGGGTCAGATCACGTTCCGCGGCAAGACCATGACGCTCGCCGGGCTCGAGAACCCGCTGCGCGCGGACGGCTCGATCGCCGAGGACTACGAGCTCGGCAAGCGCATCTACTACCGCAACTGCTTGCCCTGCCACGGCGATGGCCTGAACGGCCAGGGCCACTACGCGCACGCGTTCAACCCCGCGCCGCTCAACTTCCGGGACAACGGCACGATCGCGCAGCTCACCGAGAGCTTCGTCTTCTGGCGCGTCGCCAAGGGCGGCCCGGGCCTGCCGCGGGAGGGCACGCCCTGGAACTCGGCAATGCCCGCGTGGGAGGACTTCCTGACCGAGGAGGAGATCTGGGCGGTCACGATCTTCCTGTACGAGCAGACGGGCTGGCAGCCGCGCACGTGGGACGAGGCGGAAGGAGGGGCGCACTGATGGCTGGGGCTGCGTGGGCGTGGGCGTGGGCGAGGACGGGGGAAGCGCAGAGCGTCGTCCGGGTTTGCGGCGGCAGACGGCCGCGTGTGCGGCGGGGCACGCCGGAGGCGGCGGAAGCCCGCCGGTGCCTTCCCGCGATGCCGCTCCGGCACCCACGCGGCGCACGGGCCCGGCGCACACTGCGGCGGCGGACCCTCTCCGCCGGCCTGATCGCCACCTCCCTCGCCCTCGGCCTCGCCCCGGCGCCGGCCCGGGGCCAGGGTGGGGGCGAGGGGCAGGAGCATCCGGGCAAGGCCGCCTATGACAGGTGGTGCGCCGGCTGCCACGGCGTGGACGGGCGGGGCGACGGCGAGGCGGCGGGCTACATGCTGCCGCGGCCGCGGGACTTCACGCGCGCGCTCTTCCAGATCCGCAGCACGCCGAGCGGCGCGCTCCCCACGGACGAGGACCTGATGCGCGTGATCGACGAGGGGATGCCCGGGACCGCGATGCCGGGCTGGCGCACGCTCCTCAGCCGATCCGAGCGCGAGGCGATCGTGGACTACATCAAGACGTTCTCGCCCTTCTTCGCGCAGGGCGACGCGCCGCAGCCGCTCGAGTTCGGCAGCGCGCCGCGTACGAGCGAGGAGGTGCTGCGCGAGGGGCGCGAGTTCTACCAGCGCATCGAGTGCTGGAAGTGTCACGGCGAGGCCGGGCGGGGGGACGGCCCCTCCGCGCCCACGCAGGAGGACGACGCGGGCTTCCCCATCCGGCCCGCCGACCTCACGGAGAACTGGCACTTCAACGGCGGAGGCACGGTCGAGGATATCTACCGGCGGCTCCGGACCGGCCTGGACGGCACGCCCATGCCCTCGTTCAGCGACCTTCTCGACGCGGGATACATGACGGAGGCGCAGCTCTGGAACCTCGCGCACTACGTCCGCAGCCTCTCGCCCGCGGAGCCGCCGCGGGTGCGCGACGTGATCCGCGCCGCGCGGATCGAGGGCGCCCTGCCGTCGTCGGCCGATGACAGCGCATGGGCGGCCGTCGAGCGCTACTACATCCCGCTCGTCGGGCAAATCGTGGTGAAGCCGCGCTGGTTCGCGCCCACGGTGGACGGCGTCTGGGTGCAGGCGCTGCACAATGGCGAGGAGCTGGCGCTGCGGCTCGTGTGGCACGATCCCTCGCAGAGCCCCGACACGGCGTGGCTGGTCTGGCAGCGACGCGTGCTCGAGACGATGGAGCCGCACGAGGGCGGGCCGCAGCCGGCCGCAGGCGCCGCGAGCGCCGGCGTGCCCGCTCCCGCGGCGGCGCCGGCCGGACGAGCGGGCGCGGGTCCCGCGGCCGCCGCGGCTGCGGCGAGCGCCGCCGTGCCCGGCGAGGCGAGCATCGATCTCGCGCGGCTGCCGGATGCCATCGCGGTGCAGTTCCCTCGCACGATCCCCCGCGGGATGGAGCGGCCGTACTTCCTGATGGGCGATGCACGCCAGCCCGTGTACCTCTGGCGCTGGCAGAGCGTGACGGAGGCGGGCGTGGGTGGCGCGCAGGCCCCGTCGGAGGGGGTGGCGGTCGAGGCGACGGCGCGCGGGCTGGCGCGCATCGAGCCGCTGCCGGCCACGTCCCGGTCCCTGTCCTGGGACGCGACGTTCGACCAAGGCGAGTGGCGGCTCTTGCTCCGGCGCCCGCTGGCGACGGCCGACACGGTGAACCAGCTCCAGTTCCGGCCAGGCGAGCCGATCCCGATCGCGCTGTTCGCGTGGGACGGCTCGAACTCGGAGGAGGGGACGCGGTGCTCGATCGGCACGTGGTACTTCATCTACCTCGACCAGCCCACGCCGGGGACGGTGTACGCGACGCCGGTCGTCGCGGCAGTCCTGACGGCGGGGCTCGGTCTGGTGGCGGTGGTGCGGGCGCAGAGACGTGAGAGGAGCGAGGGGAGCGGCGTTTGAATCCCATCCTCAAGGGAGGCGACGATGTTGGAGCTGCGCGACTCGGTGGTGGTGCTCTCCGCGGGACTGCTGTTGGTGGGCTGCGGCGCCGGTGATAGCGCGGGGGGCGGCGGCGAAGCCGCCGCGGCGGGCGAGGAGACGGCGGCGGCGGCGGCCGCGGTGGACCCGACGACGGTCGGGACGATCAGCGGGCGCATCGCGTTCGAGGGCACGCCGCCCGCGGGGACGCCGATCGACATGAGCGAAGAGCCGACGTGCGCGGCCAAGCACCCGGGCGGCGCGCGCACGGAAGAGGTCGTGGTGGACGGGAGCGGCGGGCTGAAGAACGTCTTCGTCTACATCAAGGAGGGGTTGAGCGGCGGGCCGTATCCCCCACCCGCGGGCTCGCCCGTGCTGGACCAGAACGGCTGCCTCTACGAGCCACACGTGCTGGGCCTGCGCGTGGGGCAGAGCCTGACGATCCGCAACAGCGACGGCCTGCTGCACAACATCAACGCGAAGCCCACGGCGAACCGGACGTTCAACATCAGCCAGCCGACGAAGATGGAGACCACGCGCTCGTTCGCGGTGCCGGAGGTCATGATCCCCGTCGAGTGCGACGTGCACGGCTGGATGCGAGCGTACATCGGCGTGGTTGATCATCCGTATTTCGCCGTCAGTGCGGCCGATGGGACCTTCCAGATCGCGAACGTGCCCCCGGGCACCTATACGATCGAGACCTGGCACGAGCGCTACGGCACGCAGACGGTGCAGGTCACCGTCGCCGCACAGCAGACGGCCGACGTGCAGGTGACGTACCGGGAGCAGATGGCGCAGAACGCGGTCGTCCCGCTGGGGCAGCCGATCCACCTGCATGACCATCCAGCCGGCGCGGCGGCGGGCGGCCGCTGAGAGCCGGCTGCCCGCGTCGTGACCCCGACCCCTCGAGCGGGAGGAGGCAGGGCCCATGAACTGGTCGTTGCCGGAGAACGTCTCGACGTTCGGAGCGCAGGTCGACTCCATCTACTACCTGATCCTCGGGATCACGGCCGTCATCTTCTTCGCGGTCGAGGCGCTGCTCGTCTACTTCATCATCCGTTACCGGCACAGGGAGGGCCGTAAAGCGGCCCACATCCACGGCAACACCCGTGCGGAGGTGATCTGGACGTTGATTCCGTTCCTGATCGTCCTGTTCCTGGCGTTCAGGAGCCGGGCGGTCTGGATGGAGGTCAAAGATCCGGCGCGGGTCCCGCCGGGCGCGCTGGAGCTGCGGGTCGCGGCGAAGCAGTTCGAATGGAACGTCACCTACCCCGGACCCGACGAGCGGCTCGGCACGGCCGACGACTTCGTCCGCCGCGGCCAGCTACGGATCCCCGTGAACCGGCCGGTCCGCGTCACGCTCGCGTCGGAGGACGTGATCCACTCCTTCTTCCTGCCGGAGTTCCGCGTCAAGCAGGACGCCGTGCCGGGAATGGAGATCCCGGTCTGGTTCCAGGCCACGCGCACCGGCGAGTTCACGCTGGGATGCGCCGAGCTGTGCGGCCTGGGCCATTACCGCATGCGGGGCACGGTGACCGTGTACACCGCCGAGGAGTTCGATGCGTGGCAGCGCGAGCAGTCGCGAGCCGGCCTTGCCGCAGCCAACTGACCGCGCCCGAGCGAGAGCGAGAGGATGCCCATGAGCACGATGGCCATACCGCAGGCCGGCGCACACGCCGTGCACCGCGATGAACGACCCTTCATCCGGAAGTATATCTTCTCGACGGACCACAAGATCATCGGCATCCAGTTCCTGCTGATGAGCCTTCTCTTCCTGCTGGTGGGAGGCCTTCTCGCCCTGACCATGCGATGGCAACTCGCCTGGCCCGGGCGGCCGATCCCCGGCGGCGCCATCCTGCCGGACACGATGGCTCCGGACGGGATCATGTTGCCCGAGTTCTACAACTCGCTCGTGACCATGCACGGCACGTTCATGATCTTCTTCGCGATCATGCCGCTGCTGGTGGGCGTGTTCGCCAACTACCTGATCCCGCTCCAGATCGGGGCGCCAGACATGGCGTTTCCGCGGCTCAACATGATGTCCTTCTGGACCGCGGTGCCGGCCGGCATCCTCATGATCGCCAGCTTCTTCGTCGAGGGCGGCGCCGCGGCCGCGGGGTGGACCTCCTACGCGCCGCTGTCCGCCGTACCCGAGTACAGCGGCGTCTCCACGGGGCAGGAACTCTGGTGCCTGAGCCTGATCATCCTCGGGTTCTCCTCCCTCATGGGCGCCGTGAACTACATCACGACCGTGGTCAACATGCGGGCGCCGGGCATGACCTGGTTCCGGCTCCCCCTGCCGGTCTGGGCGCTCTTCATCACGGCCATCCTGGTCCTGCTCGCCATCCCCATCCTGACCGGGGCGCTGATCCTCCTCTTCTTCGATCAGGTCCTGGGCACGGGGTTCTACCTGCCGGAGCGCGGCGGGCAGCCGCTGCTGTGGCAGCACCTGTTCTGGTTCTTCGGCCACCCCGAGGTCTACATCCTGATCCTGCCGGCCATGGGGATGGCCTCCGAGATCATCGCCAACGGCGCACGCAAGCCGGTCTTCGGCTACCACGCCATGGTCATCGCGATCTGCGCGATCGCGTTCCTGGGCTGGATCGTGTGGGGCCACCACATGTTCCAGAGCGGGATGAACCCGATGCTCGGCTCGACCTTCATGGTCACGACCATGATCATCGCGGTGCCGAGCGCGATCAAGACGTTCAACTGGCTGGCGACGCTGTGGAGAGGCGACATCCACTTGACCGTCCCGATGCTGCACGCGCTCGCCTTCGTCGCCATGTTCGTGATCGGCGGGCTGTCCGGCGTGTTCATGGCGTCCACGCCCGTGGACATCTACATCCATGATACGTACTTCATCGTCGCGCACATCCACTACGTCCTCTTCGGCGGCAGCCTGTTCTCGATCTTCGGCGCGATCACGTACTGGTTCCCGAAGATGTTCGGCCGGATGATGCACGTGGGCCTGGGCAAGGTCCATTTCTTCCTCACCTTCATCTTCTACAACCTGACCTTCTTCCCCATGCACCAGCTCGGGCTGGGCGGCATGATGCGGCGGCTGTACGACCCGACGCAGTACGCGCACCTGCAGCCCCTCCAGGAGCTGAACCAGTTCGTGACGATCAATGCGCTCCTGCTCGGCGCGGCGCAGCTCCTCTTCGTGGCGAACTTCGTGTGGAGCATGTTCAGGGGGAAGCGCGCGGAGATGAACCCCTGGCGGGCCAACTCGCTCGAATGGTCCGTCCCCTCGCCGCCGCCGCACGGCAACTTCGCGGTCACGCCGATCGTGTACCGCGGGCCGTACGAGTACAGCTCGCCGGAATCCGACGAGGACTATCTGCCGCAGGATCGGCCGCCGGCCGGCCGGCCTGCGCCGGCGCCGGACCTGGTCCCTGCCCATTAGGCGGGAGCGTGCCCGGCGCGCTGAACGACATGGAGGCGTGGAGCGGCGCGGGATCGGCGGCCGCCGGACGCCGGCAAGCCGTCGGCGAAGGCGGGGAGCGCGGGCCGACGATGGCGCCGGCTTTCGGCGGCGAGGGAGGGCCGCCCGCCTGCGCAACGCCTCTGCGGGACTCTCGAGGAGAGGAGGGCGATCGATGAGCCATGCGGGCGCGATGGCGATGCCCGCCCGGCAGCCGATGCCGGGAATGGGCGTCTACAACCAGAAGCTCGGGATGTGGGTGTTCCTGCTGTCCGAGGTGATGTTCTTCACGAGCTTGATCGGCAGCTACATCATCTTGCGGTTCGCGCACCCCGAGGCGTTCGCGGCGCCCGGCGAGGTGCTGAACGTGCCCCTGACGGCGCTCAACACCTTCATCCTGATCTGCAGCAGCGTGACGATGGTGAAGGCGTTCGCCGCGATCGAGCTGGGCAACCAGAAGGGGCTGAGAATGTGGCTGCTGGCCACGATCGCTCTGGGCGCGGTCTTCCTGAGCATCCAGGGGATCGAGTACTACAAGCTGGCGCACGAGGGGTTCGTTCCGATGGCCGAATCGTACGCGGCGGTGGGCCGCGACGGCGTCGGCCCCGTGCTGGGCGGCCCCGTGTACGGCTTCACCTTCTACACGATGACGGGGTTCCACGGCGCCCACGTCACGATCGGCGTCCTGTGCCTGATGTTCACGACCTGGCGCGCGTTCCGGGGCGCGTACACGGCCGAGAGCCACGGCGGCGTGGAGATCATGGGCCTGTACTGGCACTTCGTGGACCTTGTGTGGATCATCCTGTTCACGATCGTCTACCTCATCTAGCGTGCGGCGCCCCGGGTCGCCTCTCCGGGAGGAGAACGCGGACATGGAAACCACGAGGAAGCAGCCGAACTACGTGATGGTCTGGGCCGGCCTGGCGGCGCTGACGGTCGTCGAGGTGCTGGTCGCCTTCGTCGCGGCGCTCCCGAAGGAAGTCCTGATCCTGATCCTCGTCGGGCTCGCGGCGTGGAAGGCGCTGCTGGTCGCGATGTACTACATGCACCTGAGGTTCGAGCCGCTGCGGCTGGCGCTCATGGCGGCATCGCCGCTGCCGCTCGCGGCGATCCTGGTCCTTGCGGTCCTGGCGGAGAAGTTCTGAGCGGATGGACGCGACGGTGCGAAGGGACCGGCCGGCGGGAGCCAGCCCCGGGGCGGGGCCCGGCGAGGCGCGGCTGGGCCCGGCGACCTGGCGGGACTTCGTCGAGCTGACCAAGCCGGGCATCACGCGGCTCGTCCTGCTGACGACGGGCGTGGGCTACTACCTCGCCGTGCGCGGGGCGCCGGATCTCGCCGGCCTGGTCCACACCCTCGTCGGGGCGGGGCTGGTCGCGAGCGGGACCAACGCGCTGAACCAGTACCTGGAGCGGGACGTGGACGCGCGGATGCTGCGGACGCGCGCGCGCCCGCTCCCGTCGGGCCGGATGCGGCCGCGCGAGGCGCTGGTGTTCGCGTCATCCATCTCGGTCGTGGGGTTGCTCTACCTGCTCGTGCTCGTCGGCGCGCTGCCCGCACTGCTCGTGGGGCTGAGCCTGGCGAGCTACGCGTTCGTGTACACGCCGCTGAAGCGGCGTACGTCGCTCTCGACGATGGCCGGGGCCGTGCCGGGCGCGCTGCCGATCCTGGCCGGGTGGGTCGCGGGCGGCGGGGACCTCGGGCCGGCGGGCTGGGCGCTGTTCGCCATCCTGTTCCTCTGGCAGTTCCCGCACGTTCTGGCGCTGGGCTGGCTCCACCGGGAGGACTACGCGCGCGGCCGGCTGCGGATGCTGAGCGTGGAGGACCCGGACGGGCGCGCCACGGCGCTGCAGGCCGTGAACTACGGGGTGGTGCTGGTGCCGGTCAGCCTGCTTCCGAGCCTCCTGGGCGTGACCGGCGGTACGTATCTGGCGGGTGCGCTGGTGCTGGGGCTCACGTTCCTGGCCACGGGCGGGCTGTTGCTGGTGCGGTGCACGCGGGCGGGCGCGCGCCGGCTCTTCTTTGCCTCGGTCGTGTACTTGCCAGCGTTGTTGGGGTTGATGGTGCTGGACAAGATCCCGCGCTGAGCGGCGCGGCGCCGGCTCGCCCGGCTCCGAATGCGATGGCGATGGCCGAGCTGATCCCGTCTGCGGTGGTGCACCTGCCTCACGTGAACGCTGCGCTCAACGCCGCGAGCGCCCTGGCACTCGCCGCCGGCTGGATCTTCATCCGGCGGGGCCGCATCGCTGCGCATCGCGCCTGCATGTTGACCGCCGCCGGCGTGTCGGCCCTGTTCCTGGTCTCGTATCTGCTGTACCACGCGCACGTCGGGTCCGTCAGGTACCAGGGACAGGGTTGGATGCGTACGCTGTACTTGGCGATCCTGGGGTCGCATGCCGTGCTGGCGGCACTGGTCGCACCCATGGTCCTGCTCACGTTGCGGCGAGCGCTGCGGCGCCAGTTCGATCGGCACCGCGCGCTGGCGCAGTGGGTGCTGCCCACCTGGCTGTACGTATCGGTGACGGGCGTCGCGGTCTACGTGCTCCTCTATCGAATGGGATGAGGTCATGGACCACGGTCTCATGACCGGCATGTTCTGGGGCGGGGTGCTCCTCATGGCCGTGCCGGTGCTCGCCGGCCTGACCCTGGGCGGGTTCCTCCTCTACAGGTACCTGGCCGGCCGGGGTTCCGGGCCGGGAGAGCGTGCCGGGAGGAGCTGACCCGGCCCGCCGGACGCGAAATCTTCGTCCAGAAGGAGGCAGCCATGCGGCGACCCGGCAGCATCGTGATTCGCGGAGGGGCGGCAGGCATCCTGGCGGCGACGGCCCTGGCGTTGTGGTTCCTCCTCGTGGACGCCCTGGAGAGGAGGCCGCTGTACACCCCGGCTTTCCTGGCCAGCGTGCTGCTCGGGCGAGAGCAGGTGGTGGTGAGCGTCGGCCTGGTCGCGCTGTACACGCTCCTCCACTACGTCGTGTTCACTGCGCTGGGCATCTTCATGGCGGCCCTCCTGCCGCGCGTCATCGCAGCCCCGAGCCTGCTGCTCGGCGCCGTGCTCGGCTTCCTGCTCTTCGACATCGCCTTCTACCTCGGCGTCGTCGTGACCGGCGTGGACGTGGTGGACATCCTGGGCTGGCCCGAGGTCCTGGCCGGCAACGTGATCGCGGGCGTCGTGCTCATGGCCGCGCTGCGCCTGACCCACGCGGCGCCGGGCGCGAGCTGGCCAGAGACGCTGGCGCGCCATCGCATCATCCGCGAGGGCGTCATCGCCGGGCTGCTGGGTGCGGGCGCCGTCGCCCTGTGGTTCTTCGTGATCGACGCGGCTTCGGGCCGCCTCCTCTTCACGCCCGCGGCCCTGGGCTCCGCCCTGTTCTACGGCGCGAGCGAGATCGCGGCGGTGCGCATCGATGCCATCACCGTTCTCGGCTACACGCTCCTCCACGTCACCGCCTTCCTCGTCGCCGGGATGGTGGCGGCCGCGTTCGCCACGGAGGCCGAGGAGCACCCGCCGCTGCTCCTCGCGTTCGTGCTGCTGTTCGTCACCTTCGAGACGCTGTTCATCGGGCTGCTCGCCATCATCGCGGCCTGGCTGCTGGACGCGCTCCAGTGGTGGACGATCGCCGTCGGGAACATCATCGCGGCGATCGCGATGGGCATCTATCTCTGGCGGGAGCACCCCGCGCTGCGGCGCGTGATGAGTGACCGCGAGCACCCGCTCGAGGAGCCGGTCTAGGCACGGTGCCGTGAGCCGGTGATCCGGGCCTGGCGCTCGCGGCGCCGGGCGACGGTCGGGACCTGGAAGTCCTCCGCCGGGGCCGCGACCTGGCGACCCTGCAGCTCGGCCGGACGGCTGGATGTGAGGAAAGAGCGCGCGCGGCGCGGTTCTGCGGCGGGAGGGAGCGCTACTCGCGGGCCGGCAGTCCCAGGACGCGCCGGAGGTGCCGCAGGTAGAACGCCAGGCCGACGCCGATTGCCGCGAACGAGAGGGCGAGCAGCAGCGCGAGAGGGCTCCGGTCGCGCAGGTAGGCCGCGAACTCCCAGGCGGCGTAGCCGAAGCAGAAGGCGATCGCGCAGCCGATCAGCACGCGGTGGAACGGGATCAGGGAGGACATCCGTACCCTGCCTTTCCCTTCATCACGGCGCCGAGGCGCCGGCCAGGCGCTGGTCCGGCGCCGAGCTCCGCCGGTCCGCTCGCTCCTCCCGGGCTGCCCACCGGAAGAAGACGATCGTCATCGCGCACCAGAAGACGATCATCCCGGGGACCCACATGATGAGGCCGCCGATCTGCTGGTCTTCGAGCGCGGATATCCCGAAGATCCGTGGCACCTCCGCGTAGAAGTCGTACACCACGCTGCTGGAGAGCGAGATGAACGCGGCGACGATCGACATCGGGAGGCCGAGCGCGAAGATGTAGAGAAGCTGCAGCGGGCTCGACAGGCGGGAGAGGCCCTGTACGGGGCCGGCGATCGGCCACCACATGATGACCGCGGCGGCAATGAAGCTGAGGTGCTGGACGATGTGCACGTCGTGGTTGACGAGCGCGAGATCGTAGGCGGCCGGGAAATGCCACCCTGCGAAAACCACGTTGTAGATGGTGAACGCGACGAAGGGCGACGTCAGGAACCCCGCGGCGGTCCGCAGAGGCCCGGGCCGCAGTAGCGGGCGCAGCAACCATGGTGGCGTGCCGATCAGGAAGAGCGGCGGCACGGCCAGCGTGATCAGCAGGTGCTGCACCATGTGCGCGCTGAAGAGATAGTTGTCGCTCAGGTCGTGGATCGGCCCGTTGAGCGACAGGAAGAGGATGGCCGTGCCCGCGAGGAACGCGGTCACCCGCCCCGCGCCGGCGGGTTCGCCCCAGCCATGACGGCGGCGCAGCGGGCCCACGGCCCAGAGGTACAGCCAGGCGAAGAGGAGGCACCCGACCAGCACGCTCGCATGGACCTCGAATCGCGTCCAGGAGAAGCTGCCGTCGCCGTGCAGCAGTGCGAGAGTGGCGGCCGGGCTCGCGGGCATCGTTCGGCTACCTGTACAGCGGCAGCACCTTGAAGAGCAGGAACAGGCCGACCACCACCACCACGGCCAGGCTCAGCGGTGCGAGGAACACGCCGCTGAAGATCCGGCTGTCGAAGCGCAGGTGCATGTAGAACATCGCGACCAGCATGAACTTGCTGGCCGACAACGTGAGCAGGATCGGCACCAGCGCCGCCTCGAGCGCCGGGATGTAGAACACCGCGACCTCGGCGGCCGTGATGATCGTGAGGACCGCCGCCACGAGGGCGTAGGTCTTCCAGCCCGGATGGGCGTGGCCGCCGGGCTCGCCCTGCCGCTGCGCGCTTTCCGTTTCCGCGTGCATTCCGCTTCCCTTCCTACTGGATCAGGTAGACGAGCGTGAAGATCACGATCCACACCACGTCCACGAAGTGCCAGTACAGCCCGGCGATCTCGACCTTCAGGGCGTCCGCCCGGCCGAGCCGGCCACGCAGCGCCATGACCCACAGCACGAGCAGCCAGATCACGCCGACGGTCACGTGCGCGCCGTGGAACCCGGTCAGGACGAAGAACGTCGAGCCGAACAGGTTCGTGGAGAGCGTCAGTCCCTCGTGGTAGAACTCCGTGAACTCGTACGCCTGGAAGCCGAGGAACGTCATGCCGAGCAGCGCGGTGGCCATGAGCCAGATCAGCGCCTGCTTACGGCTCCCGTTCTGTACGCCCGCCAACGCCAGCACCATGGCGAAGCTGCTCATGAGCAGCACGAACGTGCTGATCGAGGTGAGCGGGATGTTCAGGATGTCGGCAGGGAAAGGACCGACACGGCTCGCGCCCTTGTAGACCATGTAGGTCGAGATGAGGGAGCCGAAGAACAGGCTCTCCGAGCCGATGAAGGTCCAGAATCCCAGCTTCCAGGTGTCGAGCCCGGTCGCGGTCGGATGCGTGGCTGCGTGGTTCAAGGTCAGTGCTCCACAGGTTCGAATGCCCAACGAATGACGCCGACGGCCGTCCAGGCCAGGCCGAGCAGCGGCGTCCACCAGGTCTCCGTCAGGAACAGGGCGAAGGTGAGCAGCACGCCGAACGCCGTGAAGATGGGCCAGTAGGACGGCGAGGGCATGTGCACGGGCCGCTCGGGCACGCGCTGCGCCTGGGCGACCATCTCGTCCGGCCGGTCCCACATGGGCTCGCGGCTCTCCACGACCGGGATGGTGCCGAAGTTGTACTCGGGCGGCGGCGACGCCGTCGCCCATTCGAGCGTGTGCGCGTTCCAGGGGTTGTGGCCCGCGACCTCGCCCCGCCGCAGGCTCCGCACGATGTTCCAGATGAAGATCAGCGTGCCCACCGCCATGGTGAAGCCGCCGATGCTGATGACCATGTTGAGCGAGCCGAGGTTCAGCTCGCTCGAGTAGGTGAAGATGCGGCGCGGCATGCCGAGGAGGCCCGCGAAGTGCATCGGGAAGAACGTCAGGTTCGCACCGATGACCGTGAGCCAGAAGTGCCACTTCCCGAGGCGCTCATCGAGCAGCCGGCCCGTCACCTTGGGGAACCAGTAGTAGAAGCCGGCGAAGATGCCCATGATCAGGCCGCCGACGAGCACGTAGTGGAAGTGGGCCACCACGTAGTAGGTGTCCGTCTGCTGCAGGTTGGCGGGCGGCGAGGCGTGATGGACGCCCGAGATGCCGCCGATCGTGAACATCGCGATCAGCGCGATGCAGAACAACAGCGCCGTGTTGAAGCGGAGCGAGCCGCCCCACATCGTCGCCAGCCAGTTGAAGATCTTCACGCCGGTCGGGATCGCGATGATCATCGTCGCGGCGGCGAAGAACGCGTCCGCGATGGGCCCGAGGCCGGTCGCGAACATGTGGTGCGCCCAGACACCCCAGCCGATGAACCCGATCAGGATCCCGGAATAGACCATGATCGAGTAGCCGAAGAGCGGCTTGCGGGTGAAGGACGGCAGCACGTCCGAGATGATCCCGAACGCGGGCAGGATCAGGATGTAGACCTCCGGGTGACCGAAGATCCAGAAGAGGTGCTGCCACAGCATGGGGTCGCCGCCGGCCGTGGGGACGAAGAAGTTGGTGCCCCAGAAGCGGTCGAACGTGAGGAAGAAGAGGGCGACCGCCAGCACCGGCAGGGCCGTGATGATGATGAAGCTGGTGACGAACGCCATCCAGGTGAACAGCGGCATCCGCATCAGCCGCATGCCGGGCGCGCGCAAATTGATGATCGTGGCGATGAAGTTGACGCCGCCCAGGATCGACGCGATGCCGAGGATCTGGAGCCCGAGCACCCAGAAATCGATGTTGAGCCCGGGAGAGTACTGCTCGCTGGTGAGGGGCGCGTAGCCAAACCAGCCGGCGTTGGGCGCGGCGCCGAACAGGAAGCTCACGTTCATGAACAACGCGCCGAACAGGAAGATCCAGTAGGAGAGCGCGTTGAGGCGAGGGAACGCGACGTCGCGCGCGCCGATCTGGAGCGGGACGACGTAGTTGAAGAAGGCCACGGCGATGGGCATCCCCACGAGGAAGACCATCGTCGTGCCGTGCATGGTGAAGAGCTGGTTGTACAGCTCGGGGCCGATCAGGCCGTTGTCCGGCACCGCGAGCTGGAGACGGATCAGCAGAGCCTCGAGCCCGCCGACGAGGAGGAAGAAGAGCGCCGTCGTGCCGTAGAGGATGCCGATGCGCTTGTGATCTACGGTGGTGATCCAGCTCCACAGTCCGCCGCGGCCCGAGAGTCGGGCGGCGAAGGGGACCATTCTTTCTGCAGTGGCCATGGGCTGCGGATCTCTCGTTCCAGGATGATCAACCGCGGGGCCGGCCGTCCGCCACGCGCGCGGCGCCGGACACCCGGACACGCTGCGCCGGCATCACTTCTGACTGAGCAGGTACGCCGCCACCGCCCGGACCTCGTCCGGCGAGAGCCCGGTCGGCGGGAAGCCGTTGGGCGCGGGCGTCTGCGTGCCGGGCATCAGCGCGCCCGGCTTGAGCTGCTGCGGATTCGTGATCCAGGCGACGACGTTCTCCAGCGTGTTCGGCCGCGCGCCGGCGCCCACGGCCCAGCGCGAGCCGAAGCCGGTCAGGTTGGGGCCGACCGCGCCCCGCGCCGGCGTGCCCGCGATCGTGTGGCAGGCGACGCACGTGCTGCGCAGGAAGATCTGCCGGCCCTGCTCCTCGAGGCTGCCGGCGTCCACCTGCGCGGCCGCCCCCGGATCCGCGGCGGCCGCTTGCGCTCCGCCCGCCGGGGAAAGCTCCGCCGCGCCGGCGGGCGCGGGCATGGCCGCGGCGGGTACGCCCCCACGCATCCGCTGCACCCAGGCCTCGAACTCCTCCGGGCTCACCGCGATCAGCCGCTTGCGCATGATCGCGTGCGAGGTGCCGCAGAACTCCGCGCACTGGCCCGGATAGACCCCGGGCTCCGAGATGGTGAACGTGAGCGCGTTCTGCTTGGCGTGCGGCCCCTCCGCATCCACCGGCATCGGATAGTTGTAGCGCTTCCCGCCGATGCGCGGGATCCAGAAGTTGTGCAGGACGTCCGCGGAGCTGAGCCGGATGTGGACCTCGCGGCCCACGGGCAGCACGAACTGGTTCGCCGTGACGACATCGTACTGCGGGTACCGGAACTCCCACCACCACTGGTGGCCGATCGCGTCCACGACCAGCGCGTCCGGCGCGGGCTCGCGGTAGGTGAAGAACACCATCCGCATCGTGGGCACCGCGATGAATGCGACGATCAACGCCGGCCCGAGCGTCCACAGGATCTCCGCAACCGTATTGCCGTGCGTCTGCTTGGGCGGCGACTGGTCGGCACGGCGCCGGTAGCGCAGGATCACGAACAGCAGGATGCTCTCGACCACCACCAGCACCAGCATCGTCCACCAGAAAATGCCGGCGAAGAGATCGTTGATCTCAGCGCCGAATTCCGTGACCGGCCGGAACGTCGTCTGAGGGTGGTCGCCCGAGCAGGCAGCGAGCAAGAACGTCATCAAGAAGGGCGGGACCGCAGCCAGCGATGCGCGGACTCTCTCCGTGCGGGGCAACATCCCTTTCTCAATCCTGCCCGAAGGGCGGCGGGTGAACGTTTCCAAATCGTTTTCAGCGCGTCAGATTACCACGGAACGGGACCGCGGTCAAGCCGCGGCCAGCGTGCGCTGGTGCTTCCTCGCGACCGCGGCCCAGGCCACGAGCGAGACCCAGACGGCCGCGCCCACGGCCAGATGCAACGCCTGCAGCCAGCGCGGCAGGACGAGCAGCACGAGCGCGGCCGCGACGACGATCTGCACGCCGACGGCCGCGGCCGCCGTGAACGTGGCCCGGCGCACCGCGGGCGGGGCGGCGCGGGCGCGCAGCGCGGCGCCGACCACGTGCAGCACGAGGAGGTAGGCGAGGAGCCGGTGCGTCCAGTGGATGTGGACGAGCGAGCTGCCGGCCGGCACGAGCTCGCCGTTGCAGAGCGGGAAGCCCTGGCACAGCGGCGCGGCGCCGGTGTTCGCCGTGAGCGCGCCCATCGCCAGCACCAGGAAGCCGAGCACGGCGCCGGAGCGGGCGGCGCGGTAGAAAGCGCGTGCCCTGCGCTCCTGATCCCCCGCAGTGCCCGCCGCGGCAGCGCTGGCCGGGGCCGCGCCCGCCGGCGTTCCCGCCCGCACCACGGCGACGATGATCGCGGCCAGCATGGACGCGGCCGTGAGGAAGTGGAGCACCGTGACGCCGGCCGGCAGCTCGAGCCAGACCGTGATCGCCCCCAGCAGCACCTGTACGAAGAGCAGCGCGACGGCGAGCGCCACGGGGCGGGCGACGCCGCCGGGGCCCGCGTAGCCGGGCGCGCCGCGGCGGCGCAGCACGTGGATCGCGAGCGCCGCGAACGGCACCACGAGGCCCGCGGCCAGCAGCCGGTGCGTGTACTCGATGAGTGTCGCCGGGTCCATGGGCGGGATGAGCTGGCCGTTGCATAGCGGCCAGTCGTCGCCGCAGCCCATCCCCGAGCCGGTGATGCGGACGGTGCCGCCGAAGACGATGAGCAGGTACGTGTAGACGGCGGTGAAGATCGCGAGCGGCCGGAACCAGCGTTGGCTGGCCCCCCCGCCCGCCGTCGGCGCCGGCGGGGGGTGCTCCCCGCGTCGGAGTGTGGATGTGGGCATTGGCCGTGATCCGGATCAGGAGCGCGGCGCCCCGGGCGCCGGGCCTCCTCGGTTTGCAAGCTCAAGTCTACGCGTGGCTTGTAATATCGCTCGCGCGCGCGCCGGGCGCCAGACCTGACGTGCGGGCCGGGCGCGCGGCCGCGGCCCGGCCCCGCCGGCGCCGGCCCCGCGCGGGCCGCAGCACCCTCGCACCCTCGCCGCGACCCGCACGCGGCCGTATTCTCCCCAGCCGTGACGCGGGCGTACGACGTGGTCGTGATCGGCGGCGGGGCGGCCGGCGTGGCCGCGGCCCTGGCGGCTGCGGCGCGCGGAAGCCGCGTGGCCCTGGTCCGGGCGGGTCCGGGGGCGACGGCGCTGGCGGCCGGCGCCTGGCGCGGGCCGCTGCCCGCCGGGACGGGCCGCGCGCTCGCGGCCGCGGGACTGGTCCTCGAGCCGCCGGCCGGGCCGCTGCCGCACCCGTGGGGCGCGCTGGAGCGCGCCGAGCTCGCGGCGCCCGCGCAGGCAGCGGCCGCGATCGAGGAGGGCGCGCTGGTGTGCGGCGTGGCGGGATTGCCCGGCTACCGGCCGGCTGCGCTGGTCCGGCTGTGGGGCGATGCGGCAGGGGCCCGGCTCGCGGCGGCAACGCTCGACCTCGGCGCGCTCACGCCGCCGGCCGGCTGGGCGCCGGCCGCCCTCGCCGCCGCGCTGGAGCGCGACCCGGCGCCGCTGGCCGAAGCGCTCGCACGCGCGGTGCGCGATGCCGGCGCGCGGCGCGCCATCCTCCCGCCCGTGCTGGGGCTCGACCGCGCAGAGGCCGTGCGGTCCGCCCTCGCGGACGCGGCCGGCGTGCCGGTCGGCGAGATGCTCGCCGTGCCGCCCTCCCTGCCCGGCCTCCGGCTGGACCGCGCGCTCCTCGCGGCCGCGCGCGCGGCAGGCGTGGAGGTGATCGCCGGGCGCGCGGGCGAGCCGGTGGTGCGCGACGGGACGGTGGAATCGGTCCGGGTGCACGGCGCCAGCGCTCCCGAGAGCGTGGCCGCGCGCGAGTTCGTGCTCGCCACGGGCAAGTTCGCGGGCGGCGGCATCGTGGCGGACGAGCGGCTGCGCGAGCCGGCCCTGGGCTGCCCCGTGTGGGTCGAGCACCTGGGCGCGGCCTTCGACGCGCCGGAGCCGCTGGCGCTGACGCGGCCGGAGCGGGCCGCCCCGCAGCCCCTGCTCGCGGCCGGCGTGCGCGAGGACGGCGCGGGCCGCCCCGTGGGCCGGCGGGGCGAGGTCGTCTACCGCAACGTGCGCGTGGCCGGCTCGATCCGCGCGGGGCGCGAGGCCGCGGCGCTCGGCCTGGGCCACGCGGCCGCGGATGGCTGGGAGATGGGAGAGAGGGCGGCGGATGCAGCCGCGTCGCGCGCCACGGGTTGAACGACCGGGCAGGCGAACGGGAACGGGAGCGGCGGCGGGCGTGGGAGCAGGAACCGGAAAACCGCGAGCGGGAACGTTGACGGGAACGCAAGCGCCCGACGAGGCGAGGACGGCGGGCGCCCATGCCCGGCTGGAGGCGGCCGGGTGAGGGGCCGCGTCTTCGCGTGGCTGAACCTGGCGTACCGGTTCGCGCTGCACGTGGCGGCGCTGCCGTGGCGCACCCTGGCCGGCCGCCGCGACGCGGAGCGGTTCCTCGGCGCCGTCCTGCCCGAGGGATACGCGCCGCTCGAGCCCGCGGAGCGGGACGCCTACCCGGCGTTCATGGGCTGCATCAACTGCGGCCTGTGCTCGCTGGTCTGCCCGGCGCTGCGCGAGGCGCCGGCGAGCGCGTGGGCCGAGGCGTGGACGTTCGTCGTGGGACCGGCCCGCTCGATCGACCGGGCCGCGCTCGCCCACGCGGGCGCGCCCCGGTGCGTGCGCTGCGGCGAATGCGAGGCGGCGTGCCCGGCCGGCGTGCCGATCGCCCGCCTCGCGGCAATGGTCGAGCGACTCGCGACCCGGCCGGCATGAGACGCGCCGCCCTCCGGCGGGCGGCTTTCCAGGAGCCAGAAGACATGCGACGTTGCCTGCTCATCATCCCCGCACTCCTCCTGACCTTCGCCGCGAGCGCGATGAGCCAGACGCCCTCCGGATCCCAGCGGCCGCGCGCGCGCGAGGCGGGCGTCGTCGTCGGCATCCTGCCGCCCGGCCCGCTGAACGCGATCACCGATGTGCCCGGCGTGCGCGTGGGGCAGGTCACGGTGGTGGAAGGAGACAGCGTCCGCACCGGCGTGACCGCGATCCTGCCGCACGGCGGCAACCCCTTCCGGGACCGCGTGCCGGCCGCGCTACACGTGGGCAACGGCTTCGGCAAGCTGCTCGGCGTCACGCAGCTCCGGGAGCTGGGCGAGCTGGAGACGCCGATCCTGCTCACGTGCACGCTGTGCGTGTGGCGCGCGGCGGACGCGATGGTCGAATGGCTGCTCGAGCAGCCGGGCATGGAGGACGTGCGCTCCATCAACCCCGTCGTCGGCGAGACGAACGACGGCCTGCTCAACGACATCCGCGCGCGCCCGATCCGGCCCGAGCACGTGCGCCGGGCGCTGGAGACCGCGTCGGCCGGGCCGGTCGAAGAAGGCGCCGTCGGCGCGGGCACCGGCACCGTCGCGTTCGGCTGGAAGGGCGGGGTCGGGACCAGCTCGCGGCGGCTGCCGGAGTCGCTCGGCGGCTACACCGTCGGCGTGCTGGTGCAGAGCAATTACGGCGGCGTGCTCACGATCAACGGCGCGCCGGTCGGCCGCGAGCTGGGCCGCTTCTCGTTCCAGCACGAGCTGTCCCGCAGCGCGCCGGCGGGAGAGGACTCGCCGGACGGGAGCATCATGATGGTGGTGGCGACGGACGCGCCGCTGGATTCGCGCAACCTCGAGCGCCTCGCGAGCCGTGCGCTCGTCGGCCTCGCCCGTACCGGCGCGACGATGAGCAACGGCTCCGGGGACTACGTGCTGGCGTTCTCGACCGCCGAGGAGGTCCGGCGCCGCGAGGGCCAGGCGCCGCGCACGATCCGGGACCTCCCCAACGACGCGATGTCGCCGCTGTTCCAGGCCGTCGCCGAGGCGACCGAGGAGGCGATCTACAACTCGCTCTTCAAGGCGACGACGACGCGCGGCCACCGCGGCACCGTCGAGGCCCTGCCGCTGGACCGGGTGCTGGAGGTGCTGCGGAAGTACAACGCGCTGGGCTGGGATCGGGCGCTGCCGCCGGGGCGGTGAGCCAGGGGCTCGCGCCTACCCTCCCGCCGCCGCCGGCACGACCTGGTGGACGTGCAGGGTCCGCGTCGGGAAGGCGAACTCGATGCCCTCCGCCGCGAAGCGGCGCACCAGCTCGAGGTTGATCGCCTGCTGGATGTCCATGTACAGGTTGTAGTCCGGATCCAGGACGTAGTACACCACCTCGAAGCTCAGGGCGGAGTCGCCGAAGGCGCAAAAGTGCGCGCGGTCGAAGCGCGTCAGCTCCCGGGCCTCGATCACCTCCCGGATCATGGCCGGGATGCCGGCCAGCTTCTCCGGCGGCGTGTCGTACGTCACGCCGATCGAGAAGACCACCCGCCGCTCGCGCATGCGCTTGTAGTTGTGGATCCGGCTCTTGAGCAGATCGGCGTTCGCGAAGACGAGCTGCTCTCCGGACAGGCTGCGCAGCCGCGTCGTCTTGAGCCCGATGTGCTCGACCGTGCCGGACAGGCCGTCCACGACGATGAAGTCTCCGATGACGAACGGCTTGTCCAGCATGATGCTGAGCGAAGCGAAGAGGTCGCCCAGGATGTTCTGCACGGCGAGCGCCACGGCCACGCCGCCGATGCCCAGGCCGGTGATCAGCGTGGTGATGTTGTAGCCCAGGTTGTCCAGTACGGCGAGGAAGATGACGACCCAGACGGAGAGGCGGCCGAGGAAGCCGAGGAAGCGGATCGTGGTTGCGCCGGCCGCGTCGTCCTTGAGGCGCGGCTCCATCGCGCGCGTGATGACGAAGGTGATGGCGTGGCTCGCCCAGATCGCGATCTGGACGAGCAGCGCGATCATCGCCGTCCGCTCGAGGATGGTCGCGACCCCGTCCGGCATCCTCAACGGTCGGGAGCCGGCGTAGATCGCCAGCACGACGAGGATCAGCGGCTTGGTCTTCGCGACCAGCAGCGTGACGAGGTCGTCCAGCCGGTTGGCGGTCTGCGCGGCGACCGCCGTGAACCGGCGAATCACGAGGCGGCGCGCCAGCCGGAGCAGGAGGAGGGTCAGCGCGGTGGTGAGGGCCGCGGCGAGCCACGCGCCGACCGTGTTGCCGAGATAGGTGCTGTTCAGGAACTCCATGCGCGCTGTCTCCTTACCCGGATTCGCGCTCTCCTCGAATGAACTGGTCGATCTCCTCCGCCCGCGCCTCCGCGTCCGCCTCGCCCAACTCGATCAGACGGCGGAGGTAATCCGCCTGGAACATGACGAGGCTGAGCGCGTCCGGGCTGAGCGTCTGGCGCGTGCCGAGCGCGCGGGTCAGCACGCGGAACGCGCGGGGAAGGCGCGGCTCGTAGTCGCGGGCGAGGCGGCTGAGGTCGCGGGAGGGGCGGAGCACGAGCAGGTCCACGATGCGGAGCCCGTCACGCCGATCCTCCGGTAGACGCTGCAACAGCCGGTTCAGGCGCTCGAGCCGGAGCGCATCCTGGTCGATCACGTCCAGGAAGATCGCGTTCATCAGCACGCCGAGCACCTGCGCCGGCGGCGGGTAGCCCACGGTCACGGGCGCCTCGGCCTCGGCGCGCGAGCCCACGTACCGCGTCGAGATCGCGATGATGCGGCCGGCCCCGAGGTGCAGCGCGGGCGAGAGCGGGGCGGCGAGCCGGATCCCGCCGTCGCCGTGCCAGTCGTCCCCAATGCGGACGGCCGGGAAGAAGAGCGGCAGGGCGGCGGACGCCATGATGTGGTCCACGGTCAGCGTGGTCTGCACGCCCAGCCGGTTGGGCCGCGCCCAGCCCTGGATCTCCCTGCCCTGCGCCCATGCGACCGAGCGCCCCGTGCCGTAGCTGGTCGTGCTGACCGCCACCGCCTTGAGCCGGCCGCGCCGCAGGTTGTCCGCGATGCCCACGATCTCGCCCTTCTCGGCGCACAACACGTCCTCGAGCAGCCGGCGCAGGGGCGTGGTGTCCACCAGCCCGCGCACGGCGGGCGTGCGCGTCAGCCCGCCGACCGTCAGGCGGGCGGCCCAGCGCGCGAAATGGCCTGCGAGCGAGCGCGTGTCCACGCGGAAGACGTCCTCCGGCGAGAGGTCGCTCCACAGCCGCGCGAGCTCGGTGACCGCCTCGCGGAACGTGCCGGCGTGCGACGCCAGGTGGGCCGCATTGACCGCGCCCGCAGACACGCCGGTCAGGATCGGCACCTCGAGCTCGGGGTAGCGCCGGGCGAGCCAGACGAGCAGGCCGACCTGATACGCGGCGCGCGCGCCGCCGCCGGTCAGCGCGAGGGCGAGCTCGCCGCGGGGCGCGGCTCCTCCACCGTTGTGAGGGACTTCCGGATCCATTCCTCCCGGGGTCGTCTCTCCGGGCGACGTCGCTCAGCCGCGGACGCCGCGGGCCCGCCGCGCTCGCGGCGTGGCCACGGCCTCTCGGGGAATGTACCCCCGAGGCGCGGGACGATCCAAGCACGCGCCCCCGGAGCGCTCGGCACGGCCGCGAAGCGCGCATGACGCCCGCTCGACTTCCTTTGCGCGCACCTTTCGGCGCCCGCGCGTGAGCCGCCGCGGATGGCCGCGCCGGCGATGGACTCGCCGCGTACGCTGCGTCTCCACGCCCAAGCTGCCGCACCTGCGCCCGCAGCGGTGGTGGCCACACCCGGCTCCCCCTTCGCGCACGCGGGTGCCGCCGTTATCTTCCCACGGCGCATCCGCCCGGCGCGGAGCCGCAGGAACGCGGCGCGGCGCCGGACGGCGCCGGGCAGCGGTGTTTGACCGGCGCCTGCAAACAGGCCGTACGCATGGGAATGGAATCCCTGGATCCCCTCTTCAGCGGCCCGTGGGGGCCGTTGCTCATCTTCTGCCTGCGGATCTTCGACGTCTCGATCTCGACCATCCGCGTGCTGCTGGCCGTCCGCAGCCACCGCATGGCCGTGCCCGTGCTCGGCTTCTTCGAGGTCTCGGTCTGGATCATCGCGGTGGGAAGCGCGATCCGGAACCTCGAGAGCATCTGGCACGTGCTCGGCTATGCTGGAGGGTTCGCGGCCGGCAACTTCGTGGGCCTGTGGATCGAGGAGAAGCTGGCCTTCGGCTACGCGACGGTTCGGATCGTCTCGACCCACGGCGGCGTGGAGCTCGCCGAGGCGCTCCGGGACCGGGGCTTCGGCGTCACCGAGTTCTCCGGCCATGGCCGCGAAGGGCCCGTCGAGGTCGTCTACACGGTGCTGCGCCGCCGGGACGTGCCGCAGATCTTCGAGGAGGTCGAGCGCTGGGACCCGCAGGCCTTCGTGACGGTCGAGGAGCCGCGGCAGGTGCGCAGCGGCTGGCGCCCGGCCCGGCGGCGCCGGCCGCTGGTGCGGGCGGGGCTGGGGTTCCCGGATCGGCGGTAGGCGCAAAGAAAGCCGGAGACGCGGGACCGCATCCCCCGCCTCCGGTGATCCGGCCGCAGCCGCGCGAGCCGCTCGCGCGCCGTACGGCCCGTGCGCTGACGCGACGCCTCCTACGGCTCCAGGTCGACCTGCCTCACCTCGTACACCTCGGGGAGCGCTCGCAGCGCGTCCATCACATCGGGGCCCAGCTTTCCGTCCACGCCGATCGCGGCGAGCGCGGCGCCGCCCGCCTCGATCCGCGACTGATGGTACTCCGCGATGTTGATCCCCGCGTTGCCGAGCACCGTGCCCACACGGCCGATCACGCCCGGCACGTCCCGGTTGCGCAGCACCACGAGCGAGCCGCGCGGCACCACGTCCACATGGTACTCACCGATGCGGACCACGCGCGGGTAGCCCTTCGCGAGCAGCGCGCCCGCGGCACGCACCTCCCCACCGGCCCCCTCGAGCCGCAGCTCCATGTACTCCCCGTAGGGACCGGAGGAGCCGAGCCGGATCTGCTTGACCTGGACGCCACGCGCGGCGGCGAGGTGCAGCGCGTTCACGAAGTTCACCGCGCCGGAGCCGACCACGCCCGCGAGCACGCCGACCAGCGCGGACGCGGCCAGCGGCTGCAGCGGATTCTCCGCCGTGCCGCCGTAGCGCACTTCCACGCGCCGCACCGGGCCGTCCGCGAGCGCGGCCGCCAGCCGCCCGAGCCGGCCTGCCAGCTCCAGCAGCGGCTGCAGCCTCCGCATCTCCTCGCCCCCGATCGCCGGCGCGTTGACCGCATGCGAGTAGTCGCCCTCCACCAGCGCGGCACGCACGGCTTCCGCGATCTCGATCGCGACGTTCTGCTGCGCCTCCCGCGTCGCCGCGCCGAGGTGCGGCGTGAGCACGACGTTGTCCAGCGAGCGCAGCGGGTGGTCCGCCGGCAGCGGCTCCTGCTCGAAGACATCCAGCGCCGCGCCGGCGAGCCGGCGCGCGGCCAGCGCCTCGTACAGCGCCTGCTCGTCCACCACCCCGCCCCGCGCCGCGTTGACCAGGAACGCGCCGGGCCGCAGCAGCGCCAGCTCGCGCGCGCCGATCAGGCCGGCCGTGGACTCGGTCAGCGGCACGTGCAGCGAGAGCACGTCGGCGCGGCGCAGCACCTCGTCCAGCGTCATCAGCTCGAGGTCCAGCGCGCGGGCGCGCTCCTCCGTCACGTGCGGGTCGTAGGCGACGACGCGCATGCCGAACGCCCGCGCCCGCCGCGCGACCTCGCCTCCGATCCTGCCGGCGCCCACGAGCCCGAGCGTCTTGCCATGCAGCTCGATGCCGTTGAACGACTTCCGGTCCCACTCGCCGGCCTTCATGCTGCGGTCCGCCGCGGGCACGCGGCGCACCACCGCGAGCAGCAGCGCCAGCGTCAGCTCTGCCGCGGAGATCGTGTTGCCGGATGGCGCGTTCAACACCGCGATCCCGCGCTCGGTCGCGGCCGCCACATCGATGTTGTCCACGCCGACGCCGGCACGGCCGATGACCTTGAGCCGGCCGGCGCGCGCGAGCGACTCCGCCGTGATGCGCGTCGCACTGCGCACGATGACCGCGTCGCACTCCTCGAGCGCGCGGGCGAGGTCCTCGCCCTTGAGCCCGGTCTTCTGCACGATCTCGAAGCGGCCATCCGCGTACAGCGGCGCGAGCCCCTCGTTCGAGATGGCGTCTGCGATGAGGACGCGGTACATCGCGCCCGGCTGCGCGCCGGCGCCGCCGGCCTCCCGCTCCTCCGCCGCGGCTGCCGCCGCCGCCTCCGCGGCGGCTGCGTTTGCCGGACTCACAGGACCAACACCTCCTCGATCACGCCCAGCAGCTCGTCCAGCTCGGCCATCGTGTGATCGCCCATGTGGCCGATGCGGAACGTCTCCTCCTTCAGCTTGCCGTAGCCGGTGGCGACGATGTAGCCGCGCTCGCGCAGCGCCGCCGCCAGCTTCGGCCCGGTCCAGCCCGCCGGCGGGCGGATCGTCGTGACCGTCGGCGAGCGGTAGCCCTCGCGGGCGAGGATGCTCAGCTCGATGCCGCGGCCGCGCATCTCGTCCACCCACTGCCAGGTCCGGCGCGCCATCGCCTCGTGCCGCGCCCAGCGCGCCTCCATCGTCTCCTCGCGGAGCCGGTCGAGCTGCGCGGCCAGCGCGTACAGCAGCGAGACCGCCGGCGTGTTGGGCGTCTCGCCCTTCTCGAGGTTGCGCTCGAACTCGAGGAAATCGAAGTAGATGCCGCGGTCCTTCTTTGCCGCCGCGCGCTCCAGCATGTGCGCCTGCGCGACGCCGACGGCCAGCCCCGGCGGGATGGCGAGGCACTTCTGCGAGCCCGCCAGCGCGAAGTCCAGCCCCCACTCATCCGCGAGCACCGGCGCGCCCGCGAGGCTGCTCACGCAGTCCACGAGCAACGCGACGTCGCCCGCGGCGTGCGCCACGCGCGCCAGCTCCGCGACCGGGTTCAGCACGCCCGTCGAGGTCTCGCAGTGGACGACGGTGACCGCGTCGTAGTCCTTGCCGCGCAGCGCGTCCTCCAGCATGTCCGGGGTGTGCGCCTCGCCCCACGCGACCTCGAGCGCGTCCGCCTCCAGGCCGCACGCGCGCGCGATCTTGTAGAACCGCTCGCTGAACGCGCCGTTCACCAGGCACAGCACCTTGCGGCGCACGCCGTTCCGGATCGCGGCCTCCATCAGGCCGGTCGCGGAGGAAGCGGAGACGTAGACGGGCCGGCGGGTCCGGAACACATCCTGGAGGCCCGGCTGGATGCGGGCCATGAGCTTCTGGAGGTCGGGGCCGCGGTGGCCGATCATCGGGCCGACCTGCGCTTCGAGCACCTCGGGCAGCACTTCCGTCGGCCCGGGCAGGAAGAACCGGCCGAAGGGCGGGAGCTCGACTTTCGGGGCTGTAGCGGTCTCTGGCATCGTCGCTCCGGTCATGGCAGTTGGGACGCCCGCCCGACCGTCAGGCGGGCCAAGGGGGGTGGTACCCGCGGCGGCGCGGGCCGTGCCGCCGTGCGGCGGGCCGGGGCGGGGGCACGGAAACGGCGGGTGCAACTGCGGGGGCGATCACGGCGGATGCCGCGAGATGCGGCGCGAACACCCTGGCCGGTAGTCCCCCCGCCATTCCCCCGCCCGGAGTTGCAGGTGGCCGGGGGGCGCGCCCCCGCCCGCCGCTCAAGTGAGCCCCCACCGACACCTCTTTTCAGCCGTTCCGGTTCAACGGTAAGGAAGCCGTTCCGCCCGTTCGCATGCGGGGTGCCCCCACTGGAGCGGGCAGGCGCAGTGGTAGGCGGCAGCTCCGGTCATGTGGTGGCACGTGCCGGCGACTTGTCCACAGGCACCGCGTAAGGTGAGCGCAGCCTGGCGGGGGCGCGGCGAACGTCCCCACGCACCGCCGCACGGCTCGACGCAGTGGAAACTGGCCGCGCCGGGCGCGGCGAAGTCCCCACACCAGAGGCGGCTGAGCCGGATGATGGAACTTGACCGCCGCCAGCACGGTCAAGTCCGCACGCGGCGGCGCACCGGGTGCACGGGCGCGGGGTTTTCCCGCGCAGCCCCGCTGGCAACGGTAGCGGGTCAGCTAGCGGGTAGAATGGGCCGTGGTCATAGCGGTTTCAACCGTCTCGCGCGACCGGAGAGGACGGCGAAGCGCGGGTCTGGTGCAGTCGTTGTCGTTGAGCCCCGCCCAATAGAGTGACAGAATACAGTGACAGACCCGTTGGGCCGTGCTACCGCCAGCGGAGAGGCGCACCTTCGAGATGGCCGTCCGCAGCGACCGACTCTAATCCGCTCCGGATCAAGGCCCGTTTCCCGGGCCACCCGCCGGAACGTATCAGCCGCACCAGGACGCTGGCGCTGCCGACCACCGGACGGATAGGACGCCGACTTGTCATCCAACCCCTTTCAGCCCCCCGCCCCGAACACCAGATCGAGCACCGGCAACAGCGAGCGCCCCCGGATCACCTCATCCGCCGCCTCGATCACGGCCGGCCGCGCGACCACGCCCGCGAACGCGGCGAAGCAGTCCGCCACGCCCTGCACCTCGAGGTCCGTCGCGCCGTCGCCGACCATCAGGATGGGCCGCGGCAGCTCCGGCAGCCACTCCTCCACCACCGCGCGCTTGCCGCCGGAGCGCGCGAGCGGCGAGGCGGCGTCGTAGCCGGCGTAGGCGCCGTCGGCGGAAAAGTAGATGTCGACGGCGGCGACGTCGTCGTCCCCGAGCCCCAGCACGCGCGCCAGCGTGACGACGGCGGGGCGCAGCCCGGCGCTGATCACGCGCACACGCACGCCCGCGGCCAGCAGCGCGCTCACGGCCTCGCGCGCGCCGGGCACCATCGTCTCGATGTAGCGGCGGCCGAGCGCCTCCACCGCCTCACGCGAGGGCCGTACGATCTCGAGCCGCCGGCCGTACACCTCCTCGAGCGGCACCTCGCCTCGCATCGCGGCCTCGGTCAGCGCGCGGACCTCGGGATGATCGCGCGCGAGCTCGTCCACGCCCTCGATGGTCGAGAGCGTCGAGTCGCAGTCGAAGAGGACGGTGCGGAAGCGGGGTTCGGCTGGCATGCGCCCGGCAGTGCGAGGTCACGTGACCGCGCGCGGCGGGCGGCGTGCTCCGCGATGACGGGCGCCGATGGCCGATACGTGCTGGCACGGGTCCCTGCGGGAACCCACGAGCTCCGGGTGGAGCGACTCGGCTACCACGGCATGACGGTCGGGCCGGCGCCGCTCGCCGCGCGCGCGAAACGGCGGGCAATCTTCGCGCTACCCGCACTCCCGGCAAGCCGCGCCAGTCGATCAGCGCCGCCCGCGAGACGTCCAGCTCGACCTGGAGCGAGCCGCGGACGGCCGAGGCGCGCCAAGCTCAGCCCTTCAGCCGCTCCGCGAACTGCTTCCGGAACTTGCTCACCTTCGGCGCGATCACCGCGCGGCAGTACGCCTGCTCCGGGTGCAGCCGGTAGTACTCGCGGTGGTACTCCTCGGCGGGGTAGAACGCGTCCAGCGGCCGGACCTCGGTCACGATCGGCGCGTCCCAGATGTTCTCGCGCTCGAGCTCGGCGATCACCTCCCGGGCCGTGCGCTCCTGCTCGGGCGAGTGATAGAAGATCGCGGAGCGGTACTGTGTGCCGACGTCGGGGCCCTGGCGGTTGAGCGTCGTGGGGTCGTGGATCGCGAAGAAGACGCGCAGCAGGTCGCGGTAGGAGAGCTCGGCCGGGTCGAACTCGACCTGCACCGCCTCCGCGTGCCCCGTGGTCCCCGTGCAGACCTGCTCGTACGTCGGGTTCGGCACGTGCCCGCCGGCGTAGCCGGACTGCACGCCCAGCACGCCGCGCAGCTCCAGGAACACCGCCTCGAGGCACCAGAAGCAGCCGCCGGCCAGCGTCGCGGTCTCGGTCCTGCGCGATGTGTTCATGCGGCCTCCGGTTCGCTCACTCGTCGCCCCGCTCGCCCGTTGCGCGCGTCCCGGCGCGGCTCGCTCCGCCGGCAGCGCGGCGCTGCCCCGAGGCGCGGCCTCGCTCCTTCCCGCAGGAGGGCGAGACACCCCGAGTAACCCGCTCCGGTGCCGCAGGGTTCCGGCGCCGGACGGGAGGTGGGACGTCAGGGGCGGCGCACCGCCGCGGCCTGCCCCACCGGCCCGCGACTTGCTCGCATGGGCCGCGCGAGTGGCGCGCCGCGGTCGTGGCGGGCACGCGCGGACACCGGGGCTGCGGGGTGCGGCGGATGGGCGAGGCATCCACGCGCGAGGGCTGGGACGTGCTGGTGATCGGCAGCGGCTTCGGCGGCGCCATGGCCGCGCACGCGGCCATCGAGGCGGGCTTGCGCGTGCTCGTGGTCGAGCGCGGGGACTGGGTCGCGCGCGGGCCCGCCAACTGGGAGCCTGAGGGCGTGTGGGAGTTGACACCGTACGTCGCATCGAGCACGCCGTACCGCGTGCTCGCGGGCGCGGACGGACCCTACGTGAGGCCCTGCCACTGCGTGGGCGGCCTCTCTGTGTTCTACGGCGGCGTCTCGCTGCGGCTCCGCGAGCGCGACTTCGAGCCGGAGGCCGCCATCGTCGCCGACTCGTGCGCGGCCTGGCCCTACCGCTACGCCGACCTCGAGCCGTACTACACACGCGCGGAGCGGCTGCTCGGCGTCGCGGGAGAAGCGGGTGTGGACCCCACGGAGCCGTTCCGCAGCGCGCCCTACCCGCAGCCGCCCGCGCCGCTGGCTCCCGCCTCGCGGCGCATCGAGCATGCGGCCCGCTCCCTCGGACTCACGCCGTTCCGACTGCCGCTCGCCATCCACTACGCGGGCGACGACGGCCGGGCGCCGTGCGTCGCGTGCATGACCTGCGACGGCTTCGCGTGCGCCATCGGCGCGAAGAACGACATCGCGAGCGCGATCCTCCCGGCGCTCCTCGCGCGCGGGCTCGCGCTCGAGACGCGCACCGCCGCCCTGCGGCTCATCGCGGAGCGCGGCCGCGTCACGGGCGTGGAGTGCGCCCGCGTGCCCGGCGGCGAGCGCTTCGTGCTCCGCGCCCGCGCCGTCATCCTCGCCGCTGGCGCGCTCGCATCGCCTCACCTCGTCCTCGCCTCCGGGGTGGAGCGCTGGAACCCGGCCGGCGCGGCGATCGGCCGCTACCTCATGCGCCACTGCAACGCGATCGTCTACGGCGTCTTCCCGCGCCGCCCCAACCCCGAGCGCCTGTTCCACAAGCAGCTCGGCATCCACGACTACTACTTCGGGCACCCGTCGGTCCCCGAGCCGGCCGGGCCGCTGGGCGCGATCCAGCAGCTCTCGACGCCGCCGCTGGCGCTCGTGCGCGAACGCGCGCCCGCCGGGCTCGGGAGACTGCTCGGCCCCGCGGTCGAGCACCTGACCGGCCTGCTCGTCATCGCGGCGGATCAGCCGCACGCGGAGAACCGCGTGACCGTGGACTGGGCCGACCGCGACCGGCTCGGGTTGCCGCGGCTCGTCATCACGCACCGCTACACCGAGCGCGACCTCGCCGCCCGCCGGGCGCTGATCCGCGCCGCGCGGCGCATCCTCTGGCGCGCCGGGGCGCGCTGGTTCTACGTCCACCGGATCCGCACGTTCTCGCACGCCGCGGGCACCCTGCGCATCGGCGCGGACCCGGCGTCAGCGCCGCTCGACGAGTGGGGCCGCTTCCGCGGCATCGAGAACCTGTATGTGGCAGACGGCAGCTTCATGCCGACGTCCGGCGCCGTGAACCCGAGTCTCACCATCGCCGCGCACGCGCTGCGCTGCGGCGAGCACGTCGCGCGCGTGCTGACGGCTCGGGCCGAGTGGCCGGCGGAGCCCGCGCGTGTCACGTGGCGGCGGCCGGCCCGGCTGGAGGCCCCCCGCTCCGCCCGCGCGCCGGCTCGACCCGTGCGCGGAGAGGACTGACGCCATGCCCGCTCGCCCCCCGCTCCGCCTCGCGCTGCTCGGCTGCGGCCTGGCCGCGCGACGGCACGCGCGCACGCTCCGCCGGTTCCGGGGCGAGGCGGCGTGGGCGTTCGCGAGCCGGCGGCCAGGCGTGGCGCGGGCGCACGCGCGGCGCTACGGCGGCGCGGCCGCCTTCGACTCCTACGAGGCCGCGCTCGCGGATCCGCAGATCGATGCCGTGCTCGTGCTCACGCCGCCCGCGCTGCACCTCGAGTGGACGGAGCGCGCGCTCGCGGCAGGCAAGCACGTGATCGTGGAGAAGCCCGCGTTCCCCCGCGCCGCGGACTTCGACCGCGCAAGGGAGGCGGCCGCGCGCGCGGGCCGGCTGGTCCTCGTCGCCGAGAACTACGCGTACAAGCCGGCTGTCGCCCGGCTGCGCGAGGTCATCGAGAGCGGCGCGCTGGGCGACGTCCTCTTCCTCCACGTCAACGCCCTCAAGAGCCAGCGCACGGGCGACTGGCGAGACGACCCGGCGCTCGCGGGCGGCGGCGCGCTGCTCGAGGGCGGCATTCACTGGATCCACTTCATGGGCGCGCTGGGACTCTCGATCGAGTCCGCGCGCGGCGCGCGGCCCGGCGCGCGGCAAGGAGCGGAGAAGAGCCTGCTGGTCACGCTGCGCTACCGCGAGGGCGCGGTCGGCACGCTCGCGTATTCGTGGGAGGTGCACTCGCCGCTGCGCGGGCTCCGCCTCTCGCGCATCTACGGCACGCGCGGCGGCATCGCGTTCGAGTCCAACGGGCTCGCGATCGCCGTGCACGGAGCGCGCCGCGCGCTGCACCTCCCCGGGCTCCGGGATCCCGCCGGGTACCGCGCGATGTTCCGGGACCTGCTGGCCGCGCTGCGCGAGGGGCGCGAAGCGCGCGTCACGCTCGAGCGCGCCCGGCGCGACGTCGAGCTCGTCGAGCAGGTCTACCGCTCGCTGGAGGAGGCGTGAGCGCGGCGCTCCTCGCACTGGGCCTGGGGCTCGCGGCGGGCGCGCACACCGCGACCTGGGGCATGTACAAGGACGCGCCGCACGAGGGCTTCACCTGGCGGCGCTACGCGCGCAGCATCGTGTTGAGCGGAATGATCGCGCCCGTCCTGCACCTCGGCCTCGGGCTCGACCCCACGCACGCGGCCGGCGCGGTCGTGCTGTTCGGGCTGACCTACGCGTGCGAACGCGGGCTCGTCGAGTTCTACAAGACGTTCCTGCGCGAGCAGGACCAGTCGAAGTACACGATCCCCATGCAGCTCGCCGTGTTCGGGCGGGTGGTCGAGAGCCGCCGCGTGCGGCACGCGGTCGGCGCGGCGGTCGCCGGCGCCGCGCTCGCGCTCGCCGCGGCCGTGTGGGTGCTGCCGCAGCCGGGCTCGACGGCCGGGCAGTGGCTCGCGCTCGCGGCGGCCGGCAGCGCCGGCGGCTGGTTCTCCGCGCTCGGCGGCGCATGGAAGGACGCGCCCATCGAGGGCTTCGACTGGTTCAAGTTCTTCCGCAGCCCCGCGATCGCGTTGGGCTGGGCGCTCGTCATCTCCCGCTTCGCGGCCAACTACCTGCTCGTCGCGCTGCCCGCGCTCGGCTACACGATCATGACGATCGAGACGTACAAGACGTTCTTCTTCCCGGACAAGCCGCGCGGCAAGTTCGCCGGCAAGCCGGTGCTCTTCCCCGAGATGCTCGATCGGCGGAGGCGGTTCGTGCCGCTGTACGCGGCCGTGTGGGCGCTCGTGGTGGGGTCGTTCGCCGCGGCGCTGGCGAGCGGATAGGCGCCTTCGGCGGCGGGCGGACCCGCACGCCGAAGGCGCCCTCCGATCTCTCCGCGCCCGGCCAGCGGATCAGGAGCGGTCAGGAGCGGTCGGCGTCGGGCTCGGCCCCTTGCGGGGCCGCCGGCTTCGGCGCCGTGGTCCTGGCCGTCGCGGAGACCGTCGCCGCCGCCGGGACCTCGGAGCCCCGCACCGGCGCCACCCAGACCGGCACTCCGTATTCGTCCCTGACCTGCCGGGCGTGGTGCCGCGCCTCGGCCAGGCTCGCATGCGCGCCTAGCCGGACCCGGTGGAAGGTCTGGCCGTTCACCACCGCCTGACTCACCCAGACGGGCCCGTCGGTCCGGCGCACCTGCTCGGCCAGCCGCTGCGCGCTGTCGGCACTGCGGAACGCGCCGATCTGCACCGTATACAGCCGCCCCGTCCACGGCGCCGCAGTCACCGGCGCGCCGGCAGCCGAGGCCA
The DNA here is from genome assembly GCA_036381195.1 of Longimicrobiales bacterium. Taxonomy (GTDB): domain Bacteria; phylum Gemmatimonadota; class Gemmatimonadetes; order Longimicrobiales; family RSA9; genus RSA9. The sequence continues at coordinate 4,252 of DASVDH010000084.1, read as the reverse complement.
AGCGCTGCTCCAGCATGCGGCCGAAGTCGTCGATGCGCGCGCGCAGCCGCTCCAGCTCGGCGGTGTTGGCGTCGACGGCCGCGGCGAGGCCGGCGAGGACCATGGCGGGCGGCTGCGCATCGGGATCGGGCGCGGCGTGCGCCTCCGGCTCGGCCGGCGCCTTCATGGCCGGGCCGTCCCACCCGCCTGCCTGTTCGACCGGCGGTTCGGCGGCCGGCGGTTCCGCGGCCGGTGGTTCCGCGGCCGGCGGCGTGGCGGCCGGCGCCTCCCGCCCGTCCGCGGCGTCCGCCCGGCCCTCCGGCAAGGCGGCGAGCACCGGCGGCGCCTCCCGCCGGCGGTCGGAGCGCACCTCGAGCACGAGCCGAACCGTGGCCTGATGCACTGGCCGGATGCGGCTCGACGTCGCCGGATCGCCGAACGGGCTCTCGATGAGGATGCGGTCAGCGACCTCGAGCTCGAGCCCCACGGGGCTCCTGGCGAACAGATCCGCGCCCAGCCCGATCGTCGCCATGGGCCGGGTCACGGGATCTTCATAGTAGCCGATGGGCGGATACGGGCCGACGGCAGCGTTGAAGAACGCGGCCCCGCCTCCCAGCGCGAAGTAAGGCGCGAACGAGCGCCGCACGTCCGGCGACAGGAGCCGGAACAGGAGCGACAGCTCGCCCGAGTACACGTTGAAGTCGTCCACGACCGGTTCCTCCAGCTCCCGCCCCGTGTACTCGGCGCCGAACCGCAGCCCGACGCGCCCGCTGCCCAACCACCGCTCGATCTGCAGGCCCGCCACCCAGCTCGTGGCCATCCGGGCCTCGGCCGCATCATCTTCGGGCAAGAGGTCGCTGAACCACGACCCACCGCCGTAGATGCCGAACGCTCCACCGTATCGTTGCCCGGCCAGCGGCGCGTTCGCGCCGAGCAGGAGCACACCGGCGCTCACCAGGACACGACACCAGATGCGCATGAGGCCTCCTTGTCCATTCCTCCACGGTTCGACCGGCGTTGTCAGCGGGCGTGGCGGTCCCGAGCTCGAGATCAGCGGTGGGACTGGCTGGGAGCGTCGTTCCCGCCGTCGCCGGCGGGGACTCGCCCGCGGATCCGATGACTGGCCGAGATCGTCCGACTCGCCCCGCCCGCCTCGCCAGGCCGCACCGGGCCGGAGCGGGGCGCGGACGCGCCATCTCCTTGCATGCACGGTGCTTACGCGTTCACCGCGCCGGGCATGGCTCCGTAAGTGATTTCTTGATAATGAGATAGAGAAGGACGCGCGGGAATGCGCGAGCGGGCGGGCGGGGCGGCGGTCGCTACTTTGTTCTCGTTCCTTTCACTTCCTGATCGGGGGTGGAATCCCGCATCATGCGCGCCGGAGCGCGGGGCCGGCGCTCCGTCCGGCAGGTTCCTCGACCTGCCGGGCGCCGGGGATCACAGGTCGCCCGTGAACTCGAGTCCCCAGAACGACTCGGGCGTGAGAAAGAACTCGCCCAGGGTGGAAGGGCCGTCGAAGAAGCGGAGCAGGAGCCGGAACTCGCGGCCGCCAGCGTTCATTCTGACGCCGGCGGCGAGGGAGAGCTCGTCGTCCCACTCCGTGCGCTGCGCCCGCTGCCAATCCAGGGCAACCAGCGGCGCGGCACGGGCGGCGGAGAGCCCGGGCCACTCCGCCTCGATCCCGGCCTGGACGGCGGCCGCGTCGCGGAGCCCGCGTTCGGCGAGCCAGCGCTCGTAGGCGGTGACGGAGCGGAAGATGTACGTGCCGCCGGCGTAGACGCGCGTGCCGGGCGCCAGGCCGTAGGCGACGAGTGCGTCCACCGCCTCGTGGCTGTACTCGATCCGCCGGGCGCCGGTCTCCTCGGCCAGCTCGTCGCCCAGGTGCGAGCTGCGGTGCAGCAGGCGGAGCCGGCCGCTCCAGCGGCCGTGCGCGGCCTCGAGCGGCAGCGCGACGATCCAGTCGGTGCCGACCTTGTCCCGGCTCGGCCGCTCGATGCGGAAGCGCGCGTGCACGCCCACCTGGAAGCCGACCAGCACGCCGCCGTCCGTGGTGATGATCGGGCGCCAGACGGGCAGGTTGGTCCCGAGCACGACGACGCCCTGAACGTCCGGGCTCGGGTCGTCGTAGGGCGGGAAGGAGAAATACGGCCGCTCCCGCCCGGATGCCGCCTCGAACAGGTCGGTCCCGATCAGGGCGCCGGCCATGCGCGGCTCGCGCAGGTCGGCGAGCGGGCTCGGGAAGTAATGGGCGGCGGGGAACAATCGGGGCTGGCGTGCGGCCGCGGCGGCTTCGCTCCGTGCCTGCGCGCCCGCCCCGCTCCGCTGGCTGCCCGGCTGTGCCGCGGCGATGCCGGGCGAGAGCAGCAGCGCCGCGGCGAGGATCCTCGTGGCGCCGTGCGGCGCGGTTCCGGGTCGGCGGCGGGGGCTCCGGAACCGAGCGGCCGCGCAGAGGGCCGCCCCATCACCGCACGGCGTCGCGGAGGCCGGCATTCCCGGCGCGCCAGGCGGCTCCGCGGGCGAAGCACGCCGCGGAGCGGGGCGCCGGCCGCCCTCCGGGCGGATCCGTTCGATTCTCGGCATGCGCGTGCTCCGGGGTCGGTCGGGCGCGCACGGCGTGCCGAAGCACAGCGGGGCGCTTGACTCGAAGGCGGCGAGGATACTGGCCGGGCACCGCGCGTGTCAAGCGTCTCCTGCACGGCGTGCCCGGCCTGCCGGCTACCGAACCGTCGCGGCATGGGCGCCGCTCCGCTGGACAGAATGCTGGGTGCCCCGTAACTTGCGCCCGGGTCCGGGCCAGCCGACTCGCGTCCCCGCCGGCCGCCGTCGCATGGGCTTCCTTCCCTCCAAGACGAGTCCAGATGGTGCGATTCCGGGAACGATCATCTCGATTGCTCCAGCGGCCGCGGCTCGTGGCTTCTGGACCGCGCACGCCCGCGGGCAGGCCGGAGGTCCGGCCTTGAGCCCGGCCCGCCCCGCGCAGGACGCCGTCGCCGCGTTCGCCGACGTTGCGAGCGCGCTGGCGGAATCGCTCGAGCTGCCCGAGGTCCTGCACCGCATCGCCTCGACGGTGCTCGCGCTGAGCCGTGCAGACGGGGTGAGCGTGCTGCTGCGCCGCGGCGGCGAGGCCGAGCTCGTCGCCCACGAGCGCAGCGCCGGCGGCCCCCGCGTGCGGCCGGGCTACCGGTTCCCCGTGCGCCCGGAGGTGCTCGCGGCGCTCGACCGCCGGCGCGACCCGCTGGTCATCCTCGGCATCCAGGACTCGCCGCTCGTGCCGGAGGAGATCCGCAAGCAGCAGGTCGTGCGCGACATCGTCGTCGTCCCGCTCCGGGCGGAGCAGGAGCTCATCGGCGCGATGAGCCTGGCCTACCGCGAGCTGCCGGAGCGCTGGCCGCTGGATCCCGCGCTCTTGACCGCGCTGGCGGACCACATGGCCGTGGCGGTGCGGACGGCGCAGCTCCGGGGTGAGGCGCAGCGGTCGAGTGAGCAGCTCCAGCAGTCCGAGAAGCTCTCCGCGCTCGGCCGGCTCATCGCACGCGTCGCGCACGAGCTGAACAAGCCCCTCACCACCGTCCGGCTGATCGCGGAGATGCTGGAGGCGGATGGGCTGCCGCCGGCCGCGCTCGAGCAGGTGCGGGCCATCTCGCGCGAGATGGAGCGCGCGAGCGCCATCGTCGCGGACCTGCTGCTGCTCGCTCGCAAGCGCACTGCGAAGCTGGCGGCCGTGCCGCTCGCCGAGGCCGTGCGCGAGGCGATCGCGGACCACGGCCGCGAGCTGGTCGCGGCCGGCGTGCGCGTCGCGCTGGATGTGCCCGCCGACCTGCCCGCCGTGCGCGCGGACCGGCGGGGCCTGGGCCACATCCTCTCGAACCTGATCGTGAACGCGCTCCAGGCGATGGAGAAGTACGACGCCCGCGAGCGGCGGCTCACGATCCGCGCGCAGGTCGCGCGCGGCGCGGCCGGCGGCTCGCCGCCCGGTGGCGCTCCGTCCGAGCGGGTGATCCTCACGGTGGCGGACACCGGCCCCGGGATCAGCGCGGACGCCCTGCCGCACATCTTCGAGCCCTTCTTCACCACCAAGCCGGCGGGCGAGGGGACCGGGATGGGGCTCGCGATCGTGAAGGAGATCGTGGACGAGCACGGCGGCGAGGTCGAGGCGGGGAACGGGCCTGCTGGCGGCGCCATCTTCCGCATCGCCCTGCCCATCGCCACGGCGGCGGATGCCGCGGCCCCGGATCCGGCGGCGCAGGCCGGTGCCGCGGGTGCCGGCCCGGCC
>DASVDH010000083.1:0-2369 GCA_036381195.1 Longimicrobiales bacterium | reverse complement strand
GTGGCCGCGCGCGAGCGCGGGGCCGCAATGGCGGTCCGGCCTCGCGCGCGGTCGCGATGCCGGACTGGCGCAGGGCTGCAAGGCCGAACTCGCCCGTGGCCGCAATGCCGGGGCGAGCTCGCCCGCGGCCCCAATGCCGGTGCGGTCTCGCACACGGTCGGAATGCCGGCCGCGTGCGGCGGCCGACGGCTCCTTCCGGACGCGGGCCGTGTCCCGTGCGCGGCCCGCTCGAATCCGAGGCCATCCGTGAAACGACTCGCGACCCTGGCATTGACCACGACCCTCATCGCCGGCTGCGCCGAGCGGCCGGAGCCCGCGACGCAAGCCGAGCCCGTGTTCGCCGAGGACATCCACTCGTACGCGCGGCCGGCGGAGGCGCGCGTCACCCATGTGGACCTGGACCTCGTCGCGGACTTCGATGCCCGGCGCCTGGCCGGCACGGCTACGCTCGACATCGCCCGCGAGGCGGGCGCGGACAGCGTCGTCCTCGACGTGAAGACGCTGGACATCCAGGCAGTGACCTCGCCGGACGGACAGCCGCTCGAGTACGCGCTCGGCGACGAAGATCCCATCCTCGGCCGCGCGTTGACGGTGCGGTTGCCTGACGGCGTGGACCGCATCGTGATCCGCTACGCGACGTCGCCCGACGCCGCGGCGGTGCAGTGGCTCGAGCCGGCGCAGACCGCGGGCAAGCGGCGGCCATTCCTGTTCACGCAGGGCCAGGCGATCCTGACGCGCACGTGGATCCCCACGCAGGACAGCCCGGGCATCCGGCAGACGTACTCGGCGCGCATCGTCGTGCCCGAGGGGCTGCGCGCGGTCATGAGCGCGGAGATGCTCACGCCGGACGGCGAGGCCGTGGACGGGCGGACAGGTGTGCGCGCGTTCCGGTTCCGCATGGACCAGCCGATCCCGCCGTACCTGATCGCGCTGGCGATCGGCGAGCTGGAGTTCCGCGAGCTCGGCCCGCGCACGGGTGTGTATGCGGAGCCGTCGGTGGTCGATGCCGCAGCGGCGGAGTTCGCCGAGATGGAGGAGATGCTGGCCGCGGCAGAGCGGCTGTACGGGCCGTACCGCTGGGGCCGGTACGACGTGCTGGTGTTGCCGCCGTCGTTCCCGTTCGGCGGCATGGAGAACCCGCGCCTGACGTTCGCGACGCCGACCGTCCTGGCCGGGGACCGGTCGCTGGTCTCGCTCGTCGCGCACGAGCTCGCGCACTCCTGGTCCGGCAACCTCGTGACGAATGCGACGTGGAGCGACTTCTGGCTGAACGAGGGCTTCACGTCGTACATCGAGAACCGGATCATGGAGGAGCTGCGTGGGCCGGAATACGCGGCGATGCTGCGCGTGATCGCGCGGCAGGACCTGCTCGCCGCGTTCGAGGAGTTGGGCGGCGACACGGCGGCGGATACGCGCTTGCACATCGATCTGGCCGGCCGCGACCCGGACGCGGGGATGACTTCCGTGCCGTACGACAAGGGCGCCGCCTTCCTGCGCGCGATCGAGCTCGCGGCGGGGCGCGAGCGGTTCGATGCGTTCCTGCGCGGCTACTTCGACCGCCACGCCTTCCAGCCGATGACCACGGAAAGGTTCCTGCGCGACGTGAGCGAGAACCTGATCCGTGGCGACGAGGCGCTGGCCGCTGCGATCCACGCGGAGGAGTGGGCGTACGGGACCGGACTGCCCGCGAACGCGCCGCCGGAGACGTCGGACGCGTTCGCGAGGGTGGAGGCGCAGACGCAGGCGTTCTTGGACGGAGCGGCCGCATCGGCGCTCCAGACGGAGGGCTGGTCCACGCATGAGTGGCTGCACTTCCTGCGCGGGCTGGACGTGCCGCTCTCGCCCGAGCGGCTGGCTGCGCTGGACGCGCGCTTCGGCCTCACCAACACGGGGAACAGCGAGATCCTGTTCGAGTGGCTGCGCATCGCGATCCGCAACCGCTACGAGCCGGCGTTCCCCGCGCTGGATCGGTTCCTCACCTCGCAGGGCCGCCGCAAGTTCCTGCGTCCCCTCTACGCGGATCTGGTCGCGACGGACTGGGGCCGCCCACTGGCAGAGGAGATCTACCGCCGCGCGCGACCGGGCTATCACCCGGTCTCGCAGAACACGATCGACGAGGTGCTGGGGGTGCGGGGGTAGGGCCGCTTCCGCGGGAGCGCGTGACCACGCGGGCCGCCGGGCTGTGCCCGGCAGCCCGCGTTGCGCTTCGGACGCAAGCGGCCAGCGCGGGCGCAGGCGACTGGGCCGGCGGGCGCAGTCGGTGACCCCGGACGGTGCAGGCGGCCACCCCACCCGATGCAGGCGGTTACCCCCTCTGATGCAGGCGGCTGCCTCAGCCGGTGCAGGCGGTTGCCTCAGCCGGTGCGCAG
>DASVDH010000082.1:0-3118 GCA_036381195.1 Longimicrobiales bacterium | reverse complement strand
CTGCGTCTCATCTGATGGTGTTTCCGTCCTGGTCGTCCTGCCCCGCCTCGCGTTTGGCCTCTTCGAGCAGCTCCGCCGCCGCGTCGAACAATCGTGTCGCGGCGTCGAGCTTCCCGGCGGCGTAGCCGGAAATGCCATTGCCGGGCGGGCGTTCGCGGGGGCCGATGCCGAGTAGGAGCCATGATGGATTCACGCGCGGATATGCGCGTAGGATCGCGGCCAGCGTGTCACCGCTCGGCACGCTCTTGCCGCGATAGAGCCGGCGCACGGCCTCGCCCGACAGGCCGATCTTCTCGCCTGCGGCCGCCACTCGGGCGGATACTGTGGCGCCAGGCTCGTAGGTGTCTACGATCCACCGAATACGCGCCTCCCACGGCTCACTCGACGGACCCCCTTGCGTACCCAAGTCCTCTTGCCTATATTCAAGCGCGGTTGGACGCATCGCATTCTTCAGACCAAGCCGGTACGTTACCATGGCGCAAGTGAACTTGCAACGGGTTCGGACTTCCTTTGGTAAGAGCCGGGCGGATTGTGCCCGCGCCTTGGGCATCACACCCGAGGGCTACCGGCTCAAGGAGTTGGGCTACGTCGGCGTGACTGGGACGGACCTGGCCCGGCTCGCAGACCTGTTCGGGGTGCCGCTGCGGGCGGCGTTTCCCGAGTACGAGCCCACCGAAGACGAGCGCGCGCTGGTCCGTCATCTCAAAGACGCTGCGTAACTTATGCGCCCTGGGTACACCGCCCGGGGCGCCTTTGTTGCGCCCGATGTCCAAGACTACTTGCGCATTCCCAAGCATGCTTGTATATTGGCGGGAAGAAAAAGCCGCCCGGCCAGACGAGACCTGACCGAGCGGCTTCCACGGAGGCGGGCATGATGGCAACACGACCCGCCACCACAAATGTAACACGGACCACGGAGGACATGCAATGGCAACCACCCTGGCAGAACCCCGCAGGACCCGCGACCCCTTCGCGGGGATCCCGCTCCCCTACCACGACCGCGTCCGCCTGCGGGCGCACTACGCCGACGCCGAGCCGCACGTCGAGCCGGACGTGCTGCGTACCTGGCGCCGGGAGTCGGTGATCCAGCTCGCGACCAACGCCGAGGCGGCGGCGCGCGAGCTCGCCCGCACCGGCCGCATCCACGCGGCGGCCCGGTGGCAGCGGACGGCGGACGCCGCGTTCGCAGTGCTCGGCGAGATGGCGGGCCGGGCGTCGTGGCTGGACGTGGCCGGGCGCGTGCCGGCGCTGGCGGGGAGGTGATAGGTGGATTCCCCGATGCATGCGGCCCACATGGCGGTGCATTTCGCACCGGGCGCGCCGGTCACCATACGGGCATTCCATATCGGCGCCCATGACGAATACGTGGTCACGTTCACGGATGACGCGCGGCTGTACTTCCAGACGCTGGAGGACATGGAACGGTTCGCGGGCGACCTGCTGGCGTTTGTCGCGAGTCAGCGCCGGCCGCAGGCAGGTGCCGCATGACCGGCCGCGACTACGCCCGCCCGTCCGTGCGCTTGCCGGAGCCGCGACAGCCGTGGCCGATGACGCGCGCCGAGCAGCGCGACGCGTACGAGCGGCTAGCCAACGCGCTCGAGCCGGCGCGCCGGGAGGTGTCGCAACTGATCGCGACGCAGAGCGCGCGACCGGCGGGGCCGGAGGGAGACGCGTTCCTGGCGTTCGCCGAAATCGCGCGGACGGTGTTGTCCGCCGTGGCCATCGAGGCGCGGCGGGCTGCGGCCAGGACGCTGGACGCAGAGACCACCCTGACCGCCGCGGATGCGGCCTGAAAGGAGGCGGACCATGCAGGCGCGAGAGAAGAACACCTGGGCGTGCCGCTGGTGCGGCGAGGTCATCGAGCTCCGGCACGACGGCCTCGACGATGACCGCATCCAGGACCACGAGCGGATGGAATGCCCGGTCGGCATCGGCGGCAAGCGGGAGGACATCTACCTCCAGCCGTGGGAGCGGTGAAGTGCACGGACGCATCGCGCTAGCGTTCGGCGGGCGCCTCAGGATCCGCTGACGCCATGGGCGCACTCGTCCCTGAGACGCTCCCGCACTGCCGCCGCAGCCTGCTCGTGCTCTACGCGTACCAGCGTGCGCGCGGCGGCCAGGACGTGCCGCTCCCGGGGCGTGATGGGGCGCCCCGACTCGACGGCGCGGGCCAGCTCGGGCAGACCGAGCGAACGGAGCGTAGCGGGCAGCACAGCGGAGAGAGGTTCGGCGGGCATAAGACCCCCGGCTGATCGAGAGAGAGGGCATCGGGGCCGCGAGGCGCGGCGCGGTGACGAGGGCGCGCCGCCCCACGTGACGACGGGTGGACTACGGCTGACGCAGGCCACGCGGCCCCGATGTACGACACACACGCGCTATGAGCATAGCGCAAACGGCATGCGAAGTCAGTGCGCGGGTGGGAGGAGATACGCACGGCTTCGGTGGATCTACGGACACGGAGGCAGAGGGATGGCAACGGCGACGGCTCTGGATCGGAGATGGGCCGATGGAATCAGGGAGCGGGCCAGTTTCTGGCAGCGTCAGATCGGCCCCACGAAGAAGCAAGCTCGCGCTACGGGCAAGAGCGTCCGGCTGAAGCAGGCGGAATGCTCGGGCGAGAAGCCGAGCAGCATCGCGCGGGCGGCGGTGGACATCGTGGCATACGAGCTCGCCGGGCTCAACGCGGGGCTGGCGATCGCGTTCCTCATGGTCGAGAGGCAAGCGGCGATGATGCGAGAGATGGACGAGGCGGCACTACGGGCATATGTCCGGGACCGGAGCATCCAGGAAACGCACGCGCAAGGCGCCCTGGACGTGCTTCAAATGACGTACGACCCCGACCACATGAGCGACGCGGAGCTGTTGCAGCATCTGGCCGGCATCGAAGAGCGGGCGATGCGGAAAATGGCGTTGTGCGGCGACTTGGCGACGGGTGCGCGCTTGCTGCGGCAGGAGATCGAGCGGCGCATGTCCCGGGGCGAAGGGAGGGGGTCGTGACCGCGCTCGCCTACGCGACCCTCGCCGCCGTCGCGGTGGTCTACCTGGCCGCGCTCGCGCTCGCGGGTGTGGCGGCGCGGGCGGACCGGGCCGCAGAGGCGCGGAGGCGGCGGGTGTTCGC
>DASVDH010000081.1:0-68576 GCA_036381195.1 Longimicrobiales bacterium | reverse complement strand
CATCGGCTACAACGGGAGTGTTCCAGCGCCGATCATACGGCTGCGCGAGGGGCGCCCGGTCGTTGTCGAGTTGATCAACGAGACGGATACGCCCGAGCTGGTGCACTGGCACGGCCAGTTCGTGCCGCCGGAGGTCGATGGGGCCGCCGAGGAGGGCACACCGCCCGTGCCGCCCCACGGGACACGTCGCTACGTCCTCACGCCCAGGCCGTCCGGCACGCGCTGGGTGCACACGCATGCGTTCGCCGGGCCCGACCTGCATCGCGGGATGTACACGGGCCAGTTCGGCTTCGTCTTCGTCGAGCCCGCGAACGAGCCGGGGCGCTACGACCGCGAGGTCTTCCTGGCGACGCACGAGTGGGAGCCCTTCTTCGGGGCGGAGGAGATGGAGGAGCCAGACGATGTCTGGCCGCGCGGCACGGTGGAGCCGCCACCGCGGGATCCGCGGCCGAACGGCTTCGAGGTCGGTTACCGCTCCTTCTCGATCAACGGGAAGGCGCTCGGTCACGGCGAGCCCGTGCGCGTCAGGCGCGGCGAGCGCGTCATGTTCCGCATCCTGAACGCGAGCGCCACGGAGAACATCCAGCTCGCACTCCCCGGCCACGAGTTCGAGGTCGTCGCGCTGGACGGCAATCCGGTCCCCACTCCCCGCCGCGTCGGCGTGCTGGCCCTGGGCGTGGCGGAACGCATTGATGCCATCGTGACAATGGACAACCCTGGCATCTGGATCCTGGGCACGCCTCGGGACGATGACCGCCGCAACGGCATGGGCATCGTGGTCGAGTATGCCGGCGCCAGCGGCGAGCCCCGCTGGATCGCGCCGGCCGCTGCGCCCTCTCGTGAGCGTCAACGGCCGCCCGACCGCGGGGGTCATGAAGGACACGGTCGTCGTGCCACCGTTCGGGACGGTCGAGGCCGACGTCGTCGCCGACAACCCCGGGGCGACTCTCTTCCACTGCCATCAGATCATCCACATGGATTACGGATTCAAGCGCTTGTTCACCTACGTGGAGTGATCCGGGCTCGCATCGACGAATCGCGGCAGCATCCCCTTCGACAGACGCGCCCGCCGCGACGGCCCTGGTCCGCGGGCCGCTCCCCCCCCGCTGCGGGCCTGAGCCCCGGCCAGCCCATGCTCGATGCGACCGCCTGCCGTCCCGGGAGGAACACTTCACCCTCCGAACTGTATGCTGGACAAGGGCTTATGCCAGCTCGAGCGCAAGCCCGCGCGCCCCGCGCCCGACCCCAGCCCGGTGTCGGGCGCCCGAAGTTTTCGCGGAGCAGCAAGCGATGTCCGGACCGACGAATTCCCCCGCCCCCGCGCACGATACCCGGGCCGCACTCGAGACCTGGTCACGCGCGCTCGACCTGCGCGCGCTCGCCGCCGCGCACGGCACGCCGCTGTACGTGATCCACGAACCCACGCTGCGCGACAACTTCGCGCGCTACCTCCCCCTCGTTGGCCGGGCCGACCGCATCCGCTACCCGGTCAAGGCGAACCCCTCGCCGGAGATCCTCGAGATCATCGCCGGCCTCGGAGGCGGCGCGGACTGCGCGTCGCGCGACGAGGTGTGGGCCGCGCTCGACGCGGGCATCCCGATCGGCGCGATCACGTACGGCTCGCCCGCGACGGACGTCGCGCTGGCGGAGTGGCTGCTGCGCGCGGGCGCGACGGTCGTGGCGGATTCGCTCGAGATGCTCGCCGATCTCCGGGAACGGCTCGGCGTGGATGACTTGGCCGGCCGGCTGTTCGTGCGCGTGAACCCCGGCGGGCTGCCCGGCTACCGGCGCGCATCATCGATCCACCGCTACACGTCGCACGGCGCCGCAAGCGGTCCGTTCGGCATCCCGTCCGAGGCGCTGGCACAGGCGCTCGCGGACTACCCGCTGCCGGTGACGGGCCTGCACATGCACGTCGGCACGCAGATGGACAACCTCGAGGCGTTCGAGGCTGGGATCGAGTTCCTGCATCGGCTGAGCGACCTGCTGGAGCGGCACACGCCGCATCGGATCGGGACGCTGAACCTGGGCGGCGGGCTCGGGATCCCGTTCCTGGACGGCCAGTGCTTTCCGTCCATCGATGCGCTCGCGGATGCACTCGTCCCGCTGCGGCGCGAGGACATGACGTACCAGGTCGAGCCGGGCAACTCGCTCGTCGGCGACGCCGTCGCGCTGCTCGGCCGCGTCGTCGCGGTGAAGACAATGCGGGGCCGCCGCTGGGGCATCCTCGACGTGGGGACGGACCAGTTGGTGAAGTTCACGGTCGCGCGGTGGGAGCACCAGATCGTCGATGCGGATCACCGGCCGCTGCCGGCCGAGGGGCCGGACGCGCTCGCCGGGCCGCTCTGCTTCGCCGGCGACGTGCTGCTTCCGGCCACCCGGCTGGACGGCGTACGGCGCGGAGACCCGGTCCTGGTGCAGCACGCCGGCGCGTACTGCGAGTCGGTCTCGAGCCGGTTCAACGGCCGGCGCGGGCCGGCGCACGTGCTGATCGGGGCGGACGGCTCGATCCGGACGGTTCGGCGCGCGGAGGACGCGTTCTTCCAGCCGGCGGTGCAGGCGCACGTGCCGGGCGCGTTCGCGCCAGCAGTCGCACCGGCGGAGCGCGCGACCGCCACGGCCGTCGCGGCCGATCGGGAGGAGCTCATCGATCCCCGCACCGTCGCCGCCTTGCAGAGCGCGTACATGCACGAGCTCGCTGCGGAGGACGGATACACGATCGTCGAGGCGCGCCGGGTGGGCGAGCGCGCGTACCGGTTCGAGATCGAGCCGCACGCGGCAGTCGATTTCGTGGCGATGCCGCTTGCACTGCGCATCGCCGGCGACGCGTGCATCATCGCCGTCGGCCACGTGCTGGGCTGGCGCTCCAAGGCCGGGCCCGTGTGGGCGACGCGCCTGTCGCTGACCTGCGGCGCGATGCTGCCGTCGGCCGGCCGCTTCCCGTGCCGTGTCGTCGTCGGCGCGCCGCGGGCCGGTGCCGGCCCAGATGGCGCGCACGTCGCGATCGTGCACTTCGAGCTGGGCTCGGGCGAGGTCGTGGGCACGGCGAAGGTCGTGGTGCCGGTGAACAGAGGCGGTTCGGCGGCCGGGACGGAGCCCGTGGCAGGAGCGGCATCGCACGCGGCTGCGTAAGACCACACGCCCCCTTCGGGCCGGCCCGCTGGCCTCGCGGGTCGGCGCGCGAATTGCCACGGCCCATCCCGGAACCGTTCGCGACACCGGCCGGCCCGCGGCCGGCCCACCGGTCCGCCGCGTCGCGCCCTCGACTCGCCGGTGCGGGATGAGACGCATCCGGAAGCTGATCGTGCCACTGGCGGTGCTCGGCGCCGCCAGCGCCACGGCCGGACGCTGGCTGCACCGCATTCGCCGCGACGCGGAGGCGCGGGCGGCCGCCGCGCTCCGGCGCCGGGACCGGATCCTCGAGGCCGTCGGCACCGGCGCGGAGCGGCTGCTGCGCTACCCGGACGGCCGTCGCCTGAACGAATTCCTCGCGCTGGTGGGGGAGGCGGCTGACGCCTGCCGCGCCTACGTCTTCGAGAACCACCGGACCGGGCGCGGGGAGCTCGTCGCGAGCCAGCGCTACGAGTGGGCCGCACCGGGCATCCCGCCGCAGATCCAGCACCCGCAACTCCAGCGGGCATCGTATAGGGCGTCGGGGATGGAGCGCTGGAAGTCGGTCCTGCGTGCCGGCGGCGCGATCCTGGGCAACGTCGACACCTTCCCGGAGAGCGAGCGGCCGCTGCTCAAGTCGCAGGGTATCCGCTCTCTCGTGGTGCTCCCGATCTTCCTCGGCAAGGAGTGGTGGGGGTTCATCGGCTTCGACGAGACCCGGTACGAGCGGGAATGGTCGAAGGCGGAGATCGATGCGCTCAGGGTATCGGCCGGCCTGGTCGCCGCAGCGATCGCGCGCAGCCGCGCCGACGAGCGCATCCGCGAGCTGGATCGCGAGCGGGCCGAGCGGCAGGCCGCCCGGGTGGAAGAACCGCTCGCGGTTCCTGGCGGAGGCTAGCCGGGTCTTCGGCGCGACGCTCGAGCCCGGGGAGATCCTGGAGCGGCTCGCGCGGCTCGTCGTGCCGGAGCTCGCGGATTGGAGCATCGTCGACATCGTGGAAGCCGGCACCGTGCGCCGCGCCGCCGTCGCTCACGCCGATTCGGCCGCGGCGCCGCTCGCGGAGGCGATGCGGCGGTCGGCGCCGCCGCGAGACAAGAGGAACCCGATCGCTCGGACGCTCGAGGAGGGGTCGGCGCGCATCCTACGGCATGTGACCGCCGACACGCTCGTGGACACGGCCGCTGCGGCGGGCGGCGGCGGAGCAGCAGTCGCGGATCGCCGCGGCGCGGACGCGGGTGCGATCGCACCACGTGCCGCGATGATGGTTCCACTGCGCGCGCGCGGCCAGGTCGCCGGCGTGCTCACACTGCTGGCGAAGCCGTCCCGGCTGTACCGGCGCGACGACCTCGCGCTGACCGAGGAGCTGGCCGACCGGGCGTCCCTCGCGCTCGAGAACGCGCGGCTCTACGCCGAGGCTCGGCGGGCGACCCGTGTCCGCGACGAGATGCTGGCCATCGTCAGCCACGACCTGCGCAACCCGCTGCACACGATCGAGCTGAGCGCCGGGCTGCTCGAGGCGATCACGCCACGGGACGCGGAGACGTCGCGCAAGCAGCTCGAGATCGTGAAGCGGAGCGTGCAGCGCGCGGACCGGCTGATCGCTGACCTGCTGGACGTCGCGCGGCTCGAGGCGGGGACGTTCCCGTTGGAGTGCGGACCGGTCGCGAGCCTCGACGTCGCGCGCGAGGCGCTGGAGCTGCACCGCGGCCAGGCCGAAAAGGAAGACGAGCGCCTGGTCGCCGCGCTGCCGGAGCGGCTGCCGGACGTGTGGGCCGACCGCGACCGGCTGCTCCAGGTCTTCTCCAACCTGCTCGGCAACGCGATCAAGTTCACGCCCAAGGGCGGCCGGATCGAGCTGGGCGCCGAGGCAGCGGGCGAACACATCCGCTTCTGGGTCCGTGACACCGGCTCCGGCATCCCTGCCGACCAGCTGCCGCACGTGTTCGACCCTTTCTGGCAGGCGAAGCGGCGGCACGGCGGCGCAGGCCTGGGCCTCGCGATCGCGCGCGGCATCGTCGAGGCGCACGGCGGGCGCATCCGCGTGGAGAGCGAGCCGGGCGTGGGCACGACCGTCTGGTTCACGATCCCGACGGTCGAGGCCGCCCGGCGCACGCCTGCGGGATCGGGGAACGGGCATGCAGCGTGACCGCCGGCCGGATCCCGGTCACGGGGGGTGCGGCGCTCGGCGCGAGCGGGCCCGCGCGCGGACGCCGGCCGGCTACCCCGAGGCCGGCTCGATGCGGCGTGAAACCGCGCCCGAGCCGGACCGGGCGACCTCGATGCGGACTCGCCGGCCCCCGATACGCAGCCCATCGAGCCGGAAGCCGTCCACGCCCCGCGGCAGGAATGGCCGTCTCCGGAGCGGATCCTCGTCCATGAAGTCGAGCCCCGCCATCGCCGTGAGCAGGAGGAAGACGGTTCCGGACGCCCAGGCCTGAGGCCGGCAGGCGCTGGGGTACTGCACGGGTGCGTGGGCCTCGTCCTTGCCGAACCCCGCGAACAGCTCCGGCAGGCGATGGTCGGGCGAGTGGGACAGCGCCTCCAGCAGCCCGGCCGCGATGCGGCTGGCGTGTTCGATCAACCCGTAACGGGCCAGGCCAGCGACGATCAGGCCGTTGTCGTGGGGCCAGATCGAGCCGTTGTGGTACGAGATGGGGCTGTACCCGCCCTCGCCGCGCCCCATGGTCCGGATGCCCCAGCCGGAAAACAGGTCCTGGTCGAGCAGCCTGTCGGCGGACTGCCGCGCCTTGGCGGGCTCCGCGATCCCGGTCCAGAGCAGGTGCCCGGCGTTCGATGTGAGTGAGTCGACGCGTCGCTTGTCGCCGTCCAGGGCCTCCGCGTAGTAGGCGCGCTCAGGGATCCAGAAATCGCGGTTGAACCGCCGTCCCAGCCGGCTGGCGTCGGCCCGCAGCCGCCGCGCCTCGCCACGCTCGCCCAGTGCATCCAGGATGTCCGCCATGCTGCAGCGCGCGGCGTACGCGTATCCCTGCACCTCGCACAGCGCGATCGGCGGCCGCGCCAGGCTGCCATCCCGGAAGCGCACCGAGTCGCCGGAGTCCTTCCAGCCCTGGTTGGCCAGGCCGCTCTCTCCGCCGCAGCCGTACTCCAGATAGCCGTCGCCATCGAGGTCGCCGTACCGTTCCATCCACTCGACGGCTCGCCAGGCATGGTCGAGGAGCTCGCGCGCGAGGCCGACGTCGCCCTCGAGCCGGCAAACGGCTGTGAGCATCATGAGGAAGAGCGGTGTCGCGTCCACCGTGCCGTAGTACGGGAAGTGGGCGATCGGCCGCTGCATGCCGGCGAGCGGTCCGAAGCGGTGCTCGTGCAGGATCTTGCCGGGCTCTTCGGCACGGTCGCGGTCGACCTCCGTGCCCTGCAGCTCCGCCAGCGCACGCAGCGTGCCGTGCGCGAGCTCGGGCATGAAGGCCAGCGTCTGGTAGGCTGCGATCAGCGAGTCGCGGCCGAACAGCGCCATGTACCACGGGACGCCGGCGGCGATGATGGGCGCTCCACCCGCGATCGCGGCGCCCCGCACGCGCAGCGCCGCGAAGTCCTCGACGCTCCGGTCGTATGCGCGCCTCAGGGTGAAGGAGCGCGTATGCAGCGCGGGCGCTTCCCCGACCATCCCCATCATGTGCGCGTGCTCGCGGTCCCGGTCGCCGCGCGGCATCAGCCCGAGCCCCCGGTCACGCATGCGTCCGCGCATCTCGGCCGCGTAGCTCGCGGGGTCGAACTCGATCGCGAGCGTCCGGTGTGTGCCGGCGGTGAGCCGCATCCGGAAGCGGCACCAGCCAGGGCCCGACTCGTCGGCGGGCGGAAGGGTCACGAGCAACTCGCGCTCCAACTCGCCCCGGTTCATGCTGAAGCGCTGCGTCCTGCCGCCGTCGCACACGGCCGGTGCCAACGCGCCCGCGTGACGCGACGCCGCCAGGCCCGACATGGCCTGCGCCTTCACGTCGAAGATGGACGCGAAGTCGGCCGCGAAGCGGAGCTCGAGCGTGAAGCGGGCCTCGCAGTCGCCATAGTTCGTGAGCCTCACCTCCTCCCGCATGCCGCGGCCGACGATCCGGCTGCGAACCAGTCCGATCGTGCTCGCCGGCACGCGGGTCAGCATCGGATTCGTCAGGAAGTGCTTGGCCGCGAAGTAATCCACGGACTGCGTAGAGAGGAGCACCGGCGGCTGGCCATCCAGCAGCAGCCGGTACAGGCAGAGGAAGCGCGTATCCTCCGAGAAGAGGCCGAACGCCCCCTCCTCCGGGACATCACCCAGATCGTCGCTGATGAGGAAGGTGGTCCCTTCGTTGATCATGACGGCCATGGGTCACCTCCGCTCGCACGACCATTGCATCCCCCGCGCCGCCGCAGCCGTCGGCATCACGGGGCCAGCACGAGATCGATCGATGCGCAGACCGGGATTCCCAATGGGCGCGGCCATCGGCGCCCTCCTCGCCGCGCCGCTGCTCACGATCCTCTATCTCGCCCAGCAGCTTCTCGGCCTGCCGTTCGCCGCGTTCGACCTGTTCGACTGGCTGGCCCGGCGGCTTCCCGGCGGACTCGTGACGCTCGGCATCGACACCATGGTGGCCGTGATCCGCCGTGTCGACGTCGCGGACACGTCGGCCGCGGCGAAAGCCGCCGAGCAGGGTCTGGCGATCACCGGCCTCTTCCTCGCGCTGGTCCTCGCCGGCGGCGTTCTCTTCGCCGTGCTCCGACGCACGCGCTGGTCCGGGATCGTCGCGGGGCTCGTCCTCGGGGCCCTCGCCGGCGGCGCCGCCGCGCTGCTCGGCGCCGGCCCGGCCGCAACCGCAGCGCCGATCGCGGGCGCGCTCTGGAGCATCGTCGCCTTTCTCGGCTGGGGCGCGCTCCTGGGCTGGAGCCATGACCGGGTCAGCGCTCGGCGGCCGGGCGCTGGCCGTATGGCGGTCGAGACGCTCGATCGCCGCACCTTCCTCATCCGGCTGGGCGGCGCCGTAGCCGTGATCACGCTGGTAGGAGCAGTGCTCGTGGACCAGATCGGCGCCGGAAGGCGGCGCGCCCGGCTGGCGGCCACGTGGTCCCGGACGCATCCGCTGCCCAACGCCGGGGACCCCGTGCAGCCGGTCCAGGGCACGCGCCCCGAGCTGACGCCGCTCGAGCAGCACTACCGCATCGACATCAACACGCGCGCGCCGGTGGTCCGCGAGGAGGACTGGCGGTTGCGCATCGGCGGGCTCGTCGCCCGCCCCGCGGAGCTCAGCCTGGCCGACCTGCGTGACGGCTACGAGCCGATGCATCAGTTCATCACGCTCTCGTGCATCTCGAACCCGGTCGGCGGCGACCTCATCGGCACCACACGCTGGACGGGGGTCGCCCTCCAGCGCGTCCTCGCCGACGCCGAGCCGCAGCCGAATGCGACGCACCTGCGGATCCGCTCGGTGGACGGCTTCCACGAGACGCTGCCGCTCGACGCCGTCCGCGCCGACCCACGCATCATGCTCACGTATGCCTGGGATGGCCTGCCGCTGCTTCCGGAGCACGGCTTTCCGCTCCGCATCTACATCCCGGACCGGTACGGGATGAAGCAGCCCAAGTGGATCGAGTCCATCGAGCTGATCGACCACGACGAGCGGGGCTACTGGGTGCAGCGGGGTTGGGATGCCGTGGCACGCATGAAGGCCACCGCGGTGATCGATGTCATCGGCATGGACATGATGGCCATCCGCGCCGATCGTGGGACGCTGATCCCGATCGGTGGCATCGCGCATGCGGGAGCCCGTGCCATCTCGAGGGTGCAGGTGCGGGTGGACGACGGGGACTGGCAGGACGCGCGGCTGCGCACGCCGCTCTCCGGGCTCACCTGGGTCCTGTGGCGCTTCGAGTGGCCCTTCCAGGAAGGCGAGCACACGTTCACCGTGCGCTGCTTCGAGGGCGACGGCACGCCGCAGGTCGCGACGCCGTCGCCGGTGCGGCCGAGCGGCGCCACCGGCCTCGACAGCGAGCGCATGATGTTTTGAGGTCCACGACTCGAACTGCAGGAGACCGCCCTCATGGCCCACACCGTCGGCGACTACGTCGTCCAGCGCCTGCACGATTGGGGGGTCCGCCGCATCTACGGCTATCCCGGCGACGGCATCAACGGCTTCCTCGGCGCGCTGGATCGGGCCAGCGACCGGATGGAATTCATCCAGGTCCGGCACGAGGAGATGTCGGCGTTCATGGCGTGCGCGCACGCGAAGTTCACGGGCGAGGTCGGCGTGTGCATGGCGACGTCGGGGCCGGGCGCGATCCATCTCCTGAACGGGCTCTATGACGCGAAGATGGACCACCAGCCGGTGGTCGCGATCGTGGGGCAGTCCGCCACGTTCGCGCTCGGCGGCGATTTCCAGCAGGAGGTCGACCTCACGACCCTCTTCAAGGACGTGGCATCCGAGTACGTCCAGCTCTGCACCACGCCGTCCCAGGCCCGCACGCTCGTGGACCGCGCGCTCCGCATCGCGAAGGCGGAGCGCACGGTCACCTGCATCATCTTCCCGAACGACGTCCAGGAGATGGACGCGGTCGAGGAGCCGCCGCGCGTGCACGGCGCCACCTTCACCGGCATCGCCTGGTCCGAGCCGCGGGTGATCCCGAAGGATGAGGACCTCCGCCGCGCGGCGAACATCCTGAACGAGGGCAAGAAGGTCGCGATGCTCGTGGGCGCGGGCGCGCTGCACGCGGCGGACGAGGTCGAAGAAACCGCGGAGCTGCTTGGCGCCGGCGTGGCCAAGGCGCTCCTCGGCAAGGCGGTGCTGCCGGACGACCTGCCGTACGTCACGGGCGCCATCGGCCTGCTCGGCACCAAGCCGAGCTGGGACCTGATGATGGACTGCGACACGCTGCTCATGGTCGGCACGAGCTTCCCGTACGCCGAGTTCCTGCCGAAGGAGGGCGCCGCGAAGGCGGTCCAGATCGACATCGAGCCGCGAATGCTCGCGCTCCGCTATCCGGTGGACGTGCCGCTCTGCGGTGACAGCCGCGAGACCCTCCGGCTCCTCATCCCCATGCTCCGGCGCAAGACGGATCGCTCCTGGCGCGAGAAGATCGAGAAAGAGGTCAGGAAGTGGTGGGACGTGCTCGAGCACCGCGCCATGAACGACGCGGAGCCGATCAACCCGCAGCGCGTCTTCTGGGAGCTGTCCCCGCGGCTGCCGGACCGCTGCATCCTGACCTCCGACTCGGGTTCCTCCGCCAACTGGTGGGCGCGCGACCTCAAGATCCGCCGCGGCATGATGGCCTCTCTCTCCGGCAACCTCGCGACGATGGGCCCGGGCGTGCCGTACGCGATCGCGGCGAAGTTCGCGCACCCGGACCGGCCGGTGGTCGCCTGCGTGGGAGACGGGGCGATGCAGATGAACGGGATCAACGAGCTGATCAGCATCGCCGCATACTGGAGCCGGTGGCAGGACCCGCGGCTGGTCATCCTCGTGCTGAACAACCGCGACCTGAACCAGGTCACGTGGGAGCAGCGTGTGCTCGCGGGCGATCCGCGGTTCGAGGCCTCGCAGGAGGTGCCGGCGATGTCCTACGCGCGGTTCGCCGAGCAGCTCGGCCTGCGCGGCGTACTGATGGAGAAGCCCGAAGACATCATCCCCGGCTGGGAGGCCGCGCTGGCCGCCGACCGGCCCGTCGTCGTGGACGCGCACACGGACCCCGAGGTCCCGCCGCTGCCCCCGCACATCACGCTCAAGCAGGCCAGGAACTTCACGGCATCCATCGTGAAGGGGGATGCGCGCCGCTGGCGCATGATCAAGCGGTCTGCGCGCGACGCTGTCGAGAGCTACGTGCCCGGCCGCGGACGAGTCGAGGAATAGGCGCGCCGCCGGAGCCCGCACTCCCCGCCGCGGCGGGCGCGGGCGCACGGCGGCAGGAGCGGATCGAATGAAGTCCCGTGAGCAACCGGTCGGGCTCGTGAGCCCGGCACGACGCCCGCCCCGCATCCTGCCCGCGGTGGCGGCGCCCGCGCGCAGGGATGGCCGCGCGCTGGCGCGCGCGCTCCGCGACCGGATCGGAGGCGAGGTCCGCTTCTCGGACGGCGACCGCGGGCTCTATGCCGATGATGCGTCGAATTACCGATTCCCGCCGCTCGGCGTCGTGATCCCGCGGACGGCCGACGACATCGTCGAGACCATCGCGGCGTGCCGCGCGTTCGGCGCGCCGGTCGCGTTCCGGGGCGGCGGTACCGGGCTCGCCGGTCAGACGGTCAACGCTGCGGTGGTCATCGACGTCTCGAAGTATCTGCGCGCCGTGCTCGAGCTCGACCCGGCGCGGCGGCGTGCCCGGGTCCAGCCCGGCACCGTGCTGGATGCGTTGCGGAACGCGGCCGCGAAGCACGGGCTGACGTTCGGCCCCGACCCCGCCACGCACGGCTGGAACACGCTGGGCGGCATGATCGCCAACAACTCGTGCGGCAGCCACTCCGTGCAGGCCGAGTTCTACGGGCCCGGCGCCAGGACGTCGGACAACCTGATCTCGCTCGAGGTTGTGACGTACCACGGGGTGCGGCTCCGCGTCGGCGCGACGAGCGAGGCGGAGCTGGACGCGATCACGCGCGGCAGCGGGCCGGCGGCCGAGATCTACCGCCGCCTCCGCGAGCTGCGGGACCGCTACGCGAACCTCATCCGCGAGCGCTACCCGAAGATCCCGCGCCGCGTCTCGGGCTACAACCTGGACGACCTGCTGCCGGAGAAAGGCTTCAACGTGGCGCGCGCGCTCGCGGGCACCGAGGGCACGTGCGTCGCGTATCTCGAGGCGGAGGTCACGCTGATCCCCAACCCGGCGGAGCGGGTGCTGCTCGTGCTCGGATTCCCCGACGTCGCGGCGGCGGGCGACCACGTGCCGCTCGTCCGCGAGCACCGCCCGCTCGCCATCGAAGGGCTCGACGACCGGCTCATTGCCGATCTGCGCGTCCAGGGCTTCGAGCGCCAGGTCGCCGAGCTGCTCCCCGCCGGCGGCGGGTTCCTGCTCGTCGAATTCGGCGGCGACGCGCTGGCCGACGCGCGCGACCGGGCCCATCGGCTCATGGATGAGCTGCGCCGCGAAAGCATCCCGCCCGCCATGCTCCTCCACGACCGCCGCGCCACGGCGCACGAGCTGTGGGAGCTGCGCGAGGCGGGGCTGGGCGCGACCGCGCTCGTGCCCGGATTGAAGCCCGCGTGGCCTGGCTGGGAGGACTCGGCGGTCCCGCCGGACCGCGTGGGCGATTACCTCCGCGACTTCCGGCGCCTCCTGGGCGAGTTCGGCTACCAGGCGTCACTCTACGGCCACTTCGGCCAGGGCCTCGTCCATTGCAGCATCGATTTCGACCTCGAGAGCCGCGGCGGCATCGAGCGCTACCGCGAGTTCGTCGAGCGTGCGGCCGACCTCGTCGTCGGCTACGGCGGCTCGCTCTCCGGTGAGCACGGCGACGGCCAGGCGCGGGGCGAGCTGCTCACGAAGATGTTCGGGCCCGAGCTGGTCCAGGCCTTCCGCGAGTTCAAGGCGATCTGGGACCCGGACGGGAAGATGAACCCGGGCAAGGTCGTGGACGCGCGGCCACTGGACGCGGACCTGAGGCTCGGCCCGGACTACGAGCCGCCACGGCCGGAGACGGCGTTCGCCTTCCCGCACGACGGGGGAAGCTTTGCCCGCGCAACGCTGCGCTGCCAGGGCATCGGCAAGTGCCGCAAGCTGGACACCGGCACCATGTGCCCGAGCTACATGGTGCTGCGCGAGGAGAAGCACACGACGCGCGGGCGCGCGCGCCTGCTCTTCGAGATGCTCCAGGGCGACCCGGTCACGAACGGGTGGCGCGACCAGAACGTCAAGGAGGCGCTCGACCTGTGCCTCGCCTGCAAGGGGTGCAAGCACGAGTGCCCGGTCAGGGTGGACATGGCCACGTACAAGGCCGAGTTCCTCTCGCACTACTACGAGCACCGCCCGCGCCCGCTCTCCGCCTACGCCTACGGCCTCGTCTTCTGGTGGGTGCGCGCCGCCTCGCTCGCGCCGGGGCTCGCCAACCTCGCCGCGCGCACGCCGGGGCTGCGCGGCCTGGCCAAGGCTGCGGTCGGCATGGCGCCCGAGCGGCAGTTCCCGACGCTCGCGCCGCGCACGTTCACGGCGTGGTTCAAACGGCGAGGCACGCGGGTCCGTGGCGGGCCCGAGGTCATCCTCTGGCCGGACACGTTCAACAACCACTTCCACCCGGAGATCGCCGCGGCGGCAGTGGACGTGCTCGAGGATGCCGGCTTCCGCGTGGACGTGCCGCGGCCGTTCCTCTGCTGCGGCCGCCCGCTCTACGACTTCGGCATGCTGGACCTGGCCAGGCACCAGCTCCGCCGCGTCATGGACGTGCTCAGGCCGCAGATCCGCGCCGGCACGCCGATCGTGGGGCTCGAGCCGAGCTGCGTCTCCGTGTTCCGGGACGAGCTCCACGAGCTGTTTCCCGACGACCCGGATGCGCAGCGGCTCCGCGCGCAAGCGATGACGCTGGCCGAGTTCCTGGTCCGCGAGGCGCGGGGCTACGAGCCGCCACGGCTCCGCGCCCGCGCCATCGTCCACGGCCACTGCCACCAGAAGGCCATCATGCACATGGACGCGGAACAGGAGCTGCTGCCGCGCATCGGCCTCGATTTCCAGATCCTCGACTCCGGCTGCTGCGGCATGGCCGGCTCGTTCGGCTTCGAGGCGGAGAAGTACGACGTCTCGATCGGCGCCGGCGAGCGCGTGCTGTTGCCGGCGGTCCGCGCTGCCGGCCAGGACACGATCATCGTCACGGACGGGTTCAGTTGCCGCGAGCAGATCCGCCAGACCACGGACCGCCGCGCGCTCCACCTCGCCCAGGTGCTGCGGATGGCGGTGGAGGGCGAGCGGCCGCCGACGGGCCGGACGCCGGAGGCGTACGCGCGCGCGCTCGCGCCGCGGGAGCTGGTCGAGCCGACGTCGCCCTCGGCTTCCGCCATGGCCGGGCTCGGCGCCGGCCTCGCCGTGGGCGGCGCGCTGGCGTGGCGCCTCACACGTGGCAGGTGGTGAGGAAGCCGATGCGCGCGCGCACGGGAGGGAGCGAACCGTGAGGGCTCTCGCCATCGTCCCCGGCACGCGGCAGGTGCGGCTCGTCGAGCGCCCGAAGCCCGAGGTTTCCGCGCCGGACGAGATCATGCTGCGCGTCCTGCGCGTCGGGATCTGCGGCACGGACCGCGAAGCCGCCGCGGGCGGCCGTGCAGAAGCGCCGGCCGGGAGTCATGACCTCGTCATCGGCCACGAGATGCTGGGCGAGGTCGTGGAGGCGGGGGAGGCGGTGAAGCGCGTCCGCCCGGGCGACCTGGCCGTCTTCACCGTGCGCCGCGGCTGCGGACGCTGCCTGCCGTGCGCCATGAACCGCTCGGACATGTGCCTCACGGGCGGCTACCGCGAGCGCGGGATCGATAGGCTCGACGGCTTTCAGGCCGAGTACGTCGTGGATCGCGAGCAGTACGTGGTGGCCGTGCCTCGCGAGATCGCGTCCATCGGGGTCCTGACAGAGCCGCTCTCGGTGGTCGAGAAGGCGATCGATGAGGCCGTGCGCCTGCAGGTCGCGCGGCTGCCCGGCGCCGGCGCGACGCCGGACTGGCTCCACGGCCGCCGCTGCCTCGTGGCGGGGCTCGGCCCGATCGGCCTGCTCGCCGCCATGGCCCTCGTCCTCCGCGGCGCCGAGGTCCATGGGCTCGACGTGGTGGATGCGGAGACCGCGCGGCCCGCGTGGCTCGCGCGCATCGGCGGGACGTACGTGGACGGCCGGCGCGTCCCGGCCGAGGACCTCAGGGCAAGACTCGGCCCGATGGAGCTCGCGTTCGAGGCGACCGGCGCGCCCAGGCTCGCCTTCAACCTCCTCGAGGCGCTGAGCGACAACGGCGTCTACGTCCTCACCGGGATCCCGACCGCCCACTGCGTCGCGCGGCTCGACGCCTGTGACCTCGTCCGGCACCTGGTGCTGAACAACCAGGTGATGATCGGCAGCGTGAACGCGGCGCGTGGCCATTTCCAGATGGCCGTAGACGATCTGGTCCACGCATCGCACCGCTGGAACGGGCACGTGGACCGGCTGATCACGCACCGCTACGCGCCGTCCGATGCGGAGGCCGCGCTGCACCGGCATCCGGCCGGCGAGATCAAGGCGGTGGTCGAGTGGGGCGACGCGGCGCCGCTCGAGCGAGGTACGGATTCTGCAACGCCGCGGTCCGAAAGTCCTTCGACCCCGACCAACCGCCATGGAACCCATCGGGCGTAAGCGCTGGGCCATCGCCGAGGGATACATCCCCGGCTGGAGCCACGGCCCGGAGCCGCAGATGACCAGTCACGAGGTCGCCTGCCTCCTCAACACCGCGGATCGCGATGCGCACGTCGAGATCACGATCTTCTACACCGACCGCGAGCCCGTCGGCCCCTACCGCGTGACGGTGCCCGCGCGGCGGACGCTGCATCTCCGCTTCAACGAGCTCCGCGACCCGGAGCCGATCGCGAAAGAGACGCCCTACGCGAGCGTCATCGAATCCGATGTGCCAGTCGTGGTGCAGCACACGCGGCTGGACTCGCGGCAGGCGGAGAACGCGCTGATCACGACGATCGCCTACCCAGCAGGCGATTGAGCGAGGCGCGGGGGATGGCCGGATCCGCGCGCCGCCCCTCGCCGCGGGAGCGTTCGATCTGAGGACGGGAGGCGGCGTGGCTCGAGGAGCGGAGCACACGCGGACCACGATCGACCGGATCGACGTCTCGGCCTACACGGTGCCGACCGATTTCCCCGAATCCGACGGCACGCTGGCCTGGGACTCCACCACCATCGTGATCGTCGAGGCGCGGGCCGCGGGCGTCACCGGGCTCGGCTACACGTACGCGGATACGGCCACCGCGCGGCTCATCGACGAGCGCCTCACCAGGCTGGTGGTCGGGCGCGATCCGATGGCGATCCCGGCGATCTGGGCGGACCTGTGGCGCGAGGTCCGCAACCTCGGGCACCCCGGCATCTGCGCGATGGCAATCTCCGCCGTGGACAACGCGCTCTGGGACCTCAAGGCGCGGCTCCTCGGACTGCCGCTCGTCGCGCTCCTGGGCGCCGTGCGCGACGGCGTGCCCGTCTACGGCAGCGGCGGCTTCACCTCCTACCCGGTCGCCAGGCTGCAGGAACAGCTCGCCCACTGGGTCGAGGCCGGGATCCGGCGAGTGAAGATGAAGGTCGGGACCCGGCCGGCCGAAGACCCGCGCCGCGTGCAGGCGGCCCGCGAAGCGATCGGGCCGGACGCGGAGCTGTTCGTGGACGCGAACGGCGCCTACAGCCGCAAGACGGCGCTCGCGATGGCCGAGCGCTTCCGCGAGGCGGGGGTGTCGTGGTTCGAGGAGCCGGTCCCGTTCGGCGACCTGGAGGGTCTCCGCCTGCTGCGCGACCGCGCGCCCGCCGGCATGGACATCGCCGCCGGCGAGTACGGCTACGAGCTGGTGGAGTTCCGCCGCGCGCTGGAGGCCGGCGCCATCGACGTGCTCCAGGCGGACGCCACACGCTGCGCCGGGATCACCGGCTTCCTCCGCGTTGCGGCCCTGTGCGAGGCCCACGGAATCCCCCTCTCCGCCCACACGGCGCCATCACTGCACGCGCACCCCTGTTGCGCCGCCCCCGCGGTCCAGCACGTCGAATACTTCCACGACCATGTCCGCATCGAGCGAGCGCTCTTCGACGGCGCGCTCGAGCCACGCAACGGCGTGCTCCATCCCGATCCCGCGCGCCCCGGGATCGGGATCGAGCTGCGGAGGTCCGATGCCGCCCGCTACCTCGTCTACGGCACCCGCTGACACGGACGCGCCCGAACCGACACGACCCCGCTACCTCCCGATCGGCGACTACGCCGTGATCGGCGACGGCCGCAGCATTGCCCTGGTCTCGCGGTTCGGCTCGATCGACTGGTGGTGCGTGCCGCGCTTCGACAGCGACGCCGTGTTCGCGCGGATCCTCGATGCCGATCTCGGCGGCACGTTCGAGATCCGCCCCGCCGGGCCGTTCCGCGCGCGGCGCCGCTATCTCCCGCGGACCAACATCCTGGAGACCGAATTCACCGGCGCGGGCGGCGTCGTCCGCGTCGTGGACTTCATGCCCGCGCTGACGGAGGCCCAGAAGCGGACCTATCCCGTCGCGTTCCGGGAGATCGTACGGCGGGTCCGCTGCATCGATGGAAGCGTGATCCTGGATGTCCGCATCGCGGCCAGGCCGCAATTCGGCCGCCGCACGCCCCTCGTGCGACGGCAACGCCCGACCCGCTACGCGATCGAATGGGGCAGCCACGCGCTGCACGTCGTCAGCAACGCCCTGCTCGAGAGCGCGGACGGAACGCTGGTCGGACGGTTCCCCCTGCACGCCGGGGAGCAACTGGACTTCGCGCTCTCGTACTCGCCCGAGGCGCCGGCCGACCTGCCGGTGCTGGGCAACCTCGACCTGCTCCAGCGGCTGACCGAAGAGTTCTGGATCGGCTGGAGCGGCGCCTGCCGCAGCGTGGGCGCCCACGGCGATGCCGTGCTGCGGAGCGCCCTCGTCCTCAAGCTGCTCACCTACGCGCCGTCCGGCGCGATCATCGCCGCGCCGACCAGCTCGCTCCCCGAGCGCGTGGGCGGCGTCCGCAACTGGGACTACCGCTTCTGCTGGCTCCGCGACGCCGCGTTCACCATCCGTGCGATGCTCCGGCTCGGCTACCACGCCGAGGCCCACGCGTTCGCCCGCTGGCTCCTCTACACCACCGCCGTCAGCCATCCCGGGCTGAGGCCGCTCTACACGATCTACGGCGGCACGCGCATCCCGGAACGGAGTCTCGATTACCTGGAGGGCTACCGCGGCTCGCGCCCGGTGCGCGTGGGCAACGCGGCCGACCGGCAGTTCCAGCTCGACGTGTACGGCGAGGTCATTGATGCCCTCACCCTGTACCGCAGTTCAGGCGGCGAGTTCGATAGGGACGCACGCCGGCTCCTGGGCGGCCTGGCGCGCATCATCATGGCGCACTGGCCTGAGCCCGATGACGGGATCTGGGAGGTCCGCTCCGGGCGCGCGCAGCACATCCACTCCAAGGTCATGGCCTGGGTCGGCCTGGAGCGCGCCATGGAGCTCGCTCGCGCGGGCGACCTCCGGCTCCAGCTCGAGCCCCTCACGCGCGCCCGCGACGCCATCCGCTCGTGGATCCTCGAGAACGGCTACAGCCAGGCGCTCGGCGCGTTCACCCGCACGCCCGGCCGCGACCTCGATGCCGCGCTCCTCGTCATCCCACTGGTCGGGTTCCTACCGCCGGACGATCCCCGCGTCGCCTCCACCGTCGACGCCGTCCGGCGTCACCTCGCGCGCGCGGAGCTCGTCTACCGGTACCTGGGCCCGGACGGCCTTCCCGCCGGCGAAGGCGCGTTCCTCATCTGCTCGTTCTGGCTCGTCGAGGCCCTCGCCCGCCTCGGCCGGCTCGACGAGGCGCACGAGCGCTTCACCAGACTCCTCGAGCGGCGGAACGACCTCGGCCTCCTCGCCGAACAGATCGACCCCGAAACCGGGCAGCAGCTCGGCAACTTCCCGCAGGCCTTCAGCCACATCGGGTTGATCAACGCCGCACTGACGCTCGCGGAGCACAATGCGCAGCGGTGACCGGATGGCCCGGATAGGGCGCCGGTCCACTGCTCAGACGCGATAAAACGTCCCGAGGATCGCGCCGAAGATGATGTGCGCCAGCAGCGTCACCAGCGGCGTCTGCCGCCCGTAGTTCAGCGCCATGAAGCCCGGCGGCTCGAGCTCGCGCGTCGGCTCCGGCCCCCTCGCATCGGTGGCCATCCGCGGGTGCAGGCCGGGGACCGCCGGCAGCCCCACGGCCAGCACGAAGAGGCCGTGCACCGCGCCGATGACCGAGCCGAGCAGCCAGCCCGCGCGACCCAGATACTCGAAGAATGCCGCGTAGATGAGCGTGAACAGCCAGCCGTTGAATAGATGGATGAAGAAGCCGTACGCCTTGGCGTGGTCCCGGTTCGGCGTGACGATCAGGCCGAGCATCAGGGGGAGATCCAGCCGGGTCAGGCCGACCGCCTGGCTGCCGCGCAGCATCGTGGTCAGGATCGTGGTCGCCGCAAACCCCCAGAGAAGCACGCCTCGAACGTCCATTGTCTCCGCCGCTGAAGGCCCCCGCGTCAGCCGCCGCGCCCGTGCCCGGCGGCGCGCACCGCGGAACCGCGGCTGAACCGACTGCCAGCCCCGTGCCACCCAGGCCGCCGCACCATGTCTGGGGGACAGCCGCGCGAGCCGGCGTCGGCCGCGGGCCGCCCGACCCAGCGTCAGGCGTAACGCATGACGCAGTTCCTGCCGGCCCGCTTGGCAGCGTACAATGCCGCATCGGCCTGGCGGAGCAGGTCCTCCGGCGCCAGGAGCGTGGCGGGATCCGAGCACGCAACGCCGACACTCAACGTGACGACCCGCGCCACGTCGGAGCGCTCGTGCGGGATCCCGAGCGCGCTCACCCGCGCGCGCGCTTCTTCGGCGATGCGGAGCGCGCCCTCGTAGTCCGTCGCGGGCAGAAACGACGACGAACTCCTCGCCGCCGTATCGAGCGACGACGTCGTTGACCCGCCGCACGACGCAGATGAGCACATCGGCCACGCGCTTGAGGCAGGCATCGCCCGCCAGGTGCCGTAGTGGTCGTTGTAGGCCTTGAAGTGGTCCACGTCACACAGCAGCACCGCGATCTGCTGGCCAGGCCGCCGCAGCCTCGCGCACTCGCGGGCCAGGCACTCGTCCAGGGTACGGCGGTTTGCCAGGCCCGTCAGCGGGTCCAGACCGGAGAGCCGGGCCAGCTCTTCGTTGGAACGCGTGAGCGCCGCCTCCGCGCGGTCGATCTCGAGCCTGAACCGGTACGCGACGACGCCGGCAACGAGCATCGCGCCGAGGACACTGCCGCCGAACACCACGTGCAGTGCCGGCGCGGGAATGGCCAGCGGCGCGGTCTCCGGCGGGAAGGCGAAGTGACAGAAGGGCGAGTTCATTGACCAGCGAGATCTGGCGCGCCCCTCCCGCGGCTGTCCGGACGCACCGATGGACGACGCCCTTGCGAACGACTTCGTTATCGTTCTCATCCGGCGTGTTCGTGGGGGAATTCGATGTGCCGCCGCGTCTTTCTGCGGGCGCGCGACAGGGTATGGGCAGGCGCCGCCGGACGCAAGGCGCGCTGGGCCAGCCATTCCGCCCGGACGCCTACGGCTGGCGGCTTCGCCCGCGCCTGACGGGCGCGCGCCCGCGCAGCCCCGGGTACGGCCCTTGCTTCGGGCACGTCTGCCCGGACCCCTGCCCGGCTGGCGCCGGGAGGACACGCCGGCGCCGCCGAGGAACGGGGGCCGGGCAACGACCGGGTGACGCCGGCGGCCAACGGGCCAGCCGGTCAGGGATCGAGAGGAGAGCCGATGGCCAGCGCAGCCGTTCCCAGACCGCATTCGCCACCGGGGGAGAGCCAGCCGCACCTCCACCAGCACAGCCGCGAGGTCCAGCGCTTCGACCAGCTCCGCGACATGCCGTTGGGCCTCACGGAAGACGTGCGCAGCGAGATGGCGGCGAAACTGAACCAGGTCCTCGCGGATACGCGCATCCTGCACGACCTCTACAAGAAGAGCCACTGGCTGATGCGCGGCGCCACGTTCTACCAGCTCCATCTGCTGCTGGACCGGCACGCGGAGCAGCAGGAGAAGCTCGTGGACCTCCTTGCCGAGCGGGTGCAGACGCTGGGCGCGATCGCGGTGGGCGACCCGCGCCACGTCGCGGAGATCACCAGTATCCCGCGGCCGCCGGACGGGGCCGAAGAGGTCCCCGCCATGCTCTCCCGTCTGCTCGACGCCCACGAGATCGTCATCAAGGAGGCGCGCGAGCTCGCGCAGCGGGCCGACGAGATGAGCGACCTCGTCACCAACGACATCCTAGTCTCGGACGTGCTCCGCACGAACGAGCTCCAGGTGTGGTTCATCGCCGAACACCTGGTGGATCGGCCGCTCGTCACCGTCTGAGCCGGGCGGCGGGGGGCCGGGCGCGGCGAGCGCCGGCCCCCGCCGCGGCAGTACGGACCCGCCGAGGCAGCACGCCACCGCCGCGGTAGCACGCCACCGCCGCGGCAGTACGGCCCCGCCGCGGTAGCACGCCACCGCCGCGGCCGCCCGCGGCGGCGCCTCCTTGCCCCACCACCTGCTTCCGAGTAGCCTCCCCGAGCGGGTCCGCGGGTGACGCGAAACCGCGGGCGCCGCCGCGGGCGTAGTGCGGTCTGCGGACCGGGCCCGCGCGGCCGCCCCGGGGCAACCCGCGGCGGCCCCGTCGGCATCGAAGCAGGGACCCCACCCCACCGCTCTCCAACCGGGAGGAGGCCAATGCCTGGCTTCATGCGCCGCATGCTGCCGCCGGCTCTGCTGCTGGCGCTCGCCGCACCGCTCTCCGCGCAGGTGGATGCCCGCCTGCTCCGCTACCCGGACGTCTCCGCGACGCACATTGCGTTCGTCTACGGCGGCGACATCTGGGTCGTGCCGAAGGAGGGCGGCGTCGCGAATCGGCTCACGACGCCGGCGGGCGAGGAGAGCTTCCCTCGCTTCTCGCCGGACGGCCGCGAGATCGCCTTCAGCGGGAACTACGACGGCAACCAGGACATCTACGTGATCCCCGCGGCCGGCGGCATCCCGCGGCGCGTCACGCACCATCCCGCTCCTGACCGGCTGATCGACTGGTACCCGGACGGCAGGTCGCTGCTGTTCGCCACGTCGATGACCAGCGAGAAGGACCGGTTCAACAAGCTGTACCGCGTGGCGGCGCGGGGCGGGCTGCCCGAGAAGCTGCCCATGCCGTACGGCGAGTTCGGCGCGCTCACGGCGGACGCGCGGCTGATCGCGTACACGCCGAGCACGCGCGACTTCCGCACCTGGAAGCGCTACCGCGGCGGCTGGGCGCAGGACATCTGGATCTACGACCTGCGGGAGAACCGCGCGCGCAAGGTCGCGGCCTCCGACGCCAACGACTCGCAGCCGATGTGGCACGGCGAGACGCTGTACTTCATCTCGGATCGCGGGGCCGCGCAGCGCTACAACCTGTGGGCGTACGACCGCCGCACCGAGCAGCTCCGCCAGGTCACGCATTTCACCGAGGACGACGTCCGCTTCCCGGCGATCGGGCCGTCAGACATCGTGTTCGAGAACGGCGGCCGGCTCTACCTCCTCGACCTCGCCACCGAACAGACGCGCGAGGTGAAGGTGCAGGTCACGACCGACCTGGCCTCGCTCAGGCCGCGCGTCGTGCGCGTCGGCTCGGCCATCCAGAGCTTTGGCATCGGCCCGACCGGCAAGCGCGCGGTCTTCGCCGCGCGGGGTGACGTCTTCACCGTGCCGGCGGAGCACGGCGTCCCGCTGAACCTGACGGCGCGGTCCGGGAGCGCGGAGCGCTACCCCGCGTGGTCGCCGGACGGGCGGTACATCGCCTACTGGAGCGACCGGACGGGCGAATACGAGCTGACGATCCGCCCGGCGGACGGCTCAGGCGAGGAGCGTACGGTCACGCGGCTGGGGCCCGGGTTCCGTTACCAGCCGTACTGGTCGCCGGACGCGAAGCGCATCGCGTTCATCGACCAGGCACAGCGCATCCACTTGCTGGACGTGGCGTCCGGCCAGAGCCGCGTTATCGACACGGCGAACTACTACACGCACGGCGCGCTGGAGAATTTCCGCGTGAGCTGGTCCGCGGACAGCCACTGGATCGCGTACAGCCGCGACCTGCCGAGCCGGTCGCAGGCCATATTCCTCTACGACACGCAGCGCAACGAGCGGCACCAGGTCACGAGCGGCTTCTACAGCGCGTCCCAGCCGGTCTTCGATCCGGAGGGCAAGTACCTCTACTTCCTGACGCAGCGGCACTTCCAGCCGTCGTACAGCGCGCTGGACAACACCTGGATCTACGCGAACGCGACGGTAATCGCCGCCGTGCCGCTCCGCCGCGACGTGCCCTCGCCCCTCGCGCCGCGCAACGACGAGGAGCCGGTGCGGGACACGAGCGCGGCGCAGGAGCGGGAGAAGAAGGAGGAGGCGACGACGTCGTCATCTCCGTCACCGGCGCCCGTGGCCATTGACCTGGAGGACTTCGAGCGCCGGCTGGTCGTGCTGCCGCCGAAGCCCGGCAACTACGGCGAGCTGGCCGCGATCTCTGGAAAGGTGCTGTACCACAAACACACGCGGACCGGCGCGGACGACGAGAAGAATCCCATCGTCGCGTACGACCTGAAGGAGCGGAAGGAAGAGACGATCGTCGAGGACGCGAACACGTTCCTCGTCTCGGCGGACGGCAAGAAGCTCCTGGTCCGGCACCAGGACCGGTTCGCGATCATCGACCCGCGGCCGAACCAGAAGCTGGACAAGACGCTGGCGACGGCGAACCTCGAGACGACGGTGGACCCGCGCGCGGAGTGGCGGCAGCTCTTCGCGGATGCATGGCGCTTCGAGCGCGACTACTTCTACGATCCCGGCATGCACGGCGTGGACTGGGAGGCCATGCGGCGGCATTACGCGCCGTTGATCGAGGACGCGGTCAGCCGTGAGGACGTGAACTTCGTGATCGGCGAGCTGATCGCGGAGCTGAACGCCTCGCACACGTACCGCGGCGGCGGAGACCTGGAGCAGCCCGCGCGGCGCGGCGTGGGCATGCTGGGCGTGGACTTCACGCTCGAGAACGGCGCCTACCGCATCGCGCGCATCATCGAAGGCGCGCCGTGGGACAGCGAGGTCCGCTCGCCGCTCGCGCAGCCGGGCGTGGACGTGCGCGAGGGCGATTACCTCCTGGCCGTGAACGGCGTGCCGCTCGACACCTCCAGGGACCCGTGGGCCGCGTTCCAGGGACTGGCGGGCAAGACCGTCGCGCTGACGGTGAACTCCCGGCCGACGATGGACGGCGCGCGGACCGTGCTGGTCGAGACGCTCTCGAGCGAGTACCGGCTCCGCAACCTGGCGTGGATCGAAGCAAACCGCCGCCACGTGCTGGAGGCGACGAACGGCCGCGTCGGCTACATCTACGTGCCGGACACCGGGATCAACGGGCAGAACGAGCTGGCGCGCCAGTTCTACGGGCAGGCGCACATGGATGCGCTCATCATCGACGAGCGCTTCAACAGCGGCGGCCAGATCCCGGACCGCTTCGTCGAGCTGCTGAGCCGGCCCATCTACAACTTCTGGGGCGTGCGCAGCGGCCGCGACTGGCAGTGGCCGCCCATCGCGCACGCGGGGCCGAAGGTGATGCTGATCAACGAGTGGAGCGGATCCGGCGGCGACGCGTTCCCGTTCTACTTCAAGTCCGCGGGGCTGGGGCCGCTGATCGGCAAGCGGACGTGGGGCGGGTTGATCGGCATCAGCGGCGCGCCGCCGCTCGTGGACGGCGGCATCGTGACCGTGCCGACGTTCGGCATGTACAGCATCGACGGCGAGTGGATCATCGAGGGCCATGGCGTGGACCCGGACATCGAGGTCGAGGCCGACCCGGCGCGGCTCGCGCGCGGAGAGGATCCGCAGCTCGAGCGCGCGATCCAGGAGGCACTGCGGCTGCTCGAGACCAACCCGCCCCTGCGGCCGAACAAGCCGCGCTACCCGAACCGCGCGCCGGTGGCGAACACGGCGAGTGACGGGGCGGGACAGCGCTGAGAGCCGGAGCGAGTGGCGGACACGATCCAGGCCACGCCGGCCGAACGCGCGCGCCGCGTGCTGCGCGACGTCTTCGGCTACGAGCAGTTCCGGCCCGGCCAGCTCGAGGTGATCGAGACCGTGCTGGCCGGGCGCGACTGCATCGCCATCATGCCGACCGGCGCCGGCAAGTCGCTGACGTTCCAGCTCCCCGCGAAGCTGCTCCAGGGCACCGTGCTGGTGCTCTCGCCGCTGATCTCGCTCATGAAGGACCAGGTCGACGCGCTGACGGACCTCGGCTTCAAGGCGACGACGATCAACTCGACGCTGGACTTCGAGGAGCGGCGGCGCCGGCTCTCCGGCCTTCGCCGGGGGGAGTACGAGCTGGTGTACCTCGCGCCGGAAGCGCTGGACGGCTCGCTGCGCGAAATCCTGCGCACGTGCCCGATCGCGCTACTCGTGGTGGACGAAGCGCACTGCATCAGCCAGTGGGGCCACGACTTCCGGCCGTCGTACCGCCGGCTCGCGGGGCTGAAGGCCGAGCTCGGCGTCCCCGTGCTGGCGCTGACCGCCACGGCGACGCGGCCGGTCGCGCGCGACATCGTCCGGCAGCTCGGGATGGTCAAGCCGGGCGGGTACAAGGGGTCGTTCTTCCGGCCGAACCTGCGCATCCGCTGCCGCAAGAAGGGGGAGGGCGACACGCGCCGCGAGATCCTGGCGCTGATCCGGGCGCACGCGGGCGAGAGCGGGATCGTGTACTGCCTGTCCCGCAACACGGTCGAGCAGACGGCCGAGTTCCTGCGCAGGAACGGCATCCGCGCGCTGCCGTACCACGCCGGCCTGAGCGACGAGGAGCGGGCGAAGAACCAGGAGGCGTTCGCGCGCGACGACGTGGAGGTCATCGTCGCGACCATCGCGTTCGGCATGGGCATCGACAAGTCCAACGTGCGGTTCGTCATCCACCGCGACATGCCGAAGGACGTCGAGTCCTGGTACCAGGAGATCGGCCGCGCAGGGCGCGACGGCCTGCCGGCCGAGTGCTGCACGTTCTACTCGTGGGCGGACGTCAAGCTGCACGAGCGGTTCCTGAGCGACATCGCCGACCCGGAGCTCAGGCGCGAGCGCCAGGCCGCGACCATCCGCCTGTTCCGGATGCTCGAGCGGAAGGCGTGCCGGCACGCCTCACTGCTCGCGTACTTCGACGAGCGCATCCCGCCCTGCGGCACATCATGCGACATCTGCGACGGCAGGACCATCGAGGCGATCGCCGCGGAGGCGATGCTGCGGCGCGGGGATGCGAGGGGGGCGGCGCCGACCACGCCATCACGGAGCGCGGCCGGTCGGCCGGATTCCGGCGCGTGGAGCGCCGGGTGGGGGCAGGCGCCCGTGGGGCGGGCGAGCGGCGAGCGGCGCGGCGCCGCGGCCCGCGAGCAGGCGCTGTTCGAGCGCCTGCGCGCGCTGCGCAAGCGGCTCGCCGACCGGCAGAACGTGCCGGCGTACATCGTCTTCAACGACGCCGTGCTGCGCGAGCTCGCGGCCCGGCGCCCGGCCACGCCCGCGGAGCTGCTCGCCGTCCCGGGCGTCGGCCCGGCCAAGCTCGAGCGCTACGGCGAGCTGTTCCTGCGCGAGATCCGGGAGTTCCTGCGCGGGCTCGGAACGGATTCGGCGTGAGGGGCGCGCCCGATCCCGTTCCACGCCGAGGCCCGCGCCGAGCCCGGCGCGAGCACGGGATCGAGATCCCGCGCCCCAGCACTCAATGCGAAGCGCCGACGCCCGCGGCCTCGTGCGCGCGGAGCCGCCGGACCGTGTAGCCGCGCTCCTCGAGCAGGTCCACGACACTGCCCTCGCCCACCAGGTGCCCTATGCCGACGATCACCAGCGCGCGCTCGCCGCTGCGCAGCAGCGCCTCGATCTGCGGCACCCAGTTGCGGTTGCGGCTGGTGAGGAGACGCTCTTCCAGCTCCGGCTGGCCACGCATCGACTCCGTCATCAGTGTGGCCAGCCCCTCGGCATCGCCGGTCTGCCACAGCGTGGTCGCGTGGTCCAGTTTCGCGGCCGCCGAGTCCAGATCGGCGAGCGTCCTGCGCACGAGCACGACCTGCGCCTCGGCGCTGAGGCCGTCCAGCGCCGAGAGCTGATCCTCCGCCGTCTCCAGCCCCATGGTCCGCTTCCCCGCCGCTGCGGCGCGCTGCTGGAAGTGGACGTCGATGCCGGACGCGGCGTCGAACCCGGCGCGCTGGAGCGCCAGCGCCGACAGCGTCATCGCCGCGAGCCACGGCTTCATGCCCCGGACCACCCCGGACGGGAGCGAGAGCTCCTGGCCGCGACGCTCCAGCTCGCCGACCAGATCCGCCGGGAGATCGTCCGCGATCGTGCGGCCGGACTGGTACCTGCCCCGCGCCATCATCGCCGCAGCCGCCTGCGCCAGCTCGCTGGCGTCCAGCTCGAAGGCCACGACGTCCGCCGAGTCGAACACCTCGTAGATCGTCGGGTCCAGCGGGTAGATGTCGGGCCGCAGCAGGTGGATCGACCCGAGCAGGTGCACCGTGCCGCTGCCGCCCGTGACCTCCCAGAGCGGCAGCCAGCCCGGCTGCTCCGGCGAGCTCCCATCTCGTGCGCCCCACCCGAGCAGCACGGCGGCCAGCGCCAGCGGCGCGACCGTGGCGAGAATCCGTTGGCTCCGTCGATGCAGCATCACCATCGCCTCCTGTCCTGGGGCGGCCGCCCTCGACCGCGGACAGCGCCGCCGTCCTCGTCGCTGGAGCTCTCCTCGGTCCCTCCGTTCGAGCGGATGGCGCCAATGTAATCAAAACGGACGTCGTGTAAAGACTTATTGACATCCGGCGCCGCGGCGGGAGCGTCGGCATCGCGGCGCTCCCTACCGCGACCGCTGCGATTCCGCCGCACGCGGTTCGAGGTCCTGGAGGCGGAGCTGGTGCTTCGGCGGATCCGGCAGCGCGACGCGGCGGGTCGTGCCGAGGCGCCGGTCGACGTGGAGCAGCTCGCCGGGCTCCATGAGAGTCCAGCCGTGCGAGTCGGTCATCGGCTCGCTGGCGACGATGACGCTGGGGAGACGGGCGAGGTCCTGGCTGCGCACGCGCACGGTGCCGGCGGCGCTGGCGGCGTCGAGGTGGCGGCCGCCGTGCGGCTCGCGCTCGAAGACCCACAGCTCGTGTGTCTCGGGATAACGGAGCGCCCAGAGGTCGGTGGGCGTGGTGAGGATGACGTTCAGCGCGTAGAGCGGCAGGTGCTCGGCGACCCAGCGCGCGGCCGAGAGGAGGCCCTTCTCGACATCGCCGAGGCGTTCGGCCTCGACGGTCACGAGCGCGAGGAACCGCTCCGAGTCCGTGTCGCCCTGGACGAGCTCGCGGGCGGGCCCGAGGCGGGCCTCGAGCTCGTGGAGGCCTCCGATGTGCCCGTTGTGCGCGAGCATCCGGCCCTGCATGAGGAACGGATGCGTGTTCTGCACGGTCAGCCCGCCGACGGACGCGAGCCGGACGTGTGCGATGAACGTGCGGGACTGCACCTCCCTGGCTTCGCGGGAAAATGCCGGGTCGCGCCAGGCGGGCTCGGGGTCGCGCAGGCGTTCGGGTTGCGTTTCGGGGTCGTACCAGCCGAGCCCGGTGCCGTCCGGCTCACGGCGGCTCTGGCGCGCCAGCGAGTCCCGCGCGTCGAGTAGCCAGAAGGTCGCCCTGACACGCTCGGGTCCGCTGGCCATGCCGAAGAGGCGGCACACGGTCCCTCCTAGTGGTGGAAGCCGGTCGCGTGTGGCTCGGGGAGAGGCCGGCCCGTGCGCTCCAGCGCCCCGACGACGCGCTCGAGGTGCCCGAGCAGCAGCTCCGCCAGCTCGCGGCTGAACCCGTTGCGCACCACGATGCGCAGCACGGCGACGTCCTCGAGCCGCGGCGGCATGTGGTACGCCGGCACGATCCAGCCGTAGCGGCGGAGCCCGGCGGAGACGTCGAAGACGGTGTAGTTGCGCACGTCGTCGCGCAGGCGGAACGCGAACGCGGGCACGGCGCCGCCGTCCGAGAGCAGCTCGAACGGGCCCAGCCCGGCGATCCTCGAGGCGAGCCACGTCGCCGTGTCGCGGCAGGCCTGCTGCACGCGCCGGTAGCCGTCGCGCCCCAGCCGGAGCAGGTTGTAGTACTGCGCCGCGACCTGCGCGCCGGGGCGGGAGAAGGTCAGCGCGAAGGTCGGCATCTCGCCGCCGAGGTAGTCGACGCCGAAGATGAGCTCCTTCGGCAGCGCCTGCGGATCCCGCCACACGATCCAGCCGATGCCGGGGTAGACCAGCCCGTACTTGTGCCCGGACGCGTTGATGGACTGCACGCGGGGGACGCGGAAGTCCCACGCGATGCCCGGATCGAGGAACGGCGCGATGAATCCGCCCGACGCGGCGTCGACGTGGATCGGGACGTCGAGCCCCCGCTCGTCCTGGAGGCGGTCGAGCGCGCCGGCGATCTCCGCGACCGGCTCGTAGCTGCCGTCGAACGTGGAGCCCATGATCGCGACGACGCCGATCGTGTTCTCGTCGCAGTGCGCGGCGGCGCCGTCCGCGGTGAGGTGCAGCCGGCCCGGGCCGAGCGGGACCCGCCGCGGCTCGACGTCCCAGTAGCGGCAGAACTTGTCCCAGCACACCTGCACGTTGGCGCCCATCACGAGGTTCGGCCTGCCGCGCGTTCCGCCCGCGCCGCTGCTGCGCTCGCGCCAGCGGCGCAGCAGCGCGAGGCCGCCCAGCATGCACGCCTCGCTGGAGCCGGTGGTCGAGCAGCCCGTCGCCGGCCCATCGGCCGGCGCGGACCACAGATCGGCGAGCATCCGGACGCAACGCCGTTCGAGCTCGGTGGTCTGCGGGTACTCGTCCCGGTCGATGAAGTTCTTGTCGACGCACTCGTCCATCAGCCGCCGCGCCTGCGGCTCCATCCAGGTCGTGACGAACGAGGCGAGGTTGAGGCGCGCGTTGCCGTCGAGCAGCAGCTCGTCGTGGACGATCTGGTAGGCGGTGTCGGGCGGCAGGCCGGCTTCCGGGATGCGGTCGCGCGGGACCTCGCCCTCCTCTCCCGGGCGAGTGAACTGCGGGAGCAGCGACACGGCGCCCGCGGCCTCTCGCGGCCGAGCTTCGTGAAGGGCCATGCGGCTCTCGCTCCGTCGGGATCGACGACAGGCCGGGGGCGCGCAGGCCGGGCAAGTCGTGTGCTACGCGGCCCCCGCCGGCATCCAGGCGGCGCGGCGCGTCGCGGCTGTCGGCGGTGAGCCGGGCCGCGGCCATGACGCGGGTCGCGTTGCCGCGAGAGGCCGGCGACCCTCATGCGGCCGCCGGCCCCGCCGCGGAACGTCCCGCCTCAATCCCTCTCCCAGAACGGCGGCGGCTCGATCCCCAGCGCGCGCAGGTAGACGTAGCCCTGGCCGCGGTGGTGGACCTCGTTGTCGATCACGTACAGCACCTGCCAGTACACCGGGCCGGTGTACTGCCCGAACGACGTGATCGTCTCCTGGAACTTCTCCGCCGGGATCTTCCGCCACAGCGCGTCCAGCTCCGCCGTGCTCTGGTCCCAGCGCCGCAGCAGCTCCGTCCGCGGCAGCGGCTCGCTCAACCACTCCGCGCTCCATTCCCCGGTCGCGATGCCGCGCACCATCGGCACGGCCATGTTCAGCAGCTCGAGCGCCAGCAAGCCGAAGGGGCGCATGCCCCCGATCGAGAAGCTGTTGAGCTGGTCCTCCGGGAACGCCTCGATGACGCGTCGCGTGAGCCGGCGGTGGCCCTGCCAGTGCTCGAGCAGGGCGGCGGGCGAGATGAAGGTCGCGGGCGGTACGGTCTCGGTCGCCATGGTGTGATCTCCGGAGTTGGAGGGTTGGCCCCCCCTGCGGCCGGGGCGCATGGTTCGGTTTTTGTTCGGTTCGCGCGCCAAAGGTAAACCAGGGAGGGCGGCGCCGCAAGGGGGTGGCGGCG
This sequence comes from Longimicrobiales bacterium, assembly GCA_036381195.1. Classification (GTDB taxonomy): domain Bacteria; phylum Gemmatimonadota; class Gemmatimonadetes; order Longimicrobiales; family RSA9; genus RSA9. Next base: position 37,857 of record DASVDH010000081.1, on the reverse strand, counting down.
CGCGCTCCGGCCGGCCCACGCCGTCGCGCGGACCGGCGGGCGGGCGCCGGGGTGGCAGCGACGGCAGCCGGTGCGCGGCGGCCGCACGGGGTCGGGCGCTGGGCGGACTGCTGGGGGGCGGAAAGGTGGATCGGATTCTCGTCCTCAGGTTACGGCGCTGCGCTGGGCGCCGCGGAGATCCAGGTCTGGACCGACGTGAACGGCTTTCTCACCGCGGACCCGCGGCTCGCGCCGGCCGCACGGCCGATCGCGCGCGAGCGCGGCATCCCGATGGTGCGCATCCCATCCGCGCGCATGCTCGGCGCGTACGGCTCCCTGCGCGCGATCTTCGAGGTGTTCGACCGCCATCGCACGGCGGGGGACAGCGTGGCGGCCTCCGGGGTGAGTGTCTCGCTGCCCCGGCTCCGCCCCGATCGCTGGCAAATCCAGCGCGCATCGCACATATTTCCAGTATGATGGAACGTCAACGACGCCGCGACCGCGTGCTGCGCCTGCCCCGGTCCCACCCGGCCGTTGGCATCCCTGCGTACTCCCCGAACATCGTGGGCACCCCGTGAGCGTGGCAACGACAGAACGACCGACGCTGGTACGCGCCGTGACGCGGCGGCAGCTCGTGGGCCTGTCGATCAACGACGTGATCGGCAGCGGCGTGTATCTCCTCCCTGCGGCGACCGCGGCGCTGCTCGGCCCGACCAGCACACTGGGCGTGATCCTGGCCGGCATGGCCGTCGCTCTGCTCGTGCTCTGCTTCGCCGAAGCGGCCAGCTACTTCGACGAGCCGGGCGGCGCCTACGTCTACACCCGCGAGGCGTTCGGCCGCTTCGTCGGCTTCGAGGTCGGGTGGATGACCTGGCTCGCGCGCGTCGCGTCCATCGCCTCGCTCTCCAACGGCTTCGCCCTGGCGCTGGCCTTCCTGTGGCCCGCCGCAGCCGAGGGGCTGCCCCGCATCCTCGTCATCACGGCGCTGATCGGCGCGCTCACCTGGATCAACGTGATCGGCGTGAAGGAGGGGGCCAACACGGCGGTCGCGCTCGTGATCGCCAAGACCGCGCCGCTCGTGCTCTTCGTCCTGGTCGGGCTCTTCTTCGTCGACTGGTCGGTCGTGACCGCCCTGGAAGCGCCGCGCCCAGGCGTGCTCGGCGAGACGGCCCTGCTGCTGCTGTTCGCGTACGCGGGCTTCGAGAACACGCCGGCGGCCGCGGGCGAGTACAAGAACCCGCAGCGGGACGTCCCGTTCGCGCTGCTCGCCATGATCACGATCGTGACCGTGCTCTACACGGCCGTGCAGCTCGTCGCCCTCGGCACCCTCCCCGGCGTCGCCGAGTCCGCCTCGCCCGTCGCCGAGGCGGCCGGCACGTTCATGGGCACGGCCGGCGCGCTGCTCATGACCGTCGGGGCGCTGATCTCGATCGGCGGCAACGTCAGCAACACGGTGCTCGTCGGGCCGCGCTACCTCTACGCGCTCGCCGCGGATGGGTACGGCCCGCGCGTGCTCGCGCGCGTGCACCCGCGCTACCGTACGCCCGCCGCCGCGATCATCACGCTGTCCGCGATCTCGCTGATCCTGGCGGTGACCGGCTCCTTCGTGCAGCTCGCGATGCTCTCGATCATCGCGCGGCTCACCACGTACATCGGCACGGCGGCGGCCGTGCCGATCCTGCGGCGCCGCATGGGCGACCGCCCCGGCGCCATCCGCTTGCCCGGCGGCCCGACCATCCCGATCCTCGCGCTCGGGCTCTCGCTCGCGCTGCTCTCCAGCGCGAGCTGGCAGAACCTCCTGGCAGGGGCCATCGCACTGGTCGCCGGCGCCGTCATCTACCTGTTCCGCCGCACCAGGGACTGAACGGGGTGGGGAGGGCTCGCGGCGAGCCCTCCCCGCCCCGCGGCCCGCGTCCGCGCCTCGGACACCGGCAGGTTAGGAGCGTGTGTGGGCCAGTTGGCGCCGGTGCGCGCCAACTGGCACGGCTCGCCGCGGCGGCGTCCGATGCGGGCGCCCGCCACCGCACGGTCCGGGCGTCCGATTTCTGGCGGCAGACGCGTCTCTATTAACACAGCCTCACAACCGTCATCCCCCCGGGACCGCGCAGTGCCGCGGCCCCTCAGTCCCACCACATCCGGAGGTGCTGCATGGAGCGACTCGCGCGTCACCTGGCGTTGCTCACCCTGCTCTGGCCAGCCGCATTGTCGGCGCAACAGCGCGTCATCGCGGGCCGCGTCGTCGATGCGATGGACGGAAGGCCGCTGCCGTCCGTGGCCGTGACCGTCACCGAGACGCGCCAAACGGTGCTGTCGGATGCAGAGGGGCGCTTCCGGCTGGTCGGCGTCCCCAGCGGGAGGATCAGCCTGCGCTTCTCCACCATCGGCTACCGGTCCACCACGGTCGCCGTCGAGCCCGATGCGCAGTCCATCGAGGTCGGGCTCGAGACCGACGTCCTGAACCTCGATGCCCTGGTCGTGACCGGTCAGGCCACCACGATCGATCGGCGCAGCGCCACGACATCCATCGCTTACGTCTCCGGCGAGCAAGTCAGCCGCGTCTCCTCGCCGACGGCGCTGAACGCCATGGCCGGCAAGATCACCGGTGTGAACCTGCAGACGAACTCGGGCGCGCCGGGCGGCGGCATCCAGATGCAGATCCGCGGCAACTCGACCATCCTCGGCAGCTTCGACCCGCTGTTCGTGGTGGATGGCGTGATCTACTCGAACGCGAGCATCCCCAGCGGCCGCGGCTACGTCAACGCCGCGGCGAGCCCGGAGCTGGAGGCAGACCCCGTCAACCGCATCGCGGACCTGAACCCATCCGACATCGCCAGCATCGAGGTGCTCAAGGGCGCCGCGGCGTCGGCGATCTACGGCTCCAAGGCCGCCAACGGCGTCGTCATCATCACTACCAAGCGAGGCCAGGCGGGCCCGCCGCAGGTCGAGGTGACGCAGCGGGTCGGCGTCTTCACTCCGCTGCGACTCCTGTCCTTCCGGCGCTGGACGCTGGACGAGGCGGTGGCGAAGTACGGCGAGAGCGCGCGTCCGTTCTTTCAGGGCAATCAGAGCCCGTACTACGACCACTACGCACAAGTCTACTCGAACCGGCGCCCCTCCTACGAGACCATCGCCACCGTGCGCGGCGGGTCGGAGGCCACGCGCTACTACGTGTCCGGCGCGTGGAAGCATGACGAGGGCATCGAGCGCGGCACGTTCGCCACGCGGCAGAGTCTGCGGGCGAACCTCGATCAGCGCCTGGGCACCCGCACGGACATCCAGGTCTCGACCGCGTTCGCCCGGTCCGAGAACGACCGGGGCTGGGACAACAACTGCAACAACTTCGGCTGCCACGGCTACGCCATCGCCTACATCCCGAGCTTCATCGACCTGACGCGGCGCAACCCGGACGGCTCGTTCCCGACGCCGCCGCAGGACATCGGGGTGCAGGCGAACCCGATCCAGCACACGGAGCTGGGCGTGAACCTCGAAGAGACGATCCGGTTCACGGGTGGCATCCGGCTCAGCTGGGACGCGATGCAGCGGGCCGACCAGGCCCTGCGCCTCGTGGTCGGTGGCGGGATCGACGCATTCGACCAGGAGAACGACGTCTGGTCGCCCAACGAGCTGTTCTTCGAGCAATCCCAGACGCGGCCGGGCGAGGCGGTCCAGAGCGGAGGGCGCAGCCTGTTCTACAACTGGAACGTGAACGCCATCCACACCTTCCTGGCGCCTTCCTTCACGGCGACCACGTCATTCGGCCTCCAGTACGAGGACCAGCGGCTGCACACGCACCTCATCCGCACGCAGGGTCTGCTGCCGGGTCAGCGGAACGTGGACCAGGGCACCTTCACCACGACGGACGAGTCGTTGTCCGAGGAGCGGACACTGGCCGTCTATCTCCAGGAAGAGCTGCAACTGCTGGATGAGCGGCTGCTGATCCTGGGCGGGCTGCGCGCCGAGCGCAGCAGCGTGAACGGCGATGCGGGCCGCTATTACGTCTTCCCGAAGCTGTCGAGCTCGTACCGCATCCCGGGGCTGCTGGGCAACGCGAGCGAGATCAAGCTGCGCGCGGCCTACGGCGAGACGGGCAACCAGCCGCTCTTCGGCATGAAGTACACGGACCTGGAGACGCCCCAGATCGGCGGAGAGAAGGGCGTGGCGGTGTCGGCCACCGCCGGATCGCCCGTCGTGGAGCCGGAGCGGGTCAAGGAGGTCGAGGTCGGCATCGACGGCTTCATGATGAACGGCCGCCTCACCTGGGAGCTGACGGCCTTCACGCGCAACACCACGAACCTCCTGCTCGAGCGGGTTCCCGCGCCGTCCACGGGCTACGCCGAGCAGATCTTCAACGGCGGAAAGCTCCGCAACGACGGCTTCGAGATCGCGCTGGGCTACGCGCCGATCCAAACCCGGGACGCGCTGTGGGTCGCGCGTGCGACCTTCACCCGCTACACCAGCGAGGTGGTGGACCTGGCCGGCTTGCCGCCGTTCTACCCGACCGGATCGGGGTTCGGCAACCTGGGACGCACCTACGTCGAGGAAGGCAAGCCCATCACGCAGATCGTGGCGCTCGCCTACGACAAGGACGGGAACGTCACCTCGCGGCAGGTCCAGGTGGGCAACAGTGCGCCGGACTTCCGCGTCGGCCTGGTCAATGACGTCGCGTTCGGCCGGCTCGGCTTCAGCAGCACCCTGGACTGGCAGCAGGGCGGCAACGCGATCAACCTGACGAAGTACCTGTCCGACACGCAGGAAACCTCGCCCGACTACGGGACCCCGGCATTCGAGCGGCGGGCTGCTGCGCGGCGAGATGGCGTGCACCAGCCGTACGTCGAAGATGCAACGTTCGTGAAGCTGCGCGAGGTGTCCATCACCTGGGATGTCCCCGAATCGCTCTACGCGGGCATGGGGATCGGCGTGCGGGACCTGCGGCTCGGCCTGAGCGGCCGCAACGTCCTCATGTGGACGAAGTACAGCGGACTGGATCCCGAGGTCGCCAACTTCGGCCCGGCGGCGATCCGCTCGAACCTGGACATCGCGCCGTATCCTCCGAGCCGCGCCTTCTTCCTCGAGATCACGGTGGGGTTCTGATGACGACGATGACCGACTCGACCAACCGGGCGGCCCGTCGCTCCGCCTGGATCGGAATGCTCGCCGGCGCCCTGGCGCTCGGCGCTTGCAGCGACTTCGACGTCGTGAACACCAACGCACCCACGGTCGAGGAGCTCACGTCCTCGCCGACCCGGTCCGTGCTGGCCCGCGCCGCCACGGGGATCTTCGCCCAGGCGTTCAACGACGTCGGGACCGAGATCATCTTCTACGCCATCTACGGCAGAGAGGGCTACAACCTGCTGGGCAACGACCCGCGCGAGTGGGAGGAGCAGGTCCACGGGCCGCCCGATCCCTCCGGCCGTCACGGCGGCATCTGGCTCGGCCAGTACGCCGCGATCCGCAACATCAACACCTACCTCGCGGCGCTGGAGAACGCCACCGGGCTGACGGAGGAAGAGATCCGGGCATCGGCCGGCTTCGCCAAGACCATGAAGGCCTGGCATCTGCACCGCCTTGCCGTGCGGACCGGCGAGTACGGCATCCCGATCGACGTGGACCGGTCGCTCGAGGCGGACCCGGCCCCGTTCGTGTCCTTCGCGGCCGCCATGGAGGCGGTCTCCGACCTGCTCGACGAGGCCTACGCCGACCTCCAGGCCGGCGGCGCCGCGTTCCCCTTCCCCGTCGCGCCAGGCTTCGCCGGCTTCTCCACGCCCCAGACGTTCGCGCAGTTCAACCGCGCGCTCGCGACGAAGGTGCTCGTGCACCGCGCGACGTTCGTCGACTGCGCGCCGTGCTGGGACGAGGCGAGCGCGGCCCTCGCCGCGTCGTTCGTCACCACGGCTGGCCTCCCGGCATCACTGGCGACGGGTGTTTATTACGGCTACACGGGGGCGGCGGACGAACCCTCCAACCCGATCTCCGAGAACCTCGAGTCGGACCGCCTCTGGGTGCACTCGTCCATCGTCAGCGGGGCGCAGACGCGGCCGGACGGGACGCCGGACCTCCGCCTGACCCGCAAGGTCAGGGATGCCGGGCGCAGGCGCGAGCTCGCCGGCCTCAGCGCCACACACAAGCCCGTGCTCTACAACTCGGCCAGCAACCCGGAGCAGGCCGACCCCGGCGCGGACATCCCGTGGATCGACAACGAGGAGCTGCTGCTCCTGCGCGCGGAGATCCGCTGGCACACCGGTGACCGGGACGGCGCCATCGCCGACCTGGACCTCATCCGCCAGCACGCGGGCGGGCTCGGGCCCAGCGGCCTCACGTCCGCCAGCTCGGACGACGAGTTCATCACCGAGCTGCTGTACAACCGGACGTACTCCCTCATGTGGCGCAACGGCACGCGCTGGATCGACGCCCGGCGCTACGACCGGCTGGACACGCTCCCGCTCGATCGGCCCGGCGACGTGATCTTCACCAGCATGATCGTCCCGGCCAACGAGTGCGCGGCTCGACGCATGAGCGCGCCGTGCAACCCGCTCGGGAGCTGATGCCGTGCCCGCCGCCGCGCTGCCGGGGGATCGGCGGCGCGGCCTGCGGGCGCCGGCGCCCTCACACTCTCTCCCGCCCCGTGCAGGTCCCTGCACGGGGCGGTTGTCATCCGATCCATCACGTGGCGCCGGCGATCGTGCGCAGCGCCGTCCGCAGCGCATCGATATCGCGCTCGTCGTTGTAGACGTGCGGCGAGACCCGCAGCGCGCTGCCACGCAGCGACGCGCTGATCCGCCGCTCGGCCAGCAGCGCCTGCGCGCGGGCGAGGTCCACGCCGACGGGCATGCGCAGCCCGAACAGGTGCGCCGCGCGCCATGCCTCCTCCTCGACGCCGTACCCCAGCGCCGCCGCCTCCTCGAGCAGCTCGCGCGTCAGCGCCGCGCAGTACGCCTGGATCGCGTCCGGCGTCCACGCCAGCACCTGCTCGAGCGCGGCCGCCAGCATCGGCACCAGGATGAAGTTCGGCGAGCCGCCCGCGTCGTAGCGGACGGCGCCGGGCTGGTACGCATCGCGGTAGTGCACGAGCGAGCGGAAGTCCTCGCTGCCCTCGCGGGCGATCCACGTCTCCTCGAGCGGGACGCCGCCGTCGTAGCGCGGGCCGTACCACGCCACGCCGGTCGCGTACGGCGCGAGCAGCCACTTGTAGCCGGCGCACACCAGCGCATCCGGCCGGATGGTCTGCACGTCGAACGGCAGCGCGCCCACGGACTGCGTGCCGTCGATCACGAACGCCGCGCCCAGCTCCCGCGCCCGCGCGCCGATGCGAAGGAGGTCGAACCGCGTGCCGTCGGTCCAGTGCACCTGCGGCATCGCGACGACGGCCGTGGCCTCGTCCATCGCCTCCAGCACGCGCTCGGTCCACGCAGCGCCCGCGCCAGTGCCCTCCGGCCGCCGCACCGTGCGCAGCTCGCCGCCCGCCTCGCGGCACAGCCGCGCCCAGACGTGCACGTTGGACGGGAACTGCTCCTCCACGACCACGATGTTCTGCCCCTTCCCGAGCCGCGTGTTACGCGCGACCACCGCCAGCCCGTAGGACGCCGCGGGCACGAGCGCGACGCGCGACGCATCCGGTGCGTTGATCAGCCGCGCGAACAGCGCGCGCACGCGGTCCCGGTCCGCGAAGAAGTCCGCCGGCACGATCTCGCTCGGCAGGCGCTTGCGCCGGATCCCCGCGATCCCCGCCTCCTCCACGCTCCGCAGCAGCGGCGACATGTACGCGCAGTTGAGGTAGTGCACGTCGTCCGGCAGCGAGAAGAGGTGGCGCTGGCACTCCAGCAGCGCCCCGCCATGCGCTCGCATCGGCGGGCCGCCACGCAGCCCCCCGTCCCCGTGCCCGTAAACGTTCCCGCTCACGCTCTCGCTCCCGGTCTCGCTCTCTCTCTCCCGTACTCGTTCCCGCTCTCGTACTCGTACTCGTACTCGTACTCGTACTCGTACTCGTACTCGTGCTCGTTCCCCGTCACTGCGCCTCCTCGGCCGCAGCCATCCGGTAGCGCGGGAGCGCGCCCACCGCGTCCCGCCGCTGGGCAGGATCGCCATCAGGGACGACGACGGCGACCCACGGCTCGTCGCGCGCGATCATCCTCCCCTTCCACTCCACCGTCCGCGCCGCGCCCGGCCGCAGCGTGACCGCCCGCTCGCGCGCGTCCACGTCCATGTTCTCCACGCGCAGCGCGAACACGTGCGGCCCATCGCCACGCGCGGTCACGCGGATCGTGACATCGCCGCTCGCGGACGTCTCCGCGTCGATGCTGAAGTCCAGCGCACGGCCCGGGCGGAGGTCCACGCGGTGCGTGCCGCCGGGCAGCAGCGCGACGCGTGTCTCGAAGCCCGCCGCACGCAGGATGTACTCGCCCGCGGGGACGAATGCGCGGAACGCGCCGTCGGCAGCGGCGTCGAGGGCGATCGCACGCGACGTCGCCGTCTCCACCAGCTCGACGGTCCTCGTGCCCGGAGCGGCCCGGCCCTCGAGCAGCGCCGGGCCCGCGACGTCGCGCATCAGCCACAGCCAGCGCGTGACCGGATGCACCCAGACTTCCTTGTAGACGTACATGTTCGACGGCGGCCAGTACGGCACGTCGCGCGCGCCGCGGGTCTGCATGCCCACGGGCAGCGCGCCGACGATGTCGCCGGACGAGACGCTGTACTGCTGCGCCCAGTCGTAGCCCTCGCCGATCATCGTGCTCTGGGTGAACGGGTTGCGGCCCACGATCCACTGCGCCTGCGTCTCGGCCAGCTCCGCGGCCTCGAGGTCGCCGCGCAGGTGGGCGGCGGCGGACAGCGCCTTCGCCTGCGAGAGCAGCACGCCGTAGTTGCCGCGCCGCGCGAACCAGACCGGGAACGCGCGCAGGTACCAGCCATCGCCCAGCGGCATGCCCTCGAGCACCTGCGCGCGGTACGCCTCCGGCGTCGCCTGGTAGCGGGCGAGGTCCGCGGTCATCCTGAGATGGTCCGTGTCGCGGTAGACGTATGCGGGCAGCACGCCGTACGGCGCCATCGTGCGCGCGCCCGCCTTCAGGTACTCCGCGTAGCGCGCGACCGTCGCGTACCAGCGCATCCAGTCCGGGTGGTCGGGGAACGCCTCCACGAGCTGTGCCAGCGCGACGATCGGCGCCTGGTCGTTGCCGCGGTGGAACTGGTGGAACAGCGTGTCGCTGCCCGGGCCGGTGTAGAAGAAGCCGGCGAGCGGGTGCTCGGTGCCGATGAAGCTCTTCTGCTGCGACTCGACGATGATGCGCGCCAACTCGACTGCCTTCTCCGCGTACTGCCGGCCGCCCGTGGCGCGCCACAGCTCCAGCGACGCGGTGATGCCGATGCCCGCCAGCTCGATGGGCATCGCGCGGTACGCGGGCGTGCTCCACGTTTCCGGCCCCTCGACGCCTGCGATCGCGTACCGCCAGTCATCCTCGGCGATGCGCAGCGCACGCGCGGCCAGTTCCGGCTCGCGGTCCTTCAGCACGCGGTACGCGATGGCCGCGGCCGCCGCGGCGATGTAGTTGACGTTCGGGTTGTTCAGCGCCTCACGCGTGCGGTCGTCCGCGTCGCCGATGATGCCGTTGGTCCAGATGTTGTTGCTCGCGAAGCCGATCCGGTAGCCGCCCGGGAAGCGGACCCTCAGCACCCAATCCAGCCCCCACTTCGCCTCCTCCAGCAGCCGCCCCAACAGCACGGGATCCTCGCCTCGCGCCTGGAGCCGCTCCGCCAGCGCGAACATCGCGTAGGTCGCCTCGCCGGTGTTCACCATCCCCTGCGAGAGGTCGCCCGCGTCGTGCCACCCGCCGTTCATCACGATGCGCAGGTCGCCGTGCGTCGCCAGCCAGTCCGCGTGGTCCACGCCGTGCGAGCCGGGCACCGCGTAGCCGCAGCGCTCGCCGAAGAAGAAGTTGATCGCCTTCCAGATCGTGCCACGCCACACATCCGCGTCGATGCGGAACGGCTGCGTGCGCACATCGCCGGCGCGCAGCACGTAGCGGCCCGGCGTGCGCACCTCGGAGAAGTCCAGCACCTGGAACTCGCCCAGCCGCGTGTGGACCGTACGCACCGGCTTGCGCAGCACGACGACGTTCGGCGCGTTGACCTCCGTGGAGCTGGCCTGGTACGCGGCCGCCGTGGGGGCGGCGGCGTGATGGGCGACGGGATCGCCGACGCGCGAGGCGGCGGCGGCGCCGGTGCGGAGAGGACCGGCGGCGGCTGCGCGCGGAGCCGTGTCGGCGTCGGCACGCGGAGCCGTAGGAGCCCCGGTGCGAAGAGCCGCGGCTGCGCGCGGAGCGCCGGGGCCGCCGGCGCGTGGCGGCGCGTCGTCGCCCAACCGGATCAGCTCGAACTCACGCGCCGCGAGCCCGCTGGCCAGCGCGGTCTTTTCCCCGCCCAACGCGTAGCCGGTGTGGCTGTACGCGATCCTGCCGGGCGCCACGTTCCAGCCCTCGTAGTGGTCCGGCTCGACGCGCTCCAGCTCGAGCCCCGCGATCTCGAACGCGACGCGGTCGCCCGGGTCCGCGAACATCTTGTTGACCCAGTAGCCGATCTCGATCGCCGTCACGCGATCGCGCGGCAGCGGCTCGATCTCCCACACCACCCGCTGCCACCGCCCGTTCTGGAGGGTGACGTAGTGGATGCCCTCGCGGTAGTAGGCATCCGGCACCTTCTCCCGCCCCTCGTTGTGCAGCACGATCTGGAGCGGCAGCATCGGGAAGCCGGAGACGTCCGGCCGGATCCACAACGAGATGCGGTTGTACCCGCTCCAGTCTCCGCCGGCGAACGAGCGGCGCAGGTTCACGGACGAGAGCCCGTTGCGTGTGGGCGCGGGCTCGTCGCGGTACATGTCCACGTCGACGCGCAGCGCGGGCACGCCGCCGGGGCCGGCGTCGCGCAGCGGCGTGAGCCTGCCCGTGCCCCGAAAGCGCCACGTCGCCGGATCCGACATGTCGTCCAGCATGCGCCTCGCGAGCACCGGCTTGTTCAGCCAGCGGAACTCGGCGGAGTACTCGACCTCGAGCGGCATCGGCTTCTGCGGCGGCTGCTGCGCAGCCGCCTGGGCCGAGGCGAGGGCGAGGGCGAGGGTGCTGGTGCCGACGAGCGTGCGGGCGAGGGCGCGGGCGCGGATGCGCGCGCGAGTTGCGGGGGTCGCCGTGCGCTGCATGCGTGGGGAGTGTCCGGCGGGCGTGCGTCGCGCTCGGCGTCCGGGCGCGCTCGCGCCGCGGGGCGCGCGGCCAGCCGGCGCGCATCGCGCCGGGCCGCCAGGTGCGCCCGCGGCCCGGGGCGCGTGGCCTCCCGGCGCGGCGCCGCTCCGCTGTTCCGTCATCGTCCGGCTCCGTGCGGCTGGATTCCGGTCGGGTGTCCGTGCGGGATTCTATGGCCGGACTTGCGGGCGGGTCAAAGATGGGCGGCGGTGGATGCGGTGTTCGAGACCGGCCGGGAGGTCGGATGGAGAGGGGGATGTGGTGCGCCGGCGCGCCGCGCGGCGAGCCGCTCGCGCAGCGCCGTCGCGGCGAGGAGCGGCAACGACCTCGCCTCGAAACCGCGCGCTCGCCCGACGCCGGCACCGCCCGCCCGCCGGCCGTGCGCGCGGAGCGGGGCGGCGTCCGGACGGCCGCGTGCTGCCTCGACCTTCCCCACCGCCCGGCCGGGGGCGGGGGCGGCGGTCTGGGGCTCCCGCCGGTCGCTGGCCTGCGGCGAACCGCCAACGTCGTCGCCCGAGTCAGCGATGTGGTGGAGGTTTGCCGCGACGGGCGCGGCGAACCGCGGACGCCCTCGCCCGAGCCAGCGCTGTGGTGGAGGTTCGCCGCGATGGGTGCGGGAAAACGCCCGCGCTCCCGCCCAACTCAGCGGCGCGTTGGAGGTTCGCCGCGACGGCCGCGGCGAACTCCCGTCAGCCCGCGCCCCGCACGACCGTGGTGGAAGCCCGCCGCACCGGACGCGGTGATCTTCCAATACTAGGGAACGCCTGGGGCCGATAGTGGACGTCCGCCGTGCCGATGCAGCTCGGCGGCCGTCCAGGCCCGACGACATTCTCCGACGCGTGCGCCCGCAGTGCGAGCCTGATCCGGCCCGGGATCCGCGAGGCGGCGGTAGACCGCCGTGGACCGGCCGCGGAGGTGCGTGCGTCCGCCGTGCGTGCGCGCGGGGATGCGTGCCCGGAGTTGTCCGCCCCGACGCCGACGCCCGAGCCCTCGGGGCGCGGCGTGCCGATCACGATCGAGTGAAACTGGCTTATCGTCTCGCCTGTCCCCGCCACCTATGGCCTCGCCCCGGCTTCGCATGCATCGGTCACGGGGACGATCGCCGGCGCGACCGGGTCAACACCGATGGTGTCACGATCTGGGTTCCGCGCGTGACGCCCGGGCCACCCGAACGCCGCCTCGATCGAGGCCGCCAACGACCGCGATGGCGCGCGGAGCAGTCTGGCCGGTCGCGCTGCCCGCGGAAAGGGAACGGACCATGGTCAACCCCGTCCGAACGCCAGACGCCACTCCTGCGGGCATGCCGTGCTCGCCGCCCGGGCCGGGCGCGACCGGGCCGGCAGCACTCCGCCACTCGGCGGCGACCGAGGCGATCCTCTGCCTGGCCGCGACGCAACACGGCGTCGTCACACGCGCCCAACTGGTCGCAGCCGGCGTTCCGCCCGACACGGTGGATCGGCGAATCGCCCGCAAGCTGCTCGTGCCGCTGCACCGTGGCGTGTATGCCGTGGGCCTTCCTACTCTCGGCGCAGGGCCGGGCCCTGGCGGCGTTGTTCGCGTGCGGTATCGATGCGGCGGTGAGCCACCAGACCGCCGCCAGCCTGCACAAATTCGCCCCAGCAGACAGCGCCAATGCTCATGTCCACGTGATCCTCGCCCGCGGTGACCGGCGGAGACCCGGCATCCGCATCCACCGGATTCGAGACATTCGGCCCGATGAGATCACGACGCTGGATGGGGTCCGGCAGACCACGCCCGCACGCACGCTGCTCGACCTCGCGGCGGCCATCGCCGCCCGGGATCTCGAGAAGGCGGCGGTCGAAGCACTCGGAATGCGGCTGACCACGCCGGCCGAGTTGGGCGAGATGGCGGAGCGGCACCCTGCTCATCGCGGCAGCGCACGGCTGAGAGCGCTGCTCGGAACCGGAGAGTCGACGATCACGCGTTCCAAGGCCGAGCGGACGTTCCTGGCGCTCATCCGTAAGGCAGGCATTCACGCGCCCGAGACGAACGCGACCGTCGCCGGCTTCGAAGTCGATGCCGTCTGGCGCCGCGAGAAGCTGGTCGTCGAGGTCGACGGCAACGCATCCCATTCGACGAGCGGACGCATCGCGGCCGATCGGCGGCGCGATTTCGCGTTGGCCGCCGCCGGCTATCGCGTGATCCGCGTCACCTGGCATCAGCTCGTTCGCACGCCCGAAGCGTTGCTCGTGCAGTTGACGCGGGCGTTATTCGGAGGCGCCGGCCAATGAGCCCTGCTCGCGGCGCCGCGGCCCGGGGGAGGGGTGTTCGCCCGCTTCGCGGGCGGGAGCAAGCATCTCGACGAGCCCCGCCCCCCGGCGCCGCCTCCCGCGGCAAACCGCCGATGTCGTCGCGCAAGTCAGCAAGCTATTGGAAGTTCGCCGCGTCCGGTGCGGCAAAGGTCCGTCGCTCCGAGTCGACCACGGTTGCCGTGGAAGCCTGCCGCACCGGAGGCGGCAAACTTCCCATGCAAGAGGCGCATGCCGGCAGGCAATGGTCGCCCGCCGCGTCGACGCCTACGCGGCGCCTCGAATTCGATGCGCGCGCGCCGTCCCGGACTCGATGCCTGCCCGGCGCGCCCGGCGCGATGCCTGCCCGCATGCCGCGTCGATGCCTACGCCGCCCGCCGCATCGATGCTGCCCGGCCCGCCGCGTCGATGCCTATCCCCGCACCGCGTCAATGCCCGCCCGCGTGCCGCATCCATGCCCGTGTGCCGCATCCATGCCCGCGTAGCCGCCGACCATCCGCCATCGCGCAGATCCGACCCACCCTGCCGATCCGCCTGGGAGGACGAGGGCGCGCAGCACATTTCGCTGGATACGACGCAATGCGGATCCAACCCACTCTCGCGAGCCGCCCTCCACGCCGCAGCGCGCCTCCCGCGTCCCGCGCAGCGGCCGTCTTCGTGCAGATCCAGCCCGCCCCTCCCGAGCTGCCCCCATAACGGCGACGCACGATCCCGCGAGGCCCGCAGATTCTCGTCATGACCGCCATCGTCGCCCGGAGTCCAGGACCTGACCCCTCTCGCCGCCGCCGAGCTGACCTCCACCCCGCCTTGTCACGCGCGGGCCGCACCCCCATCTTGCCGCCCTCCCCGGAATCAGATCTTCGGTCTCTGAGCGCATGACGGTCGAGGCGACGTCCGCCCATTATCTCGTTGGTCTCAACCCCCAACAGCGAAGCGCGGTCTTGCACACGGAGGGGCCCTGCCTGATCCTGGCCGGCGCCGGCTCCGGCAAGACCAAGACGCTGGTCCATCGGATCGTCCACCTGATTCGCGGCAAGGAGGTGCACCCCTCGCGGATCGTGGTGGTCACCTTCACCAACCGCGCCGCGGACGAGATGCGCGAGCGCGTGCAGGCGTACGCGGGGAAGGAGGCGCGCGCCGTCACGGTCAGCACCTTCCACTCCCTCGGCGTCCGCATCCTGCGCGCGCACGGCGGGCGCCTCGGCCTGCCCGAGCGCTTCGCGATCTACAGCGGCGCCGACCAGCTCGGCGCCCTGCGCTCCGCGTGCGCCGAGGTATCGATCGCCGACGACCGCTTCGACATGAAGCGCATCCTGCGGCGCATCTCGGACTGGAAGAACCGCCGCGTCTCGCCGGAGCAGGCGGCTCGGGAAGTCGCCGCGGCGCGGACCCGCGGCAACCGCGCCGACGACTACGCCGTCCTCGCCGCCCAGGCCTACGGCCGCTACGAAGAGACGCTCCGCGCCGCCGGCGCCGTCGACTTCGACGACCTGCTCCTCCTCCCGGTGCGGCTCCTGGAGGAGGACGAGGAGGTCCGCCGCGACCTCTGGCGCCGCTGGCACTACCTCATGATCGACGAGTACCAGGACACCAACGCCGTCCAGCTCGATCTGGCCCGCCTCCTCGCCGGCCCGCGCCGCAACCTCTGCGTGGTCGGCGACGACGACCAGTCCATCTACGCCTTCCGCGGCGCCGACCTCGGGAACATCCTCGAGTTCGAGCGACACTTCCCCGGCGCGCGGGTCATCAAGCTCGAGCAGAACTACCGCTCCACGCGCCGGATCCTCGCCGCGGCCAACGCCGTCATCGCGGGCAACGCGCACCGGCACCCGAAGCGGCTCCACACGGAGAACCCCGTCGGCGCGCCGATCGACTTCTACGAGCACGAGCACGAGGAGGCGGAGGCCGAGACGGTCGCGGACGAGATCGCGATGCGGCGCTTCACGCAGAAGCGGAAGTGGGGCGACTTCGCGATCCTCTACCGCACGAACACGCAGTCCCGGCCGCTGGAAGAGGCGCTGCGGGCCAGGAACATGCCGTACCGCGTCATCGGCGGCACCGCCTTCTTCGACCGGAAGGAGGTGGCCGACGCGCTCGCCTACCTCCGCGCTGTCGTGTTCCCGAAGGACGAGATCGCGATCCGGCGCATCATCAACTACCCGGCCCGCGGCATCGGGCGCACCACGGTCCTGAAGGTGGCAGAGCTCGCACAGGCGCAGCGCATCGGATTCGTCGATGCGCTGCTCGCCGCCGGCCCGGACGTCATCGGCGCCGCCGCCCACCGGGCCGTGGCCGAGTTCCTCGCCCTGCTGGAGGACGAACGGCTGAAGCTGCGTGCAGCCGAGGCCGCGGCCGCCGCCGCGCCGCCCGGGCCCGGGCTCCCGCCCATCGCCCGGTGGGCCGAGGCGTTCCTCCGCCGCACCGGGATCGAGGAGGCGATCCGCTCCGACCCCAGGAACCAGCGCAGCGCCGACCTCCGCGTCGACAACATCCGCGACGTGGTCGGCTCCATCGCCCGCTTCGAGCGCCGCGTCTGGGGCCAGCTCGGCAGCGCGGAGGGCGCGGGTGACGGCGGAGACGACGTCGTCGGCACGCCAGCCAAGAACGAACCCAGCCCGCTCAACGAGGGCCAGACGATGCCCGTCAGGGGCGGTACCGCGGCGATCGTCCCCAGCCCGCTCGACGAGGCCTGGACACCGCCGCGCCTCGCCGACGCGCTCGCTCGCATCGCGCTCACCGACCTCGAGGACCGCACCGAGGACGACCGCGAGGACGACGCTTCCATCGCCCTCATGACGCTTCACTCCGCGAAGGGGCTCGAGTTCCCGGACGTCTTCATCGTCGGCCTCGAGGAGGAGATCCTCCCTCACGCCCGCTCGATCGAGGCCGCCGCCGACCCCGAAACCGCCGGCCACGGCGACCCGCTCGCCGAGGAGCGGCGCCTGCTCTACGTCGGGATCACCCGCGCCCGCAGCCGGCTCACCCTCTCCTACTGCCGCGCGCGCCGCAGGAACGGTGAGCTCGTGCCGCGTCTCCCCTCGCGCTACCTGGAGGACATCCCGGCCGACCTCCTCGAGGTGAAATCCGCCAAGTCGCGCCTGACCCCCGAAGAGTCCGCCGAGCTGCGCAGGAACTTCTTCGCCCAGATGAAGGCGATGCTCGCCGCCGACGCGCCGGACGCGGACGGCGAGGCCAGGCCCGCGTGACCCTCGCCCGAGCGCAGGCCGGGAGGCGTGGCCGGGGCTCGGGATGCGGCTTCAGGAGGCCGCAGCGGCGCGAGGCGCGCGGCGTCGCCGGTGCAACGGCAAGCGCCGGGGCCGCGCCCGCCGCGTCGCACGGTGAGGGCCGGGCTGCGCCCGCCGCGCGCCACGGCGACCGGTCGCCTGCCGCTGCGGCGCCGTAGACGGCGCAGTGCGGGTCCGGTGCAACCCGCCGCGTGTCACGCGACCCGTCGCCTGCCGCCGCAGCGGACGCCTTCCGAGGCGTCCCGGTGACGCAAGCAATCGAGCTTGGCGGCGAGACATGTTTACAAAATCGATCGGCATGGCATCCTACCTGTCTGGCGACGCAGAACGGGTCACTTCTCATCTCGCCGCCGACGGGCGACCCGAAGAGACTATTCCGAACAGCTTGACGAGCGTCCCGGCCGCGCAGTAGGTTTCCGGCTCCCTTTGTCCAAAAGAAGGCGGGGGTGGGTGGGTGGACCGCGTCGTCCAGAGGAGGGCCGAATGGACCGCGGCTCTGCGGCGGACGGCTCCTGGCGTGGGCCGCCGCGAGGGCATGACTGGTGGCAGGCGGTGCTGGAGGGCTCGTCGATCACGCTGGCCGGGTGCGACGCCGATCACCGCTACGTGTGGGTGCTCAATCCGCCGCGCAACTTCACGATCGAGCAGATCCTGGGGCGAAGCGACAGCGAGATCCTGCCACCCGCGGACGTGGCGGAGCTGATCGAGCTGAAGGCGGAGGTGCTGGCATCCGGCCGTGGGGTGCGCCGGGAGGTGCGGGTGACGGCGCTGGACGAGGTGCGGTACTTCGACGTGACGGCGAAGCCGGTGAGGGATGCGGGCGGCGGGATCGGCGGGCTGACGCTCGCGGCGGTGGAGGTCACGGAGCTGCGGCGCCTGGGGATCGAGGGGCACCTGGCGCTGGAGCAGGAGCGGGCGGCGCGGGCGGCGGCAGAGCTGCGGCGCAGCGAGGCGGAGCGGCAGATCGCGAGCCGGTCGAAGCTGATGCGCGGGTTCAGCCACGAGGTCCGCAATCCGCTGTCGGCCGCGCTGGGCTACGTGGAGCTGGTGATGGCGGGGGTGCAGGGGTCGTTGACGGAAGGCCAGCGCTTTTACCTGTCCCGGGCGCGGCGGTTGCTCGATACGGCGGTCGGCCTGCTCGACGACCTGCTGATGCTGGCACGGGCGGAAGCCGGCGGGCTCACGGTGCACCGGGCGCCGGCGGACCTGCGCGCCACGTTGCGGGAGGTGGCGGAATGGTACCGCGAGCAGGCGGACGACGCGGGGCTCGAGTTGCAATTGGAGTTGCCGGACACGCTGCCGGCGATCGAGACCGACGCCGCGCGCGTGCGTCAGATCGTCGGCAACCTCCTGTCGAACGCGCTCAAGTACACGGAGCGCGGTGCGGTGGGCATCCGTGTGTTGCACGGCGAGCGCGCGGATGGCCCGGGGCCGGGGCCGTGGATCGTGGTGGACGTTTGGGACACCGGCCCGGGCATCCCGGACGAGGAGTACGAGCGGATCTTCGACGAGTTCACGCGCCTGGAATCGGACGCGGCGGGCTTCGGCCTGGGCCTCGCCGTGAGCCGCATGCTGGCGCGCGCGCTGGGCGGCGAGGTCACGATGCGGAGCCGGGTGGGCGTGGGATCCACGTTCACGCTGTGGCTGCCGGCCGTGGAACCGGGGCGAGCGGGCCTGAGCTGAGGCGGCCGCCCGGCCCGGCGCAGCGGGCTCCTGCGGCGGCCGACTTCGCGGCCGCCCGATCAGGCCGGCTCCTCGACCGCGACGGCGGCGGCCGCGGCTGCCGGCTCGGGTGCGCTCTCCTCCGTTGCCAGCTCGCCGCCCTTGCTCAGTGCACGCCGGAACAGGACCGGGCCGACGATCTGGTTGACGGCGATGAGCGCGAGCAGCAGGCCCTGGAGGTAGACTCCGCGGCCGGGGTACGCCTCGGCGAGGATGGCGGCGAGGCCGATGGCGACGCCGGCCTGCGAGACGAGCCCCATCCACGCGAGCTTCCGTTCCGGCCCGGATACGCCGGCCCATGCCGCGCCGACGCGGGTCCCCGCCCAGAACCCGGCGGCGCGGACCAGCGCGATGGGCAGGACGAGGGGCAGCAGCGGCGCGACGGCCGCGATGTCGATGACGGCGCCGGAGAGCGCGAAGAAGACGACGAAGATGGGCGCGGCCGAGCGCTCCATCGCGTGGCGCAGCTCCTCGCCGCGTGACGACGTATTCTCCGCGACGAAGCCGGCGGTCAGCAGCGTGAGCAGCACCTCGACGTGCGCGAGGCGCGCGATCTCGAGCCCGAAGAACGCGAGCAGCACGGCGAACAGGATCAGCTCGCGGCCGACGTAGCGCAGATACAGCGCGACGGCGCCGCCCAGCAGCGCACCCACGACCAGCGCGCCGCCGATCTCCCACAGCACCGTCCCCACGCCGACGACGGTGCCCGCGCCCTCGGGCGGCGCGAGGCCACGCGCGACCGCGAGCGTCGCGCTGAAGAGCAGGACGACGGCGACGTCGGCGAGCAGCACGATGCCGAGCGTCGTCCGCGCCACGGGCCCGCGCGCGCCCGTCTCCGTGAGCAGTGCCATGGTCACGGCGGGCGAGTGGACGACGGCCATCGCCGCGAAGAGCAGCGCGAACGCGAGCGCCTCGGCCGGCGGCGCGCCCGCCAGAGGCGGGATCATGCCGTGCAGCGCGTAGATCAGCCCGACGAGCACGGCGAACGTGAGGCCGAGCTCTGCCGTGAGCATTTTGAGCAGGGCGCTGCCGCGCTCGCGCAGCTCGCTCCAGTGTAGCTCTGCGCCAGCGAGGAACGCGATCAACGCAATCGCGAGCTGGCTGACCGGTGCGAGGCGCGTCGTCCCGTCCAGGCTGATCGCGCCGAGCACGTGCGGCCCGAACAGCACCCCGCCGGCCATGTATCCGACGATCTTGGGCAGCCGGATCGCGGCCGCGATCTCGCCGACGGTGTAGGCGGCCAGGATCAGGAAGCCGAACGGCAGCAGCGCCTGCGAGCCCTGGCCCTCGGAGCCGAGCGGCAGGATCAGCCGCATCCCACCGAACAGCAGCAGCAGGATGACGATGCGCCTCATGCGGCCCCCTGCCCCGTTCTCGGCTGCGCGAGCCGGCGCGCCGCGTCGCGGACGCGGTCACCGTACGCGCGCACGAGGGAACGCACGACCCTCGCCGAGAAGACGTCGCTCAGGAACACCGAGACGATCGCGGCGGTGAACACGACGTTGCTGAGTGCCGAGCCCTCGTGCAGGTGGTAGTTCAGCGCGATCGCGATGGCGAGGCCGCCGTGGCCGAGCAACCCCATCCCCCAGGACGGGCCCAGCGCGGGCAGCACGCCGGCCCAGCGGGCGGCGAGCCGGGCCGCGCCGAGCTTCACCACCGTGCGCGCCAGGACCAGCGCCGCCACCGGCACGAGCCAGCCGGGGCCGCCCGGCTGCCACGCCGCGCCCGCGAAGATCAGTAGCACGAAGTACAGCGGCCGCTCGACCCGGGCGAGGACCTGGCGGATCTCGACGCTGCTGTGCGACGTGTTCACCAGCACCGCGCCCACCAGCATCGCCGGCAGCAGCGGCGAGAGGCGCATGTACGCCGCCGCGCCGCTGGTGAGGATCAGCGCGCCGGCCAGCGCGATGAACAGGCGGTCGACCTTGCGCTCGGGGCCGAGGAACAGGTGGAACAGGATCCCGCCCAGCAACCCCACCGCGATCGAGACGACGACCCACTCCGTCGCCGTGGGCGGGCGGATGGCCGACTGCGGCTCGGTGTGCGTGATCGCGAGCAGCAGCCCGAACGCCGTGATCGCGACCACGGCATCGATCGCCGTGGCCACCGAGAGCTGCCGGATCATCGGGCCGGACTGCCCCATGCTGCGCGACGTCAGCGCGATGCCCGCCGGCGCGGACGCCACCGCGATCGCGCCCAGCACGATCGCCGGCCGGGCCACCGCGGCGGGCTCGAGCCCGAACCACCAGACCAGCGCCGCCGCCATGATGCCGGCCACACCAGCGAGCGAGAACACCGCCTCCAGCCACGCGACGCGGTACATCACGCGCGGGATGCGCATCAGCTCCGGCAGCCGGAACTGCGCGCCGACCAGCGCGCCGATCCAGCCGAACGCGAGCGTCATGAACGGCGCGAAGTCGCCGACTGTCGTGGCCGTGATCATGCCGGAGACCTGCGGGCCGAGCAGGACGCCCAGCAGCAGGTACTCGGCGCCCGAGACGATCAGGTACCGCCGCGCCAGCCATTCGGAGGCCAGGTGCGCAGCGACGTAGGCGCCCACGACCACCAGGATCAGGACGAGCCCCGCGCTCACGCGGCGCCTCCGGCCGGCCGGCGCGGTCCCGCGCGCGCCGCCGATTCCAGATCAACGTCGAAGCGTGGTGTGACGTTCTGCACGTTCCTCCTTCCCAGGCGAGCGGCTGGATGGGCCGCTCTGCACCCGACCCGAAGCGTACCCCGCGCAGCGCCGTGCGCTCCCGCTCCGCGCGGCCCGGCTGCGGCGCTGTTTCTCGCCACGATCGCGATGACGGTGTCCCAGAGCGCCGGAGGCGTGGGCATCCACGCGGCGTTCCTTCCAGCTCGTGTTCGTTCGGTCGGGGAAGATCACCGATCATGAAAGGCGGCGGAGCGGCGCGCAAGAGCGGCGTTGCCTGTCACGGCCCGGCCCGGGGCGCCT
This sequence comes from Longimicrobiales bacterium, assembly GCA_036381195.1. Classification (GTDB taxonomy): domain Bacteria; phylum Gemmatimonadota; class Gemmatimonadetes; order Longimicrobiales; family RSA9; genus RSA9. The sequence continues at coordinate 16,463 of DASVDH010000081.1, read as the reverse complement.
CCCGCCCACCCCGATCCCGGGCCCGCTCGCCCCCCGAGCGTTGCCGCACGCCGCCGCGCCGCCCAACTTCGGACACGTGCAGCCCACGAGCCCGCGATCCGGAGACGATCCATGACCAGCCGCGCGCGCATGACCCTGCTCGTCGTGAGCGCCGCCATCGCGATCCCCGTCCTTCTCGGGCTCGCGGCCCGCAGCCCGCGCGCCGTCACGCTCGACCTCACCGGCCCGGTCGCCGGCTGGGACGCGTACGGCGGCGATGCCGGCGGCACCCGCTACTCGCCGCTCACGCAGATCACGCCGGAGAACGTGCACGCGCTCGAGGTCGCATGGACGTACCGCACGGGCGACGTCTCGGACGGCTCCGCCTACCCCCGGAAGAGCGCGTTCCAGACGACGCCGATCCTGTTCCGCGGCACGCTCTACCTCAGCACCGCGTTCAGCCGCGTCGTCGCGCTCGATCCGGAGACGAGCGAGGAAAAATGGACGTACGACCCGGGCCTCGACCTCACCGTCCGCTACGCCGAGCACCTGACCTCGCGCGGCGTGACCGCGTGGGCGGATCCGAAGGCCGCACCGGACGCGCCGTGCGCCGCGCGCATCTTCCTGCCCGTGCTGGACGCGCGCATCGTCGCGCTCGATGCAGACACCGGCCGCCCGTGCGCGGAGTTCGGCGAGAGCGGGCAGGTGGACCTCAAGATCGATGTGGGCGAGATCGATGAGGGGCAGTACGTGCTGACATCGCCGCCGGTGGTCGTGGACGGCGTCCTCGTCACCGGCTCCGCCATCGGCGACAACCGCCGCGTCGACGCCGAGCGCGGCATCGTGCGCGGCTACGATGCGCGCACCGGCGAGCGCCTGTGGCTGTGGGACCCGATCCCGCGCTCGCCCGCGTCCGATGCGTGGGAAGAATGGATGCCCGAGGCCGCGGCGAAGACGGGCGGCGGCAACGCGTGGGCGCCGCTTTCCGCCGACCCCGAGCGCGGGCTCGTCTTCGTCCCGACGGGCAGCGCCGCGCCGGACTACTACGGCGGCGAGCGGCCGGGCTCCAACCGCCACGCGAACTCGGTCGTCGCGCTGCGCGCGGCGACGGGCGAGGTCGTCTGGAGCTTCCAGGTGGTGCACCACGACCTCTGGGACTACGACGTGCCGTCCCAGCCGCTGCTCGCGGACGTGCCGCTGGACGGCCGGCTCGTGCCCGCGGTGATCCAGACGACCAAGATGGGGCACGTCTTCGTGCTCGACCGCGAGACGGGCGAGCCGCTGTTCCCGGTCGAGGAGCGGGCCGTCCCGGCGAGCGACGTGCCGGGCGAGCGCGCGTCGCCGACGCAGCCGTTCCCCACGCACCCCGCGCCGCTCCTGCCCGAACGCTTCACGCCGGACTCGGCGTGGGGGCTCACGCCGTGGGACCGCAACGCGTGCCGCGAGAAGCTCGCGGCGCTCCGCTACGAGGGGCCGTTCACGCCGCCGAGCTTCGAGGGCACGCTGATCGTGCCGTCGTACGCCGGCGGATCCAACTGGGGCAGCGCGGCGTACGACCCGGGCCGCCGCTTGCTCGTGCTGAACATGAACCGGCTCGCCTCGGCCGCGCGCCTGGTCCCGCGCGGGCAGTGGGAGCGCGAGCTGCACGGCCCCGACCGGCGCGAGGGCGAGTACGCGCCGCAGCGCGGCACGCCCTACGGCCTCCAGCGCGAGCCTGTGCTGCTGGGCCCGCTCGGCGTTCCCTGCACGCCGCCGCCCTGGGGCGTGCTCGTGGCCGTGGACATGGAAACGGGCGAGAAGGCATGGCAGGTCCCGCTCGGCACGATCCGCGACCTCGCGCCCGTCCCGTTGCCGCTGCGCCTCGGCGTCCCCAACATGGGCGGGCCGCTCGTGACCGCGAGCGGGCTCGTCTTCGTCGCCGCGGCGCTGGACGACTACCTGCGCGCGTTCGACATCGAGACTGGCAAGGAGCTATGGAAGGGCCGGCTGCCGGCCGGCGGGCAGGCCACGCCGATGACGTTCCGGCTGAGGCCGGACGGGAAGCAGTACGTGGTGATCGCGGCCGGCGGGCACGGCGCGCTGGGCACGGACCTCGGCGATCATGTCGTCGCGTTCGCGTTGCGCGAGCGGCGGCCGTGAGCGGGGAGGAAACGTGGATGCGGACGACGCGAATCCGTCAGCGGACGCCGCGGAGCTGAGCGTGGGCACACCGCGTGACCGCGCCCCGCGCTCGACCCACCGCTTCTGGGCTCTGGTGATCCTCGCCGGCTCGACCGCCGTCGGGCTGCTGCGCTTCGCCTACAAGTACCTCGAGATGGTGATCGCGCGCGGGAGCGCGCAGGCGCTGCCGCCGCTCATCGACGAGCTGACGGCCGCGTGGGGCGGCGCGCTGCTCTTCTGCGCGACGATCCCGGCGCTCACCCGCTTCCCGCTCACGCGCGAGCGCTGGCTGCGGCGGCTGCCGCTGTATCTCGCGCTCGCGGCCGCCGTGTCCGTCGCGCACACCATCTGGAACGCGGTCAGCCGTACGACGCTCTACCCGCTGTTCGGGCTCGGCGCGTACGACTACGGCTCGATGGTGCTCCGCATCCCCATGGAGACGGCGAACCAGGTCATCTACTACGCGACGTTCGTCGGGCTGGTGCACGGGTTCCTCTGGTACCGCGGGCTCAAGGACCGCGAGATCCGCGCGGCGCGCCTCGAGGCCGAGCTGGGCCGCGCGCAGCTCGCCAACCTGCGCGAGCGGCTGCACCCGCACTTCCTGTTCAACACGCTGAACGCGATCTCGTCCGAGATGTACCGCGACATCGAGGCTGCGGACCGCATGATCTCGCGCCTCTCCGACCTGCTGCGCGCCGCGCTGGACGCGGGGCCCGAGCAGGAGACGACGCTCGCGGGCGAGCTCGAACTGCTGGGGATCTACCTCGAGATCATGCGTGTGCGGCACGGCGAACGGCTGTGCACGCGCGTCGAGGTGGACGACGACGCGCGCGCCGCCCGCATCCCCGTCCTCCTGCTCCAGCCGCTCGTCGAGAACGCGATCGCGCACGGGGTCGCGGAGCGGCCGGGCCGGGGCGAGGTGGTGGTCACGGCGCGCGTGGTCGGGGCAGACGGGTCCGCGGCTGCCGGCCCTGCGGCGGTGCCTGGCCCGGGCCGGGGCGAGGGCGAGGGCGAGGGAAGAACCGCAAACGGCCCGGTGCTGCGCATCGAGGTGCTCGACGACGGCCCGGGCCTCGATTGCACGCCGGAGGACGCGTTGCGCGCCGGCGTCGGGCTCTCGACCACGGAGGCGCGGCTGCGATGCCTCTACGGCGAGGCGGCGTCGCTGACGATCGCGAACCGCACGGACCGCGGCGGCACGCGCGTCACCATCACCCTGCCCTATCGCCCGGCCGATCCGGCCATGGCATCGCCCCGGGAATCGCAGCACCATGTTGCCGGGGGGCCCGGCCGAGGCGCGCCACACGCCGCAGCTTCCGCCGATGCCTGAGCCCGTCCGCGTCGTCATCGTGGACGACGAGCCGCCCGCCCGCGCCAAGCTCCGCCGCTTCCTCGCCGCGGACCCGCGCGTCACCATCGTGGGCGAGGCCGGCGACGGCGAGGAGGCGGTGCGCGTGATCGAGGAGACGCGGCCCGACGTCGTCTTCCTCGACGTCCGCATGCCCGGCCTCGACGGCTTCGACGTGCTCGCCGCGCTCGAGCTGGACCCACTGCCGCACGTCGTCTTCGCCACCGCTCACGACGAGTACGCAGTCCGCGCGTTCGACGTCCGCGCGCTCGACTACCTGCTCAAGCCCGCGGACCGCGAGCGCGTGGCGCGCGCGCTCGACCGTGCGGTCGCAGCGGTGCAGGGGCCGGGGGCCGACGACGTCGCGGCCCGCGTGCGCAACATGCTCGAGGAGCTGCGCGGCCGCGCCCGCCCACTCGAGCGCTTCCTCGTCCGCCAACGCGGCCGCATGCGGCTGGTCCGCGCCGCCGAGGTCGACTGGATCGAGGCCGCGGACAACTACGTGCGGCTCCACGTCGACAAGGAGTCGCTGCTCGCGCGCGCCACGCTCGCCGAGGTCGAGAAGCGGCTCGATCCGACGAAGTTCGCGCGCGTGCACCGCTCCGCGATCGTCAACCTGGACGCCATCCGCGAGCTCCGACCCTGGTCCCACGGCGACGCGCTGCTCGTGCTGCGCAGCGGCGCGGAGGTGCGGCTGAGCCGGCGTTACCGGGACAGGTTACCCGGGGTGCTCCGGGGGTGATCGGCAGGCGGCGGCGCGCCGAAAGCCGCAAAGCCATCCGCGCCGGTCCGGCCTCCGCGGAGCGCGGCACCCGCGAGGTCGCGGAGGGGAACTTCCGCTATCGCCTCGACACCAGCCGCAGCGACGAGTTCGCGCAGGTCGCACGCGACTTCAACACCATGACCGAACGCCTGGCCGAGCTGGACGGGATGAAACGCGACTTCGTCTCGCCCGGCATCACGACCTGCGTACCCGGCATGACGATGCTGCCGAGCGGCTCGCCCGAGCCCCCTCCTTGACGGAGCCGCTCACGCCCTCGACTCTTCCGCCGCGCCGGCGCCGCGGGGCGCCCGGCGCGGCGACGCACAGCCCGCGAGGAGGACGCCTCATGCACCTCGGCCGCCCGGCGGCCCTCGCCGCCGTCCTGCTGGCAGCCACCACCCTCGCCGCCGCGCAGCAGCCGGCCGCCCCGGCCCCGCCCGCCTGGACACGCGGCGCGGTCTGCTACGAGGTCTTCGTCCGCTCCTTCTACGACAGCGATGGCGACGGCGTGGGGGACCTCAATGGCCTGATCCAGAAGCTCGACTACATCAACGACGGCACGCCGGATGCCAGCCGCGACCTCGGAGCCCGCTGCATCTGGCTCATGCCTATCGCGGCCGCCACGAGCTACCATGGCTACGACGTCACCGACTACTACCATGTGGACCCGGACTACGGCACGAACGAGGACTTCCGGCGCCTGGTCGCCGAAGCGCACCGCCGCGGCATCCGCGTGCTCGTGGACCTCGTCCTGAACCACGCCTCCAGCGAGCACCCTTACTTCAAGCACGCGCTGCTCGACCCGGACTCGCCCTACAGGAACTGGTTCCGCTGGTCGCCGCGGCCGGGGGCGCGCAACGAGTGGGGCGGCGAGGTCTGGCACCGCTCGCCCGTGCGCGCGGAGTACTACTACGGCTTCTTCTGGAGCGGGATGCCCGATCTCGACTTCGAGAACCCCGCGGTCCGGGAGGAGGCAAAGCGGATCGTGGGCTTCTGGCTCCGGGAGATGGGGGTAGACGGCTTCCGCCTGGACGCCATCCGCCACCTCGTCGAGGAGGGCGACCGGACCACGAACGTGCCCGGCACGCACGCCGTGCTGCGCGAGCTGGCCGCCCACATCCGCGCGCTCGCGCCGGACGCGTTCACCGTCGGCGAGGTCTGGGACAGCATCGGCGCGATGCTGCCGTACTACCCGGACCAGCTCGACGCCTACTTCGCGTTCGAGGTCTCGGACTCGATCCTCTCCGCGGTGCGGTCGGGCTCGGCGCGCGGGCTGTTCCACCCGGTGCTGCGGCTGCAGCGCGAGGTGCCCGCCGGCCGCTGGGCGCCGTTCCTGCGCAACCACGACCAGACGCGCACGCTCACGGTGCTCGGGGGCGACGTCGCGCGCGCGAAGCTCGCGGCCACGCTCCTGCTCACGCTGCCTGGCGTGCCCTTCGTCTACTACGGCGAGGAGATCGGCATGACGGGGGACAAGCCGGACCCGCGGCTGCGCACGCCCATGCACTGGCGCCGCGCGCCCGCCGCGGGCTTCACGACCGGCGTTCCGTGGGAGCCGCTCCAGCCGGACTCGTTCACCGCCAACGTCGAGGCCCTCGAGGCGGACACGGGCTCGCTGCTCCACCTCCACCGCCGACTCATCCACCTGCGCGCGGAGAACGCCGCGCTCGCCGCCGGCGAGCTGGTGCCGCTCGAGGCGAGCCACCCCGCCGTGGCCGCGTACCTGCGGCGGGACCGGGACGCGGCCGTGCTCGTCGTCGCCAACCTGGGCGATGCGCCGCTCGCCGGCGTGACGCTCTCCTCGCCCGAGCGCGCGCTGCGGCCCGGGCGGTTCGCGGCGGCACCGCTGCTCGGCGGGCCCGCCGCCGCGCCGCTGCGCGTGGCCGGGGATGGCCGCGTCCGCGGCTACGCGCCGCTCCGCGAGCTGGCGCCGCGCCGGGCCTACCTGTTCGACCTCCGCCCCACCACGCCGTAGCCGCTCCCGCGGTTCCGGCGCGCGCGGCGCCCCGCCGCCAGGCCGCTCACGGCACTGCGCGGAACCGGATCGCCTGGCCGCCGCCCGGCGCGAGCGCGATCGTCAGACGCGTCGTCGAGTCCACCCTCCGCCGCGTGATCTCGACCGGCAGCGGGTTGTCCAGCCAGTGCGCGCCCGGCCCGTCCGCGTAGATCTGCGCCTCGTAGCTCCGGCCCGGCGTCAGGAAGCTGAGCGGGACCTCGAGCGTGCGGGCCTCCTCGTCCGTGATCGCGCCCAGGTACCAGTCCTCGCCACCGCGCTCCTGCCGCGCGACCACCACATAATCGCCGATCCGGCCGTCCAGCACGCGCGTCTGCTCCCAGTCCACGGGCACGTCGCGGATGAACTGGAACGCCGGCTGGCCCTCGTAGTTCTCGATCAGGTCCGCGGCCATGTGCATTGGCGAGTAGATCACCACGTAGAGCGCGAGCTGCTTGGCCAGCGTGGTGCGCACGCGCGGCTCGTCCGGCCGCCGCGGCCGGCCCTCCGCGCTGCGGATCAGCAGGTCGAAGATGCCCGGCGTGAAGTCCATGGGCCCCGCCAGCATGCGCGTGAAGAAGAGGATCGTCTCGTGCTCCGGCGGGTTGCCGCCCTCGCCGCTCCACGCGTTGTACTCCTGCCCGCGCGCACCCTCCCGCGTCATCATGTTCGGGTAGGTGCGCCGCTCGCCCGTGTCGTGGATCGGCTCGTGCACGTCGAGCATGATGCCGTGCCGCGCTGCGGCCTCGATCACCTTGCGATGGTGCCGCACCATCTCCTGCGAGTAGTGCGAGTGCCCGCCCGGAATCTGGTCGATCACGTACCCCGACTTCACCGCGCGGATGCCCAGCCGGCGGTAGAGCGCGAAGGCCTCCTCGAGCTGCCGCTCGTAGTTCTCGAGCCCGCCGGACGTCTCGTTGTGCGCGATGAGCGTGACGCCCCTCTCCCGCGCATACGCGGCGAGCCCCTCGAGGTCGTAGTCGTCGTATGCCTTCGTGAAGGAGAACGCGTTCGCGTTCTGCATCCAGTCGCCGTCCCAGCCGACGTTCCAGCCCTCGACCAGCACACCGCCGAAGCCGTTCGCGGCCGCGAAGTCGATGTAGCGCCGCGTGTTCGCCGTGGTCGCGCCGTGCTTCGGGCCCGACCCCCACGTCATCGTGCCGATGTGCATCCCCCACCAGATGCCGACGTACTTCATCGGCCGGATCCAGTCCGTGTCCTCGATCACGCTCGGCGGGTTCAGGTTCAGGCCCAGCACGGAGGGCGCGAGGTCCGCGGCGCGGTCCGCGAGCTGGATCGTGCGCCACGGGGTGGCGAACGGCGTCCGGCCCCGCGCCTTCACGCCGTCCGCCATCGGCGCCAGCGCCGCGCGCAGTGTCCGCCCCTGCATGTACGGGCCCGCCAGGAACATGCGCGGATAGTCCACCAGGTGGGCCTCGTGGATCACGATGAACGTCCGGCCGTCCCGCGTCTCCATCGTCAGCGGCGTCTGCACGCTGTCCAGTACGCTCACGGGCGAGGACGAGTACAGGAACTCGGACCGGTCGAGGCGCGGGCGGTCCGAGGGGATCCACCACGCGCGCGCGTCGTCCGCCAGCGCGAACTCGGTCAGCTCTTCCATGATCTCGAACGCGCCGAGCGCCGGCTGGGCCGGCAGCTCGTAGCGAAACCCGACGCCGTCGTCGAAGACGCGGAAGATGACATCGAAGCGGCGCCCCGGCGCGGCCGCCTCGACGACGGAGACGCGCAGCTCGTTGTGGTGGTCGCGGACCCGCGCGACCTCGCCCCACGGCTGCGTCCACGTCCAGTCCACCGAGTTGCGCGCGCTCCCCACGATGCGCAGGCTGTCCCGCAGCGGCGGCGCGCCACGGAACTCGAAGCCGAGGCGGGACGGCAGAAGGATCGCGCGCCCGTCGCGGTCCAGGCGGTAGTAGAGGCCGCCCTCGCGCACCTCCACCGTGACCTGGTTGCGGCCATCGGGCGAGGCCACGCGGAGCGGCGCCTGGCCGGAGCCGGGGGTCGAGACGAGCAGCGCGCCCGCCGCCGCGAGCGCGAGGGGTCGAATCATGACGTGGATCGGCATGCGGGCGACCTCCATCGGTGTGGATTCGAGTGTTCGTGGCGTGCGCGCGGAGGCGCGGAGGGCGGGAGGAACGGCCCGCCCCCTGCACCCCCGCGCTCCCGTGCGGTCAGTAGCCGGGGTTTTGTCTGAGGTTCGGGTTGGCCAGCATCTCCGATGCGGGGATCGGGTACAGGTCCCGGAACGCGTCCGTCGCCTGCCCGGCCTGCACCCCGCCCTTCCAGGACCACAGGTAGTCGCCGCCCGTGAACCGGCCGTAGCGGATCAGGTCCGTGCGGCGGTGGGCCTCCCAGATCAGCTCGCGCGCCCGCTCATCCAGGATGAAGTCGAGCGTCAGCTCGGCATCCGTGATGTTGCCGCTGGTGTCGCCGTAGGCGCGCTCCCGCACCTGGTTCACGTAGTCCAGCGCCTGCGCCCGGCTGCCGCCGCCGCCCCGCAACACCGCCTCGGCGTACATCAGGTACGCGTCCGCGAGCCGGAACATTGGGAAGTCCGTGTCCGGGAACGTCGGATGGGAGCCCGGCGTGCCGGCCGACGTCACGTTGCGGTACTTCGGCAGGGCGAGCCCGTCGGTGAAGCTCGGGATGCTCGCGACCTCGAGCGACTGGCCTTCCGTGAAGAAGAGGTGGGACCGCTGGTCCGGGCCGCCGGGTCCGCCCTCGTACAGCGCCACGACCTCCGGCTTCACGCGCGGCCCGCCCCAGCCGAAGTCGATGCCGTAGTCCGCCGCGCTCATCGCCCCGCCGACGGGCGCGTGGATCAGGAACGTCATCCCGCCCCAGGTCTGGGTCCTCAGCCCGTCCTGCGGCAGCGTGAAGATGATCTCGGGCGAGGTGTGGTTGTCCGCCAGGAACAGGTGCCGGTAGTCGTCGTCGAGCCGGTACGGCCCGTTCAGCACGGGCTCCAGCGCGGCGAGCGCCTCGGCGTAGCGCTCCTGGCCGGTGTAGACGCCCGCGTTCATGTAGAGCTTGGCGAGCAGCATCGAGGCCGCGCCCTGGTCCGCCCGGCCGTACTCGCCCGCGCCGGGCGGCGGCAGCTCGCCCATGATCTCGTTCAGCTCAGCCACGACGAAGGCGAAGATCTCCTCACGCGTGCTCTGTGGCGGCGGCGTCGCCCCGATCGGGAAATCCTCCGTCACGAGCGGGATGTTGCCGAACAGGTCGATGCCGTGCCAGTAGCTGAGCGCGCGCAGGAAGCGCGCCTCGGCGCGGTATTGCCGGATCTGCTGACGCAAGGCGTCGCTCACCCTGCGCTCGTCGAGCTTCTGGTCGGTCGTCTCGCGCAGGAACTCATTTGCCATCGCCACCTGGAAGAAGATGCGGCCGTACATCGCCGCGAAGAACTGATTCAGCGAGGACCAGAGCTGCGTGTTCAGCTCGGGCAGCCCCGCGTCGCCCCACCCGATCACCGCCTCGTCCGTGGGCAGCTCCTGCATCTGCCAGTACTGGCGCAGGTACTGGGAGAAGCCCTCGTCGATGCCCTGGATGTCGGGCCGGCCGGCCGGGCCCTGCTGGCCCGTCAGCACCAGGCCGGCGTACAGCTTGGCCAGGAAGGCCCGATACGAGCCGGGGTCCCGGAACACGTTGGCGCCGGTCACCGTGCTCTTCGGCTCGACCAGCGTTTCCGTGCAGCCGGGCAGGGCCAACAGCAACGCGGCGGCCGCGGCGGCCAGCGCCCTGTGCATCGTTCCGTTCATGGGTCGCTCCGTTCTCCAAGGTTGCCGAAGCTCAGAAGCGGACGCTGATCCCGCCGCTGAACGTACGCGAGCGAGGGTAGATGTCGTTGTCGATGCCGTTGACGCCCGCCATCGGGTCCACGCCGCTGTATTCCGTCAGCGTGAACACGTTCTGGACCGTGGCGAAGACCCGCATCGGACGCCCCGCGCGCGTGAAGCTGTATCCCAGCGTCAGGTTCTCCATGCGCAGGAAGGAGGCGGGCTCAACGTAGTAGTCCGAGAAGTATTGCGGCTCCTCGAACCCCGTCTCCAGCACCGACGCGTGCAGGTTGTCCGGCGCGCCATCCCGCAACGCCCGGTAGTGCCCCTGGTTGGACGCGACATTGTTGTAGACGTAGTTGCCCAGATGCGCGCGCAGCGTGAAGCTCAGGTCGAAGCCGCCGTACGCCAGCCGCGAGGTGTGCCCCAGGATCCAGTCCGGCGCCGGGCTCTCGAAGGGCACCCGGTCGTCCTGGTTGACGAGCGCGTCGCCGTTGACGTTCTCGTACAGGTCCTGCTCGTTGATCGTGCCGTCGCCGTTCGTGTCCTCGTAGATCGGCCGGCCCTGCGCATCCCGCTTGTGTCGGAAGACGAAGAAGGAGTTGATCGGGTAGCCCGGCTTCAGCACCTGGATGTTGTTGCCTACGCCGCCGGCGATCCCGCCGGTCAGGATCTGTTCACCGCCGCCGGCGAACGGGTTGATCCGCACCAGCTCGTTGCGGTTGTACGCAGCGTTGAACTCGCCGATCCAGGAGAGGCCGCCCAGCGCACCATCCAGGATGCGTGCGCTCAAGCTGAGCTCCACGCCCTCGTTCTTCATGCTCCCGATGTTCGTGGTCACGAAGTTCGAGAGGTTGGTCCCCGCGGCCACCGGCACGGTGAAGATCAGGTCCTCCGTATCCTTCCGGTAGACATCGATCGCGCCGGAGAGCCGGCCGCCGAACAGGCCGTAATCGAGCCCGATGTTGTACGACGTCGTCTCTTCCCACTTGATGTTGGGGTCCGCCGCGCTGGGCCGGATCGTCGTGACGAACGAGTCGCCGAACTGGACCTGCGCCGTGGGATCGCTGATCACGTAGTCCGAGAAGGCACGGTAGTTGGGGAACGCCTGGTTCCCGTTCACGCCCCACGACAGCCGCAGCTTCAGGTCGGCCCCCGGCACGAGCCGCTGCATGAACTCCTCTTGCGAGAGCCACCAGGCGAACGACGCCGCCGGGAACGTGCCCCACTGCCGGCTCGGCCCGAACCTGGACGACCCGTCACGCCGCAGGCTCAGCGTCATCAGGTAGCGGTCCGCCAGCGTCAGGTTCACCCGCCCGAAGCCGGAGATCAGCCGACTCTCCTCGACGGTCAGGAACGTGCGCTCGATCGCGGCCGCGGGAACGCCGTTCGGGCCGAGCAGGTCGAAGCTGAGCCCCTGTGCGAGGAACGAGGGATAGTCGCCGCGCGACTCCTCGTACGTGTAGCCCGCCGTGAGGTCCACCTCCGCGCCGTAGCGCTCCAGCCGCGTCGTGTAGTTGGCGAAGGCCTCCAGGAGCGTGCTCACCTGCGTCGGGTTCTCCCGGTTCACCTGGCCGCCGATGCCCTGCTCCACCTGCCAGCGCAGGAAGCTCGGATAGAACCGCAGCCGCTCCCCCTTCGCCACGTCGTAGCCGAGCCGCAGCGTGGCCGAGAGACCCTCGAGGAACGGCGCACGATACTCGCCCTCCAGCGAGCCGATGCTCCGGTAGATCGTGGCCTCCTCCGTGCTCAGCCTCAGCTCCGCCACGGGGTTGTTCGGCGCCAGCGCGTCTTCCCACTCGAAGAACCCGCCGTACGGGCTGTTCTCATCCCGGATCGGCTGTGTCGGCGCGAACGTGGTCGCCGCGCCCAGCACGCCGCCCGGCGTGAGCGCGTCCTTCGTCCGCGAACCCTTCACGTTCGCCCGCACGCTCAGCCGCCCGTCGAAGAAGCGCTGCCCGTAGTTGAGCGATGCCGACAGGCGCTCCGTCGCCGAGCCCTCGATCACGCCGTTCTGCTCGAGGTACCCCAGCGAGAAGCGGTAGTCCAGATCGTCCGTCGCCCCCGAGAACGCCAGGTGATGCTCCTGCCCCTGGCCGCGCCGCTGGACGGCATCCCGCCAGTCCGTGTTCGCGTTCCCCAGCATGCTCAGCTTCTCCGGCGCATGCTCCTGCACGGCCCGGCGGAACTGCTCCGCGCTCAGCACGTCCGGCTGGCGCGTGACGGTCGAGATGGAGAAGGAGCTGGTGTACGTGATCTCGGGCCCCCGCGCCGCACTCTTCGTCTGGATCAGCAGGACGCCGTTGGCGCCGCGCGAGCCGTAGATCGCCGTGGCGGACGCGTCCTTCAGCAGCGTCACGCTCGCAATGTCGTTCGGGTCCAGGAAGTTGAGCGCGTTACGGCCCATCGAGAGCCCCCCGCCGATCGCCAGCGGGATGCCGTCCACGACGATCAGCGGCTCGTTGCTGCTCGTCACCGACGTGCCGCCCCGGACGCGCAGCGAGATGCCGCCGCCCGGCTCGCCCGTGTCGATCACGTTCACACCCGCGACCTTCGCCGCAATGAGCTGCTCCGCGCTGATCACCCGCCCCGTGTTGAACTCCTCGACCGAGACGAGCTCGACCGACCCCGTCACGTCCCGCGCCCGCTGCTGCCCGTAGCCCACGACCACGATCCCGCGCAGCGCGAGCGCCTCCGGGACGAGCGAGAAGTCCAGGGCGGCGCTCTGCCCGGCGACGACCGCCACCTCCCCCGATGCGGTGGCGTAACCGAGAGAGGCCGCCCGCACCGTATGCGTGCCCGCCGGCACGCCCACGATCAGGTACCGCCCCTCCGTGTCGGTGAGCGTCGTGCGCTCCCCCACGCTCACGATGACGCCCGGCAGCGGCTGCTGCGTCGAGCCGTCCACGACCCGCCCCCGGATCGTGCCGGCCGGGCCCTGCGCCGCGAGCGGGCTCGCCGCCAGCAGCAGCAGCAGCGCCAGGGTGACACCGAGACTGCGTCGGATTCGTCCCATAACTCATGCCCTCGCGTGAAGATGATGCCGCGATTCCGGCCCCTCGCAGGAGCCGGTGACGACACAACATCACGCCGCCCGTACTGGCGCCGCGTGGTTCGTCGCTGCCGGGTCGGCCAGGGAGACCCCGCGACCTAACTGAAAATGGAAACGAGGCGACGACGCCCCTGATGGCCAGGCCTGTGCCGAGCGCGCATCCGCATCAAGTGGAGGATCGGGGCGAACACCCCGGGGCCAATCTGCCGGCCGGGGCGCGAGGGTGTCAAGGAAGCCGACTGCCGCTACGGATCCCGCAGCACCTGCGTCGGCTCGAGCAGCGCCGCGCGCGCGGCGGGGAGCAGCACCGCGAGCGCCGAGACGGCGAGCACGAGGGCGACCACGCCGAGGAGCGTCGCCGGGTCGGACGGCGAGACGCCGTACAGCATGCCCGAGAGCAGGCGCGAGGATGCGAGCGAGAGCGCGACCCCGAGCACGCACGCGGGGCCGACCACGCACGCCGCCCGGGCGAGGAAGTGGCCGACGATCCCGCGCCGCGGCGCGCCCAGCGCCAGCCGCAGGCCGACCTCGCGCCGCCGCACGCTGATGGCGTAGCTGAGCGTGCCGTACAACCCCACGCACGCCAGCGACAGCGCCGCCGCCGCGAACACGGCCAGGAGCAGCGTACGCAGCCGGTTCTCCGCGAAGGCGTCGCCGATCCGCTCCTCGAGCGGCGCGATCTCGTAAACCGAGCGCAGCGGCTCGAGTTTCTTCATCAGCAGCCGCACGCTCTGCGCGACCGCGCCGAGGTCGCCCCCCGCGCGCACCACGAAGTACGGCATCGGGCTCGGCGCGCTCATGCACCAGTAGACGGTCGGCCCCGGCTCGCGGTCGAGCCCGAGCTCGCGCGCGTCCCCGACCACGCCGACGATGCGGCTCGCGGGGATCGGACCCTCCACCTCCCGCAGGTGCAGGCCGATCGGCGAGGGCCGGTCGGACAGGTAGCGGTCCACGAACGCGCGGTTCACCATCATCTCGTAGACGGGCGGCTCTGATCCGGCTGGCGGCGGCGCCCGGCGGCACGGCTCGCCCGCCAGCACCGGGATCCGCATCGTCCGGAAATACTCGGCAGACACCGCGCGCCCTTCGGCGACGATCGGCCGGGGGTCCGCCGACGCCTCCACCACCTCGAACGTCGTCTGCCACTGCGTCGGCACGCCGGGGATTTCCCAACCCGACGTGGCCGCCGCCTCCACTCCCGGCAGCGCCGCCAGCGCGTCGATCGTCGCGTCGATGCGCTGCACCACGGCGGCGTAGTTCGCCGTCTCGCCCCAGCTCGCGCTCACGCGGAACGTCAGCACGCCCTTCGCATCGAAGCCCGGGTCGACCCGCGACAGCTCGTGGAAGCTGCGCACCAGCAGCCCCGCCCCCGCGAGCAGCGTGACGCTCAGCGCCACCTGCGCGCCCACGAGCAGCCACTGGAGCGGGCTGCGTGCGGACACCTGCGCGCGCGCGGCGCCTCCATGCAGCGCCGCCAGCCCGCCGGCCGTCCGCAGCGCGGGCAGCAATCCGCAGAGCAGCGTCACCGCGACCATGCTCGCCAGCGTGTACAGCAGCACGCGCCCGCCGACCGCCACCTCGTCGAACCGCGGCAGGTCCACGCCTGCCGCGCGCAGGGCGCCGGAAGCCGCTGCGGCGACCCCGATGCCGAGCACGCCGCCAGCGACCGCCAGCACACCCGTCTCGGTCAATAGTTGCGCCGCGACCGCCGCGCGCGACGCACCCAGCGACTGCCGCACGGCCAGCTCTTCCCGCCGGTTCGCGCCGCGCGAGAGCAGCAGCGCCGCGATGTTCGTGCACGCGATCAGCAGCAGCACCGTCACCGCGCCGAACAGCAGCCACAGCGACTGCCCGACCGCGCCGACCGCCGTCTCCTTGAGCGGCACGACCTCGATGCCAATGTCCCGGTCCGTGTCCGGGTACCGCTCGCCGAGCTGCGCCTGCACCGCGGCAAGGTCCTGCCGCGCGCGCGCCGGCGCCACGCCCGGCTTCAGCCGGCCCACCACCGTGTACCACGGGCTCTGCCTGTCCTGCGCGTACGGCGCGTCGACGGCGATCGGCGCCCAGAGGTCCACCTCGCGGTCCGGGAAGCGGAAGTCCGCCGGCATGACCCCCACGATCGGGACCGACGCCGTCCCGAGGCGCACCGTGCGCTCCAGAATGTCCGGCGCACCGCCGAAGCGCCGCCACCAGTAGCGCTCACTGATGATCACCGCCCGGGGACCGCCGAACCGATGCTCCGCCTCCGTGAACCCGCGTCCGCGCACCGGGCGGATCCCCCACACATCCAGGAACCCCGGAGTCACGACAGCGCGCCGGACCCGCTCCGGCAGGTCGCCCGACGTCTCCGACACGTCCTCGACGTAGTAGCCGTCGATCGCCTCGAACGTGGTGTTGAGCCGACGCCAGTCCTCCAACCGCGCGGGCGGAATCCCCGTCGTCGTCGTGCGCTCGTTCACCTCGCTCACGGTCACCAGCCGGTCCGCGGCCGGGAACGGCAGCGGGCGGAGGATGACGGCGTCCAGCACCGAGAACACCGCCGCGTTCGCGCCGATCGCCAGCGCAAGCGTCAGCACCACCGTGACCGTGAAGCCCGGCCGCCGCAGCAGCGAGCGCACCGCGTACCGCACATCCCGAACGAACGTGTCCAGCCAGCGGACGACGTGCACGTCGCGCGTCAGCTCCGCCTGGAACGCCGGGTTGCCGAACCGCGCCCGCGCCCGCCGCTCCGCCTCGCCTTCGCTCAGCCCCGCGGCGCGGAGATCGTCCGCGCGCTCCGCCAGATGGAAGGACATCTCCCGCTCGATGTCCCGCTCCACACGTCCCGGCAACAGCGAGGTCCACAACCGGCGCAGCCAGGCCTTCAATCGGTGCCACATGGGGTCCTTCTCTCCGTATGCGGACTCATCCGCTGGCTGACCTCGCGCAGCAACTCGAGTGTGAAGCCGTGCTCCTCGCTCAGGCGTAGCCCAGGACCCGCGCCACGCCCTCCGTCAACCGCGCCCAGTTCTCCTCCTCCAGCGCGAGCTGCTTGCGGCCCAGCCGCGTCAGCGAATAGAACCGCGCCTCGCGGTTCTTCTCCGTCACGCCCCACTCCGAGCGCAGCCAGCCCAGTTGCTCCATGCGGTGCAGCGCAGGGTACAGTGACCCCTCCTCCACGCGCAGCAGCTCCGCCGACGCGCGCTGGATGTGGTTCGTGATTGCGTAGCCGTGCATCGGCCCGTTCACCGCCAGCGTCTTGAGCACGAGCATCGCGAGCGTGCCGTGCAGCACGTCGTTCTTCTGTGGCGCCATGGGACCTCGCCGGACTGTCGCGGGCCGCCGCCGGGGCGGCATCCCTTGCCTTCTATGCCTAGCTGGCTTGGGATGATGCG
>DASVDH010000080.1:0-2946 GCA_036381195.1 Longimicrobiales bacterium | reverse complement strand
AGTCGCACGAAGGTCCCCACGGCGCGCAGCTCGTACGGAGTGTAGGCATCCCAGGTGGTGCTGTCGGGACGATGGCTGACCTCGCGCCAGAAGCGCTCGAAGGTATTGCGCAGCGCGGGCTCCGGAAGGTTGGCCAGCTCGCCCACCGGCTCCACGGCGATCGTGGTCGAGGTGGCATCGTAGTCGCCGAGCTCCACGCTCCCCGGGATGTAGTCGATGCCGTGCTCCTTCATCGACAGATCGATGGAGCGGAGGATGTCGCGCCGGAAGTCGTCGCGCATAGTCGCGATGCGCTTCGCATCGCCGCTCCTGCCGAGTATCGCGGCCGCCGCAGCGGCGTCCTTCAATCCACGGAGCGCGAAGAAGTCGTCCCAGAACGAGTGCATTGGCTTCGCGGAGTAGCCCTCGTGGCTGATGGACTGCGGGAGCATGCCGTAGAACGCGCGCTTCTCGGACGCGAGGTACTCTGGCGTCATTCGCTCGTGGCGCAGCGAATCGATGTACGCAGCCGCCTTCGCCACGTGCGGCCACAGCCGTTCGACCAGCGCGCGGTCGCCGGTGTGCCGGTAGTACTCGGCGATCAGGTAGATGAGCTGGCCGTGGCTGTCGTGCTCCGGGACGGGGCCCGCGCCGAGGCGGTCCACGCAGCACGGGACCTTGCCGTCGGGGAACTGGTAGGGCGCGTACCACTCGATGAACTCGCGCACCGTCTCGGGGTGCCCGAGCCGGAGCAGCGCCGCGGACGTGAGCGAGCCGTCGCGGATCCACGAGCGGGAGTACGAGCGCGAGCCCGGCTGGATCGCCGGCCCGTCCCGGTTGATCAGGATGTGCGCGAGCACGGTCCGCAGCGTGCGCTCGACCTCGCGGCCCGCGGGCGGCAGCCGGATCTCGACGCGGTCCAGCTCCGCCGCCCACGCCCCCGCGACTGCCTCCATCAGCGAGTCCATGCGGGCGCGCGCCTGCGCTGCGTCCTGCGTGGGGCGGATCGCGATGGGCGAGGCCTCGTGCAGCGGCACCGCGATGTAGACCTCCGCCGCGCCGCCGGGCGCGAGCTCGAGCGGGTACGCCAGCGCGCCGGAGGCGGCCTCGAACGGGTCGCTCACCTCCGTGCGCGGCGGCACCGAGCCGGCACGCAGCGCGCGGATGGCGCCGCCCTGGTCGAACGTCGCGGCGCCGAACGCGGCCGGCGGCGTGATCGCCACGACGCGGCGCTGCCCGTCCACCCGCACCGCCTCGCCGCCCCAGCCCAGCTCGCGGATGCGTGCGACGCCGCCCACGATGTTCAGGAATTGCCACGGCGGGTTGACCTGGAACGGCCGGAGCGCGAGGAAGAGCGTGGCGCTCGCCGCCGTGGCGCCGGGGTTCTCCACGCGGTAGCGCGCGTAGAGCGAGGACGCGCCCGGCTCGCCCGCCGCGAACGCGGTGACGGTCAGCACGAGCGGGCCGGCGCGCCGACGCACCGATGGGATCGGCAGCTCGCCGCGCTCGAGCCAGTGTTCGGCCTCGCCAGCCGCCCAGCCGTACAGCTCGCCGCCGCCGTAGATGAACGGCTCGATCGAGAAGCTCGCCGCCCCCGCCTCCAGCGCGCCGTCCTCCGAGAGGAGCCCCTCTGCCGTGTCCCCGTCCACGCCAACGATGGTCCAGTACGACTGCTCGCCGAGGAAGGCGCGCGGGTAGTCGCCGCGGCGCGCGTCCCGCGCGACGGCCGCCAAGAAGTCGTTGCGCGTCGGCGCCCAGTCCACGGGCTGGACGCGCAGCTCGGCGAGCGCGTAGCCCCGCCCGCGCGCGCTCCGCGTGAGCCGCAAGCGCAGGTGGCGCGCGTCCGATTCCGGCAGCCAGAGGTGGTCGCGGCCGCCGTCGCCGTTCTCGACCACGCGGATCGTCTCCCATTGCTCGCCGTCGAGCGATGCCTGCACCTCGTAGCGCGTCGCGTGGTCGGGGCCGTGCCAGTCCAGCACCAGCCCGCCGAACTCGCGCTCCCGCAGGAAGTCCAGCGCGAGCCAGGCGGTGTCGCTGGGGGCGCTGCGCCACGCGGTGGCCGGGTCGGCGTCCAGCACGAGCGCGGGCGCGCCGGCGCCTTCGTGGCTCGATGCGGTGGCGACCGGCGTGAGCGTGTACGGCGCCGGCGGCTCCAGCTCGCGGAACGTGAGGTCGTCCACCCACACAGTCCCGCGGCCGCCCGTCGCCGCCGTGACCACGAGCTCGAGCGCCGCGATGCGCTCCGGGTCGCCGCCGCCCGCCGGGCCCCACGCGAACTCGATGTGCCGCTTCTTGACGACGATGCGCGTCCACTCCCGCGGGTACTCGTAGCGGCGGCGGTTCACCCACCACACGTTCTCTCCCGTCGGGTCCACCAGCTTGAACTCGAGGTCGTTGACCGGCGCGTCCGCGCGGAGCCAGAACGCGAACTCGTAGTTCTGCGGCAGCTCGAGCGGCAGCGCGCGGCGCGCGATGGCGTAGCCGGAGCCGCCGTGGAAGTCGAAGTCCAGGCGCAGTGCGCGGCCCGTGCGGCCCGTGTCGGACGAGATCCGCAGCTCGACGCCATCCGAAGGGTGGGCGCTCCACCGGTCCGGCGACTCGAAGTCGTCCAGCAGAAGGGGCGCGGTCGGTGCCGCGGCACGCACGGCCCGGCCCGCGGCCGGCGTGGGCTCCGCCGCGCCGCCCGGCTCGCCCGTCCCGCCGCCACGCGGCCCGCACGCCGCAGCGATGGCCAACAACACCGACGCAGCCAGCCAGGCCAGCCGCATGGGCGCGGCCCGCTCCATGCGCCGCAGGCCGGCGCCGTGACGGCAACGATCGCTCCTGGCCCTCATTCCTTCACGCTCCCCAGCATGATGCCCTGGATGTAGTAGCGCTGGAGGAACAGGAACACGAGCATGACGGGCAGGGTCGTCAGCACCGAGCCCGCCATCATCAGCTCGATATCCTGCACGTGCTCGCCCGAGA
>DASVDH010000079.1:0-4408 GCA_036381195.1 Longimicrobiales bacterium | reverse complement strand
GAGGCGTTCTCCGAGTCCGGGCCGGATGCGTCGCGCCGGGCCGCGGCGCCGGCCGCCGCCCCCTGACCGGCCGGTCGCTGGCCCTCCGCGCCGCGCTGGCCCGGCCCCTGCACCGCCCGGTTTCCGGGTGGCGTGGGATCCCACCGCGGAGGGCGGCGCGATGGCGAGCGAGGGACAGCATGCGGCGCGGGCGCGAGCCGCGCACGGACGGCCCGGCGCGGCGGTGGGGCCGGGCCGGGGCACGGCCCGCAGCCGCAGGGCACGGGGCGCCCGGCGCGGCGAACCCGGCACTGCCGGCGCCGTCGGGTCCAGGCTCGGCGGCGCCGGGTCCAGGCTCGGCGGCGCCGGGTCCAGGCCCGGCGGCGTGCTCGAGGGCGCGGCGGCGGGTGTGGCCGCGAGCATCGTCCAGGCACTCGTCGGCAAGGCCGAAGAGCTGCTCTTCCTCCCGCCGGGCGAGGACGCGGACATCGCGCCGCGCCTGGTGGACCGCATGGCCCAGCGCTTCGGGGCGCGCCTGCCTGCGGCCGCGAAGTGGGGGCTGGGCACGGCCTTCCACCTGGGCTACGGCGCGCTCTGGGGCGGCATCTACGGCCTGGTCCAGCGGCGCCGCCCCCTACCGACGCTGCTCGCCGGCGCCGGCCTCGGCCTGGTGATCTACGGGATCACGTTCCCTCGCTGGGGCGCGGCGGTGAGGACCGGCGTCGAGCGGCCGCCGGCCGTGCGCAGCACCCGCATGACCATGGTGGCGGCATCCGTCGCCCTCACGTACGGCCTGATGGTGGCCCTGTTCTTCGACCGCATGGCCTCACCCGAACCGCGCTGAGACGCCACTGCCCGTGCGTTACGACGCCATCGTGGTCGGCTCGGGGCCGAACGGCCTCGCCGCGGCGATCACGATCGCCCTGGCCGGCCGGTCCGTGCTCGTGCTCGAGGGCGCCGGGACGCCCGGAGGCGGCCTGCGGTCCGAGGAGCTGACGCTGCCCGGCTTCGTGCACGACGTCTGCGCCAGCGTCCACCCGCTGGCCCTGGCCTCCCCCTTCTTCCGCACGCTGCCGCTGGAGGAGCACGGCCTGCGCTGGATCCAGCCGGAGGTCGCGTTCGCCCACCCGCTCGGCGGGGACTGCGCGGCACTCGTGCACCGCTCCCTCGACGAGACGGCCGCAGGCCTGGGCGCGGACGGGCCCGCGTACCGGCGCCTTTTCCGCCCCATCGTGCGCGATTGGGACCGGCTCACGCGGGCGGTGCTCGGCCCACTGTTCCGGGTCCCGGAGAGCCCGCTCGTCCTCGCACGCTTCGGGCTGCACGCACTGTGCTCGGTCGCGGGCCTCGCCCGGAGCCGGTTCCGGGAGCCGGCCGCCCGGGCTTTGCTCGCCGGAGCCGCCAGCCACTCGATCGTGCCCCTGAACCGCCCCGGCACTGCCGCCTTCGGCCTGCTCCTCACCGCCAGCGCCCACGCCGGTGGCTGGCCGTTCGCGGAAGGCGGCTCGCGGCGCTTGACGGATGCGCTCGTCTCCGTGCTACGCTCGCTCGGCGGCGAGCTCCGGACCGGCGAGTGGGTCACGTCCCTGGCCGGGCTGCCGCCCGCGCGGGCGGTGTTGTGCGACGTCACGCCGCGACAGTTCCTCGCGCTGGCCGGAGACCGGCTCCCGGCCGGCTATCGCCGCGCGCTCGAGCGCTTCCGCTATGGGCCGGGCGTCTTCAAGGTGGACTGGGCGCTCGCGGGGCCGATCCCCTGGCGCGCCGAGCAGGCGCGCCGCGCGGGGACCCTCCATATCGGCGGAACGCTCGACGAGGTGGCCGCCGCCGAGGCGGCGCCGTGGGATGGGCGCGTCGCGGAGCGGCCGCTGCTCGTTCTCGCCCAGCCCAGCGTGTTCGACCCCACGCGCGCCCCCCGCGGGCTGCACACCGCCTGGGCCTACTGCCACGTCCCCAACGGCTCGACAGAGGACATGACGGAGCGGATCGAGATGCGGGTCGAGCGCTTCGCGCCCGGCTTCCGCGACCGGATCCTCGCCCGTCACACTCTTTCCCCCGCCGACTTCGAGCGCCACAACCCCAACCTCGTCGGCGGGGACCTGGCCGCAGGCGCCATGGACCTGGCCCAACTCTTCTTCCGCCCCGTCCGCGGCCTGCATCCGTACGACACGCCGATCCCCGGCGTCTTTCTCTGCTCCGCATCCACACCACCCGGCGGCGGGGTGCACGGCATGTGCGGCCACCTGGCCGCGACCCGCGCGCTCGCCACGGTGCTGCGGACCGCGCGCTGATCCCGGAACCGCCGGTGCTGCGCGCGGCGGAGTGAGCCGGGCAAGCACCGGTCTCGCCCGCGGCGCATTGAGCCGGAAAGCGCCGGTCTCGCCCGCGGCGCGCTGAGCGGGGAAGCACCGGTGTTGCCTGCGGCGCGCTGAGCCGGGGAATGCTCGTGCTGTGCCCAGCGAATCCTGCGAGGCCTCCGCCCCCCGCCCTGGCGTGCTGCGGCCGACACGCGGGTGTTCCGGCACGGGATCACGTTCCAATCCCGACAGCCGGTGCTGGGCAAGGCACGGTGGGGCCGGAAGCGCCGGTGCTGTGGCCGGCGCCGTGGGCTCGGAAGGCCTACGGGCTGGGAGGGGTCGTCACTTGCGTGGCGCTGCTTTCGTGACGTCGTGTCCGGCCCTCGACACGCGCGCTGGCGAGGGGGCGGGAGGCGCTCGCGTGCGGCCGCAGAGCGGGTCGCGCTCTCCCGGCGGGGGCGCGGCGAAGCCCCGTGCATCGGCCTGCACGGCCCGGCGCCATGGAAGTTGGCCGCGCCCGGCGCGGCAAAGTTCCCACGCATCGGCGGGCGGCCCGGCGGCATGGACGTTGGCCGCGTCGGGCGCGGCGAAGTCCGCACTCAGGAGGCGGATCAAACCGGATGATCGAACTTGACCGCGGCGCCGACGCGGTCAGGTTCCCACACGGCCGCGCACCGGGGGCACGAGCGGGACGGCACCCGCGCACCGGGGTACGGGCGCGGAGCTGTCCCGCGCGGCCACGGCGTTGGCGGTCGCCACGATCTGACAATCCTGGCGAGCTGGCCGAACGCATGGACGGCGCCCGGCCGGCGGGTCGGAGGTGCGCGACGGCCCGTGGTCCGCTCACCGTGCCGGGCCGACAGCCGCCAGGAACCGGCTCACCTCACCAGGAGCAGCGACTCCTGCCGCCGGAGCACCCAGTGGCGCCGCCCCTCCCCGTCCAGGTACGCCTCCTCCTCCAGCGCCATGCGGACCGGCTGGCCGTTCCACTCCGGGACAGGCGTCGTCGCCTGGAGCTCGATCGAGAACCAGGTGTTGGGTCGGAGCGGCACGTCGCCGCGCCCGGGCACGCCCTCCTGGCGGTCCCACAGGCCGATCAGCGGACCCGCCCCATGGCCGTGATCCCCGATCGGGTGGGTGTAGACCGTGCCCTCGATGCCCTCGGCGCGCATGCGGGCGAGCGTGGCGCGCAGCACCTCGTTGCCCGTGCGGCCGGGGATCATCTCCTCGAGCAGGATGTCCTGGAGCCGGTTGGCCCGGCGCAGCGCCTCCCGCAGCCGCGCAGGCGGCTCGGTCTCGCCCTCCCGCAGGACGTAGCCCATGTGCTGCGTGTCCGTGTTGAGCCCCAGGGCGGTGATGCCGAAGTCGGAGTGCAGGACGTCGCCACGCAGGATCACGGGGTTGGCCGAATCCGACAGCTCCACGCCCTGCCGCTGCACGCTGATCGACGGGTGGAACCACGTCCCGAGGCCCAGGTCGTTGACGCGCTGTCGCAGCCACCAGACCACGTCCTCCGTGCGGGTCACGCCGGGCGTGATCACCTGGTTCGAGAACGCCGTGGCGAGCAGCTCGTGCACCAGCTCCTGCATGCGCCGGTAGGTGGGCAGCATCTCGGGCAAGCGCTCCTCGAGGTACTGGAGCGCGAGCAGCTCGCGGCGCACGACGCGGGAGGCGTAGCGCGGCCCGAGCGCCTGCCGGAGCTGCTCCCACTCGCCTGCGCTGAGGCCGTCCGAGAAGGCGTGGGTGTGCGAGATGTTGACCGCGATCGTCTTGGGGTCGCGCTGCTCGACGATGGGCGTGAGCAGCTTCCACTGGTCGGGGCCGAACGGCTCCGCCAGGCGCGGGACGCCGGCCGCCGCGCCCACGCGCGCGCCCGGCTCGCGCACCACGGTGTACAGCCCACCCTGCGATTGCCCGCCGATGGCGATCCGCTCGACACCCGCGTCTGGCCCCCGGTCGAAGAAGACGTAGATCGTGCGGCGGCGCGCCGCCATGGTGGTCGGCGAGACGAGCGCGCGGAACACCGGGTCTTCGTTGTACTCGCGCATGGGCACGATCCACATGTCCACCCCGTGCTCGCGCATGAGGCGGGGCAGCACGCGCTCGAGCCGGAGCCGCAGCCACTCCTGCCGGAG
>DASVDH010000078.1:0-112633 GCA_036381195.1 Longimicrobiales bacterium | reverse complement strand
AGCCGCTCCTCCAACCACTCGCTCTGTGACGCCCGGAGCAGGACGTTACGCAGCATCGAACCGCCTTCCTTCCGCGGGTGAACGGGTCCAGGATGCCGGCCGCCGCAGCGGCCGTCAAGCATGCATACCCGCGCGGGGGGCGGGCGGTCGCCGGGTTTTGGGTGGGTTTGGGAGGAGGCGCCGGGGGCGGCCGCGGGCCGCGAGGGGTCCGGCGAGGGTGGGCGGCGGATCCTCGGGCCTCGGCGCACTCCCCGGGGGGACGTTGCAGGCACGAGCCAGTGGGTCGCCGGCCGGGCGCCGGTGACCGGCCGGTCGACTGCTCGCCGTCCGCCGCTCGGGTGGCGGCCCCCGCTTGGCCGGCGGTGGCTCGCTGGTCGACCGCCGGTAGCCCGCCGGGCAGCCGCCCATGGCTGGCCGATCGGCCCCCGCCGGCCCGCCGATGGCCATGTTTCCGCACGGGCCGGATGGTACAACCTTGTACCATCTCGCTGAACGCGCAAAAACTACCGCTTCGCCGAACGCGCGCAAACTGCCACTCCACCGAACGCGCGCGAACGGCTGCCCCACTGAGCGCGCGGAGACCACCGCTCCACCGAACGCGTGGAAGCCACCGCTTCACTGAACGCGCAAACCGCTGCTCCACCGAACGCTCGGAAACCACCCGTTCACCGAACGCTCGGAAACCGCCGCAGACGCAGCCGCCCGGCCAGTTGCCGCACGCGGGGGCGGCCCGGGGCCGTCACCTTCGTTCCAGCGCGCGGCACGAGCGTTCGCTCACGCGTTCGCGATGTCCGCGGGCCAGAGCGTGCCGGCGGCGTCGAGGAAGTCGCCGTAGGGCACGCCCTCCCTGGTTCCCGAGGCGAGGCGGAGCACATTGCCGTCCAGGTCCTCGACCTGCATCTCGAACGCCCATCGGTAATTCGTCGGCGGGATGCGGATCCTGGCGCCTCGTGCGACGAGCTCCTCGTGGAGCGCGCCCGCGTCCTCGACGCCGATCCACACCCAGCTCCCGCGCTGCCCCTGCACCCACTCGGTGAGGAGGATCGTGCAGTCGCCGCGCGAGACCGATGCGATCCCGCGCTCGCCCCAGTCGTGCGCGAAGCCGAGCTTCTCCGTGTAGTACGCGAGGCTTGCCTCGAGGTCCGTCACGCGGAAGATCGGGGCGGCGGAGCCGAACGAGCCGGCCATGGGCCGTGCCTCCGTGATCGGGGTGTCGCCGGGGCCGGAGGCGCCGGGCCCGCCGACCGCCCGCGAGCTGTAGCTGCGGCCCTCGTAAGTGACATGCACCGACCGAGCCGCAGCGGTTGGCGCGGTCCTCGGCCGTCTACGTTGTCCTTGGCCGTCTACGTTGTCCTCGAGCGTCTACGTCGCCCTCGGCCGTTTACGTCGTCCTCGGCCGTCTACGTCGTCATCAACACCACCGGCGCGTGGTCGCTGGTCCCGACGTCCGCCTGCACCACGCACGCCGACGCGCGCTCGGCGACCGCGGGCGAGGCGAGCACGTAATCAATGCGCCAGCCGATGTTGCGGGCGCGCAGGTTGCGCCACGGCGCCCACCACGTGAAGAGGTTCGCGTCGTCCGGGTGGAGGGCGCGCGTGGTGTCCACGAGCCGGTCGGCGAGCAGCGCCTCGAAGAGCGCGCGCTCCTCCGGGCGCTGGCCGATCGCGTCCGGCTTGCGCTCCTTGGGGTGCACATCCATCTCCGTGCGCGCGATATTCATGTCGCCGCAGAGGATGAGCCGGCGCCCCTCGGCGTGCAGCCGCGCCGCCCAGTCCGTCATCGCGCGCACGAACGCGAGCTTCGCGGCGTAGTCCTTTCCGCCGTTCGGCACGTACACGGAGGCGATGATCAGGTCGCCGAGCTCCACCTGGACGATGCGCGACTCCATGTCGAAGGGCGGGTGGCTGAAGGCGGGCTCGCCGGCGATCAGGTCCTTGCGGACCAGGAGCGACACGCCCGAGTACGCCTTCAGCCCGTGCCAGTAGGCGTGGTAGTCGTCGCTGACGCACTCCGGCGGGACCTGCGCGGCCTCGGCCTTCAGCTCCTGGAGGCACACGATGTCCGGCCGCTCCCGCTCGATCCACTCGCGGACCTGCGCCGCGCGGGCGCGGATCCCGTTCACGTTCCAGGTGGCGATCTTCATCCTTTGTCGGCGCTGCTCGGGGTCCCGGTGCTCGTCGCGGCGCCGCGGCGGGGCCCGGCCCCCGGGCATCCCACCGGGGCCGAGCGTCCCCACCAGGGCCGACCTCGAGCACGCGATCGAGGCGATCCCGGCGCGCCGCCGCGCCCCCGACGGGTACACCCCGCCGGGGGCGCGGGTGCCTGGCCTTCACCGACACGTTCCCGGACACGCCCGATCAGGTCGGAGAGCGCGCCGGCCAGGAGCGCTGCGACGAACGCGCCGGCTGCGCCTGCGAGCAGCAGGCAGCGGTCAGAGCCCCTCAGGACACCGGCCCGCGCTCAGAACACCGGCACGTTCAGCCCGATGAACCAGCCCGCGTTCTCCTCCTGGAGGAAGGCCCAGGCGCGGACCGCGCGGACGCCCACGCCCGCGAGGAGGGCCGGCCTGGTGTCCCCCGTGGCGCCGAGCCCGCCCTCGAGCGCGAACCAGCGCTCGCGGTCGCGCAGCTGTCTGGCCGTCTCGTAGAGCTCGCGGTAGCGCGCGAGCTGCTCCTCGAGCGCCTTCACGTACTCGGCGTCCCGCTGGCGGAAGGTGGCGAAGGATCCGATCGTCCGCTCGTAGGATGCGATCAGCGAGTCCTTGAGGGCGACATCGGCCCGCAGGAGCTGCACCTCGCGCCGCCGGTTCAGGTCCTCCGCGGCCATGGCGCGCGTGATCGCGAGCAGCGTGTCGCCGTCGATCAGCACGACGTAGGAGCCGTCGTCGTTCTTCTTCAGGATGGTCGCCTCGCGGGGCTCCGCGGCGCGCACCTCCTGTGCGCTCGCGGCGCCGGGCGCCGCGAGCGTGGCCATCAGCAGCGCGGCGGCCAGCGCCAGCCGTGTGCGGTCGGAGGTCACGGTCTCCTCCTCGTCTCGCGCTCCAGGGAAAGCTCGATGAAGACGTACAGCAGGTCGGGCTGCGTCGGCCCTCAGGGCCTCGCGCGGCTGCGGGCGTACTCCTCGAACACCTCGAGCGTGGAGAGCCCGGCGATGCGCTGCCGCTCGGCCTCGTCCGCCGCGCGCAGCCGCAGGATCTCGCGCGCGTAGAAATCCTTCTGCTGCCCCAGGCGGGCGAGGGCGGCGTTCAGCTCCTGCTCGGCGATGTCGCGCCGCTTGCGCGCCTCCTCGAGCTCCTTCTCCTTCGCCCTGGCCGCCTCCTCCAGCTCGCGCAGCCGCGCCTCGAGCGCGTCCGCCCGCCGCGTCCGCCAGATCAGCAGGCCGAACACGGCGCCGAGCGCGCCGACGAACACCGGGATGCTCTTCCGCGGCAGCACGCCGATCCGGTTGGCCAGGAACGTCACGACCGCGATGAGCACGAGCGCGAGCGCGATGGTCAGGTCCAGCGACAGGCTAGGCATTGGCACCCTCCTGGCCCGGCCGCGCGGCCCCGGCGTCCCGCCGCGCGCGCCGGTTCTCGAGCGTCGTGATGATCTTGTGCACGGGCGCGGAGCCCAGGCCGATGGCGATCCCCGTCACGACCATGCCGAGCGTGGTCGGCGCCGGCGCGTTCCGCGCCTCGTCCACGACCAGTCCGCTCAGCGCGAGCAGGTCGATCCCGAACCGGAGCGCGAGCGCCACGCCCGCCGCCATCCCGATGACCCTGGCCGCCAGCCGGATGCCTGCCGCGCGCACGAGGTCGCCGGACAGGATGGGGAGCGACGCGACAGCGCCTGGAGCGGTGCCCAGCAGCATCTCGCTGAAGCGCGCCAGCGCCGCCGCCTGCGCCTGCGGCGAGAGGTGTTGGGAGAGGCGCAGGCGCCGCTCGAGGAAGTCGCGCATGTGCTCGGTCCGCCGCGTCCAGAAGCGGTGCCAGTCGTAGCGGCTGTCGAGCAGGTCGTACGCGGTCTTGAGGACCTCGAGCAGCCGCTCGATGAGCAGGGCGAAGGCGAGCGCGATCGCGAAGACGACCGTGACCTCGGAGAGTGCGGATCCCATACCCGTCTGCATACGGCGCTCCTCAGACGAAGAGGTATGGCTTCAGCCTGAACTCGGCGATGCGGGCCTGCGCTTCCGCCGAGCGGCCCCAGGCGTCCACGTAGAACGTGACGAGCTCGCGCAGCTCGTCGTACGGGAAGCTGCTCCCCGGGCAGGACTTCTGCGCGACCGCCTTGTGGGGGATGATGCCGCCCGCGAAGCCGGGGCCGACCCGGTCATGGAACTCCGCCGGGATGCCGTAGAGGTGGCACCAGAGCGCGATCACGCGTGCCCCGGCCCGGAGCTGCGCCTGCGTCGGGCGTAGCGCGCCATAGCGGCCGTCCGGGTTGCCCCAGCGGTCCGCCGCGCTGCCCTCGAAGTTGCCGTTGAACGCGATGCCGAGCGAGCGCGCGTTCCAGCCCGCGGCGTGGTTGCCGTAGCGGTCCCAGCGGCAGAAGGCGTGCACGGAGCCGTCGGCCAGCACCACGCAGTTGTAGCCCGTGAGCCACTTGCGGCCGTTCGTCTCGCGGGCCTTGATGACGTTCACCACGTCCTGGAACGTGCTGCGGCTGTGCATGGCCGTGTGGTGGTACACGATCGTGTCCGGGTTGCGGCGCCGCCGATGCACCGACTCGAGCAGCATCACGTCCACGCCGCCGTCGTACGGGATGTCCACCCACTCGGCCGTGGCCGGCGCGGCGACGGGCGGGGCGGCCACACCGCCCGCCCCACCGCCGGCCGGCAGTGCCGGACCCGCCGCGGCGACGACGATGCGCGTCGGCGCCGGCGGCGCGGGCGGTTGGGCCGGCGCCACGGCCGCCGCGGGCCGCTCCTCCGCGGCGGACACGTCGATCCTCCGCTGGCTCACGAACCGGATGAGCACGTGGACCGGCGCGCTGCCGCCGCCGATGAAGAGCCCCGACAGCAGCGCGTCCCACTCCGCGGGGATCGCATCCGGCGCGCCGCCGAGCAGGTGCCCGAACAGCCGCAGGTTGCAGGCGTGCGCCGCGATGATGCCGATGGCGAGCGCCAGGAGCTGCAGGACGAACGCGCGGACGGTTTCGCCGCGGTCGGGGTCCGTGGCCGGCCGGACGAGGACCGTCGTGGGCGGAACCCGCTCGTCCCACTCCATGTTCTGGGGGCCGATCTCGAGGATCGCGCGCAGCTCCGTCAGCTCCTCCTGGAGCGATGCGCGCGCGGCCTGCGGCCCGCCGCGTTCGATGTCGGCCTCGATCTCGCGGATGCGCGCGCGCACCGCCTCCGCGCCGCCGTGCTTCTCGAGCATCGCCTCGAGCCGCTCCCACGGCTCCTCGCGGCGGTGCCGCTCGAGCAGCTCGTCGATCGGCTCGAGCGCCTTCTCGGCGGCCCTGCGCCCCAGGCTCGGCGCGGCGGGCTGCGCCAGCGGGATGTCCAGCAGGTTCTTGAGGAACTCGACCACCCGCTCGACCACGAGCGAGAGGCCGAGCGCCGCCGCCAGCGGCTTGGCGATCCGGTCGAACGGAACGACCTCGGCCGCTTCGCTGGCCTGCGCGACGAGCGCGTGCGCGACCGCGAAGACATGGACCGACACAGACGGCTCGGGCATGGGCGGGCCCTCCCCTCCGGTCCGGGTCGAGAATGCCCGTGAGAAAGAGAAAACGCCCGCGCGCCACGCGCGGGCGCGGCATCGCGTCCGCTGGTGTGCCGGTCGTGAAAAAAACGCCCGCGCACGAAGCGCGGGCGCAGCATCGCGTCCGTCAGCGTTCCGGCTGTGTCCCGGTCGAGCGACCAGGCGTCGCAAGAGCGACGTTCAAACCTGCACCGCCGCCGGCGCCGGAGTCAAGGAGTCCCTGGCTGGCCGATGCCCGCGGCGCGCCGGAGCTCCGGGCTCAGCGCGCGTCCTCCGCGCCCTGCACCACCTCCACCTCCTTGAGCACCCACCCGTCCGGATCCACGCGCACGGCTGACGGCGCCGCGTCCAGCGCGATGCGCGCGACCTCCCGCCGCTCGGCCACCTCGATCCTCCGCCGCACCGTGCCCGACGGCGTGACCAGCTCCACGTCCAGCGGCATGCGGAACGTGGGCCAGGCCGCGGGCTGCACCTGCTCGATCGCCACCACCGCTTCGCCGGCACCCGCATCCCACGCCCACGCCACGCGCAGCCGCGGGTATCCCGGCCGGAACACCCACTGCTCGAAGAACCAGTCCAGCTCGCGGCCGGACGCCATCTGCATCGCGCGGATGAGGTCCTCGGTCAGAGCGGTGCCGTGCTCGTGCGCGCGGTAGTAGCGGCGGATGCCATCGAAGAACGCCGAATCGCCCAGCAGCCCGCGCAGCATGTGCAGCACCCAGCCGCCCTTCTGGTAGTTGTTCGCGTTCAGCAGCTCGAACAGGTTGTCCTCGTCGGGATCCACGATCGGGCGACCCGTCACGTCCGATGCCAGATACGCGCGCCGGTTGCGCTCCATGATCTCGCGGAAGCGCTGGACGCCATCCGCATGCTCGAAGAACAGCGCGCCGAAGTACGTGGCGAAGCCCTCGGAGAGCCAGAGGTGGTGCCAGTCGGCCTCGGTCACGGCGTCGCCGAACCACTGGTGCGCGGTCTCGTGCGCCACGGTGCCCTCGATGTCGCGGCCGGCCGCGATCGCGCGCTCGTCGTAGAAGATCGCGGTCACGTTCTCCATCCCGCCGTAGCGCGTGGAGGACTGCACGTGCGCCAGCTTCTCGTAGGGGAAGGGCGCGACCAGCTCCGCATAGAACGCGACCATCTCGTCCGCGCGGCCGAACACGCGGCGGGCGTGCGCGGTGTCGGGCGGGAAGACCCACCACGTCGTCTCGATGCAGGCGTCGCCCGACGGCGCGCACGCATCGCCCGCGCGGCCGATGGCGAACTCCGCCGCGCCGATCACCATCGTGTAGGTCGGGATGGGCCTGTCCGTCGCCCAGCGCCAGACCGCGCGGCGCGCGCCGGAGACCGCCGCCGGCGCCGGCGGCCCGAGGGCGACGTCGTCGCGCCGCTCTCCGTTCGCGATCACCGCCCACGGCTGCGGCGCGCTCACCGCGAACGCGGCCGTCGCCTTGTCGCTCGGGTGGTCGATGGACGGGAACCAGAAGCGCGCGCGGTCCGGCCAGTTGTCTGCGAACGCCGTTGGCCGGCCGTGCACGTTCGCGCCGATGACCAGTCCATCATCCGGCCGGCCGGCGTACGCGACCTCGACCGTGATCGTGTCGCCGGCCGCTGCGCCCGCGGGCACCGGCACGTGGAGCTTTCCGGCCTCGTGGCGGTGTGCGGCGTCGCGGCCGTTCACGCGGACGCGCTCGACGGCGAGCCCGACCAGGTCCAGCCGCAGCGTGTCCGCGCGCGGCTCGACCAGCGCGATGCGGGCCCGCGTGATCCCGCGGATGCGCGACCCGGTGTCCGGCAGCGCGAGCGCGATGTCGTAGTGCACGGCATCGAACCCGGGCGCGTACGGCCCGGGCGGCGGCGCCTGTCCGGGCGCGATCGGCTCGGGCTCGGCCGGCGTGGGCGGGAGCGGCCCGGCGGCCTGCGGCGCCAGGGCCGGCGCCGCCGCACGCCCGCCGCACGCTGCGAGCACGAGCGAGAGGACGAGGATGGTGAATCGGCTCATCGGCTGCGGCTCGTTCTCACCGGGTGGATTCCTGGGCCATCGCCGCGCGTGGTCACGCGCGAGCGGCGGGGCCGGGAAGGCGCCGGGTGCGGCACACCGGCCCACTGCCAGCACTACGTCGCCGTGGCGCCGCCCGCCACCGCGCTCCGCGCCCGCCACCTCGCCACCACCATCCCCGCCACGGCGAGCGCCGCGAGCATCGCGCCGCCGCCCAGCGCGAGCGCCGGCTGGGTCGCGATGATGATCGCGAGGATCGCCGCGTACGCGAGCACGACGAGCGCCGGCAGCGCCGGGTAGCCCGGCACGCGGTACGGCCGCGTCGCATCCGGCATGCGGCGCCGCAGCGCGAACAGGCCGACCATGATCGTGCCGTCCACCGCCATCGCGCAGAACATCATGAAGCGGATGAGCTGCTCGAACGTGCCGGTCACCGCGAGCGTGAAGATGATCGCGGCCTCGAGCGTGAGCGCGGCCACGGGCGTGCCGCGCCTGCTCACGCCGCGCAGCCGCGCGGGCGCGAGGCCGTCCCGCGCGAGGCCGAGCGCCACGCGCGGCACCGCCAGGAAGTTCACGTTCAGACTACTCACCAGGATGCCGATCCCGGCAACCGTGATCGCGATGCCCGCCGCATCGCCCAGCCCCGCCGCCACCGCATCCCGCGCCACCAGCGGCGAGCCCGCCATCTCGCCCGGCGTGAGCGCATGCATGAACGCGACGTTCATGAGCAGGTACAGCGCCGCGACGGCAGCGGCGCTGCCCAGCAGGATGCGAGGCAGGTTGCGGCCCGGCTCCCGCACCTCCTCCGCCATCTTCACCGTCTCCTCCCAGCCGTAGTACGTGAACGCGATGGACTGGTAGGCGAGCGCGAAGCCGAGCAGCGCGCCCTGCGCCGGCGCGATCGCGCTGCCCGGTCGCCACGACGCGCCGTCGCCGAACGCGAACGCGGCGCCGAAGATCGCGAGCAGCACGAGGACCTTCAGCGCCGTCGTCCAGTTCTGGAACGTCTTGCCCGCCCTGAGGCCGGCGAGGTGCAGGAGGTAGAAGCCGATGACGATCGCACCGGCGAGGACCGGCACCGGCGCGCGCGCGCCGATCAGGATCAGGTACTCCGAGATCAGCACCGCCTTGGCCGCGCCCGAGAAGCCCCGCGTCACCAGCACCTCGGACCAGCCCGCCACGAACGCGGCGGTGTCGCCGAACGCCGCGCGCGCGTACGCGTACTTGCCGCCCGCACGCGGCAGCATCGCCGCCATCTCGGCGAACACCATCGTGCTCAGCGCGGCGACGACGCCGCCCAGCACCCACATGAGCAGGATCCAGCGCGCGTCGCCCAGGTAGCCCGCGATGAGCCCGGGCGTGCGGAGGATGCCCGCGCCGATCACGATGCCGACGATGATCGCCATCCCGTCGAGCGGCGTGAGGATGCGCTGGAGTGCGCCCTCCCGCTCAGCTGCGGCCGCCGCCGGCGCGATCGCGCCGCCACGGATCCCTGCGTTCTCGCGATCCCCTCTCATGCGCCCCCGCCGGATCGGATGAAGCCAGCGCCGACCCGGCGTGCCGGGTGGCGGATCCCCTCATCTGTGCGCCTGCGTGGCGCGGCGCAAGGGGAGCCGCGCCGCACGGGCCAATCCGGGCCCCCGCAACGCCGGCCCGCCACCTCCGGGCACGGCGCATGGATTGCACGTCTCGCGCGCCGGAAGGGCAGGAATCCAGGCCAGATTCGGCTCAGCGGCCGTGCGTTGCGAGGGCCGCCGCAGTCAGAGCAATGGACGACGCTGTGTCTCCAACGCCACACCCCGTTGCACGAACAACGCGCCCGCGCGGCGCTCCCCGCACCCGCGTCGCGCTCGCGCTCGCCGCCGCCCTGTGCTCGGCCGCCTGCGACGCCGTCGTGGGCGCCGCCACCGGCCCGACCTACGACTACGAGGCGCCCGTCCGCGTGATGGTCGTGCCCCAGGCGCTCCAGCTCGCGCCCGGCGAAGCGCGGGCGCTCAGCGTGGAAGTCCGCGCCGCCAGCGGCGACCTGCTGCCCGCCGCCGTGCAATGGTCGGTCGACTCGGCCGGGATCGCCGAGGTCTCGCCAACGGGCGAGGTGCGGGGGCTGAGGGCGGGCACGGCGCGCGTGATCGCCCGTGTAGGCGTGGTTTCGGGGACGGCGGACGTGACCGTGCTGCCGCGCGCGCCTGCGAACGTCACCATCACGCCCGACTCGATCGAGATCTTCACTCCCGAGTCGCGCATGTTGTCGGCGCTGGTCCACGACACGGCCGGCAATCCGCTCCCCGTCCCGGTCCAGTGGACATCATCGGACGCCTCTGTCGTGGTCGTGGACACCGCGGGCCGGATCTCAGGCGTCGCCCCGGGGGTGGCGACCATCGAGGCCAGGGCCGGCGACGCGCGCGCCGTTGCCGTCGTGCGCGTGCTCGCTCCCCTCGGCCTCGAGTTCCCCGTCCTCGGCGTGCTCAACCACGACTTCTACTACACCAACCACGTGGACCATCAGCCGTCCTACGGCGGGCGGCTGGACTTCCACTGCGGGCCCAGGACCTACGACGGACACGCGGGCACGGACATCGTGCTCCGCAACTTCGCGCTCATGGACCAGGGCGTGCCGGTCGTGGCAGCGGCTCCCGGCCGCGTGATCGCCGTGCGCGATGGATTGCCGGACCGGAACAAGAGCTGGGACGTGGGCGGGGGACTCGGCAACTACGTCGTCATCGAGCACCGGGATGGCTTCCGCACCTACTACGGGCACCTGCAGCGGAACTCCATCCGCGTGACGCCGGGGCAGGTGGTCGAGGCCGGAGAGCGGCTCGGGAACGTGGGCAGCTCGGGCATGTCCGACATGCCTCACCTGCACATCGAGTTGCGCCGCAACGGCGAGGTGATCGACCCGTTCGCGGGCCCCTGCGGCGCCACGTTCTCCCACTGGGCGGCGCCGCATCCCTATGACGACTCGCTCCGCCTGATTGATTCGGGGATCACGGCTGTCCCGCTGAACCTGGACGTGGTGAAGGACCCGCCGCCGCAGGTCAGCGTGTTCCGCACGTCCGACCGGAGGGTGTACGTCTGGATCCAGCTCCTCAATGTCCGCGCGGGGACGACCACCCGCTTCGAGCTCTATCGGCCGAACGGCACGCTGTTCCGGACGTTCTCGCAGCACCACCACTCGTTCTTCAGCATGAGCTGGTGGTGGTTCTGGCACGACATCCCGGGCTACCTCACCCAGCCGGGAACGTGGCGCGTCGTCGTCTGGAACGATGACAGCCGGCTCGGCGAGGTCACGTTCGACCTCGTCACCGATACCTACGCCGAGCAGGCGGTCGCCGCCGCGCCGGGCCCGGCCGGCCCGTCAGGAGGGGCGGCCGGCAACGGGTTCGGCTCGCCGCACCCTCACGCAGTCCGCTGATCCGGCCCCTCTCCGCCGGCCTGCGACTGCGCCGCGTAGTACGGGTTCTGCCCGCTCGCGTGGTCCGTCACATCCTCGATGCGCGCGACCTCCGGCACCGCCTCGCGGATCATCCGCTCCACGCCGTGCCGCAGCGTCACGCGCGCCATGCCGCAGCCCTGGCAGCCGCCGCTCATCTCGATGTAGACGACGTCGTCCTTCACGTCCATGAGCGTGATGTAGCCGCCGTGCGCCGCGATCGCCGGGTTGATCCGCTGCTCGATCACCTGCCGGACCCGCTCCGCCAGCGGGCCGCTGGGTGCCGCGCCGCCGCCCGCCGGCCGCCCGTTCGGGCTCCGCACCTCGAACCCGACCTCGCCCGCGCGCTCCACGTAGTCGATCGTGCTGCCCTCGAGCCGGCCCGCGCTCTCGCGATCCACCAGCACCCGGAACCCGCCGCCGTCCAGCACCACGTCATCGGCGCCGGGCTCGTCATCCACCAGTGAGAGCTCGTACTCGGGCGCGAACGGGCTGCCGCGCACCGCCACACGCAGCGCGGGCTGCTCCTCGTACCCTTCCGCCATGAAGGAGCGGACCATCCGCCGGGCCGTCTCCGTGAACGTCAGCATCTCGGCCTCCTGTGGTCGCGATCTCCACCGCCCCCTGCCGTACCCCGGCGCGCGATTGCCGGTCCCGCCCGCCGCAGGCCAGAAGCGTACGACGCGCGACGGCGGAGAGCCGGAGGCCGGCATCGCGCGGCGGGCCGCATCACGCACCGATCTGGGAACGACTTCCGCGCCTCGCCGCATCACCGGCGGTGGAGGCGCCGCCCGCGGCGAGGGCGACCGGGCGCGGTCCGGAGCGCCCGGGAGCGCGGCTCGGCCGGCGGCCTCCGCCCCGCCCGGGAGCGCCGCTCAGCCCGCCGCCTTCCGCGCCCGCAGCGAGAACGTGAGCGGGATCGTGTTCGGCCGGCCGCGCAGCATCCAGCGCCCGGGCTCCGCCTCCTCGAGCCACGGGTAGCACGGGTACGGCAAGTACGGGTGCTCGCGCAGGGACTCGATGCCGAGGCCCGCCGCGAGGACGGCGTTCACGACGTCGCCCACGTTGTGCACCCACTCGTACGACGTCTTCGCGACCGCGGCCCCGCGGTCGGCGTACGAGCCCTGCGTCTCCCACCGCAGCGGCTCCGGCCCGTGGAAGTACGGGTGCCGGAGCTCGCCCGCCTCGTCCAGCGCGCCCGCGATCGGGTGGATCTCGACCAGGCAGAACACGCCGCCCGGCTTCAGGTAGCGGTGCACCAGCCGCGCCCAGCCGGTCAGGTCGGGCAGCCACGGCAGCACGCCGTACGACGTGAACACGACGTCGAACTCGCGGTCGAGCACGGCGGGCAGGTCGTAGACGTTCGACAGGATGAACTCCGCCTCGAGCGCCGTCTCCGCCGCGAGCGACCGCGCGAGCGCGATCGCACGCTCCGAGAAGTCCACGCCCGTGACGCGCGCGCCCAGCCGCGCCAGCGACAGCGTGTCCAGCCCGAAGTGGCACTGGAGGTGGAGCAGCGTCTTCCCGGCGACGTCGCCCAGCTCCTCCAGCTCGATCGGGTTCAGCGTCGAGCGCCCGGCGCGAAAACCGTCCACGTCGTAGAACGCCGAGCGCTCGTGCACCTCCGTCCACGCGTCCCACAGCGCGCGGTTGGTCTCGAAGTAGGCCTCGTTGCCCCGGGCATTCTCGGGTTCGGTCATTCCAGGCGCCTCGCTCGGCATGGGCAGCGCGTGAATCTAGAGGGGCCGGCGCGCCGCGGCCACGGCAGCGGCTTTGAAATTTCCCGCCTCACCCCTTAATCTCCCCGCCACCCGCCAGGAGAGCCAACCCATGCCGAAAACGAACGCCGTCGGCACCGCCGCCATCCTCGCCGCCATCGTGCTGGCCGGCATGCTGGCCGGCGTGTGGGTCATCGCGCGCGAGACCGCCCCGCGCTTCGAGGTCGAGCTCACCACCGACGCCGGGCGCGCGATCGCGGCGCTCGGCCGCGAGGTCCCGGTCACCGGCCGCGTGTTCGTGGTCCTCACGCGGGACGGCGCACGCGAGCCGCGCGAGCAGGTCGGCGTCACAGGCGTGCCGTTCTTCGCGCTGGACGTGCGCGACCTCGCGCCCGGCCTGCCCGTGGTCCTGAGCGACGAGACCCCGGGCCTCGCCGGCTACCCGCTGGCACGCATCGCGGACCTCCCGCCGGGCGAGTACTACGTCCAGGCGTTCCTCAACGTGTACACGACCTACCACCGCGCGGACGGCCGCACGCTCGAGCTGCATCACGAGACGGGCGAAGGGCAGGACCCGTGGCGGTCGCCGGGGAACGCGTACAGCGCGGTGCAGCGCGTGCGGCTCGACCCGCGCCGCGGCCGCATCGTCACGCTCCAGCTCAGCCGCGTGATCCCGCCGATCGAGCCGGTGCCCGAGGGCGGCGTGCTCGACCAGGGCAACCCGCAGGACGGCGAGCTGGTGAAGTTCATCAAGATCCGGAGCCCGCGCGTCTCCGAGTTCTGGGGCCGCGACATGTACATCGGCGCGAACGTGCTGCTGCCGCGCGACTACCACGCGAACCCGGACACGCGCTACCCGGTGATCTACCTCCAGGGCCACTTCCCCGGCCGCCGCGCGCCGTTCGGCTTCAGCGAGGCCGACGACGCGCCGCCTCGCGCGCGCGCGTTCCGCGACTTCTGGCTCTCGTCACGCGCGCCGCGCGTGATCGCGGTCACGATCCGCGACGCGAACCCGTACTACGACACGTCGTACTCGGTGAACTCGGCGAACGTCGGCCCGTACGGCGACGCGATCGTCGAGGAGCTGATCCCCGAGCTCGAGCGCCGCTTCCGCATCATCGCGGAGCCGTGGGCGCGCGTGCTGGCCGGCGGCTCGACCGGCGGCTGGGAAGCGCTCGCGCTGCAGGTCTTCTACCCGGACGTCTTCGGCGGCGCGTGGGGCTGGTGCCCGGACCCGGTGGACTTCCGCGACTACCAGCTCGTGAACATCTACGAGGACGCGAATGCGTACCACGCCGGCCACGAGTGGCTGCGCGTCGAGCGGCCGAGCCGCCGCGAGGTGGACGGCAACGTGGACTACACGATCGAGGACGAGAACGCGTTCGAGCGGGCCGTGGGCCCCAACGGCCGCTCGGGCGGGCAGTGGGCGATCTGGGAGGCGGTGTTCGGCCCCGTCGGCCCGGACGGCTATCCCGCGCCGATCTGGGACCCGGTCACGGGCGAGATCGACCGCGAGACCGCCGCGTTCTGGCGCGAGCACTACGACCTGACGGACTACCTGCGCCGCAACTGGAAGCAGCTCGGCCCCAAGCTGACCGGCAAGCTGCACGTCACGGTCGGCGACATGGACGACTACTACCTGAACGAGGCGGTCTACCGCATGCAGGCCGCGCTCGACTCGCTCTCGGACCCGCCCGCGCGCGCGAGCTTCGAATACGGCCGCCGCAAGGGACACTGCTGGATCGGCTACAGCCGCGAGCGGCCAGGCGAGGACCTAGATTACGCGGAGTTCGTGCGCATCGCCGCGGATCACATCGCGCGGAACGCGCCGCCCGGCGCAGACCTGCGGTGGGCCCGCTGAAGCGCGAACGCGCCTCAACCGAACGATGACCGGCGCGGCTCCACGCCCCGTCACACGATGACGGCGGCGCGCGCGGCCGCGCTCTGCCTCGCCCGCTACCGGGTCGCAGCCGTCCGGAACAGCGACCGGGGCATGCCCTCCGGCGGCTCCAGCCGCAGCTCGACGACGTCCGCCACGTCCAGCGAGTCGCGCTGAACGCCCAGCGCGCGCCCGTTCCTGACCTCGTGAGGATAGAAGCCCGTCGGGAAACGCACCGCGCCCGCGTAGCCGCCGGAGACCGTCACGAGCCGCCAGACGCTCTGGCCCTCCGGGATCTCGGGATCCCCGGCAGCCCGCGACCATCTCGCATGCTGGAGCGCGAACGTCGTGTCGTCGAACGCGGCGAGGCGGTTGAAGACGTCGTACTCCGGATAGATCACCGGGTCGCGCGCGGCGAAGCCCGAGGTCCCCGTGGCGCCCTGCCATAGCGCGACGATCTCGGCGCGGTCCGCATCCCTGACCGGCCGAGCCGCGAGCGGCAGCCTGATCTCGCGCACGAGCACGCCATCCCGGCCGTAGACGCGGAACGTGCCCCGATCGGTCCGACCCGTCACGATCAGCCCCGAGCCGAGCACGGTCCAGACCGAGCGCGGCTGGAACATCACCCTCCCTGGCCTGCCGCCCGGCGGCAGCGGCGGCGTGTCAGGCAACGGCGCGAGCGGCGCCACCTCGCCGGACGCCGCGTCCACGCGCGCGACGCTGTCTCCGGACGTCGCCGGCTCGCCCGGGCGGGGGACGCGGCCGGACCGGAGGGCCACGTACAGCTCCGGTGCCCCGGGCCGGGCCGTGCTTTCGAACACGTAACGGCCAGGCGGCACGCGCATCGAAACCATGCGCGTCAGCTCGCCCTCCAGCGTGAAGCTCGAGATGCGGCGGTTCGCCAGGTCCGCCACCATGATGCTGCCGTCGGGGCCCAGCCAAAGGGCGGGCGAGCTGCCAGAGATCTCGCCGGGCCCGCGACCACGCCGCGCGAACCGCCTGAGCACCGAGCCGTCCGGCCCGATCACGACCAGCCGGTACTCGCCCCGGTCCGTCACGACCAGTGTGCCGTCTTCCAGGTGGATAAACTGTCCCGGATTGTAGAACGGCGGCTCGTCGGCCGGATCCTCGCCGGAGCCCCGCACCGCGCGCACCACATCGTGCCGCCATTCGAAGGCGGGATCGTCGAGCGGCGGCAGCTCCGTCACCGTCGCGACCTCGACGCCCGCGCTGTCGGCCAGCTCGACCACCGCGCCGCTCCGCGCCTGCCCCTCCCCCGCGCCGACGCAGCCGGCCACGAGGCCGGCTAGCGTCGCCGCGCGTGCGGAAAGGCAGAGAGCGCGCTTCTGCCCACTCAGCCGAGCGGTGAGTCTCTCGGATACGTCCGATCGCATGGAGCGCCCTCGGAGGACCTGATCCCGGGGTGGACTCGGCTCCTTCGGTGGGTCCGGCGTGAGCCCATCCACGCCCTTCGCCTGCATCGGCAACCACCACCTCCGCGCGCTACTCGGGTGGGCCGTGGCCTGGGCGAGCGGTAAGGCTGTGATCGTGCGTTGTCAACCCTCATCCGACGCCCGCCGGCTCGCTTTCCCGCCGCCGGCGGGGTATACTCCCCGGAGCGCCGGCACGCACGGCCGCAGGTGGCCGAGCCGCCGCGAAGCACTGAACGACGACCGGAGCCGACCCATGCCCCGTGACACGATGACGACGGCGCGCGCAGCCGCGCTCCTCCTCGGATCCCTCGCCCTGCTCGCGTGCGGCAACCGGGCGCCGGACGCGCAGGCCGGGCAGGAGCCCGCCACGCTCCCCGCCACGCCCGCAGCGGCCGCGGACGCCGCTGCGAACGGCGACGCGGCGCCGCAGGACAGTCCGCTCGTCGTCGTCTACAAGAGCCCGACGTGCGGCTGCTGCGCGAAGTGGGTGGAGCACATGCGCGAGGCCGGCTTCCGCCTCGAGGTGCACGACACGGCCGACGTGAGCGCGATCAAGGCGCAGCACGGCGTCACGCGCGACCTCCAATCCTGCCACACCGCGCTGGTGGACGGCTACGTGCTCGAGGGGCACGTGCCCGCCGAGGTCGTCCGCCGCTTCCTGGCCGAACGCCCGATGTTCGCCGGCCTCGCCGTGCCCGGCATGCCCATGGGCGCGCCCGGCATGGAGGGCCCGCGCAAGGACCGGTACGACGTCGTCGCGTTCCGGCGCGATGGCACGAGGGAGGTGTATTCCTCCCACTGACCCCCGGGCCGGGGCGAGGGCGAGGGCGAGGGAGTTGGCGGGGCCGCAGCTACTGCTCGACCGCTGGCAGGTGGCGGGGCAGGCGCCGCAGGGCCGCCGCTGCTGCTCGAACGCTGGCGGGCGGCGAGGCTGGCGCCGCGGCGCGCCGCCCGTGCCTCAGCGCCCGGCTTCCGCCCGCCGGATCGAGAACGAGCCCACGATCGCGAGGATCCCGCCGGCCAGCGCGAGGATGCCGAGCACCCAGGGCAGGGCGAGCGCGGCCGCGAGCGGGGAGAGCAGCAGCAGCGCGCCGACCACGATGCCCAGGACGCCGAGCACGCCGATGCCCCAGCCGCCGCCCCGCGCCGCCTCGGCCAGGTGGATCAGGCCGATCACGATGCCGTAGGCGCCCAGGTACAGCACCAGCACGGTGGGGACCACGACGGCGCTCCACAGCGGGTGCTGGAGCACCACCAGCCCCGCGACGATGCCGAGCACGCCGCCCAGCAACAGCCAGCCCCAGCCCACCCGCCGGCTCGGCAGGAAGATCCGAACGAGCGCGAAGATCCCGGCCACGAACCAGTACAGCCCGACGAGCTGCACCAGCGCCACCGTCGCGGCGGCCGGCGTCAACAGCAGCGCCAGGCCGACCAGCACGCCCACGATCCCCTGGAGCAGCACCACCCACCACGGCACCGGCGCCACGTACGCGCCGGCGGCAGGCCCCCGGCGCGGCACCCGCGCCGGCTCTACTCGCCGCGGCTCCTCCCGCTGCGGCTCTCCCGGCACCCGCTC
The DNA here is from genome assembly GCA_036381195.1 of Longimicrobiales bacterium. Taxonomy (GTDB): domain Bacteria; phylum Gemmatimonadota; class Gemmatimonadetes; order Longimicrobiales; family RSA9; genus RSA9. The sequence goes on along the minus strand of DASVDH010000078.1, from coordinate 94,917 downwards.
CCTGCGCGCGGCCATCTCGCCCCTCCCGTCACGGTCCGGCACCGCGCGGCGGCCGTCCCCGGCGCCGCGCAATCCCCGCGTACGCCTGCGGCGCAATTCGGGCGCCAGTGGCGCGACCGGGTACGGGGCCTTGAATCCACCTCGCAGATCATCTAACGTTGACCCATGAGGTTGATCGATCCGCCGGACCCAGACGAGCCATGGCAGTGACCGCGGCCGTCTCCGGCTCCGGGGTCCCCTTCGCGCACGCCTTTCGCGCCCTCCGACACCGCGACTTCCGTCTCTTCTTCATCGGCCAGGGTATCTCGCGGATCGGCGCCTGGATGCAGCAGGTGGCGATGAGCTGGCTCGTCTACCGGCTCACGGGATCCGCGTTCGCGCTGGGCGTGATCGGCTTCGCCAGCCAGTTCCCGACCTTCCTGCTCGCCCCCATTGCTGGCGTGGTCGCGGACCGCCACCGCCGCCACCGCATCGTCGTCGTCACACAGGCGCTCTCGCTCATCGAGGCGACGATCCTGTCCGTGCTCGTGCTGACCGGCGCGGTCCAGGTCTGGCACATCATCGTGCTGTCCGCCGCGCTCGGCATCATCAACGCGTTCGACATCCCGGCCCGCCAGTCCCTGTTCTCGCAGCTCGTGCACGGCCCGGAAGACCTCGCCAACGCGATCGCGCTCAATTCATCGATGTTCAACATGGCGCGGCTGATCGGCCCCGCGATCGCGGGCCTGCTGATCGGCGTGGTGGGCGAGGGGCCGGTGTTCGTGCTGGACGCGGTGAGCTACCTCGCGGTGCTCATCGCCCTGTTCCGGATGGACGCCGCGAACGGGGAGCGCCCAGAGCGCGGGCGGCCCGCGCTCAGCCACCTCCGCGAGGGCTTCCGCTACGCGTTCGGGTTCCCGCCGATCCGCGCGATCCTGACGCTGCTCGCGCTGACCAGTCTGCTCGGCATGCCGTACGTGGTGCTGCTGCCCGTGTTCGCGAGCGACGTGCTGGGCGGCGGGCCGCAGACGCTGGGGTTCCTCATGTCCGCGGCGGGCCTCGGCGCGCTCGGCGGCGCCCTCTACCTCGCCTCGCGCCCATCGGTGCGCGGCCTCAGCCGCGTCATCGTCATCGCGGTCACGGTGTTCGGCGTCGGGCTGATCGCGTTCTCGGTATCGCGCTCGCAGCCGCTCTCCATCGCGCTGCTGCTCGTCACCGGCTTCGGCATGATGGTGCAGTCCGCGTCCAGCAACACCGTGCTCCAGACGATCGTGGACGAGGACAAGCGCGGCCGCATCATGAGCCTGTACACGATGGCGTTCATGGGCATGGCGCCGTTCGGCAGCCTGCTCGCGGGCACGCTCGCCAGCAACATCGGCGCACCCGCCACGGTCATGATCGGCGGCATCGCGTGCCTGGGGGCCGCGGCCTGGTTCTACTCGAGGCTGCCGGCGATCCGCGCGCTCGTCCGCCCCATCTACGTCCGCCTCGGCATCATCCCCGAGGTCGCGACCGGCCTCCAGACCGCGACCGAGCTGCGGCCCAAGGCGTAGGGCCGGTCCCCGCGCTCACGGCGAGATGCGCACGTGCATCGAGTCGGCGGCGACGACGAGCGTCGCCGGCAGGTCGGTGCCGAACCGGAGCTTCTCGCCCTCGACCTCGACGCCATCCTCGAACTCGTGCGTCCCCCGTCCGGGCATCCGGCCCAGCACTGCGGGCAGCTCCGGCAGCAGGACGACGATCTGATAGCGCGTCTTGCGCTCGCGGAAATCGAACGCGACCGACCGATCCTCGACCCGGAGCCGGAACCCGCTGGTCTCGGGTTGGCTGATCTGGACGAGCTCGGGCTTCCAGACGAGGGTGAGCCCGGGTTCCGGCCTGCTGGTCCCGCGCCGCCGCCCGAGGATCCGGTCCAGGAGCCCGACCGAGAAGTTGTAGGACAGGGTCGGCCGGTACGCCGCGGTGTCGCGTGGCAGGATCTCGATCACGAACCGGGCGGGCTCCTGGCGATAGAACGCCGCCAGCTCCTCGGCCGCCGTCCCGGCCTCGCCCACGTCCTCCAGCACCTCGGCGTAGCCGAACGCCTCGAGCGCGGCCTGCGCCACGGCCGCGGTGCCGGCCGGCTCCGCGCCGACGGCCTCGGCGAGCATCGAGTCGAACGCAGCACCCTGCTCGAGCCGGCCACGCCAGGCCACGCCCAGCCGGTCGAGCAGCAACCCCATGGCCGCGCCCGTGCCGTATGCACGCGAACGCATGACCTGCGTGTTGCGGTCGCCGCCGAACACGTCGAGTGCCGAGGTCAGGTAGGTCCTCACCTCCGCTTCCACCCGTGCGGGGCCGGCGCCGAGCGCGGCGGCCGCGAGCTGATGGCCGACGAGGTTCGCGCTGCCTTCCTTGCGCTCCAGCATGCGCTCCACCTGCCGGACCCGCGGAGGCAGGCCCCGCAGACGCTCGCGCCGCACGGCGAGGAAGCTCGCGAGCAGCGAGTCCAGCTCCGCCCCCGGCTCCAGCTCCAGCGCCCGCGCCAGCATCCTGCGCTCGACCTCGGCCATCGCCACGAACTCGCGCGTCAACAGCTCCGGCGGCACGAATTCCTCGACCGTCCCGGACGCCTGGAAGCTCCGCTGCTGGTACGTATGGAAGCCCTCGTGGTACAGGTTCGTGAGGGTGCCGTCCAGCGAGCGCTGCAGCGCGTACGCGGTCGTGACGATGTCGCCGAGCCGGTAGCCGGTGTCCAGGCCGCCGTCGAGCCCCGGCAGACTGCCCCGGTAGGCGTACGTGCGCCCGCGCAGCCGCGGCGGCAGCAGCGAGTCGGGCACCGGCGTGAACCCGGGGGGCGGCGCCGCCGAGGTCACCAGGATCGCGGACTCCGGCTCGTAGAGCAGGAATCCCTGCACGACGAGCGAGTAGCCCGGCCAGATCGAGTCCACGGCGGGCGGCGCCGCGCCGACGGCGCGCACCACGTCGAGGAGGTCCGGCCGCGGCTCCCGCGAGACGAACGGGAAGCACGCGGAGAAGATGAGCACCAGCCCGCAAACCAGCCCGGCCCCGATCCTGCGGCGATCACGAGTCGCGTCCATGTCGCCGTGTCGTGGCTTGGATGATTTCCGCGCCCGCCGGACTCCTGGCGCACCCCAGGACCAGAACGTGCGACGCGCGGGCTTGCGGACAACGCCCCGGAGCAGCAGCGCCGCCCGCTCGAGCCCGGCGGCCGGCCCGACAACGCGGACGCAGCGGCGAGCTGCGGGACGGCGCCGCGTACGTGATCGAGCGACACTTCGGCCACCACGCGGGCCGTGTACGCGTCGGCGCCGATCGGCAGGGTGTCCAGCCGCTCCGCGCGGGCGAACGCGAGCTCCTGCCGGAAGATCTCGAGATCGCGCGGGTTCTCGGGCTCCCTCCGTCTCGCGGCTACACCCGCGCCTGCGCCTGCTTCCGGTACCGCGCCAGCAGCATCTTCCGCTTGAGCGGCGAGAGGTGGTCGATGTAGAGGATTCCGTCCAGGTGGTCGATCTCGTGCTGGAGGCAGCGGGCGAGGTCGCCGGCGGCGTCGATGCGGACCGGTGCGCCCTCGAGGTCCAGCGCCTCGACGACGACGCGCGCCGGCCGCTCGACCACGTCCGCCACGCCCGGGATGCTCAGGCAGCCCTCCTCGCCCCGCGCCGTCTCCGCGCTCCGCTCGACGAGCCGCGGGTTGATCAGCGCGGACGCCGGCGCGTCCGACCCCGGCACGTCTACCACGATGATGCGCCGCGAGACGCCGACCTGGGGCGCAGCGAGCCCCTGCCCGTTCGCCGCGTACATCGTGTCGAACATGTCTCGCACCAACCCGCGCACGCCGTCGTCCACCGCCTCGACCTCCGCCGCCCGCTCCCGCAACACCGGCGCGCCCAGCAGCTCGATCCTGAGTACCGCCATTGCACTGTGACGTTGACGTTTACGTGTACGTTTACGTTTACGAGTACGTGCACGTAGGTCCGTGCTCGTGCACGTTTACGTTATTCGCCCCAGCCGCCGTCCGCCGCGCGCGCGCCGACCTCCTCGGCCTCCGGCTCGATGCGCGGCCCGTCCGATGACCGCGCACGCTCCAGGTGCATCTCCGGGCTGCCCGTGATGAGCCGGATGCCGCGCTGGTACATCAGGTACGCCCACGCCCACTGGATCATCACGATCAGGCGGTTGCGGAACCCGATCAGCATCAGCACGTGCACGAACGCCCAGATCAGCCACGCCGGGTAGCCGCCGAAGCGGATGCGCCCGAAGTCCGCCACGGCCGCCGCGCGGCCGATCGTCGCCAGCGATCCCTTGTCGTGATAGCGGAACCGCTCGCGCGGCTTGCCCTCCAGGTCCCGCTGGATCTGCCGCGCCACGAACCGGCCCATCTGGATCGCGGCCGGCGCGACGCCCGGCACCTGCACGCCATCGACCTCGAGGCGCGCGAGGTCGCCGATCACGAAGATCTCCGGGTGGCCCGGCACCGAGCAATCGGGCTCGACCATCACGCGGCCCGCGCGGTCCAGCGGCGCGCCCAGCGAGCGCGCCACCGGCGATGCCGCCACGCCCGCGGCCCAGTACACGTTGCCGGCCTCGATCCGCTCCTCGCCCACCCAGACCGCGGCCCGCTCGATGCGCGTGACCAGCGCGTTCGTGCGGACCTCGACGCCCAGCGCCTCGAGCTGCCGGCGCGCGCTCTCCGAGAGGTCCGGCGGATAGGTGGGCAGCACGCGCGGCCCGCCCTCCAGCAGGACCACGCGTGCGGACTTCGTGTCAATGAACCGGAAGTCCCGCGGCATCACGCTGCGCGCGATCTCCGCCATCGCGCCAGCCAGCTCGACGCCCGTCGGCCCCGCGCCCACGATCACGAACGTCAGCAACCGACGCCGCGCCTCCGGGTCCGCCTCGCGCTCCGCCGCCTCGAACGCGAGCAGGAACCGGCGGCGGATCTCCAGCGCGTCGTCCACCGTCTTCAGCCCCGGGGCGCGGCGCGCCCACTCGTCGTGCCCGAAGTACGCGTGCGTCGCTCCCGTGGCGACGACGAGGTAGTCGTAGCTCAGCTCGCCGTCCCGCAGGTGCACGACTCGCCGCTCCGCGTCCACCCCGACCGCCTCGCCCAGCCACACCTCCGCGTTCCGCTGCCGCCGCAGGATGTGCCGCAGCGGGCTCGCGATGTCGCCCGGCGAGAGCGACGCCGTCGCGACCTGATACAACAGCGGCTGGAACAGGTGGAAGTTCTGCCGGTCGACCAGCGTGATGCGCACTGGCGCCTTGCGCAGCGCCCGCGTCGCGTTCAATCCGCCGAAGCCGCCGCCCAGGATCACCACGTGCGGCGCACGATTCTCGGTCATGGCTCCTCGCTCCACTGCCGTCATCGCGTGTCCGCACCCGCGCCCGGTGGGCCGGGGCGGGGGCGCCACCCCGGCCCCGCGCTCGCGCCCGGGCCGGGGCGGGGGACCGGCCGCCCCCGGGCGGCACCGCCCGCTACCCGACCGCCACCGCGTCACCCACCCGGATCACGCCGCCGCGCCGGATCTCGGCGCGCAGCCCGCCACGGTGGACCAGGCCGTCGATGAGTCGCTTCCCCGTCAGCATCTCCAGATGACGGCACGGCTCGCACAGCATCAGCCCGCGCACCACCACCTCGCCCACGCGGAACTCCCGGCCGACGAGCTCGTTCAGCGCAACGCCCCGTGTCACGACGTTGCGCCGGCATTCGTGCGGCTCCAGCCGCACGCCGTGCCCGCGCTCGAGCGCCTCCAGCGCCTCCGCCTCGATCAGCGTGATCGCGCAGGCGCGCGCCGGGTTCTGCGAGAGCCGCGTGTTGTGGTCGAAGTACCGGTCCCCTTCCAGGCCCCGGCCGGCCAGCGCGTTCACCCGCTGCACCGTACGCATTGGCGCGCCGCGCTCGGGCGCTGTGTGTATGGACACGACGCTGCCGGGCATTCGCTCCCCTCCGGTCCGTCCGCGCTACGCCGCCCCGCCTGTCCGGTCCCGCTTCTGTAATACCCGCGGGGGTGGTCAGTGCTTCGCGGTGTGGCGGTCGGATGGGCCCCGTCCGCTCAGCCGCCCCAGGCGCCGCGGATCTCCTCCGGCAGCGCGCGGGCGACCTCGTCGCCGAGCTCCGGCGGCAGCATCTGGCGGAGCGCGGCCAGCGCTGCTGCGGCCGCGTGGCGCGCTGCGTCCAGGTCCGTGAGCCCGAGGTCCTCGGCGATCCGGCCGAAGAACCGCTCCGGCAACTCGGCCGCCTCCGCGCCGGACTCCGGCGCGACCCAGTTCGCGCGGACGTCCGGCGGCAACTCCGCGCCCACGCGCTCCGCCAGCTCCGGCGGCAGCCGGCCGCGCAGGTGCGCCAGCGCCGCGCGCACGGCATCGCCCGTGCGCGCGCGCACCCGCCCGTGCAGCCGCGCCGTCACCTCCTGCCAGAACGGGCTGGGACCCTGCTCGACGTGCGGCTCCGCGCCGTCCGGATGCTCGCCGCGCCACAGCTCCTTGAGCCCCGCCGGGAGCTGGTGCTCGACGTGGTCGCGCTCCTCCGCCGGCAGTACCTCGCGCACCGCCGCGAAGACCGCGCGCGTCGCGTGCGCGGCTTCCGCCATGTCGCGGAGCTGCGCGATGTCGCGCACCCAACCCACGAACTCGTTGTGGTCCAGCTCCGCGATCGGACGGCCGGTGTGCTCCTCCTCCACCCCAACCCCGCTCATCGCCCACAGCTCCTGCAACTCCGGCGGCAGCTCGTGCATCACGTGCTGCGCCTCCTCCGGCCGGATCCGGTGCCGCAGCAGCAGGAGGACCGGGCGTGCGATGTCGCGCTCCCGCCCTCGCGCCCCCGCCGGCAGCCGCCGCTCGAGCGCCTCCCAGAACGCGCGCCCATCCCGCGCCATGCCTCTCCCTCCTCGTGCAGGTCCGACCCGCCGCCCGCCACCGCACCCGCCGCCCGCTCACTCGCCGGCGGCGGGGGTTCCTCGAGCCCGGATCCCGCGGAGCGCCTCGGCGATCAGCGGCGCGATCGGGACGACCTGGACCTCCGGGCTGGCCTCGTGCCGGGGCGCCACGCTGTCCGTCACCAGCACGCGCGTGATGCCGGCTGCCACGAGCTTCTCGAGCGCGCGGCCCACGAGCAGGCCGTGCGTCGCCACGGCGATGAACCCCGGCTTCGCCCCGGCCTCCCTCAGCACGCGCGCCGCCTCGACCAGCGTCCCACCCGTCGAGATCATGTCGTCGATCAGGATGCAGTCACGGCCGCGGACGTCGCCGCTGAGGCCGGTGGCCTCGACCTCCGCCCCGGTCTGCCGCCTCTTGTGCAGGACGGCGAGCCGCGTGCCGAGCTCCGCCGCGTAGCGGCCTGCCATCTCGACCCGCCCGGCGTCCGGCGAGACGACCACCGCGTCGGCGGCGACCAGCGGACGGACCGCCGGCACGAGCACGGGCACCGCCGTGAGGCCGTGCATCGGGATGCGGAAGAACCCCTCCAACTGGTCGGTGTGCGGGTCCAGCGTGACGATCTCGTCCACGCCGGCCGTCTCGAGCAGGTCTGCGACCAGGCGGGCCAGGAGCGGCTCGCGCCGGCCGTGGCGGGAGTCGGAGCGCGCGTACCCGAAGTACGGCACGATCGCGACGACGCGCCGCGCGCCCGCCCGGCGCGCCGCATCGGCCATGGCGAGCAGCTCCATCAGGTGCGCATCGACCGGGGGGGACGTGGGCTGAAGGATGTGGACGTCGCGGCCCCGGATCGGCTCCTCGAACCTCACCGAGACCTCGCCGTCCGGGAACCGCTCGACCGCGCATGCGCCCGGCTGCGTGCCGAGCGCGCGGGCGACGGCCTCCGCCAGCCGCGGGTGCGCCGTGCCCGCGAAGAGCGACGCCCCCGCCATGGCGCCGTCATCCCTAGCCGGCCCTGCGCCCCGCAAAGTCCGCCTCGTACCCGGCCGCACGGATCCATCTCACGATGTCCTCGGCCGAGACGTGCTCGGGGTCGTACGTGACCTCTGCGAGCTGCACCGTCGGGTCGATGCTCGCGCGCGGGACGCCCGTGCGGCCCGTGAGCATCTTCTCGAGCCGCGCCGCGGCATCGTCATCCGGGAGGCCGTACACCTCGATCCGCGTGATCTCCATCCGCCGCCTCGCACCCGCTCCACCGCCGCTGGAGACGCTTCGCCTCCTGCGGCGCGCGTTGCAGGATACGCGCCCGGCCGCTCACGGCCGCGCGGAGCGGAACTTGCCGGATCATCGGGATCGGGGACGCACGCGGCCCGCGCCGCCTCGCCGGCCGCCGGCAGGACCACGCAACGTGCGGGGAGCGGAGATGGACCGGGAGACGGCCGGGTTCTGGGAGGCGATGCACGAGCGCTGGAGCGCGCCGGACCACGGGCAGGAGGAGGACGTCGCCCTCTCCGTGCTCGTGCACTTCGCTCGCCGGCTACCGGGGCCGGAGGCGCAGCACCTCAAGGAGTGGCTCCCGGCGCCGATCCAGGAATGGCCCGAGCTCGAGCCGGAGCGTCGGCGCGTCGAGCAGCCGCCGGCCGAGCGCACGAGCTACACGGATTTCGTGTTCGCCATCGCCCGCGAGAACGGGATCGCGGATCCTGCCGACGCAGACGCCGCGACGCGCGGCGTCTTCCGCGCCCTCGGCCGTGTGCTCCCGGATGAGGAGCGCCGCCACATCGCCGCACAGCTCCCGCGCGACTTCCAGATGGTCTGGAACGACGAAACGACTTGAGGTGCGCCGATCGTGGAACGAGAACGCATCGAGGTTCCGGTCAAGCTGCTCCGCGAAGAGGTCGAGGCATTGACCAGCATCATCGCGGATTACCGCCGGATGCTGGCACGCGCGGACGTTCCCGTCGAGCTGGCCGACCTGCTCGTGCTGGACTTCCACGCCTGGATGCTCGAGCACTATCGGCTCGTCAGCGAACGACAGTGAGCTCGGCCCGCCGTCCGGCGGAGAGCGCACGCCGGCCGCGGCATCCGGGCCGAGCGGCCCGGCGTGGACCCAACCTCCGCGCGCGGAGCCGGCGCCACCGGCGCGATGCGCCGCCGGGATGCGCCGCGCCGGCGATCACGCCTCAGCGACGGACGCGCGCCTGGCCCCGCTGCGTCGTCACCACGATCGCGCCACCGGGGTGCCCCGTGCCGTACCTCGTGGTCGCGTCGGCCGCGCGGTAGAAGCGGATCTCGTAGATGTCCGCGACCCGGATCGAATGCAGGGCCTCCAGCCCGCCGGCCCGGATGTCATCCAGATAGACGACGGGTAGCGCCGTCGTCGGCGTCTCCAGCGACAGCACCCCGCGGCCGCGGAGGTACTCGGGCCGCAGTTGCTGGAGCGCCTCGTAGGCGGTGCTCGCCGCGACGCCGGCGAGCTCGGCGGCGGTCACCACGTCGCGGTCCCTGGACGCCTGCGCCCTTCGGGGCGCTGAGCTGCAGGCACTCGCGGCGGCGCCCAAACCCAACAGCGCGACGACGAGGACGGTCTGGCGCATCGGCGTGCCCTCCTCCATGATGTCGCATGCCCGGAGCCGGGCCCGGTCCGGGTAGGAGCGAACGGACGATGACCCGACGTTAGCGCCTCGCGCCCGCGCGCGCCAGCACGCGAGGCCGACGACCCCGAACCACCCCGGGAGGCACGACGATGATCCAGGTCTCGCCCAAGCTCGTTGACACCGCGCATGGCATCATGCGGATCGCCGCCGGCTTGCTCTTCATGGAGCACGGCGTGCAGAAGCTGTTCGGCTGGCTGGGCGGCTTCGGCCCGCAGGGTGGGGCGGCGCCGCTGTTCTCCCTGTTCGGCGTGGCCGGCGTCCTCGAGACGTTCGGCGGGGCGCTGATCGTGCTCGGGCTCCTCACGCGCCCCGTCGCGGTCATCCTCCTCCTCGAGATGCTCTTCGCGTTCGCGCGCGTGCACCTGCCCCAGGGCTTCTGGCCGATCCTGAGCGGGGGCGAGCTGGCCCTCCTCTACGCCGGCATCTACCTCTACCTTGCCGCGGCCGGACCCGGACGCTTCGCGCTCGACCGCGTGCTGCGCCGGGGCGCTGAGCCCGCCGCGGCGCAAGGCGTGCGCACCTGAGTCGCGGCGGCGGCTGCCGGGGCCTCAGCGCCACCTCCCTCGTTCCCTGTGGGGCCGGCCGAACGTGTAGGCGAAGTGCACCCGCAGGTTGGTCTGCCGAACGTGGGACGGCTCGTCGATCGTCAGGCCCGTGCGGGGCACGAACGAGCTCTCGCCCGTGAACGGATTGCCCGGGGCCAGCGTGGCGGCCTCCAGCCGGATCGCGAACCGCCGCGATGGCCGGTACTGGAGCCCCACGCCGGCGGACCCGCCGAGTCGCACATGCGTGTCATCCACCCCCAGGAACGCCGGGAACGCATCGTCCAGGCTCCACCACGTGATGTTCACGCCCGCAGTGCCGTACGCGTTGAACCGCCGCCACTCCGGGAACAGGAACCGCATCAGCTCGAGGCCGAGCGTCGTGCTCGTCAGCTCGCCGATGTCGTCCTGGTCGAGCAGGTCGCTGTCGATGCCCGTGTCGTCCTCGTACTCCAGGTCCATCCGCGTCCAGTTGAACGCGAGGCGCGCGGCCGTCCGCGGTAGCACCCGGGCGCTGAGCGCGAGGCCCCACGAGAACGAGTTGCCCGCCGTCAGCTTCCGCTGCGGATTCACCCCGAACACGTCGAACACGAGCGTGTCCGTGTCGATCACGACCGTGTCCACGTCGATCACGGCCGTGTCCAGCGTCTGGAGCAGGAACCGCCCGTGGTTCGCCAACCCGACGTAGGCCTCGGCGGTGAAGTTCCGCAGGCCGAAGTACCACCGGTACGGCCCGTCGTCCTGCGCCGCCGCCGCGCTCGACCCGAGCGCGAGCGCCGCCACTGCGCCCGATACGCACCGCCTCCACCTGCACACCTTGCCTGTCACGAAGCCCTCCCTCCGGTCGATCCGTGCCGAAAGCACCGGCTGGAGGGGTCGGGAAGAACCGGGCCGGGCGTCCGCTCCCCGAGCTCTGTCTCCGAACCAGCCCGGAACACGCAGCGGCCGCTGGCGGCTTCACGCGCCGCCCGCGACCGCTCTCACGCCGCCCAGGCGCCGAAGGCCGGGCGGCACCATGCCCTCTGCGCGAATGGAGGCCTCAGCCCCGGTCGAACCCGAGCTGCCTGGTCTTGCCGAGCAGCTCGCGCACCTGGCGCAGCGACTCCTTGATCTCCCCCAACCTGTTCGACGGCTCGTACACCTTCGCGTTGCCGGGCCCTCCCTGCTGCTGTGCCTGGTACAGCGCGAGGTCCGCCGCCTGGAGAAGGTCACGCGGCGACTCCATGCCCGGTTGGTAGGACGCGATCCCGGCGCTCACCGTGAACCCGAGCGGAGCCGCCGGCGTCAGCGCCAGCGCGGACTGCACGCGACGCGCGAAGATCAGCGCGCCGTCCGGCCCGCCCGAGCACACCAGCGAGAGGAAGCGCTCGTTGCCGATCCGCGCGGTGAAGTTCATCCGCCGCGTGCTCTCCTTCAGGATCCGGCCCAGATCCCTCAGCGCATCCTCGCAGGCCGTCTCGCCGTACTTGTTCCGGAAGCGCTTGTACTCGTCCACGTCGAACAGCACCACGTGCAGCGGCCGACCGCGCGTCGCGCCAGCGAACTCCCGCTCCAGCACCACCATCGCGTGCCGCGCATTCGGCAGACCCGTCAGGTCATCCGTCAGCTCCAGCTCGCCCAGCCGATGCCGCGCGCGGTACAACAGCTCCGAGAGCCAGCCCACACCCGCGGACGTCCCCAGGAACACCAGCATGATGCGCAGCGCGAGACCCCAGTCCTGGACGTCTCGCCCCAGCACCGCAGCCGCGAACTGGATCCCGACCAGCGCCACCATGCAGCCCGCGAGCGCCGTCGCCACGCCGTTCCAGCCGCGATAGTACGCGAGCAGGAAGGCGGGCGTGATCGCCAGTAGCCAGAGCAGGATCTCGTACCTCGCGGCGGTCTCCGGCGCGAGCGTGGCTGCCAGCAGGGCGGCGCCCAGCGCGGCCAGCGAAAGGGACAGGGCCCGCATCGCCACGTTCGGCAATCGCTTCGGTAGCATTCGCCACTCCGGGGGAGTTGGGAACCCGCGCCGCGGCGCCCGGGGTCCGCGGCCGTCGCTCGATTGGTGGAGCGCCCTCCATCCGGCCATTTCCGTGCCGGGCCGCAGGGCCGCGAAGGCGCAAGGGTTCGCACGCGCCGCCGCCCTCGCATCGCCGAAAAGATTGCGGGGAAACCCAAAGAAATTGAATTGCCGCCCTGCGCATCGCCCGTGGCCGGGCTGGCGGCCCGGTCCTCTCAACAGACCGTCGCCTTCCTCGCGGCCGACCAGCTCCCGCGCGACCTCCCCATCCCGCACGCCAACCCGGAGCTCGCGGCCGGATGGCGCCGCCGGAACCGCAGCCCGCCCCGGGTGCGCGAAGGGGCGGGCCGCGATGGCCCGCCCCCGTGCCGGTTCGCGCCGCCGGCGGCCTCGTTCCCGCAGCGGCTCCGCGCGCATCGATGCTCGATCGTCACGCCGGCCCCCTTCGCCACTGGACGCGGCTGCGGCCGGGATCGTTGCAGCTCGCCGTTCGGCGCGGGCTCAGCGGTACTGGAACCGGTAGGTCAGCCCGGCCTCGAACGCCGGCCCCTTGAACGTGCGCTCACCGCCCAGCTCGCCGCCGAACCGGATCCACTGGTAGCGCCCGGATGCGCTCAGGCCGAACGCCTGGCTGAAGCGCCATTCCACACCCGCCCCGCCCCTGAACCCGAAGCCGGTCAGCATCGCCGTGCCGCTGCCCGCCCCGAGCCCCAGCAGGTCGCTGCTCGTCGTCGTCCTGTCGTCGATCCCCAGCGCGAGGCCGACCCCCGCGGAGACGAACGGCTCGAACGCGTCGTCCGGCCGCGTGAACGGGTAGAGCTTCAGCGCGGTGAACAGCGGGACCACGTAGCTGTTCACCTCCTCGCGCACGGTGCCGCCCCCCAGTCCGCCGTCCTGCTCCATCGTCTGCCGGCGCCGCCACACGCCAGCCGTGCTCTCGATCGCCAGGTGCAGGTCCAGCCCCTTCTGGAAGTAGCCCTCGAACGCCGGCGAGGTGGAGTATTCCGCGCCGGTCACCTCCGTGAGATCCCGCACATCCCAGATGCCGCCGCGCAGCCCCGCGCCCTGCCGCTCGCGGCGCGCCTGCTTCTCCGGGTCCGATGCGCTGTCTTCCTGCCCACGAGCGCCGGCCGCGCCGGCCCCGAGCGCCACGACCACGCCCAGCCCGCACACCAGCATGCGAAGCGGTTCCCGCATCTGCTTTCCCCTTTCTCCGTCCACGGTCGCACACCCCCCACGCTCTCCTCCCATCCCGGATCTGAGAGACGATCGGGAACGCCGCGGTGTCACCTGCCCGGCATCGCGGCGGGGCGCCGGCCAGCCAGCGCCGGGAACACCGTTGCGCGCTCGGATGCGCGCCGTACGGAGCTTCCCCCGCGAACGTCCTCCGCCACCCTACAGACGCCGCCCGGCCTGGATGCTACCGTCCCGGCGCGGGACTTGACGGGCACCGCCGCCAGGGAGCGGTCGGACCCGGGCACGAACGCCCATGGACGCGATTCCGAGGATGCCGAAACGATGACGGAACGACCCCCACCCCAGCCCTCCGCCGAGCCCGAGCGGCCGCGGCTCGCCCCGGAGCAGGAGCCGCACCCGGAGCCCGCCAGCTTCCGCGAGGCCGTCCAGCACTACCTGCGCGACCTCGTCTACGGCGCCAATGACGGCATCATCACCACCTTCGCCGTCGTCGCCGGCGTCGCCGGCGCCGAGTTGCCCGCTGTCACCGTCCTGATCCTCGGCTTCGCCAACCTGGTCGCCGACGGCTTCTCCATGGGCGCGAGCAACTTCCTCGCGATCCGCTCGCACGAGGCCGCCCGCGCCGCCGCGGGCCTCGGCATCGAGGAGCCCCACGCCGGCCGTCACGGCTTCGCGACCTTCGCCGCGTTCCTCGCCGCCGGCGCCGTGCCGCTCGCCGCTTACCTCGTCCCCGGGATCGACGAGGGTCGCTTCGCCATCGCCACGGTCCTCACGCTCGCCACCCTTTTCACCGTCGGCGCGTTCCGTAGCTTTGTCACCGAACAGAGCTGGATCCGCAGCGGCCTCGAGATGCTGCTCGTGGGCGCCGCGGCAGCAGCCGTCGCGTACGTGCTCGGCGCCATGATCGCGGACATCGTGGACGGAGCGCCCATCGGTTGAACGCTTCCCCGGAGACCCCCCGCGCTCCCGCAACCGCCTGGCACGCCATCGCCGCCGCGGACGCGCTCGCCCGGCTCGACGCATCCGCGCACGGCCTCTCGCCTGCCGAGGCCAGGCGCCGCCTGGAGCGCTACGGGCCGAACGCGCTCCGGCCGCCCAAGCCCGTCTCCGCGTGGCGAATCCTGCTCGCGCAGCTCGAGAGCATCGTCGTCCTCCTGCTCTTCCTCGCCGCCGCCATCGCGTTGCTGTCCGGCGACCCGCTCGATGCCGCCGCCATCGCCGCCGTGCTCGTCATCAACACGACGATCGGCTTCATCACCGAGCTGCGTGCGCGCCGCGCCATGCAGGCGCTGCTCGAGCTCGAGGTCGCTCGCGCCACCGTCGTGCGCGACGGCCGCACCGTCGAGATCGACGCCCGCGAGATCGTCCCCGGCGATGTCGTCGTCCTCGAAGCCGGCCAGTCCGTCCCGGCCGACGGCCGGCTGCTCTCCACCGCGGAGCTGCGCGTCAACGAGGCCGCGCTCACGGGCGAGTCGCTGCCCGTCCAGAAGAGCACCGACCCGCTGCCGGCCGACACGCCCCTGCCAGACCGCACCAACATGGTGTTCAAGGCGACGACGGTCGCCGCCGGCTCCGCGCGCGCCGTCGTCACCGCGACCGGCATGGCCACCGAGGTCGGCCGCATCGGCGAGCTGGTCGGCGGCATCGCCGAGGAGGAGACGCCCCTCGAGCGCCGGCTCGACCAGCTCGGCCGCCGGCTCGTCTACCTCGCCCTCGGCGTCGCGGCCCTCGTCATCGGCATCGGCGCGGCGCAGGGCATCCCGCTCGGCCGCATGCTCGAGACCGGCATCGCCCTCGCCATCGCCGCCGTGCCCGAAGGCCTGCCCGCCGTCGCCACCATCACGCTCGCGCTCGGGCTCCGCCGCATGGCCCGCCGCAACGCGCTCATCCGCCGCCTGCCCGCCGTCGAGACCCTCGGCTCCGTCACCGCAATCTGCACCGACAAGACCGGCACCCTCACCGCCGGCGAGATGACGACGACGATCCTCTGGCTCGACGGCCGCGAGCTCCGCCTCTCGGGCGCCGGCTACGCGCCGGAAGGCGAGATCCGGGAGAACGGCCGCCGCGTCCGGCCGGAAGACGACCCCGCGCTCCTCGCCGCGCTCCGCATCGCCGTGCTCGCCAACCGCGCAGACGTGGTCCGCCAGGATGGCGCATGGGTCGCCCGTGGCGATCCGACCGAGGCCGCGCTGCTCGTCGCCGCCCGCAAGGCCGGCATCGACCTCGACGAGCTGCGCGGCCGCTACCCCGAGACCGGCGAGATCCCGTTCTCCTCCGAGCGCATGCTCATGGCGACGTTCCACCGCACGCCGGAGGGCGGCACGCTCGCCGCCGTCAAGGGCGCGCCGGGCCGCATCATCGAGCTCAGCAGCACGCAGCTCACCGCCGCTGGCGAGCAGGCGCTCGACGACGAGGGCAGGGAACGCCTCCTCGAGATCAACAACCAGCTCGCCAGCCGCGGCCTGCGCGTCCTCGCCCTCGCACAGAAGTCCCCCGCGCGAAAGGAGGGGGCGGTGATGGGCGGCACCCCCGCCCCCGCCCGGGAAGAGCGGTCGGGGACGGGCGCCGCCCCCGCCCCGGCCCGGGAGGAAGGGGCGGGGGACGAGGGCCTGAGGGGCCTCACCTTCGTCGGCTTCGCCGGCCTCATGGACCCGCCCGCGGAGGGCGTCAAGGAAACCATCGCCGCGTTCCGGCGAGCCGGCATCCGCGTCGTCATGCTCACCGGCGACCAGCGGCTCACCGCCGAGGCCATCGCCCGCGACCTCGGCGTGCTCGGGCCGGGCGAGGAGACGCTCGACGGCCGCGAGCTCGCCCGCCTCGACGACGAAGAGCTCGCCGCGCGTGCGCACCGCGCCGGCGCCTTCAGCCGCGTCAGCCCGGAGGACAAGCTCCGCATCGTGGACGCGTATCAGCGCGGCGGCGAGATCGTCGCCATGCTCGGCGACGGCGTGAACGACGCGGCCGCGATGAAGAAGGCGCACATCGGCGTCGCCATGGGCCAGCGCGGCACCGACGTGGCCAAGGAGGCCGCCGCGCTCGTCCTGCGCGATGACCGCTTCCCCACCATCGCCGCGGCCGTCGAGGAGGGACGCGTCATCTTCGACAACATCCGCAAGTTCGTCTTCTACCTCTTCAGTTGTAACCTCGCCGAAGTGCTCGTGCTGCTCGGCACGGGGATCGCCGGCCTCCCGCTCCCGCTCACCGCGATCCAGATCCTCTGGCTCAACCTCGTGACCGACACGTTCCCCGCGCTCGCTCTCGCACTCGAGCCCGCCGATCCGGACATCATGGAACGTCCGCCCCGCGACCCTCAGGCGGCCATTCTCTCCGCGCGCTTCCTCCGCGCCATCGGCTTCTACGCCGCGCTCATCACCGCGCCCACGCTCGCCGCGTTCCTCTGGAGTCTCGATGTCAGCCGGGACCCGGCCTACGCCCGCACGCTCTGCTTCATGACGCTCGCGCTCGGCCAGATCTTCCATCTCGGCAACGCGCGCAGCCCCGGCGCCGTCATCAAACCGCGGCTCGCCGCACGCAACCCCTACGCGCTCGGCGCCGTCGGCGTCACCCTCGCCCTCCAGTTCCTCGCGATCTACTTCGCGCCGCTCGCCACCGTGCTCGAAACCACACGGCTCGCGCCCGGCGACTGGCTCGTCATCCTCGGACTCGCGCTGGTCCCCGCCGTGATCGGCCAGACGCTGAAGTTGCGCCGCCCGAGCATCGGCGGCCCCTGAACGGGGATCGCCGAGGTGTCCGCCCGCCCCGCGGCTCCTCACCGGCCGAGCCCCGCCGCACGCTTCTTGCGCGCGCAGTCCGGTAGATCACGCGCTCCGCGCGCGTTTCGACGTGCGGGGACCGCGCAGCGAAGGAGTTGCTCCGATGGCCGATCAGCAGCCCTCGACCATCCGCCTCCAGGTCGCCGGCGCCAAGCCCCAGGACGTCGGCCGCGGCACCGCCCGCCTCCCCAGCGACGCGCTCCGCTCGCTCGGCCTCCGCGAGGGCGACATCATCGAGGTCATCGGCAAGCGCTCGACCGGGGTCATCGCCCTGCCGCCGTATCCCGAGGACAACGGGCTCGCCATCATCCGACTGGATGGCCTCGCCCGCAGCAACGCGGGCGTGGGCATCGGCGACTCCGTGCAGGTCCGCCGCGCCGAGACCCAGCCCGCGCGCCGCGTCGTTCTCGCGCCATCGCAGCCCAACGTCCGGCTCATGGGCTCGGGGGACGCGCTCCGCCGCACGCTGTTCGGCCGCCCCGTCACCGCCGGCGACCTCGTCTCCACCTCGATCTACCAGCGCGCCGCGGCGCCGCTGGAGCGCGGCCTCTTCCCCGAGGACCTCTTTCGCACGCTCTTCGAGCTGCCGGCGTACGGGCTCCAGGAGTTCCGGCTGCGCGTCGTCTCCACGCAGCCGCGCGGCATCGTGCGCGTCGCCGAGGACACCGAGATCGAGCTGCTGCCCGAGTACACCGAGGCCGAGGAGGCCGCCCGCGGCGCCGTCACCTACGACGACGTCGGCGGCCTGGGCGACACCATCACCCAGGTCCGCGAGATGATCGAGCTGCCGCTCAAGCACCCGGAGCTGTTCCAGCGGCTCGGCATCGATCCGCCCAAGGGCGTGCTCCTGCACGGCCCGCCCGGCACCGGCAAGACCCTGCTCGCGCGCGCCGTCGCCAACGAGGCGGACGCCGGCTTCTACCACATCGCCGGCCCCGAGATCATGGGCCGCTTCTACGGCGAGTCCGAGCAGCGCCTGCGCGACGTCTTCCAGCAGGCGCGCCAGAACGCGCCCTCCATCATCTTCATCGACGAGCTGGACTCGATCGCGCCCAAGCGCGAGCAGGTCACGGGCGAGGTCGAGCGGCGCGTCGTCGCGCAGCTCCTGACACTCATGGACGGCCTCGAGCCGAGGCAGAACGTCGTCGTCATCGGCGCCACCAACCGCGTGGACGCGATCGACGAGGCGCTCCGCCGCCCGGGCCGCTTCGACCGCGAGATCGTCGTCGGCGTCCCCGACCAGGCCGGCCGCCGCGAGATCCTCGCCATTCACACGCGCGGCATGCCGCTCGCCGAAAATGTGGACCTCGACGACATCGCGCGGATCACCTACGGCTTCGTCGGCGCCGACCTCGCCGCGCTCAGCCGCGAGGCCGCCATTGACGCGCTGCGCCGCAACCTGCCCAACATCGACCTCGAGGCCGCCGAGATCCCGTCCCACGTGCTGGAGCAGCTCGACGTGACGCACGACGACTTCATGAACGCACTCAAGCGCGTGCAGCCCTCCGCGCTGCGCGAGATCATGATCCAGGTGCCGGACGTGGGCTGGGACGACATCGGCGGGCTCGACGAAGCCAAGCGCGCGCTCCGCGAGGGCGTCGAGCTGCCGCTCCGTCGCCCCGAGGCGTTCGAACGCATCGGCATCCGGCCCGCCAAGGGTTTCCTCCTCTTCGGGCCGCCCGGAACCGGCAAGATGCTGCTCGCCAAGGCCGTCGCGCGCGAGTCCGAAGCCAACTTCATCTCCGCCAAGTCCTCCGACCTGCTCTCCAAGTGGTACGGCGAGTCCGAGCAGCAGGTCGCGCGGCTGTTCCAGCGCGCGCGCCAGGTCGCGCCGACCGTCATCTTCATCGACGAAATCGACTCGCTCGCGCCGCAGCGCGGGGGCGGCCTGGGCGAGCCCGCCGTGACCGAGCGCGTCGTGAACACGATCCTCGCCGAGATGGACGGCCTCGAGGCGCTCCAGGGCGTCGTCGTCATCGGCGCGACCAACCGGCCCACGCTGCTCGACCCGGCGCTGCTCCGCCCCGGCCGCTTCGACGAGCTCGTCTACGTGCCCGTCCCCTCGCGGGACGGCCGGCTGCACATCCTCCGCATCCACACGGCCGACATGCCGCTCGCGGAGGACGTGGACCTCGAATCCATCGCGGACCGCACCGAGGGCTACACGGGCGCGGACCTCGAGGACCTCGTGCGCCGCGCCGGGCTCCATGCCTTGCGCGAGAACCTCGAGTCAACCGAAGTCCCGATGCGCTTCTTCGAGCGGGCGCTCAAGGAAGTGCGCGCGTCCGTTACGCCCGAGATGGAGCGGGAGTACGAGGAGCTGGCCGAGACGCTCAAGCGCGAGTCGCCGCGCGGCCCGCGGCGCATCGGCTTCAGCTTCGAGGAGGGGAGGATGGCGGCGGACTGAAGCGATCACGCGGTAGGCCGCGACTCCCTTGCCAGCAAGCCGCCTCCCGTGCGCGTGCCGCGCGGGGAGAACGAAACCCGCCCGATCGGCGCGTGAGACGTTGCCGGTCCGGTCCACGCGGAACTCGATCTTGCCGGCCGGGTCGCGCGAGCTTCAGCTCCTCGGACGGCGCAGCCCCACGAGCCCCAGGGGCACCAGCAGGAAGAAGAAAACGCCGCCGAGCGCCCCGGCCTTGAGCGCCGTGCTCCGGGTGAGCGACTCCGGCATCCCTTCCACCAGACCGGCCAGCGCCAGGTAGTCCGTCAGCGCCAGCAGCCCCAGGCCCGCTCCGGCAAGACCCAGGACGAGCACTCCGGCCCCCAGCGCCCGGTACGCCGCGAGCGACTGGGACCGACGCAGGTAGAGAGCTGCATAGAAGAACGCGATCGCCATCACGAAGCGGGGAAGCCCCTCGAGCGTGCTCGCGATCGCCACGAACTCCCACTGCGGGTTCGCCTGGTATTGCGCGATCCACAGGATGCCCAGGTCCACCAGGCTCCCGAGGAACAGCAGCCCTCCCGCCGCCCACATCCCGTGCGCCGCCAGCTTCCCCCACGTGTCCGCCGCGAGCTGCGGCGCACCCTTCTTCCGATCAACCAGAATCGGGCTGGGACCTGACATACCGATCGACACTCCCTTCCGCCCGGCTCGACCCGGCGCCGGACCCTCGATGCCACGGATGGTTGCGACCCGGCCTTCCGGAACCGGCAGCCTCGCCGAGCGCGCCGCCCGCTACGACCTCGATCCCACGGATGATTCCGACTCGGCCTCCGGAGGCCCCCAGGCGCTGCACCCCCGCCGCCGGGAACTGAGCCGCGGGTCATGGAACCCGGCCTCCGGAAGCCCCCAGGTAGTGCGCCCGGGCCACCGGGAACACAGCCGCGGGCCATGGAACGCGAAAGCCTCTGGAAAGCGAGGAGCCCTGGGAATGCGGCCGGCGCCCGCGACGCCCTGGGGGGAGGCAAGGACCGTGCAAGGCAGGGCCGGCAAGCGTCCGGCGGCCCCAAATCACACTGGCACCGGTCCTTATGGCGTTCGGCGTTCACACGCAGGGACGCGCCGGCCGTGTCGCGAGCCCCGCGACGCGTGTCGGAATCGCCCCACAACGAGCGGCGCGTGCTGCGCTAGCCGCCGAAGCGCTCCACCAGGATCCGCGCGATCCGCTCCGCCGCCCGGCCATCCCACAGCTCCGGCAGGCGCCGCCCGTCCCGGCGCTCGCCCTCGAGCGCGGCCAGCGCGGCGTCGGCGATCGCACGCGGCTCCGCGCGCACCAGCCGGTTCGTCCCCTGCTCGATCGTGATCGGACGCTCGGTGTTCGGCCGCACCGTCAGGCACGGGACGCCCAGCACCGTCGTCTCTTCCTGAATCCCGCCGGAATCCGTGACGACGACTCCCGCATCGCACATGAGGCCCAGGAACTCGAGGTAGCCCAGCGGCTCCAGCCGCCGGATGGAGGAACGGCCGCCCGCGGCGAGCACCGCCTCGAGCGTTCCTCGCGTCCGCGGATGCACCGGGAACACCACCGGCACCTCCGCGGCCACACGCTCCAGCCCCGCCACGATCGGCGCCAGCGTCCGCGGCGAGTCCACGTTCGACGGCCGATGCAGCGTCACCAGCGCGAAGCGCCCGGGGACGAGCCCGAGACGATCGGGCATGCGTAACGCGCGCGCACGCGCGCGGTGCCGGAGCAACGTGTCGATCATCACGTTCCCCACGAAATGGATCCGCTCCGGCGGCACGCCCTCCCGCCGCAGGTTCTCGTTCGCGCTCGGCTCCGTCGTGAACAGCAGGTCCGAGAGCCGGTCGGTCACGACCCGGTTGATCTCCTCGGGCATCGACCAGTCGAACGAGCGCAGCCCCGCCTCCACGTGCGCGACTCCGATCCCCAGCTTCGCAGCCACCAGCGCGCACGCCAGCGTCGAGTTGACGTCTCCGACCACCACCACCACGTCCGGCCGCCGCTCGAGACACACGGGCTCGAACGCCTGCATCACCCGCGCGGTCTGGGCTGCGTGCGTCCCCGAACCCACCCCGAGATTCACGTCCGGGCGGGGGATCTCCAGCTCCTCGAAGAACGTCCGGGAGAGACGGTCATCGTAGTGCTGGCCCGTGTGGACCAGATGCTGGCAGACCTGCGGGTACTGGCGCAGTGCTTCCATCACGGGCGCAACCTTCATGAAGTTCGGCCGCGCGCCCGCGACATGCATGACCTTGATCATGGATCCTGGACCGTGAATCCTCCCGCCGCTCCCCGTCGCCCGGTGCTCGCCCTCCGTCATCTGAGCAGCGTCACCAGCGTGACCACGGAGGGGAGCACGAACGCCCCCACGCGCAGCATCTCGCCGAGGCTCCATGTGCTCTTACGCGGCACCACGAGCCGATCCCCCGCCCGCACGCTGAGCTGGTCCAGGGTCCGCGCCTCGATGATCGCCTGCCGCAGCGCCTCGGCCCCCCAGATGGTGCGGTCACCTCGCTCCACCCGGATGGACCGTTGGTCCGCCTCCCGCGTCATCCCACCCGCCCTCATCAACAGGTCCGTCACGGGCGTCTCCGGCGCCAGCACGTAGAACCCCGGCCGCGTCACTTCCCCGTAAACCTCGATCCGGATCAGCGCCCGCGCCCGCACCACGGGATTCCGGTAGAAGCGCGTGAGGTGCTCCCTGATGTGGTCCTCCAACTCGGACCGCAGCACGCCCTTCAGCGGGATCTCGCCCACCACCGGCAGCAGGAGCGCCGGGCCCGGCGCCACCGCGAACGTATCCGAGAGCTGCTCCTCACCTTCGAGGACCAGGAGGATGCGATCCCCCACCTGGAAATCCCCCTCCTCCAACCGCGCCCGGATCAAGGATGCCTCGTAGCGCGCCCGCTCTCGCATCTCCTCCGTGTACCCGGGCGATGCCGTCGCCTGCTCATAGCGGGCGAGGAGATCCTCCAGCGCCGCGCGCGTCATGTTCGGCCGGCCGGGATCCCACGACGCGGCCGTCTGCCCCTGCGCTGCCCGCCCGCCCAGCAGCACCGCGCAACCCGCCAGGACCACGCGCAGGACCGCCATCGAGCCCGGCTTCAGCACGCCGAGAACCTTCCTTCCAGTACTGCCCATGATGGACTCTCCGATCCGCCGATCCAACGGCGCTGCGTGCCCGGAGGGGGCACGCGTCGCACCCGGCCTTCCCAATTCAGCTCCGTGCCCGCACGCTCTCGAACAGCGGCTGCCCTTCCGGGACCAGCCCGAATCGCGCGAGCTGCGCCAGCGTCTCGAGGAGCACGTCCGTCGCATCCTGCGGCAACAACGCGCCGCAGGACGCGCAGACCACCCCTGCCAACGAACGTTCTCCCGCCGGACAATCCGGTGCCGCTGGAACCGCCCTCGCCCCCCGCCGGGCCCGGCTGGCCGAGCACCGTTCGCAAAGCATGTCCCCGCTCCCACTCTGGAATAGGACACGCCGAAGATGGCGCCTTCGGCAGCGCGATGATCAATCCGGGCCGCCGCGTTTTCAAGATCGATGCCGCCTCGGCGCCGGCCGGCGGCAGCACGGCTGCACGCCGTTCTCTCCGGGCCGCTTCCGCCTCCGACGACCCCTCTTCGCTCTCCGCCGGGCGGCCCGCGTGTAGCAGCCCGGGAGCAAAGTGTCGCCTCCGCGCCGCAACCGGCCTCCCGGCCGGCGCGGCCCGCGGATGCGCAAGGGCCACAGGCATCGGCGCGGCGCCCTCGTCCCTCTCGTCGCACGATTCCTGCAACATCACGGGCCCGAAAGCGAGAGGCCGGAATCCGTCCCGCGAGTGGCTGCCCTTCGCGGCAAGCCGCTCCTCGATCTGACTCTCCGCTTCCCGTGCGTCACAACACGGAACAGCGAGCACATGAAGCCAGCGAACGGCGCGGCGGCACCCCTCGTCCTCGTTGCCAGCGATCAGGAATGGATCGGCTGGTCCATTGAGAGCATCCTCGGCCCCCACGGATTCGCCGTCCTGCGGGCCTCCAGCGGCAAGCACGCCATCGAAGCGTTCCGCAACTCCCGCCCGGACATCCTGCTGCTCGATGTGGACCTGCCCGAGCCCGACGGCATCGAGACCTGCCGGCTCATCTGCAGGGACCCCGGCTTCCTGAGGAGCACGCCGGTCCTGCTCACCACCGCGGGCCCCGCGACCAGACAACAGCGACTCGAGGCCCTCAAGGCCGGCGCCTGGGACATCATCGGGTTCCCGCTCGATGCCGAAGAGCTCGTGCTCAAGCTCAACGCGTTCGCGCGCGCCAAGCTCGACAGCGATCACGCGCGCGATCACGGCCTTCTCGACGAGGCCACCGGCCTCTACAACCTGCGCGGCATTCTCCAGCGCGCCAGGGAGATCGGCGCTGACGCCGCGCGCCACGACCGCCCCATGGCGTGCATCATCTTCGCGCTCGCGCCCGGCCCCGACGACCCCGATCTCCTAAGGCGATTCGCCGAAACGTTCCGCGACACGGTCCGCAAGTCCGATGTCGTCGGCCGGCTCGGCGCATCCCAGTTCGTCATCCTCGCCACCGGCACCGGACCCGCGGGCTCCCGGATCGCGGCCGAACGCATCCTCCGCGTGATCCGGGAACGCGCGCCCGACCCCGCCGGCGACACGCCGCGCCAGTTCCGCGTCGGCTGCGCCGGCGTCTCGAGCTTCCGCGAAACCGCGATCGCCCCGGCGGACCTCCTGGTCCGCGCGACCCTCGCGCTCCACAAGGCCGGGAGCAGCGAGAGCCCGGTCCAGGTCGCCGATGACTTCCAGACCGAGGGCGCCACCCGCCCCGTCTAGCTCCGCCGCTCGCCGGCCACGAGCGTCTCCGTCTCCTCCTCCGACCCCACCACCTCGTAATTCGCCGAGTAGCCGTACAGCCGATAGTAGTAGCCGTACGTGCCACTCCGGGTCACGTCGTTCAGCACCGCCCCTACCACCTCGACGGGCAGCCGGTCCAGCACGCCCAGCTTCGCACCCGCCAGCTCACGGTCCGTCATCCCTGTCCGCAGCACCATCAGCACGCGGCCTGTCACCGTCCCGCACACGAACGGGTCCACACCGGCGCTCAACGGCGCTGTGTCCACGATGATGACCTGGTACTCCGAGCGCAGCGCGTCGAGCAGCTCCCCCAGCGCCGCAGTCGAAAGCAGCTCCGGCCCCCGTTGCATCCGCGTGCCCGATCCGATCAGGTCCAGCATCGGGTACCGCGTCCTCTGGACCAGCGCCTCCCGGGTCACATCCCCCGCCAGGTAATCGGTCAAGCCGGGCTTGCGGGTCCGCCCGAACAGCCGGTGGAGCACACCCCGCCGGATGTCCGCATCCACGAGCAGCGTCCGCTTCCCCAGCTCCGCGAAGGCCAGCGCGAGGTTCGAGCTGACGAACGACTTGCCATCCCCGACACCCGGACTCGTCACCGTCACCTGCAGCGGCCCGCCGTCCGCCGCTGCCGCATAGGCGAGGTTCAGCCGGATCCCCCGGAACGCCTCGATCACATGCGCCGCGCTCTCCGACCCGCTTTGGACCGACCCGCCCGGCGTCTCCAGCCGGGGCACCGCGCCCAGGATCGGCAGCCCGAGCTCCCGTGTCACCTGCTCCGGGTACCGCACACGTGGATCCACCTTCTCCAGCAACACCACGCCCACCACCGCGAGCCCCAGACTCCCCAGGAACGCGAGGAGAATCGCCCTCGGCCGCTCATCCCTCACCGGCCGTCGCGGAACCGCCGCCATGTCCAGGATCCGCAGGTCCGGGATGCTGCTCTCCGCCCCGAGACGCGCTTCCTCATATGACGCTTGCAGCGACTGGTACAGGTCCGCCGCGATCGCGACCTGGCGCATCAGCCGCGCCTCCTCGATCATCCGCGGAGGAATCGCCTGCAGCTCTGCGGAGGCGCCTCGCACCTGCGCCGCGAGCTCCGCCTCCCGCGTCGCCAGCTCCCCGATCAGCACCGTCGCAAGCCGCGGAATCGTCCGCCGCTCCAGCGTGTCGATCTGCGCCTCCAGCCGCCGCGTCGCAGGATGCTCCGGCGTGTACTGGTGGAGCAGCGCCCGCAACTCCGCACGCGCATCCGTCAGCTCGCTCAATGCCGCCCTCAGCTCCGACGATTGCTGCACCGCCGGGATCGCCTCCAGGCCTGCCACTGAGAGCTCTCCCCCTCGCGCCTCCGCCAGCACCCGCTCGATCCCTTCCCGCGCACGCGCCACCTCGTCCAGCTCCACCTTCATGTCGAAGTAGCGCGCGAACACCGGATCCCGCGTCTGCTGCAGCCCCGGCGCCACCTGCATCACCGTCCGCTCCGACGGCAACGTGATCGTCTGGACCCGGAAACTCTCCAGGGCCGTCTCCGCCGCCGCCAGATTCTGCTCGGCCGTCTCCAACTGCGCCCGCAGGATCTCCGTGTACTCGTCCAGCTTCGCCCGCTTCAGCTCCGCCGCCACCTCCACCGACCGCTCCGCCACCGCGTTCACCGTCCGCGCGATCCGCACCGGATCCGTGCCCTCCAGCGAGATCCGCATAAAGTTCGATGCTCGCTCGGACATGCGTACGTCCAGGGCCGCAGCCAGCGCATCCGCCGCATCCCGCGGTGACCCCACCCTGAACTTCACCACCCGGCCCGGCCGCATCTCCTCTGCCGGCGGGACCCACTGGAAACCGACGCCCGCACCCACCGAATCGCCGACCACGCCCCGCTGGATCTCGACGCCGCCCTCACCCGCGAGCACGAACGTCCGCCCGTCCTCCGCCACGTTCAGCGAGTATTCTCCGACCCGGAACGACTCCTTGAGCCCGAACCCCTTGAACAACGCCGAATCAGCCGGCGACTGCGGCGTCACGTACAGCAGCGCCTCGCGCACCACGTGGTCCAGCACCACGTACGACCTCAGCAGCTCGCGCCACCCCCACGCCTCCAGCAATCCATCCGGGCGGATGGGTCCGGGGCTCGACCCGCGCCGGTCGTCCGCCTCGATCCAGAGCGTCGCGTTTGCCACGTACACCGGGCTCATGAACCGCGTCGCCAGGACGCCCGCCGCCAGGCCGAACGCCGTGATGCCCAGCACCAGCCACTTCCGCCTCAGCACCATCGAGACGTAGCGGCGCCAGTTGAACGAGGCACCGGCGCCCAGCTCAGGCACCGCCCGGGCCGGTTGGCCCGGCTCGCTCGCGGCCATCTGCAGCTCCACCGGCCCTGGCGTCGTCGGAAGATTGCTCGACATCGATCGAAGCCACCTCTTGAACGTCTGAAACGGCCACCACCCCGGTCGCCTCCACCCACGGCTCGCGGCGGGCTCGCCCGCAATCCCGGTACCGCAGGCGGATCCGCACCGCGCCCGCCCACGCCTGCCTCGTGATCCGCGCCGTGCCGCCGCTCTCCCCGCACACGGGCGTCAAATCCCGGGCAGCCCGCCCCTCGTCTTGTTGCGCGAGCACCACACTTTGCGCCCCCTCCTCCGCCCGGGGCCTGTCGCGCCCCCGCTACGAAACGGTGCCTCGGCCATTGACAGCGCCACCCGTTTCAGCTATCTACTTGAGGCCGCCGCGACCGCTCTGCCGGCCGCATCGGCCAGCGTTGCCGATGGTGTGGAGTCCGTCCATGGACGCTGCCATGGCCTTCATCACTCGCTCCCGGGTCGGCAGCGCAGCCAAGGAACTCACGAGTGTCGGCTCGAGCGGTCGTCCCCTGGCTCGCGATCCCGGTGCCGGCAACGCCCCGCACGTCCGCTCCGCGTCGTGCGTCGCGCGCCGCCAGGGCGCTCACGGCGAGAAGCGGCACCAGCCGCCGTTCCCCAATGATGCGCCGGCCCGGCCCGATAGACCTGCGACCGAGTCGGTCGCGGACGGCCGCCGCCCCGCCGGACGGCTTCGGACTCGCCCCGACTCCGGCCCGCGCCACGATCCAATCTTGTATCGTTCGACGGAGGTAGTCCCCCCGTGTCTGACAGCCAGCCGATCCCGCCCGGCCGACGCGCGTCGCCGGCGGAACAGGATGGCGACCTGGATGCCCTGCTCCCCATCCGCCCAGAGGACAAGGCCCGGCTGGCCATCCTCATCATCGACGACGAGCACACGCTCCGCGAGAGCTGCGCGAGCGTCCTGAGGCACGAGGGATACAACGTCACCCTCTGCGGCCGCGGCGACGAAGCCCTCGAGCTCCTCCAGCGTCGGGCGTTCGACATCGTCCTGGTGGACCTGTACATGTCCCAGGTCCCCGGGATGGAGCTGCTCCAGGTGGCGCTCGCGACCCGCCCGGAGACCATCGTCATCGTCATGACGGGCAACCCCAGCCTCGCCACGAGCCTCGAAGCGCTCCGCGCCGGCGCCTGGGACTACCTTCCCAAGCCGTTCTCGGCCACGCACCTCCAGATCCTCATCGGCCGCGCTGCCCATGCCGTGCTCGTCGGCCGCGAGACCTCGGAGGCCCGCCAGCAGCCGCTCCAGCCGGGGGCGCCACCCAAGCGCCGCACCCCCGCGGATACCATCCAGGTCATCGGCAGCTCCCCGGCCTTCCGCCGCGCGATCGAGCTCGCCACCCGCGTGGCCCCGACGGACGCATCCGTCTTCATCACCGGCGAGAGCGGCACCGGCAAGGAGATGATCGCGCAGTACATCCATCAGAACAGCCGCCGCCGCACACGGCCCATGATCGCCATCAACTGCGCGGCGCTGCCCGAGACGCTGCTCGAGTCCGAGATGTTCGGCCACGTCAAGGGCGCATTCACCGGCGCGGTCCGGGACAAGTCCGGCCTGCTCGAAACCGCGAACGGCGGGACCATGTTCCTGGACGAGCTGACCGAGATGTCGCAGGCGATCCAGGCTAAGCTCCTCCGCGTCATCCAGGACGGCGTCGTTCGCCGGCTCGGCAGCTCCACCGTTGACGCGGTCGTCAACATCCGGTTCATCGCCGCCACCAACCGCGACCCGCAGGAGGCCACCGAGGCCGGCATCCTGAGGGAGGACCTCTACTACCGCCTTCGCGTCGTCCCCATCCGCATGCCGCCCCTCCGCGAGCGCGTCGAGGACATCCCGCTCCTCGCCGAGCACTTCCTCGCGCACTACTGGGCCCGCCACCGCGAGCCGGACCTCCCGATCCCTCGCTTCACCCGGGAGGCCATCCGCGCGCTCCAAGCCAGACCCTGGCGCGGCAACGTCCGCGAGCTCCAGAACGTCATCGAGCACGCCGTCGTCCTGCTCGATCCCGGTGCCGAGATCCAGCCAGAGGACCTCGCGTTCCTCGATGACGAGGCGCCCCCCACGCGCCCGTCTTCCATCATCCCGCCCGAGATCATGGAGCAGAGCTACCACCCCGCGCGCGAACGCGTGCTCGCGGACTTCGAACGCGAGTACCTGACCTGGCTCGTCACCCGCTCCGGCGGCAACATGTCGCGCGCCGCCCGCATGGCCGGCGTCGACCGCACCACGCTCTACCGGCTCATGGAAAAGCACGGCCTCCAGCGCGGCACAATCCTCACATCGCGGCCATGAGCCTGCCCGAGCTCGAACGACGACCATCGCGCGACGCCGCTGCCGCCGACTCCTGCTCGCTCGAAACCATCCGTTCCCCGGCCCTGCGGGCCGCCGTCCGCCGCATCGCCGAGGAGTCCGCCGACCCCTCGCGCGGCGGCCACGGCGAACTCCCCATCCGGGAGCTCATCGCTCTCGCCCGCGCGATCGAGTCCGACGCGCCAGACGCCCCGCGCCTCGCGCAGGACAGCGCCGGCCCCCTCCTCCCGCCGCCCATCCTCGACCGCTTCAGGGCCGAGCTGCTGCTGGAGTGGGCGCGTGCGCCCGTGTCGCCCCCGACCCCCGAGATGCTGCGCACGCTCCAGAACCTCGAGCGGCTGCGCGGATCCACCGAGCCAGAGCCGGTGGATGCCGACTCCTTCGCCATGCGCCTGCTGCGCCCGGACGGCCTGGAGCTCGCCATCGAGCTCGCGCACGACCTCCGGTCCCCCCTGACCTCCATCCTCTTCCTCGCTGAAACCCTGCGGCGAGGCCGGAGCGGACCCGTGAGCGATACCCAGCGGCGCCAGCTCGGCATCATCTACAGCGCCGCCCTCGGCCTGATCTCCGTCGCCAGCGACGTCATCGAGCTCGCCCGCAGCGGCGATCGCCTCACCGAGACGGAGCCCTCTCCGTTCTCCGTCACGGAGATCCTGCAGTCCGTCGCCGACATCGTCCAGCCCATGGCAGAGGAAAAAGGGCTCACCATCCGCCTCCTGCCCCCGGACGCGGACCGGCGCCTCGGCTACCCCGTCGCCCTCAGCCGCGTCCTCCTCAACCTCACGAGCAACGCGCTCAAGTTCACCGACGAGGGGTTCATCGAGATCGTCGCCCACCCCTGCGCCGCCTCTCGCGTCGAGTTCTCCGTCCGCGACACCGGCAACGGCATCGACCCCGACGTCGTCGCCTCGCTCTACCAACCCTTCCGCCCGGACCGCCACCGCGCGAGCGGCTGGCGCTTCTCCGGCACCGGCCTCGGCCTCGCCATCTGCCGCAAGCTCCTCGCGGCGATGGATTCCGAGCTCCGCTTCGAAACCCGGCGAGGGTGGGGGACACGGTTCTTCTTCGAGCTCCACCTGCCCCCCGCGGCCCTCGTCTGACCCAGGGCGCCCGCCCCCTCCCGCCGCCACACCCCGTGTGGCGCCCCGCCCACAGAAGTCGCCACCCCGCCACAAGACCGCCGCCCCGGCGCCAACCACCCTCACGATCGCAACTAGCGGCAACAGAGCGACTTACGACCGCAGCTCCACCCCTCCCGCCACGCGCACGACCGTTGCACCTGCTTCCCGCCCGCCCACCCTCGCCCGGTTGGGCCCTATGCGAGGTATCGCACCCCGATCAGCACGCAGAGAAGCGCATGACATCCAAGAGCATCGCCAGCGTACGACAACTCCGCGTGCGGCCGCGCCCCGTCGATGGCCGCTACGCGCATGGCACCGCCCCGGACCTGCACGGCCTGGACACCACCGCGGTCGTTCGACACATCCCGGCACGGGACTCCTGGTCCCTCCGGCTGCTCAACCTCTCGGTCGCGGCCATCGGCCTCCTCCTGGCGGCGCCGCTGATGCTCGTCATCGCCATCGCGATCAAGCTCACCTCCCCAGGACCCGTCTTCTTCACCCAGATCCGGGTCGGCATCGACCGCCGGCGCGGCAAACGCTCGCCCGGCGGACACCGCCGCGTCGTGGACTACGGCGGGCGGCTCTTCAAGCTCTACAAGTTCCGCACGATGGTCCCCGACGCGGATCGTGCCGGCGCCGTCTGGGCCGCGCCCGACGACCCCCGCGTCACGAGGATCGGGCGCATCCTGCGCGCCTACCGCCTGGATGAGCTGCCCCAGCTCATCAACGTCCTCAAGGGCGACATGAACATCGTGGGGCCGCGTCCCGAGCAGCCCGCCATCTTCATGCGGCTCCGCGACCAGATCGAGCGGTACTCCGACCGGCAGCACGTGCTCCCGGGCATCACGGGTTGGGCCCAGATCAACCATCACTACGACAGCTCCATCGACGACGTGCGCCGCAAGCTCCAGTACGACCTCGAATACATCCAGCGCAGGTCCGCCCTCGAGGACCTCAAGATCATGCTCCGCACCCTCCCCGTCATCGCGTTCAGGTTGGGCGCGTGGTGATGTGACCCCTCGAGGCGCTCCGCCGCCGGGCGCACCCCGGCGACGGCGCCGGTACCACGCGGCCGGCCATCGCACAGCCGCCGCGACCTTCCCGCTCCGCTTCCGGCAGCCCACGCTGACGCGGGGCCGCGACGGGCTCCGCCACCCCGATGTCGGCCACGGCCTGCTGCTCGGACCCGTCGCTGTCTTCCCGGTCTGGCGTCGCGGCCGCGCCCGGGATCCGGTTTGCCGGGCTTCTCGGTGGACGTGGGCCACGACGACCCGCAAGCCGGCAGAATAGCGATACAGTCACTCCCGAACTGCCTCCGGCCGGCTATTGGGCGGCGATCGCTTATCATTACACGACGATTTCGATTCCAATCGTGGCGATGAGTCCTCTGCCGACTCTCGCTAGCCGCGACCAGCAAGGCACGCCCGCGGCCCGCCGCTGAAAAGAATGCACGTCGGCCGGCAATGAAGTCCCGGCGGCGGCCGGGTCGTTCCGCCACTCCGTCGAGCCGCGGCGAGCCGTGATCTCCCGAAAATCCAAGCGCTTGGGCGGCGCGGCACGGGTCCGTGCCGCGCCGGGCACCGCTGTTGCCGCTCCGGGCGACCGAGCCGCGAACAAGACCAAAGCCCACCATCGTCGTTGCTCAGAGCAAACCCGCGGAAAGACGGGAGCGCAGAGTCGAGGGCTACAGCGGGCTCCCCGCCCGCCACGCCCGCTTGGCCGCCGGTGATCCGGAGATTTGCCCTCCGGGGGATTCACGCTCGGTGGTCTTTGGTTCAATCGCGACGAACGAGGCAGCTGCATGCTCAGGCGCGGGACCGGGATCTTTCTGATGGCGGTTGGTCTGGTCGTGGCTTCCGCCTGCGAGTTCGGAGATCTGATCGAGTCGAATCCGGATGCCTTCCGGATCGTGCTCGAACCGAGCACGGCCGAGCTGGAGGCGTTGGGGGATACGATCCGTCTCTCGGCGGAACTCGAGACGGCGGACGGACTCTTGAGCCCACGAGCGAAGATCTCGTGGCGCAGTCTCGACCCGGAGATCGCGACCGTCAGCCCGGACGGTCTGGTCCGGGCGGAAGCGGTCGGAACAGCCCGGATCGAGGCATCCGTGAGCTCTCTCGCGGACACCGCGACCATCACCGTCCGCCAGAAGGTCGCCTCCCTGTCGGCGCTCCCGGCGGGCACGTCTCCGGACGGCGAGCCCCCGGAAGAGGTGGTCGTGGAGCTCGGCGACACGCTCCGTTTCGTGGCGATCGCCCGGGACCGCAACGGGCACGAGATCCCCGACGTCGCGGTGAGCTGGGCTTCCCTGGCGCCGGCCGTCGTCTCGATCGACGAGAGCGGCCTCGCCACGGCCCATCAGAGCGGGGACGCGAAGATCGTCGCGTCGGCCGGAGACATTGCGGACACCGTGACCGTCGCGGTCCGGCAGGAGGCGGCGGTCGCGCGAGTCGAGATCACACCCCACACGGGCACCCTGGACGCCATCGGCGCTACATTGCAACTTGGAGCCACCGCCTACACGGCAGACGGCTCGGTCGTGTCCGGCGTCCGGATCGTGTGGACCTCCCTTGATTCACACATTGCAACGGTGGACACCATGGGCAGAGTCACGGCCAAAGCCGTCGGGACCGCACTGATCGTCGCCACGGCCGTCTGCTGTGGCGAGGCGGACACCGCCGGCATCGAGGTGCGGCAGGTCGTGGCCTCGTTGTCGCTCGACCGCGATACGGGCACGGTCGGCGTCGGCGAGACCCTCCAACTGACCGCCACCGCGGCCGATGCCAACGGCAACCCCATCCCGGGGGCGGAGATCGCCTGGAGGTCTTCCGACGAAGCCATCGCCGCGGTTGACGAAACCGGCCTGGTGCGGGGGGTCGCCCCCGGCGAGGCGACCATCAGGGCCGAGAGCGGGGACCAGAGCGCGGAAGCGCACATCACGGTGAGCGGTGGTGGTGGCGGCGGTGGAGGCGGCGGCAGCGCGAGCCTCGTCAACGAGTGCTCCCAACCGGGCGACGGCTGGATCTGGTGCGACGACTTCGATCAGGACCGCCTCAGCCAGTACTTCGAGTACGACGAGCGCGGCGGCGCCTTCGTGCGCGCGGCGGGCGTGGGGATCGATGGTTCGGGGGGGATGCGGGCCCGGTTCAGCGCCGGCCAGGTCAACGCGGGGAACCTGAAGCTCGCATTCGGAAAGACACCGTCGTCCTACATGCGGCCGGTCGATGCCGGCACCGCCAACTATCGGGACATCTACTGGCGGGTCTACCTCCGCAACGCGCCCGACTGGAGCGGAGGCGGCGGGGACAAGCTGGCCCGTGCGATCATCTTCGCGCGCGAGGACTGGTCGGAGGCGCTCATCGCCCACGTCTGGAGCGGCGGCAGCGGGAACAACTACCTGGTGCTCGATCCTGCATCGGGCACGGACGAGCAGGGCAACGTCCGCACGACCGGGTACAACGACTTCGGCAACCTGCGCTGGCTGGGCGCGCAGACGAGCAGCACGCCGATCTTCGACGCCGCGCATGTCGGAGAATGGCACTGCATCGAATCCCACGTGCGGGTGAACGACCCCGGGCAGAGCAACGGGGTGTTCGAGCTGTGGATCGACGGGCAGCTCGAGGCACGCGCGACGAACCTGAACTGGGTGGGCAATTACAGCGCCTACGGGATCAACGCCCTGTTCCTGGAAAACTACTGGAACAACGGAGCGCCGCGGCAACAGGAGCGCTACTTCGATAACCTGGTCGTCAGCACACAGCGGATCGGCTGCGGCGGCGGCTCCGGCGGCGGCGGAAGCGGGCCGGCGCCCGTGGCCACGGTCACGGTCTCGCCGTCCTCCGGGACGATCCCGGTCGACGGCACGCTCCAGCTCACGGCGACGCTGAAGGACGAGAGCGGGAACACGCTCAACGGCCGCGCCGTGGAGTGGTCCAGCTCCAACACCGGCGTGGCCACGGTGACGTCCGGCGGGCTCGTCCGGGGCGTGGGGGAAGGGACTGCCACGATCACCGCCAGGAGCGAGGGGAAGAGCGGGAGTGCGACCATTACCGTGACGCGGCCCTCTCAGGGCGGGGATCCGCAGCCAGGACAGGGTGACCGCATCCTGTTCGATACGCGGGCATCGCTCCAGAGCGCTACGTCGCTCCAGCAAGCGATCGCTGGCCTCGAGTACACGTCCGGCATCAAGTTCAGTCGCAATTTCAATGGCCGGGGCACGAACGCCTATCGCATCGAATGGCGGGGCTGGGGCGGGACCTGTTCCGAGCAAACGCACAAGATCGCGCACGTCTTCGCAGGCGAGCAGCAGGGCAGCTCCCCCAGGCGCATCTACATGCAATGGAAGATGCGAATGGGCCGCCACCCCGCCGATACGAACACCTCCTTCGGCGCGGTGAACGAATTCGCGATCACGAACCCGAACTGCGGTACGGGCGGGAACGCGGGGCGCAAGATGACGATCATGGGCCGGGGTGACCCGTCGACGGGTGGTGATGCCGGGAACGACGGCAGAACCGACGTGATCTGGGGCGGTCCGGCGCCGTCGCGGTTCAGCGTGCGCCTGGATACCGAGGGGGTGGCGAGGTACGCAAACTGGTTCCCGGAGGACCACATCGCGGAGGACCTGACGATCACCGTGTATTACCAGGCCGCGACGGCTCCGGGCCGAAGCGACGGGCGCATCGTGGCGTGGGTCAACGGCACCAAGATCATGGACACGACCGCGGCGATGGACGTGCAGGGCTTCCGCGGATTTGCACTGCCGTCCGTCTTCAATTCGCCGCGGATGGACCAGGTCGAGTATATCTGGGACATCGTGATCTGGACCCCGGACTGACCCGGGCCCTCCGACCCCTGCTTTCAATCGCGGGTTTCGTGGGGCCAGCCGCCGACATGTGCGGCTGGCCCCGTTTCTGTGTGCATCCCACTTCGCCCGCGCCGAGCGCGTGGCGTCTCCCGGCCTGCGAGAAGGCATCCAGCGGATCACGGACTGCTCAGGATTGCCTCGACAGCCCCGATCGCTGGCCATATCTTGGGCGGCGCGGATCCGGCGACGGCGCTCCTCCGGTTGAGGGCGGTTCACTCCGTCCGCTGGGCTCGAGTGGCGGCCTCGCCCTCTTGGGCTGTTGAGCGTATCCCCCTCCCCTCCCGCCTCGAGGATGCGCGAGGAGTCCCGGCCGCTAGCACGGGGACATCAGGAGCGACGCCATGCCATCCTGGAACTCGACGAGAGCGGATGGGGGCCGACACCGCATGCTTTCCCGGGAGGCGCTGCTCCTGGGAATCGCCATCGCGGCCAACACCGCCGTCGTGCTGACGGTGCAGTACTTCCCGTACACGGATGCGACCAACCACCTGGCCCGATACGTCCTGCTGGCGCAGATCTGGGGAGGAGAACCGCCACCGTTTCCTGCCGAGTTCCGATTCGTTCCCACCGCCTATCTGGGCATGGATGCAGTGGGCGCGATCCTGGTCGGGCTGATGCCGCCGCTCGCTGCGCAACGAGTGCTGTCTCTCGTGGCCGTGAATCTCACCCCTGTCGCCATGTACTTGCTCCTCCGGGCCAAGGCGCCGGCCGCACGCGGGTGGGCCCTGATCGGAGCGCTGCTCGCGTTCAACTGGTTCTTCCTCATCGGATTCGTCAGCTATGCCGTGGGCGTTGGTCTGGCCATGCTGTGGATCGCGGGATGGTGGCGATACCGCACGCACCCATCGGCCGCAGCCGGCCTCTTGCTGGCGGTAGGCGCCCTGGCGCTCTACTTCGTGCACCTCTCCGCCGCCGCCGTCGCCCTGATCGTGGCGTGGACGGATACAGCGCTCCACCTCGGCTCGGGGGAGCTCCACGTCCGGCGAGCGATCCGCGACCAACGGACCTGGGCGACAGTGGCGGTCACGCTGGCGGTCGGCAGCGCGTGGTTGGCTGCCAAAGCTTACGCGCCAGGCGCTCCCTTGCCCGCGTACACGACCGAGATGCGCGGCGCCTTGAGCAAGGCGACCCACGTGTTCGCGCCGTTCTACTCCTTTTCGCCCGCGCAGGCCGCGCTCATGGCAGGCACCTATTTCGCGTCAGTCCTCCTGTTTGGCGTCTGGCACCGCTTCCAGCGGAAGCGGGATTCCCTCGCGCTCGCTACGGCCGGCCTTTTTATCGCCTATCTGGTGTTTCCGGCGACGTTCATGGGCGCGGAGGATGTCGATGTCCGCTTCCTCCTTCCCGGCCTGCTCCTGATCTTCTGCTGTCCTGCTCGCGAGTCGCCGCCGAGGCGCGTCTTCTTGTTGCTGCCGTTTCTCGGATGCCTGGTGCACGCTGCCGTCATAGGGCATCGCGCCGTCGTCATCGATCGGGAGCTGGCGGACATGGCTGCCGTACTGGACTTGCTCCCCGCCCGGTCGAACGTGCTACCGCTGGTCTCGGATCAGCGCCGGCACGGCCGAATCCCGGCTTACCGCCACTTCGCTCACTGGCATACGATCAAGCGGCAGGGTCGTGCTCCCAACCTCTTCTCCGGTAACGGGAACGGGCAGCAGCTCCTCCATTTCTGGGTGCCGGATCGCCTCTACCATCCGGGCGACGACTGGGGCACGAGGCAATACAGCCCGCTCGCTTGGGACCGCATTCTCGCCCAGTACGAGTTCATCGTAGAAGCGGGAGATGATCCACGGGCGAGCGCGCTGATCATGGAACACGCCGAGCCCGTGGCGCACAAAGGCGAGGTCACGCTGTACCGGGTTGTTCCTGGCCGGGAATCGGAGCCGCTTCCGCCGTAACGGCAAGAGGGGGCTCCGGCCCGAAGCCCCGCCATAGCCGGGCCGTCGTCGGTTGGCCCCGTTCTTGCAACGCCCAGCGGCCCTGCCTCAAGACCCGATTGCCCCAACGCAATGGTGCCCCCTGATTCCAAGCCTCAGGCGATTGCCCCCGCGCCGGGCACGCCCGTGCATGCGATTGGGCCTGCCGGCCGAGCGCTCGGACGAAGCGGAGCCGATCGTATAGACGCGCTGCTCTGGCTCGTCGTACCGGCTCTGGTGCTGTGCGTCGTGCCGATCGGCTTCGTTTCCGGGGATGGTCTCGCGCACAGCGCGACGTTCACCCGCGGCACCTGGACGTGGAACCCGAATCACCTGCTGCTGGAGCCCGTGGGGAGCTGGTGGCAGGCGGTGACGGCGGGGCTGGGCTCGGCGCGCCCGGCTCCCGACCGGCTGAAATGGCTGAGCATCGTGTGCGGTGCGGCTGCGCTCGGCATCTTTCGTTGGCGTGTCGCCGGCCCCCTGGCCCCCGGTCGGCTGGAAGCAAACCTCGCCACCGCGTGGGTTGCGCTGGGGTCGGCGTTCTCGCGCCTCTGGATCTCGGATGAGATCCACATGCTCCAGATGCCGTTCCTGGCCGGTGTGGCAGCGCTGGTGGTCGCCTACGTGGCGCGCCCGAGCTGGATGCTGGCGGTGTTTGCTGGCCTGGTCGGAGGAGCGGCTGCACTGGCCTACATCTCGAACATCCTGATTCCGCTCGCAATTGCCGGCGTCATCGGGATGCGGTACGCCCTGCGGCGCGAGGTGCGGCGAGTCGTCCAGATCGCGGCCGGCCTGGGCCTGGGGGCGGTCCTCACGGCGCTCGCAGGGCTCATTGCGGCGTGGGCCGTGGTCGGCCCGTCAGAGGTGGGGCCGGTTTCGTGGATCACCAGCTATGGTGGCGATGCATCCCCCGGCCTGCTGGCGGCGGGTTACGGCGCGGACCTCTCGGTCCGCGCGATCACCGTTTCAACAGCCCGGGCAGTGTACGGCTCGCTCAGCAGCATCGTCGATCTCGCCCCCGTGGTCGAGGCGATCCGGGATGGCAGGACGCTGACGCCCGCGTCATTGGCTCCGCTGGCCTTTTGCCTGGCGGGGGTTCTCGTGCTCGTGCTCGCGCTCCGCGATTCCCTGGTGGCCCCGGATCCGGACGCGCCCGGAACGAGGGGGATCGCTCCCCTCCTCGCGGCCGGCATCGGCATCGCGGTGTTCACGTTCGCGGTCTACTGGAACAACTCGGACGACCAGTTCTACTTCCAGCTCGGCATCGCGATGGGGGCCCTGCTGACGGGAATCCGTCTGCGGGGGCGTCGGCTTGCGGCGATCCTCGCCCTCGTGCTCCTGACGCTGGGCTGGAACGCGCTCGACATGGTGAAAAACCGCGTCCTGTACCCACGGGCCGAACGCGTCGCGCTCCTCGAGCACGCCCTGGCCGGCGCGGACCTCGTGATCTACCCGGGCTACGACGAGGTGGACCAGCTCCTCTTCTTCGTCGACGGTCCGGACCGCACGCGCAGGCTTTCGGTCACCTCCCTCGCCGATCGCTATCCTGCGCCGGAGGGACTGGACACCCTCGCCGCCCGCATCCGCCAGGCGCTCGAGGGCGGCGGCCGGGTCGACATCGTCTCCATCTACGACGTTCCCCCGAAACAGAACCCATGGAAGGCCCTCGCCGCGGCCGGATACGGGCCGGATCGGGTCATCGCCGCCCTCGCCGCCTTTCCGGTCGAACCGTCGTCGCGCTCCGTGGGGACGTTCACGATCCGCAGCATCGCTGCCCGTTCCCCACGCCGATGACGGAAACTCTGCTGCCGCCGCTGGCCGCGGCGCCGCGGTCGCCTCGGAGGAGGGCCCGGGGTGCCACCCTCCCCGCGCTCGCGCTCGAGCTGGACGCTGCCCTGCGGGTCCATGGCCTCGGCTCCTACGGAAACATGGATGCCGGCGCCGGCCCGCCCGCGCCAGCCACCCGGCCTGATATCTCCCAGGTATCTCTTCCCTGATCCGCCCAGGCCTTTCGCGGTACGGAGCACCGTTGGACGCAACGACCGCCGGCCCATACCGCTGCACCTGGGCCACCGCGTGTGGCGTCAATCCCACAATCCCGCAGGTGCGGGCGGAAGGCGCCAAGTGGCCCGGATCGCAGAAGGCCCGGCCCGAATTCGAGGTGGCCGCCTCCCGTTACCCTTAGCTCGGACCTTGCACTCCGCTGCTGTTGGCCAGTGCCCCGAAGCGTCACCTCCCGGAACCCTTTATGCGCACAGCCCCGAATCTCGACTACGACGAGCCCGCCGTCAGTGTGATCATCCCGACCTATAATCGCGCGGCGTACCTGGAGGCGGCGGTTCGCTCCGTCCTGGCGCAAACGCACCGGCCTGCCGAGGTGATCATTGTCGACGATGGGTCGGTGGATGACACCGCCGCCATCTGTATGTCGCTTCCGGAGCCGGTACGATATGTCCGGCAGGAAAACGCCGGCGTCTCCGCGGCCAGGAACCGCGGCCTTCGGGAGGCCAAAGGGGAATACGTCGCGCTGCTGGATTCCGATGATGTCTGGCACGCCACCAAGCTGGAGACGCAGCTTGCGGCCTTGCAAAAGTTCCCCACGGCCGGGTGGTGCACCTGCGCGTGCGACGTCATCGACGAGCACGGCGCCCAGCTCCGACCCGCCGACGGGCTCCGGCAGGTCTTTCCGATCTTCGACGCTCTCGGCCTCTCCCCGGAGGCGCTCTTCGAGTCGCGACTCGAGCGCGTTTCAATGCAGGCCGCTGCCGGGTCGCATACCGTGTTCGTGGGCGATGTCTTCGAGCTGCTGTTCCATGGAAACTTCGTCCTCCCCTCGGCGGCGATCCTGCATCGCCGCGTGATCGAGCGCGTCGGGCTTTTCGATGAGGCCTTCCGCAAGGCCGAGGAAACGGAGTTCTTTCACCGCGTCGCCGCGAGATTCCCGGCGGCAATGATCATGACCCCCCTCGTGGATTATCGGATGGGGCAGGGTGACGCGCTGACCTCACCGTCAAACACGGCGTCCTTGATCCTGGGAGCGCTGGAAAGCGGCCGGCGCGCGCTGGCATTGCGTGCCAATCCGACCGCGGCTGAACGCAAAGCGTTTGAAGAAGGGCAGCAGAGATTGTTGCTCCGGCTGGCTTATGCACACCTTTCCACACTGGACCGTGGTGCTGCCCGGGTCGCCATCGCGCGAGCATGGGAGACTGGAGCGGCTGTCTCACTCTATTCTCTGGGATTGTATGCCGCCAGCCTGCTCCCGGTCCCGGTCCTGCGTTCGTTGCACAAGGTGAAAAGGCTGATGACTCATCGAGTTCGCGCGCACTGAGATGCGACGGGTTGCCCTCCTCCTCGAGAGTGATGGTCCCGGCGGTGCGGAGATGATGGTGCTCCAGCTCGCCGAGGAGCTCCGCCGCCGGGGTCACTCGATTTGCTTCATCGGTCCCGCGAACGGCTGCGGCTGGCTCGGGGGCGAGTTCCGGAAAGCGGGATTCGACACCGAGTCTTTCAGCTTGAGGCGGCCGCTCGATCTGGGATGCCTCCGCGACCTCGTCCGAATCTTTCGCCAGCGGAGCATCGAAGTCGCGCACTGCCACGAGTTCACAATGGCGGTGTACGGTACGGCGGCGGCGCGCGTGACGCGAATCGGGTCCGTGGTCACGATGCATGGAGGCAAGCACGCCCTCGGGGCGAGGCGGAGGAGAATGGCTCTCCGATGGGCGTTCAGGCACAGTGGCGGCGTTGTCGCTGTCTCGGAGGCGAGCCGGGCAGAGCTCCTGGCAACGCTCGGCGAGCCGAGGGGCGGGATTCACGTCGTTCGCAACGGCATCCGGTTCGTGCCCGGGGCTCATGGCGATGGGGTGCGCCGCGAGCTCGGCGCGACACACGATGAATCCGTGATCGTCGCCGTGGGGAACCTCTATCCGGTGAAAGGCCACCTCGTCCTGCTCAAGGCACTCGCCGTGCTGCGGGAGCTCCATCCCGAGCTGAAATGGCGCCTGGCAATCGCCGGCACCGACGGCTTCGGGGGCACGGCCGGCGGTGAGGGCCCCGCCCTGCGGCGATTCGCCGAGGAGCACGGCCTCTCGGACCGCCTGCACCTCCTGGGGTTCCGGACGGACGTGCCCGATCTCCTGGCCGCTGCGGACATCTTCGCCATGCCCTCGCTCTCAGAGGGTCTGCCGATGGCGATGCTGGAGGCGATGTTCGCTGGGAAGGCGATCGTCGCCTCGGCCGTGGGGGGCATCCCCGAGGTGATCACGCATGAGGAGGAGGGGCTGCTCGTGCCTCCCGGAGACCCGGATGGCCTCGCCACGGCGCTCGCTCGCCTGCTGCGCGACGAGGCCCTTCGTCGGGCTATCGGCAACGAGGCGCGGAGGCGCGCGGAGGAGGCGTTCAGCATTGAGGCCATGGCGAACGAGTATGAGCGAGCGTATCGGGTGGCGCGAGAACGGACGATTCGCCCACGCCGCGGCGCTCTCTCGAGCGCCGTCAACCGATGACTCGCTCGGCTACGCTCTGTACGTCTCCGAGCCCGCGATCTGCAGCGCGGGGCGGGCGGCACAGGCGATCCCTGCGCTGGCACCGCGGGTACGGCGGGTGAGCGTGTCGCGCGGCTCCTGAGAGTTCTTGAGCATGGTTGCCTCCTTTTTGGTTCGGGCGAAACAGAGTGCCGCGACACGATCCGCCGTACCCGGGCAGCCGGCAGGCCGCATCGGCGGGGGCGCAATGCTGCCGGCACTCGTGCTCGGCTTGGGGATCCTCCTGCGGCTCTACGGCCTCGGCTCCTACCCGTTCGAGGAGGACGAGCTCTATACGGTCATCGAGGCGACGCGCCTGTTCGATTCGCCCCTCCGGCCCGGGATCGAGGCGCGTCCGCTCTACTACCTCCTGCAGCACGTGCTCTTCGAGTGGGTGCCTCCCAACCACGTGGGGATGCGGCTGCTGCCGCTCCTGTTCGGCATCCTGGGCATCTACGTCACCTGGAAGCTCGGGGCCGAGCTCTTCGGCCGGCTCGGCGCCATCGCCGCCGCGCTCTGGGTGGCGCTGGCGCCCTGGCATCTCCACGTCTCGGGAATGGCGCGGTACGGGTCGCTGCTCTATCTCCTGTCCGCGCTCTTCCTGCTCTTCCTGATCCGCGCCTGGGACACCGATCGGCCGCGCGACTACCTCGCCGCGCTCGTGGCCCTGGTGTTGGGCACGGCCACCCACCCGACCTTCCTGTTCCCGGTGGCGGGCGTGGCCCTCGCGACGGTGCTGGTCGGGCGGTCCGGCCGGCTGGGCTGGGCGTGGCCGTCCCGGGCGGCGTGGTCGGCGCTCTGGCTGCCGTTCGCGGCGATCGCGGGCGCGGGCTACCTGACCCTGTCCCTGTTGGGACGCGGCTCTTCTCTGCGGAACTTCAGCGGCCGGGGTCTGGAGGCGACGCTCCGGCTCTTGCCGGCCATCGTCGAATGGTTGA
The DNA here is from genome assembly GCA_036381195.1 of Longimicrobiales bacterium. GTDB lineage: Bacteria > Gemmatimonadota > Gemmatimonadetes > Longimicrobiales > RSA9 > RSA9. Next base: position 52,600 of record DASVDH010000078.1, on the reverse strand, counting down.
CCCCCGTGCTGGTCGCGGCCGCGGCGGCCGGCGCACTCGCCCTCCTGCCCCTCGCGTCGAGCGCCCGGCAGCGCCGGTGGGCCGTCCTTGCCATCAGTGGTGGGGTGAGCACGCTCGCGGCGCTGCTCGCCGCTTCCGCCGTGACGAACGTCTACGCGGACTACGCCGTCGTCATGTTGCCCATGGTGTTCGTCTCTGCCGGCGGCCTGATCCATCTCGTGGCGGAACGGGCCGTCGAGCGGCGGGGCCTGCTGGCGGCGGCGGTGATGGCGGTCATCGGCGCGGGCCTCGCGCCATCCCTCGTCTCCCACCTGTCGGATGGGATGCGGTTCGATCCGCGGCCCGCGTTCCGCGTGATCGCCGGGACAGCGCCGGAGCTCCCGGTCCTCACGACGCCGATCATCTTCCAGCGGCATTACGCGCCCGAGCTCGATGGCCGCGAGCTGAAAATGAACACGGCCCAGCTCGATGAAATGCTTGCGGGCGGATCCCCCTTCTGGGTGGTGGCCCTGGTCCGGCGCGAGGGCCTCGCCTTCGATGGCTCCGGCGAGGTCGCCCCCTGGCTCGACCGGCACTGCCGCCTGACTCACTCGCACCAACGCCCACGGTTCGATTACCGCGTGTACCGCGTCGACCTCCACCTGTGCGGGCCCCCCCTCGGGGATGGCTGAGCCGCCGCCGACGGGGGTGCTGTGGCGGGCCCACTACAGATGTGGGGGCCCGGCGGCGGCGGCCAGCCCCTCGCGGCGCCTCGGGCTCCCGTCCGCACCGACACCGCCCCTCCCCCTGCTGGTATCAGACTTGCCCGTGGCGGGGCCGACTACAACCGAAGAGGATCAACGTGTTGCGACCCGAGCTCTCCGTCATCATTCCCGCGTTCAACGAAGAAGCACGGCTGGAGCCCACGCTTCGCGAGACCGTCTCGTATTTCCGGGAACGGCGCCGCGCCGCCGAGATCCTGGTGGTCGATGATGGGAGTCGGGACGGCACGAGTGCTCTGGTCGCGCGACTGGCGCGGGGTTACCCCGAGATCCGCCTGTTCCGGCTGCCCGGCAACCGCGGCAAGGGCTACGCGGTGCGGGTGGGCGTCGTCAACGCCACGGGGCGGCTGGTCCTGTTCGCCGACGCGGACGGCGCGACGCCCATCGCCGAGCTCGAGCGCCTGGAGGCGGCGATCGATGCGGGGGCCGACATTGCCATCGGCTCCCGCGCCCTGCGGGCGTCGGGAGTGGAGGTGCGGGCGCGCCTGTACCGGCGCGTCATCGGCCGGGCCTTCCATCTCCTGGTGCGAACCCTGGCCGTCGGCGGCATTGCCGACACGCAGTGCGGCTTCAAGCTGTTCCGCGACTCGGTCGCGCACGACCTTTTCTCGCGCATGCGGATGAACGGCTTCAGCTTCGATGTCGAGGTGCTGCTGATGGCGCGCCGGGCCGGGTACCGGGTCACGGAGGTTCCGGTCAACTGGACGCACAAGCCCGGCTCGCGCGTCAATCTCGCGCTCGATTCGCTCCGCATGGCCCGCGATCTGCTGGTGATCCGCGGCAATCTGCTCCGTGGCTTCTACGACCAGCCCCAGGTGGCCCTGCTCGACCTCGAATCCCAGAGCGTCGACGGGGCGCTGGCTCCGACTTCGCTCGCGTTCTAGCCAACACGCCGCGGGAGGCGGCCGGCCAACGGCGCACGTGGCGTTGCCGGAGTGGAGCGCGGTCATCCGCTGCGCGCCCCTTCGGGACCCCTCGGTGGTGGTGCCACCGCGTCGAACGCGTGCGCTGTCACGAGGCCCGAGATGTGTGGCTTTGCGGGAATAGTCTCGACTCGAGGATACGAGCGCGCTGGGCTGGAGGCGGCGGTGCGGCGGATGATCGCGCCCATCGCGCACCGCGGTCCCGATGACGAAGGGGTCTGGGCGGATGCCGAGGCCGGCATCGCGCTGGGTTTCCGGCGACTCGCCATCCTCGATCTCTCGGCGAACGGCCGCCAGCCGATGCGCTCGCCTTCCGGGCGCTACACTCTGGTTTTCAACGGCGAGGTGTACAACCACCGGGCCCTCCGCACGGAGCTCGAGGGAGCCGGCTTCCGTTTTCGCGGCCACTCGGATACGGAGACGATCCTGGCGGCGTTCGAGCGTTGGGGCGTCGAGCCCGCAGTCCACCGCTTCATCGGGATGTTCGCGATGGCCGTCTGGGATGCCGCCACCCGTGAGATCTTCCTGCTGCGGGACCGCCTCGGGATCAAGCCCCTCTACATCTCGTGGCAACCCGGCATCCTGACGTTCGGATCCGAGCTCAAGTCCCTGGTCGAGGGCCCTGAATTCGATCGTGAGCTCGACACCGCTGCGCTGGCGGCGTACCTACGGTACCTGTACGTCCCCGCACCCAGGACGATCTACGCCGACGCCTCGAAGCTGCCCCCCGGCCACATCTTGACGGTCCGCTCGGTGGACGAGCCGCTCCCCGCGTCACGGCCGTACTGGTCGCTGGTCGATGCGGCTGCGCGCGGACGTGCCGCTCCGTTCAGGGGCACGGAGATGGAGGCGCTCGAGGAGTTCGATGCGCTCCTCACGGATTCGGTGCGCCTGCGCCTGCTGTCGGATGTCCCCCTGGGCACGCTCCTCTCGGGCGGGATCGATTCCTCGACGGTGACCGCCGTCGCGCAGAGTCTCTCGTCGCGCCCGGTCAGGACGTTCTCCATCGGATTCGATCACCCGGATTACGACGAGGCGCCGGCTGCGGCGCGGGTCGCCGCGTACGTGGGCACCGATCATACGCAGCTCGTGCTGACGGACGAAGACGCGCGCGCCGTGGTCCCGCGGCTGCCCGACATCTTCGACGAGCCGCACGCGGATCCCTCGCAGATCCCGACCTTCCTGGTGTCCCAGCTCGCGCGACGGAGCGTGACCGTGGCGCTTTCAGGCGATGGCGGTGACGAGGTCTTCGCGGGCTACCACCGCTACATCCAGGGAGAGCAGGCGATCGGGGGGCTGCAACGGATGCCCAGGCCGCTCCGGCGCGTCGTCGCGGCCGGCATCGGCCGCGTCTCGTCCCGCTCCTGGGACCGGCTCTACCGCTCGGTCAGTCCCGTACTCCCGGTGGCAGCGCGCCACCGGCTGCCCGGCGAGAAGATCGTCAAGTTCGGGGCCTTGATGAGCTGGGACTCGCCGCTCGAGATGTACCGCTCACTGCTCAGCGCGTGGCAGGAGCCCGGCCGGATCCTGCGTTGCGGCGAGTCGCAGCCGAGTCCCGTGGACCGGGCGTTCGAGGCGGGCGCGGCGTTTCCGCTGCTCGAACGGATGATGCTGACGGACCAGGCGATGTACCTCCCCGACGACCTGCTGGCCAAGGTGGATCGTGCGAGCATGGCGGTCAGCCTGGAGGTCCGCGTCCCTCTGCTCGATCACCGCATCATCGAGTTCTCCTGGTGTTTGCCCCGCAACCTCAAGATCCGCGGGCGCCAGGGGAAGTGGCTCTTGCGCCAGGCGCTCTACCGTCGCGTGCCGCAGGAGCTGGTGGATCGCCCCAAGATGGGGTTCTCGGTGCCGATCGCCACGTGGCTGCGCGGCGCGCTGCGACCGTGGGCCGAGGACCTCCTCGACCGTGACGCCCTGGATCGGGACGGCATCCTCCGCGGCGTCAGCGTCCATCGCGCCTGGGCCGCGCTGCAGGATGGCCATGACCAGCTCGCGATTGGGCTCTGGGCCGTCTTGATGTTCCAGGCATGGCGGTATCGATGGCTGGCATGAACCGGTCACGGCTGGGACGTTCCGCTGGCGAGTCGCTCGCCGTGAGCGAACCCGTGGCGGCCGCACCGCACATGGCAAAGCCGAAGCTCCTCTTCCTGTCGCACGCCCTGCCGTACCCGCCGAGCAGCGGCGCAGCGATCCGCACCTACAACGTGCTCCGCCAGCTCGCGGCCGCCTTCGACGTGACGGCCCTCTGCTTCTACCGAGTGAAGGCGCACGGGTCTGCAGCGCAGGTGTCCGCGAGCCTCGCGGCTCTCTCCGGCATCGCCCGGGTCGAAGCCTTCCCGATCCCCCAGGAGCACAGCCGGCTCCGCTTCCTCTGGGACCACCTCCGGAGCCTCGCGTCGGGCAGGGCGTACACGCGCTTCGCCTACGATGCGAGACCGTATCGGCGCCGTCTGCTCGAGCTGCTCCGCTCGGAGCGCTTCGATATCGTCCACGTGGACAGCTCGGACCTCTCTGCCTACCTCCCGCTCCTCGACCGCGTCCCCGTGGCCTGCACACACCACAACGTGGAATCCGAGCTGCTGCGGCGCCGTGCACAGAACGGGACGGGTCTTCGATCCTGGTATCTGCGGCTCCAGGCCGCGCTCACCGAATCGGAGGAGATGCGCTGGTGCCGCTCGGCGGCGATCAACGTTGCCGTCTCCGATGCGGACCGGGATGGGCTCCTCCGCATCGCCCCGGGCGCGCGCATCACGGTGGCGCCGAACGGCGTCGACATCGCCGAATACGTCCCGTTGGACGGCACGGACGAGCTCATCGCCTACCTCGGCGGAACCGAGTGGTTTCCCAACCTCGACGCGCTCGAGTACTTCTGCGGGGAGATCCTGCCGATCTTGCGGCGCGATGGGCGTTCCGTCCCCGTTCGCTGGATCGGGCGCGCCAGCCCCGAGCAGATCGCCCACTATCGGGCGCGGCACTCCGTCGAGTTGACGGGCTACGTCGATGACGTACGTCCATGGGTGCGTGACGCCTTCTGCACCATCGTCCCGCTCCGCATCGGGGGCGGGACCCGGCTGAAGATCACCACCGCGTGGGCCATGGGGAAGGCCGTGGTCAGCACCAGCGTCGGGTGCGAAGGGCTCCACGCGGTGGACGGTGAGAACATCCTGATCCGCGATGACCCGGGCAGCTTTGCCGAGGCGATCCGCCAGGTGATGGTCGACCCGCGCCTGCGCCGCCGTCTCGGCGCGAACGGCCGGCGGACGGTGGAGCAGCTCTATAGCTGGGACGTGGTCGGCAGGGCCTTGGTCCGCGAGTACCTGGAAGTGCTCGGCTGGCCGGAGCACCTCGTGGCGGCCGGTACCGGCGTTGCCGTGGACACATCCGCAACCCACGGTTCAGGCGGCGAGCCCCTTCGGACCCGGGACGGCTCGACATGATCCGGCAGCATCTGAAGGCGTCGCTCGAGGCGGTTCTGATGGGATGCGGCGCTGCCGCGCTGGCCCGCCGCCTCAGCACGGGCCGCGGGTGTGTGCTCGCGTACCACAACATCGTCCCTGAAGGCGAGGAGCCGGCGGGCGATCGCTCGCTGCATCTGCCGGTTCAGCAGTTCCGGGCCCAGCTCGATCATCTCGTCGAGACCCACGAGGTCGTGCCGCTGGATGCGCTCCTGCGACCGCCCGACAGGCCGCCGCGGCGGCCCCGCGTGGCAATCACCTTCGATGACGCGTACCGCGGCGCGATCACCTGCGGCGTGGCGGAGCTGCGTGCCCGCGGCCTTCCGGCCACGGTCTTCGTCGCACCGGCATTCGTCGGTGGCCGATCCTTCTGGTGGGACAGCCTGGCCTCGGGCCCCGAGGGGCTCGATGCCGAGCTTCGCGCCCACGCGCTCGCGGGTCTGCGAGGAGTGGATTCCGAGATCCGGCGCTGGGCAGCACAGGCGGGAATCGCGCAGACGACCGTTCCGGCGCACGCGCGTGCAGCCAGCGAGGAGGAACTGGCGTGCGCGCTCCAGCATCCCGGCCTGTCGCTCGGCTCACACACGTGGAGTCATCCCAATCTCGTCCGACTCCTGGCGGCCGAGCTCGCCCAGGAGCTGGAGCTGCCGCTACGCTGGTTGCGGGAGCGTTTCGAGCGGGTCCTGCCCTGGTTATCGTATCCTTACGGCATGACCTCGCCCGCGGTGGAGGCGGCCGTCGCCCGGGCGGGCTACGCCGCAGCACTGCGAGTCACCGGCGGCCTGCTGCCTCGCAGAGGGATGCAGCGGTACGCGCTCCCGCGGATCAATATCCCGGCGGGCAGCTCGCGGCGAGGCTTCGCGCTCCGCGCGGCGGGGCTTTTCCACGCATGAACGGACCGGCTCCGATCGCGGCGGGTCCGCCCACGACTGGCGTCGGCAGCCAGCGCGCTGCGGTCGCACCCGCCGGAGGGCTCCCCGGCGGCGGCATCGGCTGCGGCCCACGTGCACGTGCTTCGGCTTCCTTTCACGGATGAGGCGCATGTCGATCCGTCTTCCACCTGGCACGATCGGCCGAACCCCGGCCGGCATCCGGCGACCTCCCGCTCCGCCCGTGGCAGGGGCGCGGGCAGGGCGCACGCGCGTGGTCGCGGCCCGGCAATCCGCGAAAGTAGACATGCTCCTGCTCGCGGTGGCAGTGAGCATCCTGACGTACGTCTGGCGCGTCCAGGACCTCTACCCGATCCTCGCGACGGTCAAGCTGCCGATCCTCGCCTCGCTCGCGATGTATGGCCTCTACGTGATGGACGGGGATCCTCGGCGCAAGCTGAACACGATCCGGCATCCGGTGACCGCCTGCGTCATCGCGATCGTGGCGCTCGCCGTGGCCTCCGTCCCCACCAGTCTCTATCAGGGACTGAGCTTCGGCTTCATCAAGGATGACCTGAGCAAGAACTTCCTGCTCATGATCATCCTCGCGGCGAGCATCCGGACGCTGGAGGATGTGCGCCGCTACGCCGCCTTCATCGTGATCGGCGGCGCGATCTACGCACAGTTCGTGTATCTGAATCTGAGCATCGGGCCGAGCGGACGTCTGGGAAACATCGTCTACTACGATGCGAACGACCTCGGCATGCTGCTCGTCTGCTCCCTCCCGCTCGCCGTTTTCTTCGTGCTCCGCGGACGCACTCTCCTCGGGCGCGCCGCCGCCGCCCTCTGCATCGGTCTGTTCGTGCTTGTGATCATCAAGACGGGCTCGCGGGGGGCGTTCCTGGGCCTGCTCGGCGTGGGCGGCTATCTCCTGCTGGCGTTCCGGTCGGTCCCCGTGAAGGTGCGCATGGCGGCGGTCGGCGCGTGCTTGGCGTTGCTGCTGCTGGCCGGCAACGACACCTACTGGAGCATGATGCGCACGCTGCTCCATCCTACGCAGGACTACAACTGGAGCGGCAACTCCGAGGCCGGTCGGATGGAGGTCTGGAAACGAGGAATCGGCTACATGCTGTCCCGCCCCGTGACGGGCGTCGGCGTCCGCGCGTTCCCGGTCGCGGAGGGCACGATCTCTCCGCTGGCCGAGCGGCAGGAGTACGGAATCGGCCTGAAGTGGTCCGCTGCGCACAACTCCTTCGTGGAGATCGGCGCGGAGCTCGGGATCGGCGGCCTGGTCGCACTCGTGCTCCTCCTGGTCCATGCGTACAGGACGGCACGCAGCATCGATCCTGCGCCGGGCCGCGGGACCACCCAATCGGACGAGGTGGTCCTCGGCCACGCGCTCGCGGGGACCATCATCGGCTACGTGATCTGCGGCTTCTTCCTGTCTCAGGCGTATGCTGCGTACATGTTCGTCGTCCACGGCGTCATCGTCGGGCTCGCCAAGGTGACGGGCGTCCGTTCCGTCCACGGGCGCCCCGCCGTGGCCGACCGCGTAGCTGGGGCGCACCCGCGGCAGGTGGCCGCCCGAATCCCCGTGCGGCGCCCGCGCTCCTGACCTGCCCCGAATGGCTATCCCGGTCCTCGTGACGGATGGTGACGAGCGCGCTGCTCTCGCCGTTGTCCGCTCGTTGGGGCGGGCCGGATACACGGTCCACGTCTGCTCGACGCGGGGGCGCTCCCTCGCGGGCGCCTCGAGGTATTGCGCGGATGAGCAGCGCGTGCCCGACCCGCTGCGCGACGCACGCGGGTTCGTGCAGGCAGTCGAGCAGCGTGCCCGGACCACCGGCGCGCGCGTCCTCCTCCCCGTCACCGAGGCCTCTCTCCTCGCGGTCCTCAGCGAGCGTTCCCGCTTCGGCGGCATCTGCGTCCCCTTCCCGGAAGAGCCCGTGTTCCGCGCGGCCTGCGACAAGGCGCGCGTCCTCGCAGCGGCGCGGCAGGTCGGGATCTCGGTCCCCGAGCAGCGGATCCTGGCCCGCCCGGAGGACGCCGGCGCCCTGGATCTGGATTCGTTGCGCTACCCGCTCGTCGTGAAGCCGGCGCGGTCCGTGGCCGAGAGCGGCCACGGAAGGCTGAAGCTCGGCGTGGCGTTCGCCCGCGACGAGGGCGAGCTGCGCCGGCGCCTGGCGCAACTGCCGGATGCGGCCTTCCCCGTCCTGCTCCAGCAGCGGATCATCGGCCCCGGCGTCGGCATCTTCCTCCTGCTGTGGGACGGCCGCACGGACGCGGTGTTCTCCCACCGCCGGATCCGCGAGAGGCCACCCGCTGGCGGGGTCAGCGTCTACCGCGAGAGCATCCCGCCGGATCCGGAGCTGGTCCGCGCCTCGACGGCGCTCCTGGCAGGCTTCGGCTGGCAGGGCGTGGCGATGGTCGAGTACAAGGTCGACGCGTCCACGGGCGAGCCATACCTCATGGAGGTGAACGGCAGGTTCTGGGGCTCGCTCCAGCTCGCCGTGGACGCCGGTGTGGACTTTCCGGTCCGGCTCGTCCGGCTGGCGCTCGGCGAGCCGCTGCCGCCGCAGCCGCCGTACCGCGCGGGCGTCCGGAGCCGGTGGTGGTGGGGGGACGTGGATCACCTGCTCGCGATCCTGAGGCGATCGCGGGAGGAGCTCGCCCTCCCGCCGGACTTCCCGCCCAGGTGGCGGTCGCTCCTGGCTGTCCTCGTGCCGTGGAGACCCGGCGACCGCAGCGAGGTCTTCCGCTGGTCCGATCCCGCGCCGGCGCTGCGGGAGTCCCTGGACTGGTTCGCGAGGGCAGGGAAGGGAACGCCGTGAGCGATCGAGAGCCGGGAACGGCCGGCGCCGCCGCACGGCGGTTGCTCGTGATCACGTATCATTACCCGCCGGACGGGTCGGTCGGCGGACTGCGTTGGGCTGGGTACGCCAAGTACCTCGCCCGCCTCGGCTGGGAGGTGCACGTGATCACCGCGGCCGAGGCGGCGACGGCCGTCCCCGGCGTCCACGTGCACACCTGCCGTCGGGCGCGCACGCTCAACGACGCCTACAACGCCGTCGCACGCCGGATCCGCTCCGCGCGTCCCGGCGCACCGACTGGCTCCGGCGCCGCGGGCCCGGCCACGGAGTCGGCGCCCACCCCGCTCCAGCGCATCCGGGCCGAGCTCGCCATCCTGCTCGAGCTCCCGGACTACGCCCGCGGCTGGGTGCTGAAGAGCGCGTTGGCGGCGCGCCGCCTGCTGCGGCGCATGGCCTTCGACGCAGTCGTCAGCAGCGGCCCGCCACACTCGGCCCATGTCGCCGGGATGCTCGCCACTCTCGGGAGACCCGGACTCCACCGCGTCGACATGCGCGACCCGTGGTCGGACCTGCTCGGCAAGACCTGGAGCACGGGCCTTTCTTCCTCCCGCGTCGCCCGCTGGCTGACCCCACGTCTCGAGCGCGCGGTGCTCCGCCGCGCGGCCCTCGTCATTGCCAACACCGCCGAGTTCGCGGAAGCCGCGCGTCGCAAGTATCCCACGCTCGCCGTGGAGTGGATCCCCAACGGAATCGACCCCGAACCTCTCCCGGCGCGGAGCGCCGAGCCGGGGCCAGGCCTCTCGGTCGCGCACGTCGGCACGCTCTACGCGGGCCGCGACCTCGGGCCCGTCCTGGCGGCGCTGGGTGGGTTCCTGGCCGAGCACCCGGACGCCCGGGCGATGACGCGGCTGCACCTCGCCGGCGCGGTCGCCGGTCCTCACGAGGCGCGCCTCCGCGAACAGGTCGCGGCCGGCGCGCTCGGCGACATCGTCGAGACGCACGGCATCCTGCCGCGCGACGAGGCCCTCGGCCTCCTCTGCCGGTCGCACCTCGCGCTGGTCCTGGCCCAGGATCAGGAGATGCAGGTCCCCGCCAAGCTCTACGAGTGCGTGGCGCTGGGGCTGCCGACGCTCGTCATCGGGGAGTCATCGAGCGCTGCCGCGCGGGAGGCGCGCCGGATCGGCGCGATCGCGTGCGAGCCGACGGACATCGACGGGATCGTCTCCGTCCTCCGGCGGCTGTGGCTGCGGGCGCAGCCCGCCCGGATCGAGCCCGCGGCCGCCATCGACTACCCGACGCTCGCAAGCGAGATGGACCGGCTGCTGAGAAAGGCCGACGGCCCGTCCGGCCCCCGGCCGGCCTGAGGACGCCGGCCGCGTCGCCCCGGCACGATCCGCCCTGGACATCCGCACGCGCGAGGGTCGCGCCGTCAAGGCGGAGGGCAACCCGCATCCTGCGGGCGGGCGTCCCCCGCCCGCGCTCACCCGGCCCGCACGGGCTCCCGCCGCGTCGGCTCCCAGATCGGATTCAGCTGGCCCCGGAACGCCCGGATCCATGCGTGCAGCGCCGCAATGTTGCCGGCGACGAGGTACGCCGGGATCCCGAGCAACCGGGGCATGCCTCGCTCCGTCGGCCACAACCATCCCGCGCCCGCGAGCGCGAGCCCGAGGCCCATCGCGCCCGCGGCCACCCGCGCCCACGGCTCGACCAGCGCCAGCGCCGCAACTGCGACCGCGAGCATCGCCAGCGCCCAGGGCACGAGCCAGCGGCACAGCTTGTGGCTGAAGAGCATCCACGCGAACACGCCGTAGCGCAGCGGGTTCAGGAGGTGGCGCTTGTAATGGAGCGTCCCGAGCCCTCGCGTGATCGTCCGGACCTTTCGCCGGTACTCGCGGCGCAACGAGGGGGCGCGTGGCACGTAGCACACCGCCTCGGGAACGGATACGGCGCGATACCCCGCCTCGCGGGCGACCAGCGCCGCCGCGAAGTCCCGGCTCAACGCCTCCGGCAGCACGTGCCTGTTCAGCTCCGCCCGAATCGCGTAGAGGCTCCCCGACGCGCCGACGATCCCGTCCACCCGCGTCTCGAGGCTGCGCACCCACATCTCGTATCCCACGTAACCCGATTCGCCCGTGTTCGCATCGCGGGACACGCGGCTGATGCTCACGTCCCTGCCCGATGCGACCCCCACCGTCGGGTCGCCGAACCACGCGACCAGCGCCTTGATCGAATCCCGCGCCAGCCTGATCGAGGCATCCGTGTTGACGACGATCTCCCCGCGCAGGTGCGAGCGCGCCACGTTCTCCGCGGCGGTCTTCCCACCGCGCCGCGCCAGGCGGAGCAGCTCGACGCCGCGATCCGCGAACCCCTTGACGATCTCGTCCGTCCGGTCGGTCGACGCATCCGAGATCACCACGATCTGCAATCGGTCCCGCGGGTAGTCCAGCGCGAGCAGACTCTCCAGGGTTTGCCCGATCTGCGCTTCCTCGTTGTAGACCGGGAGACTGATGCTGACCATCGGCCAGACCGCCGGGGGCGCCGGCGGCCGCGGCCGCCGGCGCAGCAGGCCCAGCACGCCCAGGATGAGTGGATAGCCCGCGTAGGTGTAAAGGATCAGCGCGATGGAGACGCAGGCGATGGAATAGAGGATCGGCATCGTCGGTCGGGTTGTCGCTGCGCGCCCGTCAGGCGCGCTGCTGCCGCGCCACGGCCCGGTAGATCGCTTCGTAGCGGGCCAGCCACGGCTCCATGGAAAACTCGCGCGCCAGCCGCTCGCGCGCCGCGCGCGCCCGCTCGGCTGCCGCGGCCGGCGCTTCGTGAATCGCGCGGAGCGCGCGGGCGATGGCCGCCGGCGCCTCCGGCTCCACGAGCAGCGCCGCGCCCTCGCCCAGCACATCGGGCACACCGCCGACCCGCGTCGCCACGATCGGCACGCCGGCCGCCATGGCCTCGAAGAGCACGATCGGCGTCCCTTCGCTGCGCGAGCTCAGCACCAGCACGTCGAATGCGCGGAACCACCGGCCCGCTTCCGGCAGCACGCCGTGCCACAGGACCTGCTTCGCGAGGCCCAGCCGCGCGGCCCGCCGCTCCAGCGCCGGTTGCTCCGGCCCGGCTCCGATGAAGGAAGCGACGAACGGCAGGTCCCGCAGCTGTCCCAGCGCCTCCAGCATCACATCCGGCCCCTTCTCGGGGCTGAGGCGGCCGACCCAGCCGATGTGGAAGGCGTCCGCCGGAACGCCGAGAGCTCTCCGCGCCGCGTCACGCTCCTCCAGGTGACGGTCCCCCGGCCACGCGTTGGGGACCACGTGCAGCCGGTGCCGCGGCACGCCCGCGCGACCGAGCGCCTCGCCCAGTGGACGCGACACGGCGACCACCGCGTCGAACCGGCGGAACGCGCGGCGCTGCAGCCACTCGTACACCCGGTTCTTCAGGCCGCCACCCGTGAAGCCGTGCACCGTCGTCACCACCGGGATGGCCAGCGACCGCGCGAGCCCGCCATGCAGAACATCCGTCCTGTACCCGTGCGTGTGCATCACCGCGGGCCGCCCTGCCCGGCAGATCCGCGCAACATCCCGCCTTTCCCGCAGGTAGGATCGGGAGCCGAGCACGATCCCCACGACGGGAACGCCGGCATCCTCCAGCGGGCGCACGAACGGATGCTCTTCCGCCCCGGGCTCCAGGACCGCTGCGACCCGGACATCGTGCCCGGCCCGATGCTGGCCGATCGCAAGGGCATGGACCACGCGCTCGAGACCGCCGACCCGGGCCGGGGCGAGCACGTGCAGGATCGAGAGGCGTGCGGCGGCGCGTTCGGGATCGCTGTGCATTCCAGCCCACCGCGGAGTTGCAAGGCGAGTACCACGCAACGCGTTCGCCGGCCGCTCGCCTGCGACCCTCGCGCCGGCGCCGGCGTGCCCGCCGCCGGCTCGGCCGCGGCGTTGCGGCCGCGCTACACATTGCCCCGCCTGACCACAGCCCCCCGGCTGCCAGGTGCGCCGAACCCGCGGCCGCGCCGCGTGCCTGCCGCCCTCGGCCCGCCCGTCCGGCGATGCCCTCCGGGTGCACAGACTTTGCACGCGACCCGGCGGCTGCGGCCGCGCCGGCCCGGCACCGCCACCGGCGTGCGCCGCTCGTTTTTCTCCTGCCCCGCGACGCCAGGGCGTGCGTCGCTCTCGCCGAACCGACCGACGGGTCGGGACGGCAGACCGGTGGGCGCTCTCCTCACGAGGGCTCCGTCATGGGATCGACCGGGATCGCTGTGCCTGAGACCGGGAGCCGGGTGCTTCCCCGCGCGGCTCCCTTCCATGCCACCGCGGCGCTCGGGGGCATCCCGTGGCGGGATCTGGCGCTCCTCACGGCCATTGCGCTGGCCATCCGCTCGATCCGGCTCGACCACACGGTCCAGGTCGACGAGCTGAACCACATCCTCGCCGCACGTTCGCTCCTCGAGGATGGAACGCTCCGCCTCGGAGAGGATGGCGGCATGTACACGCGGGCGCGCGCGTTCACGTATCTCGTCGCAGCGATGTTCCGGCTCTTCGGCGAGAGCGTGGTCGTCGCGCGGATCCCGGCCGTGCTCGCCGGCACGGCGCTCATCGCGGTCCTGTTCCTCTGGACGCGATCCGTTGCCGGGCGCGCCGCGGCGTGGCTCGCCGCGCTCTTCCTGTGCCTCGACCCCACTGCGCTCTATCTCTCCCAGCTCACGCGCTTCTACACGATCCATGCGCTGCTTTTCCTGCTGGGCGCGATCGCGGTGTTCCACCTCTGCACAGCGCCCCTGTCCTCGGCCCGCCGCGCAGCGCTCATCGCGGGCGCGTTCGGCGCGTTCGGGCTGGCGTATCATCTGCAGGTCACGACCGTGATCGGGCTGGGAGGCGTCACCCTCGCCGCACTGCTGCTGCTCGTCCGCGGCGAGACCCTCGCGGCGGTCGGGCGTCGATGGCGGTGGTGGCTTCCCGCTCTGCTCGTCGCATCACTGCCGGCCGCCTTCGCGGCCCGCCGTCTGCTCCCGCGCTACCTCGAGCTCTTCACCTACGCCGACCTCTGGGCCGCGGGGATGGCGGACGATCCTCTCTACTACGTCCGCTTCCTGCTCGACGGCTATCCCACGATGTGGTCCCTGCTGCCCATCGTGCTCGTCGTGGCCCTGCACCGCCACCCGCGGTTCGCGGCGTTCGCCGGCGCCATCTTCCTGATCGCGTTCGCGACCCACTCGCTCGCGGCCTGGAAGAACCCGCGCTTCCTGTTCTACGCGATGCCGCTCCTCTTCGCCCTGTGGGGCATCGCCGCGGCGGCGGCGCTACGGTGGACCTCCCGGCGGGTGCGGGCCCTGTGGCACAGCGCTCGCTGGCCCGCCACTGCCCGGCGGCTCGCCGCGCCCGCAACGAAGGTCTCGCTCGCGATCGTCATCGGCTACCTGGTCACCGCCAACAGCGCCTACCGGCTGAGCTACAAGATGCTGACGGTCGATGACGCGGACTGGGCCGCGCCCATCCTCTATCGAGGCGAGCCCGATTGGGCGGCGGCGACCGCTGCCTTGCGAACCGTCGTGGACAGCTCCGCCGTCATCGTGTCGTCATCGGGCCTCAAGGCCCTCTTCTATCTCGGCCGCGTGGACGTGGTCCTCTCCGCCACCGCGCTCGGGAGCGAACCCGAGTTCTCGATCGCGTCCAACCTGCTCCGGCCGACCATCACGCACCCGGAATCCGTGGCGCGCCTCATCGCGTGCCAGCGCAGCGGCCTCGTCGTCGTCGAGGACAAGCACCTGGGCCAGACCTGGTCGGTGCCTCCAGCCACCGCTGCTTACCTGCGGGACCATACGGAGACCCTCTCACTCCCTGCCGGCCTCCGGCTCACTGCGTTCCGGTGGCGCAACCCTGCAGCCGATGCCAGCGCCTGCCCCGCTGGAGTCGCGCGGGTCTCTTCTCAGTGAGACTGCGGAGCGAGATCCCTCGATGTCGTTGAAGGAGCGCACAGTCACGGGCATCGCCTGGAACACCGTCGCGCGTGTCATCCAGCAAGCGATCCAGTTCACGCTCTCCGTCATCCTCGCCCGCCTGCTCCTTCCGGAGGACTACGGCCTCGTCGGCATGGTCGCCGTGTTCATCGGCTTCGCGACCCTGTTCGCCGAGTTCGGGTTCAGTTCCGCCGTCGTCTATCGGCCCGACCTCCGGCCCATCCACCTCGCCAGCATCTTCTGGGTGAACGTCGCGGCGGGCGCGCTGCTCGCGACCGTCTTCTGGGTCGCCGCACCCTTCGTTGCGACCTTCTACGAGACCCCGATGCTCGTGGGCATCACTCGGGCGATCGGGCTGAATTTCCTGCTGAGCGCGTTCGGCATCGTCCCCGCCGCGCTCCTCCGCAGGCGCATGGCGTTCGACCGCGTCGCCGCCCTGAACGTCCTCGCCGCCCTGGTGGCCGGGATCGTCGCGGTGGGGCTCGCCTACGCCGGCCTGGGGGCGTGGGCCCTCGTCATCCAGGGACTCGTCTCGGCGGCCTCCACCAGCGGCCTCGCCCTCGCATTCTCGCGCTGGCGGCCGACCCTGCAGTTCTCGGTTTCCGCGGTCCGCGAGCTCCTGGGCTACAGCAGCAACCTCGTCGGTTTCGGGGTGATCAACTACTGGGCCCGCAACGCCGACAACCTGCTGATCGGCAAGTTTCTCGGATCCGCCCCCCTCGGCATCTACAGCCGGGCGTACAGCCTGATGCTCCTCCCGATCAGCGAGGTGATCTCCGTGCTCGGTAACGTCATGTTCCCGGCGCTGTCGTCCATCCAGCAGGATCGGGCGCGCGTCAAGCGGATCTACCTGCGCGCCATGCCGACGATCGCGCTGATCGCCTTCCCGATGATGCTGGGCCTCGTCGTGGTCGCGGAACCCTTCGTCCTGACGCTCTTCGGCGAGCGGTGGATCGGAGTCGCGCCGCTGCTCCGCATCCTCTGCTTCGTCGGCGTCATCCAGTCCATGTGCAGCCCGACGGGGTGGATCTACACATCGCAGGGCCGGACCGACCGGATGTTCTGGTGGGGGGTCGGAGGATCCGGAACGCTGATCGTCGGGATCGTCGTCGGGGTCCTCCAGGGGACCGTGCAGGCCGTCGCGCTCTGGTACTTCCTGGCGAACGTGGTGATCTGCTACCCGTGCATCGCCATCGCGGGACGCCTCATCGACCTGCGTTTCTCCGAGGTCGCGCGCTCGGTCAGCGGCCCGCTCCTCTGCGCCATGGCGATGGCCGTTCTCGTCTGGGCCGCCGGGCACCTGCTCCCCGCGAGCTGGTCACCCGCGACGACGCTCGTTGTCCTCGTGGGGCTCGGCATGGTCAGCTATTCGGCTCTCGTGCTCGCCACCGGGCTGCCGGTCATCTCCGAGCTCCGCGACCTGATCCGCTCGATGCGGCGGAGCCAGAGGCCGGAGCCGCAGGTCGCGAGCTGAGCCGCAACGGCACCATCACCGCTCCCCGGGCGACCCGCTCCCCGCGTACCGGTCGTAGAGGTCACTCAACGCAGCCGCACACCTGCGCACGTCGAGCGCTTCCCGGACATGACTGCCGAGCCGTCGGCCGTCTTCCGTCAGGCGGGAGGGCTCCTCCGCATACGCCTTCAGCCGATCAGCGATCGCCTGTCCGCATCGCTCCGGAACCAGGAGGTGCGCATGCGGCCCGAAGATGAAGGGGATGTCCGAATGCAGGGTCGAGATCACGGGCATCCCGGTCGCCATCATCTGCTGGATGACGAAGGGCGTTCCTTCCGCATCGCCGTCTTTCGCCGTGACGCTCGGGGCCACGAACACGTGGCACTGCAGGGCGAGCCGCACGAGATCGTCGAAGCGGAGCCAGGAATGGTGGTGCGTGCAGTCCTCCAGGCCGTGTCCGCGGATCCGGCGGAACACCTCCTCCTTCGTTTGGGCATCGCCATCCTTCGCGGCCGCATCGCCCACCAGGTGCAGCTCCACGCGGACACCGGCATCACGCACCAGCGCGACCCCATCCAGCAGGTACGGGATCCCTTTCTTCTCCCGGAAGGTGCCGGCATAGAGCACCCGCAACGGCTCGCCGTTCCGGAGCTCGCGCGGAACGCTCGGAAGTCCGGCCGGATCGATGCCGAGCGGGTGGATCGAGATCTTCTCCGCGGGACACCCCAGCCGCTGCAGCTCCTCGGCCATGCGGGGACCGAGCGCCAGCACCCGCTGGCATTTCTCGAACACCCGCCCGTACGTGTCCACCCACTCGGGCTGCCTGCCCAGCATGTAGACGTCAGCGCCGTAGAAGCTCACGAACCAGGGGACGCCCAGCGCCGCGTGGAGCTGGTCGTCTCCCGCGGCGACGTAGCCGAAGTGCGAGTGCAGCAACCTGGGCCCGTGTCGCCGCAGCGTCCGCACGTGGCCAGGGTACATCCTCTCCGGGGCGAGCCTCCGCCAGATCCGCCCCCCGACGGAGCTGCGCAGGGTCATGGCGACCAGTTCGGGGAACTCGTCCCGGTTCTGCAGCCGGTCGGCGAGCACGACCGGGGAATGGCGCGGGACCACCCGAAGATGGTCGTAGAGCCAGTTCATGGTCCTGCCCACGAACGTGTCACACCGCTCGAGCGCGACTGGCCTCGGATCCAATCCAGCCTCTTTCATCGAACGTTCGTCGCCTTTCCTCCGGTCATTGCCGATCCGCGGCCACCGGCGTTGCCACCGCCTCCTCGGACCGCGGTGTCCGCGTCCGCGCGAGCCGGTACGGCCGGCGCGAGGGCGCGTGCAGATACACGATGATCTCGCCGACGAGTCCGAGCGCGATGGCCTGCACCCCGAGAACGGCGAGCAGCGAGCCCAGGAGCAGGAACGGCCGGTTCGCGATGCCCTCCCCGCCCAGGCGCTGGATGAAGAGCACGAGCAGCAGGACCGCGCCGCCCAGCAGGAGTGAGCTGCCGATCAGGCCGAAGAAGCGCAGTGGCTTGTCCGTGAATCGCAGCAGGAAGAAGAGCCCGAGCACATCGAGCAGGCGCCGCAGGTACGTGCCGGCGCCGTAGATCCGCGTATGGACGTCGGCGCGGTGCTGCGGCGCATCGACCTCCCGGACGTCGTAGCCCTCCCGCACGGCGAACAGCGGGAGGAACCGCGCCAGGTCGCCATAGACGGGGAGGTCCAGCAGCACCTCTCGCCGCATCGCCCGGACCCCGCACGCGATGTCGTGCAGCTCGCCGCCCGACACGCGGCCGACGAGAGCGTGGAAGAGCCGGTTCTGGAGGCGGTTGATCCACGAGTCGCGGCGCGGCCAGCGGCGGGCGAGCACCATGTCGGCGCCCTGCTCGACCCGCGCGATCAGCACGGGCAACACGGCCGACTCCACGCGTCGGTACGCGGGCAGCGTGATCACGATCCCGCCCTCCGCGCGCGCCGCCAGCGCCTTCAGCAGCGTCGTCTCCCCGGCGCTGTTCGCCACCTCCAGCACCCGTACGGGCTCGCCCGCGTCCGCCAGCGCAGCCACCGGCCCTGCAAGCCCGCGGGCCCACGGCTCGCAGCCGAACAGGAACTCGAATGAGTGCCCCGCCGCGCGCAGGGGCGCGGCGTACTCGCGGTAGAGCTCCGCCAGCGGCTCGGGCCTCTCCGTGACCGGCACGATCACGGAGACCGTCGACGGCCGCAGGTCGGCAGTCGTGAACGCCGCGCTCCCGGAAACCGCCGTATCCGCGCTGTTCATGAGCCCGACACCTCACGCACGACCGGCGCGTTCCGTCCGTGTCCCGGGAGGTCCTCCCGCAGCGCGGCCTCGGCGATCAGCCCGAGCATGAGCAGGTAGGCCCCGAGCCCGAACCAGAGCAGGGACACGGCCGGAAACACGACGGAGTAGGCCTTGTCCGGACCGAACCTGGCGTATGCGATCGCCGCGAAGGCCGCGAACACGGCGCCGCACACGCACGCGGCGAGCGCGCCGGCGCCGAAGAGCTGGAGCGGCCGCTCCCGCACCCGCTGGATCATCCGGACCGTCAGCAGATCCAGCAGGACCTTCACCGTCCTCGAAAGACCGTACTTGCTCCGGCCGTACTGCCGGGGATGATGCCGAACCGGTATCTCCGTGATCCGCGCGCCGGCCGTCGCTGCGGCCACCGCGGGAATGAACCGGTGCAGGTCCGCGTACAGGTGCAGCCGGTGCAGCAGGTCCCGGCGAAACGCCTTCAGCGAGCAGCCGTTGTCCCGGATCGGAACGCCCGTCACGCGCCGGATCAGTCGGTTCGCCAGCCAGGAGGGCACCTTCCGTGTCAGGACCTTGTCCCGCCGCCGCTCGCGGTAGCCCGCCACGAGGTCGAACCCCTCGTCGAGCCGGGCAACCAGCCGTGGGATGTCGGCGGGATCGTTCTGCATGTCGCCGTCCATGCTGACCACCACGGCCCCCCGCGCGTGGTCGAACCCCGCCTGCATCGCGGCGGTCTGCCCGTAGTTCCTGGCGAGTCTCAACAGCCGCACCCGCGGGTCCGCGCCGCAGCACTCCAGCGCACGCGCGGCCGTCCCGTCCGTGCTGCCATCATCCACCAGGAGAAGCTCCCACGATTCCACGGCCGCGAGCGCCTCCCGGACGGCGGAAACCAGGGGGTGGATGTTCCCCTCCTCGTTGTACAGCGGCACGACGACGGACAGCGCCGGCCCGGGCTCCGAGCTGCCTCCGGCACTGGCCGTCGTGGCCCAACCGTGAGGTCCGCTCCGTTCCCGGTCCAGACCGTTCACCGTCGCAATCGATCGAGGAGACGCAACAGGCCGTGCTTTTCCGAATCACCGAGTAGCGAAGTCGTCGGCAGCGTCACCAGCTCCCGCGCCAGGGCCGTCGCGCCTCGCAGCGGACCGGGGTCGGTGGCCAGCCGCCCACGCACGGGGCCGAGCTCCGAGAGCGGCTGCGGGTACCCGGCCTCCACCCCGAAGCGCCGGAGGAGGGCCGAGGGACCGAGCGCCCCGGCTCCGCCCCGGACCAGCACCGGGAAGCGCAGGTACCCGGGGCTCGCCTGCGGCGGCGGGGCCGGTACCCCAATGCCTGCGATGCCGTCGAGCCGTGCACGGAAGAACTCGCCGTTCGCCCGCCGCCGTGCGGCTTCCCGATCCGCGGCATCCTTGGAGGCCTGCAGGAGCGCTGCCGCCGCCCTGGGCAACGCCGCGGGCGGGACGGGCGGCCGGTACCGCGTCTCGCCGAGGTGCAGCCACGGCACCGCGCGAGGCAGGGCGTAGAGCCCGGGACGCCCGAGGACCTGCTGCGCCAGCGATCCGGCGACCACGCGGGCTTCGACGAATGCGGACGTCCCTGCCAGCTCCTCCGCCACCCGAGCGTGCGCTCCGGCAGCAGCGCCCCGGAGCAGCAACGCGCCTCCCTTGCCGCCCGTCCACCCCTTCCCGCGGCCGAAGCTCAGCACGCTGATCGCGCCGAGCGAGCCGATCGGCCGGCCGCGCCAGGCGGCGCCGTGGCCCTGGGCCGCATCCTCGATGAGCACCGCGCCGTAGCGGTCGCACAGCGCCTGGACGGCCCCCCAATCCACCGGGATCCCGTACAGCGGCGAGACCACCACGACACGGGCGCCGACGCGCAGGGCCCGCTCCAGCGACGCGAGATCCGGCGCGAGCGCCGAGGGCTCGACGTCGTACAGCACGAGACTCGCCTGCGCGCCGATCGCCGCGGAGGCGACGTCGTAGCACGTGAACGCCGGGAGCGCGACCGGCCCCGGCTCGCCCGCGTGCGCCGCCGCGACCCGGATCGCGAGCTGGAGCGCCGCCGTGCCGCTGGAGCAGAGCACCACGCGCTCGGCTCCGTACACCGCCTCCAGCAGGGCCGAAAGGCGCGGTCGCGGATCGGGGGCGAGCCGGAGAAGCTGCCGGATGGCGGCAACGAACGCGCCCGGCGGGACCGGCGAGCGGACCGGCGGCTGATGCCGGAATGGCCCGCCGAGCCGCGGCTCGCTCGTCCGCCCCCCGCGGGCCCTCGCCCGCACCCGGGTCACCGCCGGCGCGCTCACGGGAGACTCCGGGCGAGGAGCGGCCCCACGGCCTTCGTGACCGCGAGAGGCAGCCGCCGCCACACCGCGCCCGCGACCCGGTAGACCGGCCGGTCCGGCGTCGGCGGCGCAGCGAGCCCGCGCGGCGACCACCGCGACCAGGGGAGCGGCTGGTCCGCGCCGCCCCACTGCAGCTTGAACCGGTGCGTTCCGCCGCCCGGGGTGCAGCGGCCGAAGTCGAACACCTCCATCCCCCGCGCGATCGCGTGCTCCATGAGCGACCAGTAGAGGAGCATGTTCGGCGCCTCCGGGGCATAGCGCCGGAGCGACGAGGCCCACGTCAGCTCGAACGTGCCACGGAAGGCGAAACCACACCCCCCCGCCACGGGCTCGCCTCGCCGGTACACGGCCGCGAAGACCACAATCTCCTCGAAGCGCGCGCGGATCGCATCGAAGAAGCGCCACGGCAGCACCGGCGTGCCCAGGTCCCGCATGTTCCGCGTGAAGACCTCGTAGAACGCTTCCGCCTGGTCCGGCCCGAAGCGGGCCTCCATCCCCGCCTTCTGGGCGCGCCGGATCTGGCTCCGCAGCTTCGACCGGAACGTCTGGTGCCACAACGTCTCCGCAGACGCAGGGAGGGGCAGCAGCACGGTCACCTTCCGGTCCGAGCGAGCCAGCTCCGGCGCGGCAGCATCGCGGCTCCGCAGCTCCAGCAGGTCTGCCCGCGACCGCCGCGCCTCCTCGACCGCCCACGAGACCAGGCGCTCCTGGGCCTCGCCCGAGCCGAGCGGCCCGCCCGCATTGAGGAAGGGCATGGAGACGAGGTAGTGGCCGAAGATCGGGCTGCGGACCCGAATCAGGGGCAGCACGCCGACCAGCTCGCCGCCCGGCGCCAGCGCGGCCGCGTACAGGCACTCGTGCCCCAGGACCTCGCCGATGACCTCCCGCCAGGAGGACAGGTGGCAGAACGTCCCGCCCTCCGCCCGCAGGACGAACTCGTCCCAGGCGCGCGCGTCGCCATCCCAAGGCGCGACCACGGTCGGCGCCGAGCGCCGACTCTCTGCAACGACGGATCCCGCGACGCTCACAGCGTAGCCACCGTGTCGATGATCCGCCCGAAGCGGAACTCCTCCAACAGGCGCACGAGCCGGCGCTCCGTCCTCTGCAACCCGCCGTAGTGCCGGATCCGCGTCAGGAACGGCGCCCGCAGCCGCGGCTGCCCGGGGTCCAGCTCCCACGGGTGGATGTAGAAGGTCCCCGGCACGCCCCTCTGCTCGCAGTCCAGGAGCGCCTCGCGGACGAGCCGGTACGGCAGCAACCGGAAGTAGGCCCCGCCCCCTGCCGGGAGGTTGAGGCCCCAGCGCCGCAGGGTCGTCGGAGGCACTTCGGCGAGCCGCCCGCCCGGCAGCCGCAGCCAGTGCGGGTCTCGTTTCCCGTTCGGGTAGCCGTAGCCGGGGCGACGAACGGGGAAGAGGCTGGAGTCGTAGCGGTAGCCCTCCTCCAGCAGGATGTCCAGCGCCCACTCGTATCCCGGCAACAGCGAGAAGCTGGGCGCCCGGAACCCGACGACGGGCGCACCCGCCAGGTCCTCCAGGACCTGCTTGGTCCGCCGCGCCTCCAGTCGGAAGCGTTCCGGCCGCAGGTCCGGGATGCGCGCATGGTCCCAGCCGTGGGAAGCGACTTCGTGCCCGGCGCCCACCACGTCCCGGACGATGCCGGGGTGGCGCTCCGCGACCCAGCCGAGGACGAAGAAGGTGGCACGTGCGCGATGCCGGGCCAGCAGCTCCAGCAGTCGCGCGACGCTCCGCGCCACACGGCTCTCGAGCAGATCCCAGCGTTCCCGCGGCACGCATGCCTCGAACGCGGAAACCTGGAAATACTCCTCGACGTCGATCGTGAAATGGTGAATCAGCGTGGAACTCCTGTCGACGTGGCGCTGCCCGGGGAGCAAGACACGTGCCCGTCGAGGCCGGCGGCCGCAGGGGTCTCGCGTGGACCGGCACGAGCCGACCTCCGGCCCGTACCGGGAACCCCGTCACCAACGGCCGGCATCGAGCGGCAGGTCTACGGGCTACGCGCGGGTCACCGGCCGGCCGGCGGCCTTCCCTCGGGAAGCGGCAGCGCGCATCCGCTGGCGCACCGGAACGGACGGCCCGCAACACGCGCCCGCCACGTCGTGCCGGGAGCCGCCCCGGCGATGCCGCGGCCGCGCGCGGCGCCGGGGTGTGGCCCCGCTGCCACGGTCGTTGCGCGCGGGCCCGCGCCCGCCGGGCGGACCGATCAGCCCGCCGGCACCCGCCTGCCGCATCTCCTACGGCCATGCGCGTTCCCCCTCACTCGCCCCCGATACCGGCCTGCCCCGGCCCCCATCCCTTGCCGGCATCCTCCTTGCAGGTAGCGGGCTGCGAGCAAGCATCCAGTACAATGTCGCGATCCCCCGGTGGCGGAGCCGAGTCTGCCGTACCGGGGTCGAACCGCAGCCCTCCACCTGAGGAATCCATGAAAGTCCTCGGAATCGCCACAGAGGGCGATAGCGGAGCCGCGATCGCCGAGGATGGCCGCATCCTCGCAGCGTTGAACGAGGAGCGGACGTCCAGGATGAAGCTGGTCGAAGGATTCCCGCGCACGTCCATCCGGGAGACGCTCCGCCTGGCCGCCACCACGGTGGAGGAGCTGGACGCCGTGCTTGTGTCATCCAGGCAGGATCTCTTCGTGGACGAACTGCAGCCCTTCGAGGGCTGGTTCCAGCACTGGGAGCGCGCGGCCGGGCTCGGCGGGACGATCAAGCGCGCCGCCGGCAAGCTTTCGCGGTATCGCGACCGCCTCCCGGGGCTTGAGAGGGCGTACTACCTCCTCCTCGAGCCGACCTTCCGGCACCGCCGGCGGAGCATCCGTCGCATCTTGCGCCGGGAGTTCGGGGTCCGGTGCCCGATCCACTTCGTGGACCATCACCTCGCGCACATCGCGTCGGCATACTTCACCAGCGGCTTCGATGACGCCCTGGTGATCTCGCTCGATGGCGGCGGCGACGGCAAGAGCGGGACGGTGTACGCCGCCAGAACCGGCCGTCTCGAGCACCTCCACACCATCGCGGCGTTCAACTCGCTCGGGAACTACTACGCTTACGCCACGCACATCTGCGGGTTCAAGGCCCAGAAGCACGAAGGGAAGCTCACCGGCCTGGCCGCACACGGGGAGCCGCGCTTCCTCCCCCTCCTGCGGGACATGATCGTCGAAGAGAACGGCACGTTCATCAACCGGGCCGGCGTCGTCTTCGGCGAGGCGGCCCGGCAACTGGAGAGGCGGCTGCCGGCGGGCTGGAAGCGCGAGGACCTGGCCGCGAGCATCCAGCGGCACTTCGAGGAGCTCGTCCCGCGCTTCGTCCAGCACTGGGCGCGCCGCACGGGGCTGCGCAACGTGGCTGTGGCGGGCGGCGTCTTCGCCAACGTCCGGGTCAACCAGGAGGTCCATCGGCTTCCCGAAGTGGATCGGATCTTCATCCATCCCCACATGGGCGACGGCGGTCTCGGCGTCGGCGCCGCACTCGCCGCCTGCGTGCCGGGACTCCTCCCGGTCCCGATGACGCCGGACCCGAACCCCCTCGAGCACGTCTATCTCGGCCCGGGCTTCGATGACGATGAGATCGCCGCCGCGTTGCGGAAGTACGGCCTGACTCCGGAACGCTCCGACGACGCTGGCGCTCCGTTCGAGGAACGCATCGCCGAGCTCCTTGCCGCCGGGCACGTCGTCGCCCGTGCGGCCGGCCGCATGGAGTACGGCCCGCGCGCGCTCGGCAATCGCTCGATCCTCTACCAGGCGACCGACCCGGGCGTGAACGACTGGCTGAACAAGAACCTGCACCGCACGGAGTTCATGCCGTTCGCGCCGTCCGTCCTCTACGAGCATCGCGAGGCGTGCTTCGAGGACCTCGCAGGCGGGGAGCACGCGGCGGAGTTCATGACCATCACCTTCGATTGCACGCCCTGGATGCGCCGCCGCATGCCGGGGGTCGTGCACATCGATGGCACCGCCCGCCCCCAGCTCGTCCGGCGGGAGGTGAATCCCGAGTACCACCGCATCATCGAGGCGTATCACCGGCGCACGGGCCTGCCCGGCATCATCAACACCAGCTTCAACATGCACGAGGAGCCCATCGTCTGTAGCGCGGACGACTGCGTCCGGGCGTTCCTCGATGGCAAGCTCGACTATCTCGCGATCGGCCGCTTCATCGTGAAACACCCCCGCCCGGCACGCCGGCCGGTGCCGAGCTCGGCGCTCGCACCAGCCGCGGCGCGCGGCAGCAGTCACTGATCTGGCCGCGGGGCCGAACCGCGCCTCGCGGCAATGGACGCTCTCCGGCATCCCGGCGCCCGCCCGCGGCGCGCCGCGGAGACTCTCTGGTACAGCCAGGAGTCAACCGCTACGGGCATATCCATTCGTACACCATTGAGAGCGTGAGGCAAATGCTGAGCATCGTTGGCGAGGTGGGCTTATCTCGCCCGACCACGCCTGGCTTCGAGCAGATCGCGTTCTTCTGGGCGCGCAAGGATTGACGCCGGGGCGCCCCACACCGCAGACGCGCAAGCGACTGATCGGCATGCTCCCGGCGATGCCCGGCGCCTTCCGAGCCAAAGGTTGCAATAGCGACCCATGCCCAACGCCCTGGCGCATTTCGCAGCACAGGGAGCGGCCGCCCGGCTGACGTTCCGGCAGGCCGATCCGAAGTGGCTCCTCCTCAGTTGCATCATCCCCGACATCCCCTGGATCCTCCAGCGCCTGAACGGGATGCTCGGCCCGGTGCTGGCCCCCTACACCATGCGGCTCTACGCCATCGTGCAGGCATCGCTCGCCTTCTCCCTCGTCCTTTGCGGCGCGCTCGCCCTCTGCTCTGCCATGCCCCGGCAAGTCTTCGCCCTGCTGGCGACGGGAGCGTTCCTGCATCTCCTCCTCGACGCCGCCGAGACGAAATGGGGAAACGGCGTACACCTCTTCGCGCCGTTCTCGTGGAGGGACCTCAACTTCGGCTGGTTCTGGCCCGAGAGCGGCATCGTCCTGGGGCTGACGCTGTGCGGAGCGGCGTTCGTGGCCTCGGAGTGGCCGCGCCGGACGCGATACGCGATCGGCCCGGCCCGCTGGCGGCCGGCGCGGGCCATGCTCGCGCTCTCGCTCCTGGCAACCTACGTCGCCGGCCCGCTGCTCTTCACCGCGAGCGTCGAGGCGAGCGACAGTCATTTCGTCGGGACGCTGCGCCGCGGCGAGGACCGGGTCGGACAGCGGGTGGGGTTCGACCGTGCGGAGATCGTGCGGCGCGATGGCGCGCTCATGGTCAGGACCACCGGCAGGGAGCTGATCACCCTCGTCGGCCCTCCACTCGACGGGGCACGGGTGGCTTCGATCGAAGGGACGTTCATCACGCCGGATAGCGTCCGCGTGGCGAGGTATCATCGCCATGGGGGGCACCGGGATTACCCGTCGTATCTCGGGCTCGCGCTGCTGGCTTGCTTCTGGGTGGCCAGCATCGCTGACCGTCGGAAAAGGCGCACTGCGGCGGCGCGCCCGCGGCAACGGAGCGATGCCGACGGCCGCCGGCCAGGGAGGGACGGCGAGCGTGGCCGCATCCGGCGCTGAATCCGCGCTCGCATCGAGCCGGGCGTAGCCGCGGCACTTTCATGCCGCCGGAGCACGGGCCATCTTGGATTCGGCCCACGCGGACCCGCGGACAGCCATCGCCTCCGCGACGCCGCTAGGGTTGGCGTGCATGAGTGTGATGTCGTCATCGGGCGGCAACGTGCCGTCTGCGGGTCCGATGCCGGGCGGTGAGGCAGAGGCGAGCGACCGGCCAGGAAGGAGAAAGACGGTGGCTGGATCCGCTGCGCGCATCCGCGACCCCGCGCAGGCATGCGGGGACGCCCCGGCCCTTCGCCCTCGAGGACGCCGGGTTCAGGGACGCCCGCGTCGCGGTGATCGCGCTCCGGCGCCGGGGCATCGGCCCCGGATGCCCGTCGCGGGCTCGCTGAGGCGCCGCGTGCTGGCGCGTGCGTGGCGGAGCGCGCTGCTGCTGATCGCGGCCTCGGCGCTCCCCGCCGCGTGTGATGGCGCGCCCGGCAGACCGGCGACATCCCCGCCTCCTCCCGGTTCCCGGCAGGTGGTGCCGCTCTGGGGGGTCTTCGATGCGACACTCACCAACTCGAGAGAGTACGAGGACCCCTTCAACGAGACGGAGCTCCTGACCACCTTCACGTCGCCATCCGGCAAGGTCTACTCCTTCTTCGGGTTTTATGACGGCAATGGGAAGGGCGGACAGGAGGGGAACGTCTGGCGCATCCGGTTCATGTGCCTGGAGGAAGGCGCCTGGACCTGGTCCGCGGAGTTCACGGATGGCGCGCCGGGCGCCAGCGGGGAATTCGAGTGCCGGGGCGAAGGGGTCGCTCCCCCCTTGCGAGTGCACCCGGCGAACCCGCGTTGGCTGGTCCGGGAAGGGGATGGGCCGTTCCTGCCGCGCTGGTTCTACCTCCACGACCTCCTCTTCACCGTAGGCGACACGTGGCGACAGGACGTACGCGAGCACGTGATCGAGCGCGGCTACAACATGGTGAGCATTCTCACCACCCAGGCGGACCACCTCCTGCAGAACGGCTGGAACCGCCGCAGGTACGGCCGGCCGTCCTTCTTCCCCTGGCTGCGGGATGGTGAGCGGGTCCTGTGGAACCAGTACGACCTGCGGTCGTGGCGGAAACTCGACGAGGTGCTGCGCTACCTCCAGGAGCATGGGGTCTACGTCTACCTCTTCGACGGGTACTTTCCGAACCTGCCTCCGAGGTTTCCCGACGACCCCGAGCTGGAGCGTCGTTACCTCCGCTACGTGGTGGCCCGCGTCGGCGTGTACTCCAATCTGATCCACAACCTCACGTTCGAGTTCTGGGAGTTCATGTCGCTCGACCGCGTGAGGCGGATCGGCAGCTACCTCGAGTCGATCGATCCGTTCGGCCTGTTGACCACGGTCCATGACACGCAGGATGCCGACCAGCTCCTGGAGGAACCCTGGCTGGACCTCGCGAACCTGCAGTACGATGCGGGCAGAGCCGGCGGAGCGGACCTGGCCTACCGATTCGTCGCCGAGCACTATCGCGGGAAGCCGGTGGCAGCCGCCGAAATGGTGTGGGAGGGTCCTCAGAAGCTCACGGCGGACCAGGTTCGCCGCGGCGCGTGGGGGATCACCCTCGCGGGCGGATTCTTTCTCTATGGCGAGTTCGATCTCGATGGCGAAGGAATCGGGCCGCACGGGATGGGGAAAGCGCACGACGACCTCTCCATCCTGTACGACTTCATGGCGAGCGTCCCCTTCTCCACGATGACTCCTTCCCAGGAGCTCGTGTCCGCCGGAGCGCTGTGCCTGGCCGATCCAGGGCAGGAGTACATCGTCTACCTCGAGAACGGCGGCCCGGTGGAGGTCGATCTGACGGGGGCGGACGGGACCCTGCGCGCGGAGTGGTTGGACCCGCGGAGCGGCGTGCGGACGGCCATCACGGCAGAGATCGCCG
Source organism: Longimicrobiales bacterium (assembly GCA_036381195.1). GTDB lineage: Bacteria > Gemmatimonadota > Gemmatimonadetes > Longimicrobiales > RSA9 > RSA9. The sequence goes on along the minus strand of DASVDH010000078.1, from coordinate 24,285 downwards.
GAGGCGGGGTCCGGCGGTTCGAAAAGCCCGCAGGCGCGGACTGGGTGCTGCACATCTACCGGTGAATCCTGGCGTCATCCCACCGATGGTATGCGACGCCTGCACGGCTGAGCCGGCTCAGTCGCTGGCGATCAGGGCGGAGCCGCCGGCGTAGCTTCGACACGGTAAGCGGCGTACCGGCCCACGCGCAGCGCTTCCTGCAGCCGTACCTCCGGACTGCTCCACAGCCAGCTCTCCGTGATGTGCCTCCGGGGCTGCAGCGCGTCCAGGCTCCGGACGATCGGCGTGATGCCCAGACTCGAGGCGAGCTTCCGGAGATTGGCAATGGGGGGCAGCACGCCGTGGCCGAGGTAGACCCTCGTCGTCTCCGCCACGCGGCCGAGGTCCTCCGGGCCGGGAATGAACGCCGGGCCGTAGTTCCGCTCCTGGCGCCGTTCCCAAAGACTGTCCCGGTACACGACGCCGCGGTCGTCAACGGGGGACTGGACCAGGTAGATGGGCCGGCCCGGGAAGGCGAACGCGAGGAGGTGATAATCGGTGTAATTCCACGGCACCAGGAGGGCGGCATCCGGATCTTCGCCCCAGATCCGGGTGACGAGGTTGACCAGCTCCCGGCAGCTCATCTCGTACGGGAGGAAGGGGAGCGCGCCGGCCGTCGCCACGGGCACGATCACCAGGGTGGCGATGGCGCTGCGCGTTCGAAGGGCCGCATCTCCCACGGGCCCGCGAACGCGGCGCACGATCTCTTCCAGGCCGGCAACGCCCAGGCCCGCGAACGGAACCAGAGCGACGGCGAGGTAGCGGGCCTCGACGAAATTGGTCGCCAGGAGGAGCACCGGAGCCGCCGTGAAGCCCAGCCACGCAGCGAAGAACCGCACCGCCCTCGAGTCCCGGGCGAGGAAGGAGAACGGGACCAGCGCGTAGAGCAGGGACCCGGCGCTCAGCAGGCCGAAGGCGGAAGCCGCCGCCGGTTGCCGGTAGTCCCTGAAGAAGACGTACACCAGCGCCCAGTCCGCGGGCCGAACGGAAACCGCGGCGCCTGCCCAGGCCGCAGCCGCGGCCGCGACTCCCGTCGTGAGCAGCAATCGCCCCGACACCCGCCTCCAGCCGTATTCAGGGAACGCGGCGGGCAACGCCAGCGCGAACCCGAAGAACGAGAGGGGCATGAACACCTTGCACAGGAAGCAGAGCGCGAGGGACAGCCCGGCTCCCGTTTGGAGCGCCGCGGCCGCAAGGCGATGCCGCGCGCGGAGGCCCGCCAGGAAGAGGTATCCGGCGAACGCCGCGAAGAGCAGCGCCGGCACCTCCCCCATCAGCTTGAACCCCAGGTAGACCGCGAGGGGCGACAGGAGGGTGGCGGCGGAGATCAGGGACGGATCGGTTCCGAGCGGCAGGCGCCGGAGCGTGAGGAAGGTCAGGAGCGCCGCCAGCGGAACCAGCAGGCCGTACAGCCATTCCAGGAGCGCGACCGTCCCCAGCCCCGGCCCCGCCAGCCGGATGATGGCGCGCAGGAGGGCTTCGTGCCCCAACTGTCCCCAGTACCAGCCGGCCGCCTCGGTGGCGGTTCTCTCCGGGGGTGGCCCGGGGTCGAACTCGCCCGCGGCGAGCTGCTCGATGGTGAAGTGCGCCGCGGAGTAGACGTGGCGCCACTCGTGCCAGTGGTGCCTGCCATCGTTTGCGAGGACGATGTAGAGAGCGCCCGTGACCGCCATGCACAGCAGTCGTGGCCAGGCGCGTCGCCCCCTCTGCCGCACGACTCGCGCACCCGTCGGATGCTCGCTCATCGCGGGCTACTCCGCGGCGGGACGGCCCGGGCGTAGGAGCCGGAGCAGGGACACGCGGACCAGCTCCCGTCCCTGGGCGTCCACCAGCAGGCAGGGGCCGAAGAACGCGATCGCGACGATCGAGCCGAGCACGGCGAGTGATGCGAGCAGCGCAGGCGCGTCCGCCACGGCCGGCGCCGGCCCGGCTGCGGGCAGCAGCAGGGGAATCGTGCTCCTCACGACGGAGGCGACGACCAGCGCGAGCAGCGCCACGCCGATCGGCTTCAGGAGACTCGCCGCGAACGGCTGCACTCCCAGCAGCCGGCGCACCTCATAGCCACGGACGAGCAGCGCCAGCGTGTTGACCACGAACAACGCAACGGCCGCACCCGGGAACCCCACGAGCGGGATCAACAGCAGATTGGTCGCGAGCAGGAGAGCCAGCAGAACGAGGGTGTTCAGCAGCTCCACCCTCTCCCGGTTGCACATCACCAGCGTGTACGCGAACAGGCCCGCCGGAATTCCGACGAGGTGCGCGCCGGCCAGGATGACGAGCGCCGGCGCGGCTTCGGAAAACTCGCGCCCCCAGAGCGACAGGATCCAATCGCCGCCGACGACCAGGAAGAGGACCAGCGGCAGCGCGAGCAGGAGGCACCAGCGCATGGCGGCGTGCAGCGCCCGCTGGAGCTGGTCCACCCGGGAAGTGTTGAAGTACCCGGCGGCGACGCTGGCATAGATGGCGTTGGCGCCCGTCAGAACCAGCGACACGAGCAGCGCGGTCCGGCTCGCCGCGTTGTAGATCCCCACGTCGCGGAGCGTCAGGAGGCGGCCAATGACCAGCGTATCCAGCCAGCGGTAGGCGTAGCTGCTCGCATCGCTCAGCATCACGGGCAGGGAGAACAACAACATGGGGCGAACCGGCGCCCACCCCGGGGTCGTGAACGCGCCGGGCGCGATCCGCTCGACGCTGAGCAGGGCGAGGGGGATCGCCAGCGCCAGGGACAGGACGAATCCGCCCACCAGCCCGATCCGGGGCCCCGCAACGCGCACGAGGGCGACCGTGAGGCCGATCAACAGCAATGGCTGCAGGAGATCCCGGATCGCGGCGACCCGGCCCATCCACTGGTGCGCCTGGATCACCATCAGCAGCAGCGTGAAGATCACATGGAGTGGCAGGGCCCAGAGGAACCAGCCGAGATACGAGGCCACGAGTCTGTTGGAGGAACCGGCACGGAGCCACACGAGGAGGATCGAGAACAACCCGGCCAACACGATCCCGGCCCCGGCCCCGAGGCAGACCGCGGTCTTGATCGCGAGACTGGCCTCCGTGCGATCCCCGCGCAGCCGCGCGGGTGGAACGAAGCGCAACAGCGCATCCGACAGGCCCAGTCGGGCGATGGTGCTGCCGAGGGTGAGCCAGATGATCGCCAGGAAGTAGACGCCGAGGAGCTCGGCTCCCACCAGCCGGGAGACGATGAGCCCCGTGAGGTACGTCAGCGCGCTCCCGGCCAGGGCTCCTCCCAGCGCAACACTCGCGCCGGCGCCGAGGACGCGGGTTTCCTGATTCGCCGTGTCCGTCATGCCGGCTCGCTCGGGTCCAGGAGTCGGTACGCCAGATCCTCGCGACCGCGCAGGCCGTCGATGAACCCGCGCATCTTTCCCCTCACTCCCGCGAAGTTGCCGCGCAGCCCCTCGCGAACCGCCGCATAACCGAATCCGAGCAGCACGTAGAACAGGTACTTCGACCAGCGGAACAGGTTGCCGTGCCGCTTCATGAACACCACGGCGTTGCGCGCCTCCAGGTACTTCTTGCGATAGCTGTAGCGCCCGATCCCCGAATGCGGCCGGTGCCACACCCTGGCATCGGCGCAGCAGACGACCCTGAACCCCAACTGCTTGGCGCGGTATCCGTACTCGGTGTCCTCGTAACCGTAGCCGATCAGCGTTTCATCGAAGTAGCCGTGCTGCTCGATGTAGGAACGGCGAGTGAGCATCGCCCCGCTGCCGACGTAATCCACGTCCCAGATCTCCCTGAACTGGCCCTGCAATCTCTGGTTGGCGCCGAGCGTCCGGACCAGGTTCTGGGTCCAGTTGACCATGTGGCCCGCCGAGAAGATCACGTCGGGACGATCCTGGTGGAGGATGAGCGCGCCCGCCATCGCGATCTTCGGATCGCCCTGCATCAGCCTGACCAGCGGCGCGATCGCATCGGGGGCGATGGTCAGGTCGTTGTCGAGCGTGAACACGAAATCGCTGCCCGACTCCACGGCGTGCCGCATGCCCTGGTTCCTTGCCACCGGCGCGCCAAGGTTGCGTTCGTTCCAGATGACGGTCACCCGCTCCCCGTAGCGCTCCCTCAGGAGCGCCCCGGAGCCGTCCACGGATCCGTTGTCGACGACGATCGTCTCCTTGATCGGGTACTCGAGGGCGAGGATCGAGTCGAGGCACTGCGGGAGCACGTTCTTGCCGTTCCAGTTGACCACGACCACGGAGACGGACGGTGTACCGGCCTCGCGTCGCTCAGACATGGCCACCCTGCCCTCCTCGGTTCGTGCTCCTGAAGCGTCGCATCGCCTTGCCAGCGAGCACCCGCCGGAACGGTGTCCGCCCTCTGCCCGGCAGGCAAAGCAGGAAGTCCGCGTTCACGCGGCGCAGCTCCAGCACCGATTCCGCGAGACCGGCCGGCTTTCTCCCTTCCGGGATCCCCAGCCCGATCGCCGCCGAGCGGAAGCCGGCCGCTTCCAGGGCCATCCAGGCGGCGGGGCCGTGGCGGTGCCAGGGATAAGCGAAGTGGCGCACCCGGTGACCCGGGAGCTGGTCTTCGATGCAGGCCCTCGAGGATTCGAGGTCCTCGCGGATCTCCCGGCGCAGTGCCTCGCCGTCCACGACCTGCACGCCACGCGCGTGCGCCTCGAGGAGCTCGAGCAATCGACCGCGCAGCGCACGGGCCCGGCTCGCCCCCTCGCGGCGCTGGAGAGCGAGCCAGTCCTCCCAGAAGGCCGCCGGCAACCGGTACGCCCGCGACGCCTCGAACAACGATGCCGCCTCGAAAACCGGCAGGTGGGCCGGCCGCTCCGGCAGCCCGATCGGGTCGAGGCCGGGGACTCCCCACGCATCGGCCGGGGGCCCGTTCAGGATCCCCTGGACCGCCAGTGCCGTGACCACGCGCTTGTGCGCATACGAGTGGGACTGGATGTCGACCAGGCCCGAACGGTGCATCGCCCGGCACTGCTCCCACGTCAGGAACCCCGGACGCCCGATGCGGGACGGCACGATGTAGAGGACGATCCTCACGCCGTGGCGTCGTGCGAGGGGAAACGCGCTGAGGTATACGCTCGCGAGCCCGTCATCGAACGTCAGCATCACGGCACGGCCCCCGCTCCGCCGCTCCGCAGCGAGCTCGACGGCCTCGTCACAGGCCACGGTCCGATACCCGTTGGCTTGCAGGTACTGGAGGTGCCGCTCGAACGTCCGGCCGTCCACGCCGTGGTAGAAGAAGACCGGGAGCTCATCGCCGAGCCGGCCAGGAGGATAGATGAAGGCGGGGTATCCCCCTCCGACGTACGCGCGGAGGAACGACGCGCCCTCACGCAGCGTGTTCCCGAGCGCGAGACTCATGTCAGATGAACGGGCGCACGAGCCGCCAATTCAGATCCAGCATCGCGCTGAGCACCCGAATGCCGACGGCCAGGACCGGTGAATCCACGTACTCCGGAACGATGAAGATCTCTCCGCTCCCCATGAGCTGGGCATCGCCGACGCGCCTTCGGCGCTGGATGCGGCGCCGCTCCCGCAGGATCGCTGGCAGATTCCGCCCGATGTAGGCTGCAGCGCGGAGGTAATCCCGCAGTGCACCCTTCATGGCCAGAAAAGCGACCTGTGCGACCTCGTACGCGAGCAGCCCGGGTGCACAGAGGAGGAGCGTCCTGAGCTGGTAACACTCCAGCAAGAACCTCCAGCGGTTGCGGACGCTGCCGTAGTAGCGCCGGGCGCCGGACACTCGCTTGTGGTACACGACCGCCGTCGGCACGTGGTAGCAGAAGTGGCCCGCCAGGTTCATCTTGTGGTTGAATTCGCCGTCATCACCCCAGCCCATGACGTATTCTTCGTTGAAGAGCCCGACCTCCATCGCCTTGCGCCGGTCGATGAGCTGGACTCCCCAGCCGATGCTGAGGCGGGGCGCCGAGTCCGCCTCCGCCAGGGGGTGATTCCGGTTGATGGCGCAGGTCGCGCCGACGTAGTGGAGGACCTGTCCATCCTGATAGATCCGGCCGGGGTCGTGCTGGTACAGCGTGCGAGGCATGCAGACAGCCGCGTTCGGCAGCGCCGCCATCGCCGCGAGGAGCTCGCGCAGGCAATCGGGGCGGAGTACGACGTCGTTGTCCACCAGGAGCACGAGATCCCGCTCCGCCTCCCGCAGGGCACGATTCCGCACCTTGTTCAGACACCTCGTGTTCGCGCCCAGCTCGACGACGCGGACCTCGGGGTAATGACTGCGAACCCAGGCGGGACTGCCGTCCGTGCTGCCATCATCCACCAACAGGATCTCGCCAGGCGCGGACGCCAGCCGCCTGATCGAGTCGAGGCAGTCCGGAAGCACCGGGCGCCCGTTGTAGTTCAATACCGCGATGGCGACGCCGGCTGCGCTGAGGTCGCGCTCCACCGCGGACGGCCGGCGCTCGACCCCTGGCGAAGCACCTCCGTCTCGCCGTGGAAGCGGTGTGGGCGCGGCGGTCCCCGGAGCCTGCACGCGTGGTCTCGTCATGCGGAGGCCCCCGCATCGATGTTGTTCCGGCACCACAGCTCGAACACCACCATCGCCCAGATGCGATGGCTGTTGTTCTCCCGGCCACCGAGATGGCGATGCCAGAGCTGCTGTACGGAGTCCGGATCGAAGATGCCGCGCCGCCGCACCGCCTCCGGCGAGAGACACTCCTCCACGAGCGACTGGAGCTCGGGGCGTTCCCGCAGCCAGTTCTTGAGCGGCACGCTGTTGCCCAGCTTGTCCTTGCGCGCCAGGATCTCCGGGGGGAGCACGTCGGCCATCGCGTCCCGCAACAGGAACTTGGTGGCCGCATCACTCGTGACCTTCAGGCCCGAGGGGATCCGCGCCGCGTACTCGACCAGGCGGTGGTCGAGTAGCGGGTAGCGCCCCACGAAACCCAACCGCCGGACCACCTGCATCCGGCGCAGATAGAAGTCCACCACGGTCTGGTAGTCCCCGTACAGGCTCCTGCTCAGATGATCGGGGCCATCCGCCTCGGCGTAGATCGTCCGGAGCGGCGCGAGCGGATCGGCCGTGTCCAGGACCGCCTGCCAGTCGAGAGAGAGCAGTTGCCTGAGCTCATCCGGCTTGTAGTAGATCCGCCACCGGTTGCTGTGGAACTCTCCCGGGAACCCGACGCTGTATGCGAAGCGCCGCAGCTTGACCATGGCGCTCTTCTTCTTGCTGCTGTCCGGGAGCCGCTGGAGCACGTTGACGAGCGGCCGGCGGACGAGGGGCGGAAGCGCTTCGAACCACTCGGCCGCCTTGTCCGCCGCGTAGACCGGGTGCGCCGCGAACAGCTCGTCGCCGCCATCGCCCGTCAGCACGTAACCGGCCAGCCCTGCCGCCTTCTTCGCCAGGAGAAACGTCGCGACTTCGATCCCGACATCGGCGATCGGCTCGTGCAGCAGCCGGACGAGCTCGACGATCTCCCGCGCGCTGCCCGCGTCGTAGGGCACCTCGTGGTGTCGGGTGCCGCAGTGCCGGCTCACGGCTCGGGCATAGATCGCTTCGTCGAACGACTTGACGGCGCAGCGGAACGAGAACGTGTGGATCGGCGAGCCGAGCTCCTCGGTCATCAGGCAGACGACCGAGCTGCTGTCCATGCCGCCGCTCAGGTACGCGCCAGCCGCGTAGCCGGGCTGGAGCCGGATGCGGACCGCATCGCGGATCAGCGAACGGAGCTCCTCGCGGTACTCCTCGCGCGACTTGACGGGATTCTCGCGGAACGATGGCGCCCAGTAGCGCTCGGTGCGGATGCCGCCAGCCTCGATCCGAAGCACGTGCCCAGCGCGGAGCTTCTCGATCCCGCGGTAGAGCGTCTCGAAGCCGGGGTTGTAGTTGAGCAGGAGGTAGCGGAGCACCACGGCCGGCTCCAGACACGGGCCGCCACCGACGTTCGTCAGCGGCCGCAGCTCGGAGCAGAAGTGCACCGCCTCGCCAGTCCGGCGGTAGTAGAGCGACTCGATGCCGAGATGGTCCCGCGCGATCCACACCCGGCCCCGGGCGGGATCGCGAATCACCAGGACGAAGCTGCCGTTGAGCAGGCGGAAGAGCTCGGTCCCGAGGCGGAGATACCCTTCCACGAGCAGCGACCCATCCTTTGGCCGCGGTCCTCCGCCGAGCCGCCGGACCAGCTCGCTCGCATCGTGGAGCTCCCCGTAGAGGATGGCGGTCACCCGCGAGGCGGGATCGTGATGCAGCAGCCGGCCTTCGTCCAGCGCAGGTGCGCCGCTCGAGATGATCGCGGCAAGGAAGCCGTCTTCTTCCCAGCGCTCGAAGGCCGCGTCGCCGTCGCCGAGTCCCCAGGCCGTCCAGCGCTCCGCGATCCGGCCGGGGCAGGAGGGCACCTCGATGGTCCCCAGGATCATGCGGCCCTCTCGTGCTTGGTTCCCCGTCGCACCCGAACGCAACCGGTGGTGATGCAACGGCGCGCCGGCGATACGGGCATTGCAACGCGCCGAACGAGCCGGAGCGCGCGGAGCGGCAGCCGCGTGAAATCAGCCGTGGCGCCGGGGGCGGCGGCGCATCAGCGCCGTCGCCGCCTCACCGCAAGCCGACGGGAGCCGTCCACGCGAACGACGCCCCGGCCGCGGCGCCGCGCGGCCAGACCCCACGTGGCGGCGGCTTCGAGTCTCGATCGAATTCCACGTCCTGGTGCGGGGGCGCAGAAGTCCGTGTCGTCCGCCCCGGCGGAGGCTCGATCCTTCCGGGTCCCCCGCTCCGTCCGGCAGGATGCACACGAGGTCACCTTGGCCCTGACCTCGGCCCGCGCGCGATGCACGAAGCCCGCCACGGCGCGGCTCGGCGGGACACGTCACCGGCGCCCGGGGCGGCATCGCAGAGTACTGCCCTCTCCCGCGGCGGATCCGGACCTGGACGCGTCCGCGGCTGCGGGATGCGGCGGCGAGCCTCCGGACGACAGCGCGACAACTGTGGCCCGGACGCAACGGCGGCCTTCTACGCTCGGGAGCGGGTCGCTCGCTCGCCGTCCGGGAAGAGCTCCTCAGGCGCGGCCCTCGGCCCCGCCTGCCGCCGCCGGCTGCTCGACCGCCCCGGGCCCGTGGGAGCGCGCATCGAGCACGCTCCCCAACTCCCTGGCGAACACGTCCCGCTGCTCCGGGTCGGCTCCCCAATCGGTCCGTCGCAGGAGCAGGTCATCCGGTGCGATGACGGCCTCGCGCTCCATCAGCCGGGCGACGAGGGAACGGGCGGCTGCGGGCTCCGCTTGCAGCAGCGAGCGGAACTCGGAGGCGGTGGGGACGGGGGCAGGCTCCGGGCGCTCGATCGGGGAAACCGGGCCGGGCCGCATGCCGGGCACCCGCTCGAGGATCGCCGCCAGCAAGACCTCGGCAACCCGGCGCGCCGTCGTGAACTTCACGCCCGACACGCTGAACAGCCCGGCGGGCCCGCCGCTCCGTGCATGATCGTGCAGCACGGGCCGGGTCGACAAGCGAACGGTCCCGCGGGTCGCGACCGGGAGCACGCCCCAGAAGACGCGGCGCACGTCGTCCGTCGTCACGCCCCAGCCCGGCAATCCGGCGTTCAGGTCGGCGATCATCCCCTCGACGTCGCGCGGGCCGGGCCCGTGTACGGCCGCCTCGTCGCTCGCCGGGACATGGCACGTGCCCGCGAACGACCAGTCGCCCCACGGCCGCACGAAATACGTCCTCGCGCCGGGGCGGTCCGCCGTCACCGCGACGCCGAACCGGGATGGCGCCGACCTGGAGATCAGGAGGTTGAACGCCATGGAGGGCGAGAACAGGTGCGGGACATCGCGATCCAACCGCCGCGCCAGGCCACGCACGTCCGGGCCGGCGCAGTTGGCCACGACGGGCGCCCGGAAGACCAGGGTCTCGCCATTAGTGCGGTCCACGGCTTCGAGCCCGGCCACCCGCGTCCCCTCCACCAGCAGCCGCTTCGCCTCGACGTAGTTCAGCGCGCGCGCTCCGGCCGCGCACGCCCAGTGGAGCATCTCGATGAGCACGCGCGGCGCACACGTCATCACGCCGTCGTACCAGAGCGCGGCTCCGCGGAGCTTGCGGCGGTCGAGGCCCGGTACCAGCTCCAGCGCCTCCGGCACGCCCAGGATCCGGCCTCCGCCGATGTGGTGCGTGGATTCCACCCCATGGTTGCGCCGCGAGGACAGCAGGTCGTTGAGGCGCAGCGCGGCGCGGAGGACGGGTACCCGGCGCATCCCCTTGCCGGAGATCGGCATCACGAACGGGAAGGGCCGGACCACCTCAGGGAAGTGGCGTAAGAACCATCGACGCTCACGCACCGATTCCCGGAAGCGCCGCAGGTCGAGGGTCTGCAGATAGCGCAGGCCCCCATGAATGATCCGGAAGCTGTTCCATGTCGTCCCGCCCCCGAAGTCGGCTCGCTCCACGAGGAGCGGCCGCAGCCCGCGCAACGCCGCCTCCAGCGTGAGCGCGACGCCGTAGACCCCTCCGCCCACGACGAGCAGGTCGTACCGGTCCCGGGCGAAATCCGAGGGCCGCCGCTCGATCATACGCGCCAGCGCTGCCGCCAATCCTGGAAGACCAGGAGCGCCCACAGCACGTGACTGTGATTGGCCCGGCCCGCGAGGTGCTCTCGCTTGAGCGTCTCGACGGCCTCGGCCCGGAACAGCCCCTCCCGACGCACGCGCTCGGGCGCCAGTGCCTCCTCCAGCATCGGGCGGAACGGCCCGCGCAGCCAATGCTTGATCGGCGTGCTGAACCCCTCCTTCTGGCGGTAGACGCAGGACCTCGGAACCGCGCGCGCCGCGACCTCCTTCAGCAGGACCTTCGTCTCGCCGCGCCGGACCTTCAATCCATCCGGCACGGCGAACGCGAGCTCGACCAGCTCGTGGTCCAGCAACGGCACCCGAACCTCGAGCGAGCACGCCATCGACATCCGGTCCACCTTCAGCAGGCAGTTGTCGCTGAGGTAGCTCTTCACGTCGGTGTAGAGCCCGCTCGCCAGCGGAGATCGCGGGCCGGCGGCCTTCATCAGCCGCAGGATGTGGCTGCCGGCCGGCGCGCGCAGCGCGCTCTCCGCTTCCGGCGTGAACAGCTCCCGCCGCAAGCGCTCGCCCAGGAACAGCCGCCACCGCGCATGCCCCAGCGCCTCGTCGTGCTCGAGGCCGTCCACGAACCGCTTCGCCTTGTTGACCAGGCCCTTCTTGGCGGGGCGCGGCCGCATGCGCCGGATGAGGGGCGCGAGCAGCCTCTCCCTCAAGAGTCGCGGGACTCGCGCCCACGCCCCTGCGAGCTGCTGCGCGACGTACGTCTCGTATCCGCCGAACAGCTCGTCCCCGCCGTCACCCGTGAGGGCGACCGTCACCTCCCGGCGTGCCAGACGCGAAACCAGGTACGTCGGGAAGACGGACGAGTCCGCGATCGGGTCGTCGAGGAACGGCATGATTCGATCGAAGAGCTCGATCGCGTCCGGCCGGATCACCTCCACCTCGTGGCGCACGCCCAGGTGCGCCGCCACGGCGCGCGCCCATCGCAGCTCGTTGTAGGTGGGGTCGTCGAACCCGATGGTGAAGACGCGGGCATCCCCCATGCCGGCCACCACCAGCGAACTGTCCACGCCTCCGGACAGGAACGCGCCGAGGGGCACGTCGCTGATGAGCTGCCGCTGGACCGCCGTCCGGATCTTCTCCTCCACCGCCTCCGCCCACTCGCCGGCCCCCCTCGGCGCGAGCCCCTCCTGCTCCTCCGGCAGCGGGATGTCCCACCAGGTGCGGAAGCACAGCCGTGAGCTCGCGAGGTGGATCTCGAGCGACTGGGCGGGCTCCAGCTTCATGATCCCGGTGAACAGCGTGCGCGGCGCGGGCACGTACTCCCACGCCAGGAACTCGCCCAGCGCATCCACGTCCAGCCCCCGGTCCACCAGGCCCGAGGCGAGGATCGCCTTCACCTCCGAGCCGAAGACGAGGTGGTCCCTCGTCCGCGCGTAGTACAGCGGCTTCACGCCCAGCCGGTCGCGCGCCAGGACAACACGCTGCCGCCGGGCATCGTGGAGCGCGATCGCGAACATCCCGTTGAGCATGCGGAGGAACTCCGGTCCGTGTTCCTCCCAGAGATGGACGATCACTTCCCCGTCCGTCCGGGATGTGAACCGATGCCCACGCGCCGCGAGAGATCTCCGCAGCTCGCGAAAGTTGTAGATCTCGCCGTTGAAGACCGCGCGGACCGTCCCGTCCTCGTTGACGTACGGCTGGCGCCCGCCGGCCACGTCAATGACTGCGAGGCGCCGCATCCCCAGCCCCACCTGGCCGCGGATGTCGATCGCCTCGTCATCGGGCCCGCGATGCACCAGGGCGTCGCAGGCGGCACGGAGCGCCTCGTGCGTGGGGGCCGCCCCGCCGAGCGAGATGATGCCGGCGATGCCGCACATCAGGAGACGGCCTGCAGGAGCGCCCGCATCTTGGCCTCGTACGCGGTACGCGAGTAGTGGGCGTCGTAGAGGGCGCGCGCGGCGGCGACGACCCGGCGGCACCGCTCATCGCCGCGCAACGCGGCCAGGATCCCGGCCGCCAGACTGTCCGGCTCCGGGTCGACGAGAAAGCAGACGTCCTCGTTCAAGACCTGGGTGTGAGCCGCCACACGCGTGGCGACCAGCGGGATCCCACTCGCCAACTGCTCGTAGATCTTCAGCGGCGTGTTCATGCCCGCCGTCCGCGGCGACGTCAGCACCGCCGCCCGGCGCGCGAGCTGGCGCACCGCCTCCTGCTCCAGCATGCCCGTGAAGACGCAGGCCTCGCCGACGCCCTCCTCCTCGGCCAGCCGGCGGTAACGGTCCACCTGCGCGGGCTGGCCTCCTGCCAGCACGAGCAGCGCATCGGGCCGGCTCGCCCGGACCCGCGCGAACGCGGGGATGAGGAGGTCGAGCCCCTGGTAGGGTTCGAACGTCCCGGCATAGAGCACGATCAGCCGATCGCCCGGCAGCTCGGGTGGAGCCAGGGCTCCGGCCGCGCGGCGCGGCGCGCCCGCTCGCAGCCGAACCGGCTCGAAGATCGAGTTCTCGATCAGGAAATGACGCTTCGGGTCCGGAATGCGGCGCACGGCGTAATCGGCGAGATCCGGACAGATCGTGATCACCGCATCGGCCGCCCGCAAGCTGCTGTCCTCGAGGCCCTCGAACACCCGGATCAGCGCGCGTGAGGAGCTGAACCGGAAGTTCCGCAACTGCTGCGGAAGACTGGAATGCATGTCGTAGATCAGCCTGAACCCGAAGATCGGCTTCAGGTAACGACAGAAGAACACGGCCTCCTCGTGCGCATGGACGACGTCGTAGCGGTTTCGGGCGAGGAGGGCCACCGTCCACGCGAGGAGGACGATGTCCAGGAGGAGCTTCGGCCACGAGGGCCCGATCCGGATCGGCCCGAGCCACGGGAACCGCGGGATGCGGATGACCCGGACTCCGGGGATGTCGACGTCGTCCCCCTCGCCGTACGTCAACAGATCGATGCGCGCTCCCAGCTCGGCCGTGACGAGGGTGCGGTAGTACACGCTGAACGGCGTGCCTCGCGGCGAGAAGAAGGGCTCGGGGGCGACGACGAGGACTCTCACGCGGCCGGCCCTCCGACGTACTTTCTCAGGTTGATCATCGTCTGGTCGCGCAGGAACCGGAGCGGCCGCGCGCGCCGCCCGAAAATGCGCGGCTGCGCGGTCGCGTCGAGGAGGGCCCGCCTCAACCCTTCCGCAGGCCGTTGCGGATGGAGTCCGGCGGGCAGCGCGAACCCGTAGCGCCCCGGCAGCGCCGCGCTCCTCCGGAAGGGCAGGGGATCGGTCCCCGGAAGCACGCGCACTCCGCGCTCGGCCGCCAGGTCGAAGAGTCTGGAGCGCCGGCCGAGCTCCGGCCTGCCAGCGTTGTCGCCCAGGAAAAGGCCCGGGGGAGCGCGCTCGATCAGCCGGGCGACCCGCCTCCCCCGGCCGAGCCACCATTTCCCGAAGCCCCAGGGCACCACGGCGATCGCGTCCGCGGCGAGAACCCGGTCCACCGTCTCCTCGAGGCCCAGCCCATCCTGGAACCGCTTCGCCGTCGCCAGCGCCAGCACCTCGAGCCCGTCCCGCGTGTGGATCTGCTGGCCTGCGAGGAGCAGCAGGCGGGCGCCGTCCGTCCGGGTCAGGCAGAGAGAGCTCTCCTCGTCGAGCGCGCCGACCGTCCAGCCGTCGCACACCTCTGCGCCCGCACGATCGCGGAGCTCGACGAACGGGAGCCGCGGTCCGAAATCCACGAGGCAGAGGCAGCCGAGCGTGTCGCCCGGCAGTCCGGCACCCTCTGCTGCACGCCGGAAATTGCCGACTGCGCTGTCCAGGAAGGTTTGCAGGTCGAAGCATGCGTGCAGGTGGACGTGCCCGTCCACCAGGACCCCGCGCTGCGCGCGCGCTGCCGCCGGCTGACCGCCGATGGCGGGCCGGACCGTCATAGCAGACCCTGCTCGCGATACCATGCGGCCGTCCGCCCGAGCCCTTCTTCCAGGTCCACGCGCGGCTCGTAACCCAACAGGCGGCGCGCCTTGGAGATGTCGAAGGCGCGGTCGTGGGTGAAGAACTCGACCCGGCGGGGGTACAGCGGCGGCGCGATGCCGAGCGGGCGGCACACCCGCTCGCAGACCACCGCCGCCGCGTGCACCGGCCAGAACGGGATCCGCCCGCGGGGGTGTGGCCGGCCCAGCGTGTCGGCAATGAGGTTCACCAGCTCCCGCAGCGTCGTATAGCGCGGGCCGCCGATGGTGAAGACCTCTCCTCTTGCCGCCGGGCTCGAACCCGCCAGGACGAAGCCCTCCACCAGATCGTCCACGAACGTCAGGTGGTACAGCACCTCGCCGGACCCGATCATGATGAACCGGCCCCGCGCGATCGCACGGAACAGCTTGAGGAACCGCGAATCCCCCGGGCCGTAGATCCCGACGGGGCGAACCACGGTCACGTCCAAACCGCGGTCCGCGTAGGACCGCGCGAGCAGCTCGCCCTCCAGCTTGCTACGCTGATAATGGTCACCGGGACGGAACCGGTACTCCTCCCGGGCGGGTGGGTCCTCGATGTGCCCCTGGACCCCCACCGTCGAGCAGTGCACGAATCGCCCGACGCCCGCCTCGAGCGCCGTGGCGAGAAGGTTCTCCGTCGCCTGGACGTTCACCCGCTCGAACACCGTACGGTCGGCGTGCTCGGTTCGATACGCCGCGGCGAGATGATAGACGACGTCGACCCGGGGGAACACGGATCTCAGCGCCGCGCGGTCGCAGATGTCCGCGACCCGGCACTCGACCCCCATCTCCTCCAGCTCCCGCGTCCGGCTCGTCGGCCGGACCAGCGCGATCACATGATGGCCGTCCGCGACCAGCCGGCGGCAGAGATGGGAGCCCGTGAAGCCCGTCGCGCCTGTGACCAGCGTGCTGCTCAAGGGGTTGGCACCGTTCGAGCGTGACTGTCGAGCGGGACGGTCGTTCCGTGGAGTCGCGCAACGGCGCGTTGCAGGATTCACGCCCGGGGCCGCCGGCCGCCACGGGCCGGGGCGCCCGCTGAGCCGCTGCCGCGCCCTCCGCTCTCCACCCGTGATGGGCAGCACGTCCCGGACGCCGGCGCCCCTGCGCCTCTGGTGTTGCGGCTACGCCACAACGGGACCGGCGCGCCTGCGAATCCTCGAAGCCCGCGTTACTCTTATCGGGAACCCGGCTCCCGTGGCTCGCGTAGTCGCTCGGCGTGCCGCAATGACCGATCTGTCGCGCCAGAAACCGCCGCCATCCGTGAGAATGACCATCCGCCCGCTTCGCCCGGTCGCGGCCCGCCTGCGTGGTTGGAACAGCCCCCCCCCTGCCCGCATCGCCCTCGGTTTCTTCCTGGGGTGCATCCTGCTGGCGACCCTCTTCCCGTCGCGGCAGATCCCTCCTCCCACGCCCGTCCTCTGCCTCGTCTGCGGGGATGCCGGCCTCTCGGATGTGCTGGCCAACATCATCCTGTTCTTCCCCTTCGGCGCCGCGCTGGCCGCCCTCGGATCCCGCGCTCGCCGCGCGCTCCTGTTCGGCGTCACGCTGTCCTTCTCCGTCGAGCTCGCGCAGCACGTCATCCCCGGCCGCGACCCGAGTCTCAGCGACGTCGTCTTCAACACCCTCGGCGCCGGCCTGGGCGCCCGCGCCTGGCGCTGGGTCCCGCTCCTGCTCCGCCCGACACCCGCCCTCGCCAGCCGCCTCGCCCGCGCGGCCGCCCTGGCCGCCGCGGCCGTGCTCGGCTTCACGACGTACGCTCTGGCCCCCGCCTTCCCGGACTCCGTCTACTACGCCCAGTGGACGCCGGACCTCGGGCATCTCACCCTTTACGAGGGGCGCGTTCTCGACGCCCGGATCGGGAGTCTGCCGCTCCCTCCGCCCCGCCTGGCGGACTCGCCCCGCGTCGCCCGGCTGCTCCGGAGCGGCACGCGGCTCCATGTTCGAGCCGTCGCGGGTCCCCGGCCCCCGGCCCTCGCCTCCATCTTCAGCATCTACGATGAGCAGCAGCGGGAGGTCATCCTCGTCGGAGCGGACCGCGAGGATCTGGTCGTACGCGTGCGCACGCGCGCGCAAGCGCTCCGGCTCGATCACCCCGATCTGCGGCTGGCGGGCGCGTTGGCACGGATCCCCGCCGGGGGGGAGCTTGCCATCACGGTCCGACGACAGCCAGGGCGGGACGGCTACTGCGTCGAGCTGAACGGGGTCGCGTCCTGCGGCGTGCGGCACCCACTCGGCATCGGCTGGGCGCTGCTGTTCTTCAGCGAACGCTTCCCCGAGCCGCTCAAGCAGCTCCTGACCGTTGCCTGGGTCGCCGCGCTCGTCTGTCCCGCCGCGTTCTGGGCGCGATCGGGGCGTGACATCGGCCTTGCCGCCGGCATCATCGCGGCCGCCTTCCTCGGCGCACCCGCCGCCAGCGTGCTGGTCGGGCTGTCCGCCCCGGATCTCGCTGGCGCCGCGGCCGGCCTCCTCGCCGCAGCCGCCCTGAGGCGCGCCTTCCCGCCGCTCGCGCCGCAGGTCAGTGGCGCCCCTTCTGCTCCTGATCGGCTGTCGTCCCCGTGATGGCCTGCGCAAGCACCCGCACGCAGCGGTCGATCTGCGCGTAGCACTCCTCGAACACCTCCGCCGGCTGGAAGATCGGGTCCCGGATCGCGCGCCCGTCGGCCGGCGACGCGTCCAGGTCGCCCAGGACCAGCACGGCCCGCGCATCCACCCCGTAGAACCATCGCAGCGCACGCGCCTGCTGCGGCTCCATCACCACCACCAGATCCGCGCCCCGCACCAGGTCCGCGTCCAGCGGCCGCGACCGGTGGCCGCTCAGATCCCGGCCCCGGCGCGCCGCCACCTCGATCGCCACCGCCGGCGACGGACGCTCGCCTCCCAGGAACCCGGCCGACACCACCCGGATCCGCGTGCGGAACGGCTCAGGAAGCGCCGCCTTCAGCGCGGCCTCGGCGTACGGGCTCCGGCAGATGTTCCCGTGGCACACCACGAGCACGGTCGAAGGAGCCGGCCGCGCCGCCAGCCGCGCCAACGCGCGCTGCCGCCGCAGCGGATGCAGCGCCAGATCCAGCCAGCGCCGCGCCGCGTGCCACGCTCGCGCGAGCGCTCTCCGCCCGGACGTCCGGAGCGCCGACCAGGCCCGACCGATCACTCTCATCTCCATCCGCTCCTCTCGCGGCTCCGGCGGCCCCCATCCCGACACGGCGCCGCCCGCGGCGGCCCTTTGCGGTGACACGACAGCCCTGCCCCCGACGAGCGACCCGCCTCCACGTCTCTCAAACTGGTCCACGGGCGTGCCGACCGCTACCCTTTCCCGTTCGCGCAAGCTCTGTCCACGCGCACAGTCGCCGCAGCACCCCCGGGAGAAGCGGGACGGGCGAGCTCCCGAACGATTCTACCCTGTTGCGCATCCCGCGCGCGATCTGGCGCGTTCGTCTGCACCCTCTGCTGGCGGCCGAACCCGACCGGAACCCGGTCGCGGACGAGCCCGGCGAGGCTACCCGCAGCCAGACGAGTCTTGCGGCGGGCTCTTGTTTCTCGCGGCCGACGCCTCATCGTACATGCCTGGCTCGAACCTCATGGTCGACGGGGGCTGGACGGCGTGGTAGGCGGAGACCCTGAACCAGGTCCGCCGCGGCGGCTCGCCCCACGACCGGCCAGACGTCGCGCCGCGCATCCGCCGCCCCCTCGACCAGAAAGCGGCGCTCCCCATGATCCTCGCCTGGTGTCTCCTGGGTGCCCTCCTCGGCGCGGCATTCTGGCCACCCGACCTGGGCGGAACGACGGCCGTGATCATCGTCTCCTGGAGCGCGGGCCTCGTCCTCCTGCTCCGTGATCGCCGCCGCGCTGCGCTCCACTCCGCCACACGCCGGCTCCTGGATGATCGTGGTGTGCGGATCGCCCTCCAGCTCCATCTCGGGCTCTGGGGGTTGTCGATCTACCTGTTCGGATTCCGGGCGACTCTCCTGTTGCTCGCCGTCGCTGCGGCCGCGGCTTTTCTCGCCATTTCGCTCCAACGCGAAACGCTGCTCCGTGAATCTCTGATCGGCAGCGCGCTGCTCGGCACGGTCCTCTTCCTGCTCTTCGCCACGGCTGAGCTCTTCCTGAGAATCCCGGATGCCGTTGCGACCCGGCTCGGGACTCCGAGAGAGCTGGCAGCGTGGGGCCAGCGTTACGATGGCCTTTGGCGATCGAACATCCTCGGGTTCCGCTCGCCCTACGAGCGCGTGCAGCGCCGCCCAGGCGTACCGCGGATCATTGCCATTGGCGACTCGTTCACGTGGGGAGACAAGATCGCCGAGACGGACAGCACGTGGCCGGCGCACCTTGAGCGGATCCTGCGCCGGGAGCTGCGAGTCGATGCGCTGGAAGTGGTCAACATGGCTCAGCGCGGGTTCACCCTCGCGAACGAGGCTGAGTTGCTGCGCCGCCTTGGCTGGCAGTTCTCTCCAGATCTCGTCGTCGTCCAGTTCTACATCAACGACGCGCTGCCGAGTGGTCCGAACCTCTACCGCGTGGACAGCCGCTGGCTGTTCCCGCCGCATTCGTTGCTGCCCGGCTTCGCCCGCGAGGGCGCGATTCGCTCGAGCGCGGCGCTCGCGGCCCTCGAGAGCACATACAATCGGGTCCTCGGGCGTCTCCGTTCGGATGTGTCCCGGCGCAAGTGGGAGACCCTCTACGATGACGGCACCGAGACGTGGCGCCAGCTCGAGGCGGCGCTGCACGAAATGGGGGATTCCGCCCGGTCACGCGCCATCCCGATCTACCTGGTCCTGTTCCCCGATCTGCACCCGGGCACGTGGACGACCAGCGACTATCCCTTCCGCCAGATTCATGAGAAGGTGGCGGCGACGGCAGTGGAGGCCGGGTTCCAGGTGATCGACCTGGTGCCCGTGTTCGCGGCCGCGGGCCTCGACTGGAGCGCCTGGTGGGCCACGCCCTACGACGCGCATCCGAGCGCTGCGGCGCACCGCCTGGCTTCCGAGACGATCGCCCGCGAACTGCTGGCGAGCGGGGCGCTCGGGGCACTCGCCTCGGCTGGCGGGCCGTTGGAAGGCGAGCTCGAAGGAGGGGCGCGACGTCGCGGCGGGCCGTGAGCGCCTGATCGGTGCACCCGCCGGCGGATGTCCGCGATCGCGCGCTCTTCAGAACACCGTGTAGATGAATGGCGCTAGCGCGGAACCCTGCGCGAGGATCAGCAGTCCGCCCACCAGGACCACCACGAGGATGATCGGCAGCAGCCACCACTTCTTCCTGACCCGCATGAAGGCCCACAGCTCGCGCATCACTCCCAGATCGTTCACTGGTGCACCCTGCCGGTCGAGGGCGACAGAGTCGCCTCATTGAGAGAGCTTCGGCGTCCGGGTCGGGAGAGCCGGCGTCGCAGGCCTCGAGAGGGCCTGTATGAGACCGGCTCCCCTGCCCGGCGTGGAAGGCGTGACACAAGGTGTCCCATGCGCCTCCCCCGATCAGAACTGGCGTTGCAGATCGCTGCGGCGATGCGCGGCATCGCGGTGGATCCAGTAGCTCGGCCCCGCCGGTCGCACCAGTGGGTTGCGGCCCAGCGTACGCCGGAGGATCCCTGCCGGCGTCAGCACCAGGAAGTAGAGCAGCCCCATGAAGACCGGCGTCGTGACCTTCGAGATCGCGTGCGCCAGGCCCATCCACGCCCTGTGCACGGGCCCCAGGCGGCCGGGCATCACGAGCCCGGCCAGGATCAGCAGCGCGCCGATCGCTCCCGCCGCTCGCATCGGGAGCGGGAGGCCACGCCACCACAGGACCGCCGCCAACCCAAGGAACGCCGCGCCGACGGCGAAGGCGAACTTGCGCCCTTCGGCCGGGCTCAGTCGAGCTGGAACTCCTGCCTCCAATCTCCCACCTCGGTCCATTGGGGCTGCGCCGTCTTGTCCAGGAGGAACGGACCCAACACCAGGTAATCGATGTGCGTCCGCATGAAGCACCGGTACGCGTCCGCCGGGGTGCACACGATCGGCTCACCCCTCACGTTGAACGACGTGTTCACCAGCACGCCGTACCCGGTCAGCTCCTCGAACCGCTTGATCAGGTCGTAGTAGTTCGGATTCGTCTCGCGCGTCACCGTCTGCACCCGCGCCGAGTAGTCGATGTGCGTCACGGCCGGGATGTCCGAGCGCGGGACGTTGAGCTTCTCGATGCCCCAGAGCCGCCGCTGCTCTTCCGTCATCTGGATCCGCCGCTCCTCCCGCACGGGCGCCACGAGCAGCATGTACGGCGAATCGCGGTCGAGCTCGAAGTAATCGCTCACTCGCTCCCGCAGCACGCTCGGGGCGAAGGGCCGGAATCCCTCGCGGAACTTGATCTTGAGATTCATCTGGGCCTGCATGCGTGGGCTGCGGGCGTCCCCCAGGATGCTCCGGGCCCCCAGGGCACGCGGGCCGAACTCCATCCGCCCATCGAACCACCCCACCACCTTCTCCGCCGCCAGCAGCTCCGCGACTCGCCGGAGCAGCGCCTCCCGCTCGAGCCGCTCGTAGCGGGCCCCGACCGACTCGAGATACTGCTCGATCTCTCCGGGCGAGTACGCCGGCCCCAGGTACGCGCCGCGCATGCTGTCCCTGCCCGGCACGACCTGTCGCGGCTGGCGGCAGAAGCGGTGCCAGATGAGCTGCGCCACGCCGAGCGCACCGCCCGCATCACCCGCCGCCGGCTGGATCCACAGGTTCTCGAACGGCCCCTCCCGCAGGATCCGCCCGTTGCCCACGCAGTTCAGCGCTACGCCGCCCGCCAGGCACAGGTTCGCCAGGCCGGTCTCGCGGTGAACGGTCCGCGCCATCCGCAACATCACCTCTTCACAGACGACCTGGATCGAACGGGCGAGGTCCATCTCGCGCTGCGTCAGCTTCGACTCCGGAACACGGGGCGGGCCGCCGAAGAGCCGGTTGAACGCGTCGTTCGTCATCGTCAGCCCACCCAGGTAGTCGAAGTACTCCTGGTTCAGCTTGAACGACCCGTCCTCGCGCAAGTCGATCAGCTCGCGGTAGATCAGGTCCACGTACTTCGGCTCGCCGTACGGCGCGAGCCCCATCACCTTGTACTCCCCCGAATTGACCTTGAACCCGGTGTAGTACGTGAACGCGGAATACAGCAGCCCCAGCGAGTCCGGCCAGTGCAGCTCCTTGAAGACCTCGAGGTCGTTGTCCCGGCCCACGCCCATCGATGTCGTCGCCCACTCGCCGACGCCGTCCAGCGTCAGGATCGCCGCCTCCCGGAACGGCGAGGGGAAGAACGCGCTCGCCGCGTGCGACTCGTGGTGTTCCGCGAACAGGATCGGACCGTCGTACCGGAGCGCATCCCGGAGCTGGCGCTCGATGTACAGCTTCTCCTTGATCCAGAGCGGCCCCGCCATCAGGAATGATCGGAACCCACGGGGCGCCACACCGAGGTACGTCTCCAGGATCCGCTCGAACTTGAGCAGCGGCTTGTCGTAGAAGCCCACGTAGTCGAGATCCTCGACCCGGATCCCGCCTTCCCTCAGGCAGTAGTCGACCGCCCGCGCCGGAAACGACGCATCCCCCTTCTTGCGCGTGAAGCGCTCCTCCTGCGCGGCCGCGACGATCTCGCCGTCACGCACCAGGCACGCGGCGCTGTCATGGTAGAAGGCCGAGATGCCGAGGATGTGCATTGGGGGCTGCTTCGCTGGGAGCTGGGCGCCTCGCCAGGCGCACACCGCACCCGCACGCGGGTTGCCCTGTACGTTGACTGCTGCCGGTTCTTGGAAGTCGCTCTTCTCCCGGGCGAGCGGAGCGGCGGCCCGTCATCACGCGTCGAGGCGCGGCCGCGCATCCGCCGCTGCATGCCCGATTGCGCTGGTGGCTATCGCAAGCCGCGGACCGAAGCGGCCGGACCGTGTCCCCGCGTCCGCCCGGCCTCCGCGCCCGCGGTCGCGCCAGTGCGTTTTCGCGCCGAACCGCGCTGCCCGGCGGCGCAGCCGATTCCGCCACCGATCCCGCCCGCGCCTCCGGGGCGCACCCAACGCGCCACGCACTGTCGCAGCAGCGCCACAGACACGCCCGGTTCGCTCCGGCCCGTCATTGATCCGGCCACCCGCACTGCCGGCGCAGGCCGGGATTCATCCCGCCGGGCTCGCTCGCACCGGATGCGCGATCACGCAGGGAACGCCCCACCCGCAGTTCCCCGCCCGCGCGCGGGCGGCGGGGCAGGGCGGAAGGGGCCCTCGCCCTGGCCCGCCGTTCAATGAGCGGGGGAGAGCGCTTCACCCCGCGAGCCCACCCGGCCGCACCACCCTCCCCGGCGTGGCGCCGGTGTGCTCGCCGTCCCGGATCACGAACTCGCCGTTCACCAGCACGTGCGGGATGCCCACCGGGTACTGGTGCGGCCGCTCGAACGTCGCGCGGTCCGCCACGGTGTCCGGGTCGAACGCGACGAGGTCCGCGAACGCGCCGGGCGCGATCCGCCCGCGCCCTTCGAGCCGCAACCGCGCCGCGGGCATGCCCGTCATCTTGTGGATCGCGGTTTCCAGCGGCATGAGCTTCTGCTCGCGGCAGTAGTAGCCCAGCACGCGGGGGAACGAGCCGTAGTTGCGCGGGTGCACCGAGCCCTGCATCTCCTCGGCGCCCCGCACCTGCGCGCCGCCATCCGAGCAGATCATGCCCAGCGGATGGGCGAGGAACCGGGCGGTGTTCTCCTCGCTCATGCCGAAGCCGACCATGCCGCCGCCCCCGGCTTCGATCATGATGCGCAGCAGTAACGCGTACGGATCCTCGCCGCGCTCCGTGGCCAGCTCGCCCATGCGCCGGCCGCGCGCCCACGCGAACGCGTCGCCCACGGACGTCACCTGCACCGCGTCCCACCCTCCCAGCTCGTCCTCCACCTTCTCCCGCACCGCCGCCTCGATGCGTTGCCGCAGCGCGGGATCCTGGAGCCGCGCGACGAACGCGGCGTTCCCGCCGTCGCGCGTCCACACGGGGAACAGGTTCGAGAGGCTCGTGCTGTACGCGATGTAGGGGTAGCGGTCGAACATCACGTCCGTGCCCGCGGCGCGCGCAGACTCGATCAGGTCCAGCACCGGCTGACCCTTCCACCAGTTCCGCTTGCCCTGCGCCTTGAGGTGGGAGATCTGCACGGGCACGCCCGCCTGCCGGCCGATGGCGATCGCCTCCTCGACCGCCGCGAGCAGCTCGTCGTCCTCGTTGCGCATGTGGCTCGCGTACGGCAGTCCGGTTCCGCGCAACACACGCGCCAGCGCGACCAGCTCGTTCCGGTCCGCGAACGCGCCCGGAGTGTACTCGAGCCCGCTGGACAGGCCGCAAGCGCCCTGGCGCAGCGCCTCCTCCACCAGCGCGACCATGCGCGCCAGCTCTTCCGGCGTGGCCGGCCGGTCGTCCTGGCCGACGACGTAGCCCCGGATCGTGCCCGCGCCCACCATGCTCGCCAGGTTCACCGCCGCGCCCTGCTCGTCCAGCCGCCGGAAGAAGCCGCCCAGGTCCCGGAAGTCGAGGTCCACGCCGTAGCGCTGGCGGTACGACTCCCGCCGGCGCTCGAACGCCTCCTTCGTCAGCGGCCCCACCGAGCTGCCGTCCTGCCCCGCGACCTCGGTCGTCACGCCCTGTCGAACCTTGCTATCCGCCCGCGGGTTGACGAGCAGGACCAGGTCCGTGTGCGCGTGGATGTCGATGAATCCCGGCGCGAGCGCGAGCCCGCGCAGGTTTACCTGCTCCGCGCCCTGCGCTGGCAGCCGTGCGCCCACCGCCGCGATCCGGTCGCCGCTCACTCGC
>DASVDH010000077.1:0-2032 GCA_036381195.1 Longimicrobiales bacterium | reverse complement strand
GGTGGTCGGCGAGACGAGCGCGCGGAACACCGGGTCTTCGTTGTACTCGCGCATGGGCACGATCCACATGTCCACCCCGTGCTCGCGCATGAGGCGGGGCAGCACGCGCTCGAGCCGGAGCCGCAGCCACTCCTGCCGGAGTGCGGCCTGCTCGCGGAGTGTGCCGAAGGGGCGCTCCTGCGCTGTGATACCGGAGGCGCGCTCCTGTGCTGCGGTGCCGGAGGCGCCCTCCTGCGTCGCGATGGCGGACGCGCCCTCCTGCGTCGCGATGCCGGTGGGGCGCTCCTGTGCCGTGAGCGGCGAGGCAACCAGGAGCAAGAAGGGCAGCAGTCGGGTCACGGGGCCTCGCCCGCGGAGGCGTCTGCGCGAACCGGTCACGGTCATCCTCCTCGCTGTGCGAGCCGCCGAGGCCGACGACGGGGACCTCGATCCTGAGCTCGGGAACCGTTCATGGTCCTCCTCCTCGCTCGGCGAGGTGCAGCGCCGCGATCCCGCCGGTCCAGCGCTCCCAGCGCACCGCCGTGAAGCCGGCGCTCTCCAGCCGCGCGGCCAGCTCGGCCGGCTGCGGGAAGGCGAGGACCGAGGCGGGCAGGTAGGTGTAGGCGCTCCGGTGGCGTGAGATGATGCGCCCCACCCACGGCAGGAGGCGGCGGAAGTAGGTGAGGTAGAGGGCGCGCAGGGGCCGCCAGGATGGCGTCGTGAACTCGAGCACGGCCAGCCGCGCGCCCGGCTTGAGCACGCGGGCCAGCTCGCGCAGGCCTGCGTCCAGGTCCGCCAGGTTTCGGACCCCGAACCCGACCATGGCGCCGTCGAACGTCCCGTCCGCGAACGGGAGGCGCAGCGTGTCCCCGCAGATCACGGAGACGGGCGCGCCCGCGACTTTTGGCGCGCCGCGCTCGAGCATGGGGAGCGAGAAGTCGCTGGCGATGATCCGACCGTGGAAGCCCCGCCGGCGCGCCAGAGCCAGCGCGAGGTCCAGCGTCCCCGCGCATGCGTCCAGGAAGAGCCCTTCACCGCGCCCGTCCGCCACCAGGCGCGCAACGGCGCGCCGGCGCCAGAGCCGGTCCACGTTGAGGCTCAGCAGGTGGTTCAGCAGGTCGTAGCGGGGCGCGATCGCCCCGAACATGCCCCGGACCGCCGCGGCCCGCTCGCGCGGCGCCACCGGGGCCGGCGTCTGGCCGGCCGACATCGCGCAACTCGCGTCAGTAGCGTAAACTGGAGGGGCCCAAGGTACCCGCGGGTCCCCCGGTCATCAAGATGGCGCGACCGGCGCGGGTGAAACCCGCTGGCGGGGCTGGCCGTACGGTCGGACCCGGAATCACGTCGTGTGCGCGCCGCCCGGAGACGTGGATTACTCGACGTTGACCGACCAGGAGGTCATCGCCCGTGCCCGCGAGGGCCGCGAAGCGGCATATCGCGAGCTGATCGGCCGATACGAGCGGCCGGTCTTCTCGTTGATCTTCCGGTTGGTGCGCAACCGCGAGCAGGCCGAGGACCTGGCGCAGGAGACCTTCATCAAGGTCCTCAACGCGCTGGACCGGTACGACCCCGCATACAAGTTCAGCTCCTGGATCTTCAAGATCGCGCACAACACGGCGCTGGACCAGTTGCGGCGGAAAGGGCCGGAGGTGCTGTCGCTGGATGGCTCGCCGCACGCCCGCGATGCGTCGGAGGCGAGCGCCACCGCGCTGACGGCGGTGGCCCCGGACGAGGACCCGGAGGCCTACACGTCGAACCGCGAGCTCGGCCGGGAGATCGAGGCGGCGATCGCCACTCTTCGCGCGGAGTATCGCACGGCGATCCTGCTGTGGCACGTCGAGGGCCGGCCGTACGAGGAGATCGCGGAGATCATGGGCGTGCCGCTCGGCACGGTGAAGACATACATCCATCGGGCACGAAACGAGTTGCGCCAACGCCTGGCGCACCTGCGGGTGTGAAACCCGCACGCGGCGGCCGCCGTACGGATGGCCAGAGCCGAACGGCGGCGGCCCGGGCCGCCGCGGCGGGCACCCGAGCGAGACGAACACGGCTA
>DASVDH010000076.1:0-104281 GCA_036381195.1 Longimicrobiales bacterium | reverse complement strand
CAGGGAAGCGCCGCTTCACGCCCCGGCCGCGCCCGCGGCGCCTCGTCACCCGTGGCGGCGCGGCCGCGGCCTCGTTCCGTCTCCCGCACCCCGCTCACGTTCCCCATCTGACCGGACCATCACGCCATGTCCCGGCTCCACCTCCCGCACCCCCTCGTGCTGCTGGTCGCGGGGATCCTCATCGCCGCGGGGGCGACCTGGCTCCTCCCCGCCGGCCAGTTCGATCGCCGCGAGGACGCCGCGACCGGCCGCATCGTCGTCGTGCCCGGCACGTACCACGCGGTCGAGCCTGCGCCGGTCGGCCTGTTCGACGCGATGGTCGCGATCCCCCGCGGCGCCGCCCAGGCCGCAGACGTCATCTTCCTCGTCTTCCTGGTCGGCGGGGCGTTCACCGTGGTGGACCGCACCGGCGCGCTGCGCGCGGCCGTTGACCGCCTGGCCGCCGGCCTGCGCACGCGTGAGGTGCTCGTCATCCCGCTCGCCGGCACGCTGTTCGCCATCCTCGGCGCACTCGAGAACATGCTCGAGGAATTCATCGCGCTCGTGCCCGTGCTGCTCATCCTCACCCGCGCGCTGGGGTTCGATGCGCTGACCGCGATCGCGATGAGCGCCGGCGCCGCAATGGTCGGCGCCTCCTTCAGCCCGATCAATCCGTTCCAGGTCGGCATCGCGCAACGGCTCGCAGAGCTGCCGCTGCTCTCCGGCGGCCTCTACCGCATCGCCTTCATGGTCCCCGCGCTCGGGATCTGGCTGGGCGGCACCGTGCTGCACGCGCGGCGCACGCGCACGCGCCCCGAGGCGGCGGAGCCCGATGCGGCCGCCACGTCCATGGATTGGCGGCACGGCACCGTGCTCGCCCTCGTGCTCGCCGCGTTCGCGATCTACGTCTTCGGCGTGATCCGCCTCGGCTGGGGCTTCGACCAGCTCTCCGCCGTGTTCTTCATCATGGGCGTCATCGCCGGGCTCATCGGCCGCCTCGGCATCGACGGCACCGCCCGCGCCTACGCCGACGGCTTCCGCGAGATGGCGCTCGCCGCCCTCATCATCGGCTTCGCCCGCGCCATCTTCGTCGTGCTCGAAGACGGCCGCGTGATCGACACCATCGTGCAGGGCCTCTTCACCCCCATCGCGGAGCTGCCCGCCGCGCTCTCCGCGATCGGCATGATGGTGGCGCAGACCGCGATCCACGTGCCCGTGCCCAGCGTGAGCGGGCAGGCCGTGCTCACCATGCCGGTGCTGGTCCCGCTCTCCGATCTCCTCGGCTTCGGCCCACAGGTCGCCGTCCTCGCCTACCAGTACGGCGCCGGCCTGTGTGACCTGCTCACGCCCACCAACGGCGCGCTCATGGCCGCGATCGCCGCCGCCGGCGTCCGCTACGAGGATTGGCTCCGCTTCGCGCTGCCGCTCTGGCTCGCGCTCTTCGTGCTCGGCGCGATTGCCGTGGTGGTGGGGATCGGGGTCGGTCTCAGGTGAGGCGCGCCGGGGCGAGGGCGAGGGCGTGGGTGGCGGCTCCTCTGACCGGGGGACCAGGCGTCGATCCGCCTCGCCTTCTCGCGAAGGGCCAAACGGTGGCTCCTTCCACCGGCGGGACCTGGCGTGGGCTCCCCCCGCCTTCTCGCGAACGGCGAGATGGTTCAATGTCGAACCATCTCTCGATGCGCGGGATGTGCTTCCTGGGGCCCGCGAGGTGTCTCTCCATCTCCCGACGCCCCGGGACGTGCCTCTCCGCCTCCGGATGCCCGTGAGGCGTCTCTCCACCTCCCGATGCCCGGCCCGGCGCTCGCGTCAGATCTCGAAGTAGAGGTGATGATGCAGCCCGCACCGCGGGTTGAAGCCGCGGCCGCACACCGGGCAGCGATGCCCGCTGTCGAGGTACTCCCGGATGCTCAGCGCATGGCCGCACGCGCCGCACAGCACCGCACGCGCGTCGAACGCGTCGCGCGGCCAGCGGGCGGGCGGATGGCTCTCGAGCTCGGTATGGCAGTCGTGGCAGGCGTAGAACTTCCCGCAGCAGGGGAAGCGGATCGCGATGATGTCCAGCGGCCCGTGCCAGTGCGTGCAGCGCGTCTCGGCGTCCACTGCGCGGCCGTGTACCTCGGGCCGTGCCGTGGCGGGCGACGGCGCCTCGCCACCCGCCAGGCCGTCCTCAGGGCACGAGGTCTCGCCGCCTGCCGGGCCATCCTCAGGCGACGAGGCGCGGCCGGTTGCGCGGCTCGGCGCCCCGGGCCCCGGCCCGCGCGCCGCCGGCGTCACACGCCGAGTCCCGTCCCGTCCTCCGGCCCACGCACTGCCGCGATGATCCGCCACGCGCCCGGCAGGAGCGTCGCCGCGAGCACGAGCTTCACCGCGTCGCCCGGCAGGAACGGGAGCAGCCCCGCCGTGAGCGTCCGCTCCCAGCCGACGAACGTGGACAGCCAGGTCACGCCGAACGCGTAGATCACGGCAGTGCCCGCCAGCATCGCGAGCGCAGCGGTGCCGAATCGCCGGTCCCACCCGCGCTCAGCGAGCCGGCCCGTCACCCACGCCGCGACCGGGTAGCTCCACAGATAGCCCGCCGTCGGGCCCAGCAGCCACGGCACGCAGCACCCGCCGCCCGAGAAGATCGGCAGCCCGGCAGCGCCGGCGGCGAGGTACGTCGCCATGCTGGCCGCGCCGCGCGCGCTGCCCAGCGCCGCGCCGACCAGCAGCACCGCGAACGTCTGGCCCGTGAGCGGGACGGGCGTGAACGGCAACGGGATCGTGAGCCGGGCCGCCAGCGCCACCAGCATCGCGCCAGCCGCCACCAGGACCACCTCTGCCAAGGCGCGGCGCGCAGCCGTCGCGCCTCGCGCTCCTGCCACCAGCGTGCCTGCAATCGTCATCGTGCCGAGTCTCCCGCTGTCGTCACCGCATCGATCTCATGCGCCGCCGGGCGCGGCCTTAGAATGGGGTCGTGGCCGGAGAAGTCAAGCCGTGCCGAAAGGGGTGGCCGACGGCTCAGGTGCCACCGCCGAGCGCCGGCCTGGTCCGCGCGGCGCCCGGCTGCCCGCCGGCGCGCCGGTTCCGCCTGCCCAACCACCCTCGACCCCGTCGCGCCGGTGGCCGCCCGAGCCGCCCGCGCGGCCCCCGCCTTGCACTCCCCTCCCGCCCCCGCCGCACCCGGCATCCGGGGCGGCGGCGGGCACCCCCGCATGACCCCACAGCAAGGAGGCACCGCATGGCGAAGCGCAGCCGCACCGGCGGGCAGAAGCCGGACATCAACACGGCGAGCCGCGAGGAGCTTGCGCAGGCGCCGGGGATCGGGGAGGAGCTGGCCGACCGGATCATTCGGAACCGGCCGTTCCACAGCGCCGCGGACGTGGACCGGTTGTTCCAGCCGGGTGACCGCCGCGCGGAGCAGGTGCGGAACGCGCTGCGCGTCCCGGGCGTCGAGGAACCCGTCAAGCGGTAGGGGACCGCCTCGGCGAGCAGGATGGCGAGGACGCCCGGATGACCGCGGCCGCGGTGCGGCTCGCGGCTACAGACGACACGCACGGGCCGGCCGCGCTCGGCGCGCCCGGCCCGCCCGTCAGCTCCCGGCCTTCGCCTCGCCCTCCAGGTGCTGCCGGAACCACTGCACCGTCTTCGGCCACGCCTCGCGCGCCGCGGCGAGGTTCGCGCCGCCCTGCCCGTCCTGCTGCCGCAGGAAGCCGTGCCCGGCGCCGGGGAAGATGCTGTACTCGAACGTCTTGCCCAGCGCCTTCATCGCAGAGTCCGCCGGCGGCACGGTCGCGTTCACCCGCGCGTCCTTCCCGCCGTAGAGCCCCAGCACCGGCGCACGCACTGCGCCCAGCTCGGCCGGGTCCGGTGAGGTCCCGTAGTAGACCACCGCCGCACCCAGCTCGGACACGCGCACCGCGTGGGCGAACGATACCCCTCCGCCCCAGCAGAACCCCACGATCCCGTACCGCCGCGTTGCCGCCGGCAGCGCCATGCCGTACTCGGCAATGGCCCGGAGCTGCCGGTGGATGTCATCCGGCTCCAGCGTGCGGATCGCGGAGACCGCCGCCTCCCGCTCCGGATCGCCGTCCTCCCCGGCCGGGATGTTCTTCGTCGTCAGCAGGTCCGGCGCGATCGCGATGAACCCGTCCGCCGCGAGCTGGTCCGCGACGGCGCGGACCCAGTGGGTCAGCCCGTAGATCTCGTGCACGACCACCACCACGGGCGCCCGCTCGGCGCGCTCCGGGTAGACCACCCACGCGCGCACGCTGTCCGCTGGCCCCGTCTTGACCATCACCCACTCGCCGTGCCGTGGCGATGCCTCGAGCCGTGCACGTGCGGCCGCCGCGCCTGGCGGCAGTCCGGGCTCCTGCGCCGCCGCGCTCACGCCCTGGGTCCCGCGCTCGTCCATCTCCCGATGCTCCGCGTGCGCCGAGTGGTCCTGCGCCCTCGTCGCGGCCGGCGTGGCCAGGCAGAGAGCCGCCGCGAGCGCGAACGCCCCTGCGCTGCGGCCGCGGATCCGGTCTGAGGTCATGGCAACCCTCACCAGTTAGGGGGCCTCCTCCAGGCGCCGGCTCCCCGCACAGGCGGGTCCACCAGCGCCGTCCACGCCTTCGCTCGGGCGATCCGTCATCCTCGAACGCCGCCCACTGGCGCCTCCCGCCTTCCACCACGATCCGGCCCCGGACCGATCCGCTCCCGTTCCGCCGCCGCCCGCTCGCCCGGGCCCTGTCCAACCGGCGGGAGAGCGCCCGCCGCGACCGGCAGGTCCCGGATCCGCCCGACCGCGTTCATCCCACGAACGCAAACGCGCGCGTCCCGGCGGCCGCGCGCGTCCCCCGCGATCCTACGTCCGCGCGCCTGCCGGTGTCAAGGACCACGGGCGAGGCCGCCGCGTTGACCCGAGCCGCCCGTGCGCGCTACCCTGACGCCGCCCGTGCACGTGGACCCGCTCCAGGACACGGCAGTGGTTCCGCCCGTCGATCGCGCGCTCGCACCGACTACGCGCAGGTCCGGCGCGACGACATCCGCGCCGAGGAGATCGCCGGCTTCTTCGGCCGGCCACACCGCCGCTACACCCTCCCCAACCGGCAGGTCCTCGATCTCGACGGCCTCCTCGCCCGCGTGCGTTCCGCCTCCTACATGCCGGCTCCGGGACACCCGCGCTACGCGCCCAGGGTCGCCGCGCTCGAGCGGCTCTTCGCCGCCCACCAGCAAGACGGGCGCGTCACCATCGAGTACACGAGACCGAAGTCTTCCTCGGCCGGCTGCGTTGAGCGGCACCCCGCCCGGCGGCGGGGCAGGCCGGGGCGCCTGGCGTCCGCGCCGGGCGCTCCCGCTTCACCCGCGATGCGAGCGCCGCCCCGTGCGCCGGCTGCCGAGCTCCGCCCGCCCCGTCCCTTCGCCGCCCCCGGCCTCCGCGCTCCCGATCGCGAGTGCGCCTTCCAGGCGCCCGTCACCGAGCCGGCGCTCCCTCGCAGCTCCCACCCTCCGCGGCTTCGACCCCGGCGTCGTCCCGCCGCCCTCCGCCGCCGGCGCCCGGTGCCCCGGCGCGGCGAGCATGTCCTCCAGCGCGTCCGCCGCGCGGTCCAGCGCCTCCAGCGCTTCCGCGTCCAGGCCCGCCAGCAGCCGCGTGAGCGCCTCGATCCGCCGCTGACGCCCCGCCTCCAGCACGCGTGCGCCCGCCGCCGTCGCCTGCACGCGCACCACCCGACCGTCTGACGGGTCCACCGAACGCCGCACCAGCCCCGCACGCGCCAGGCCCGCCACGATCCGGCTCATCGTCGCCGGCGTCACCTGCTCCTCTGCCGCCAGCTCGCCCATCGTCCTCGGCCCTCCGAACACGAGCACCGAGAGCGCCGATGCGCGCGCCGGGTTCAGCCCGAGCCCGCGGTCCTCGCGACGCACGCGGCGCAGCAGGTGGATCGCCGCCCGGTGCAGCCGCAGCGCGAGCTGCTCGAGCCGCGCCTGCCCCGTGCCTCTTGCGGAACCCATTGCGCCTCCCCTATTGTTTAGCCGTGCTAAATATATCTGCGGCCGCCGGCCCGGTCCAGTCCGCCCCTCACCGCTGCGCCGCACCGGCCACGACACCCGCCACGGAGGCGCTGCCACCATGCCCACCACGACGACATCGTTCCGCCTCTCGGCGATCGGCCAGATCGCCATCACGACGCGCGACCTCGAGCGCGCGGTCGCGTTCTATCGCGATGCGCTCGGCCTGCCCTTCCTTTTCCAGGTCCCGAACATGGCGTTCTTCGACTGTGCCGGCGTGCGCCTCATGATCGGCCTGCCGGAGGCGCCCGAGTTCGATCACCCCGCATCCATCCTGTACTACCACGTGGACGACATCCACGCCGCGCACGGGGCGCTCGCGGCGCGCGGCGTCCGGTTCGAGGACGAGCCGCACCTCGTCGCCGACCTCGGCGACCGCGAGCTGTGGATGGCCTTCTTCCGGGACCCGGACCAGAACGTGGCCGCGATCATGAGCGAGCCGCTGAAGCGAGACGAGCGCTCCTTTGTCAGGTTCGGGCCGGCCGAGTCGGGCGCATCCCCGCCTGCGCTGCCCGGCCCTGTGCGACGCGGGGCCGCGCGCGAGAACTCCCCACCCGTGCACGCGGTGCGCGGCCGCGTGCAGAGTTGACCGCGCTCGCGGCGGTCAAGTTCCATCCGTCCGCTTCATCCGCCTCTCGGGTGGGGACTTCGCCGCGCCCAACGCGGTCGATCTCCACCATGGCCGGCCGTGCACGGATGCGTGGGGACTTCGCCCTGCCCGGCGCGGCCAATTTCCACGGCGGCGAGCCGTGCGCCGATGCGTGGGGGACTCCGCCGCGCCCCCGCCAGGAAAGCGCGGCGTGCTGCGCGGCCGCACGCGCCTGCCGCTCCCCCTCGCCAGGGCCAGTGTCGAGGGCCGGACGCGACGTGACAAAGCAGCGCCAGGGAGAGGGCGTTGCGGAGCGCAGGCGCTGGAGCTGGGTCCGCGGCAAGGCCCACAGCATCGACCTCACCCGCGCGAGGGGGCGCGTCACCATCGAGGACGACACGGAAGGCTACCACGCCCGGCTGCGCTGAACGGCGCACCATCCCCGACCCGTTCCCGCCACCGGCATCCGCCACGCCCCGCGAACGCGAGCCGGAACACCGCAGCCCAGCCCCTCCGCCCGGCACGCCCGTTGCGCCGCGAGCACCGCAGCGCGATTCCGCACTGCGAGGGGACGGGCAGGGGATGCCGGAGGCGAGCGTGCGCGCGCCGTCCATCGGCGTGACGGAGATCACGGATCCAGGGGCGCTGGAGGCCCTCCGGCCCGATTGGGCCCGGCTCTGGGAGCGGTGCCCGGACGCGACGCCGTTCCAGTCGCCCGACTGGCTGCTCTCCTGGTGGAACGTCTTCGGCCGCGGCCGGCTCCTGGCCCTCATCGTGCATCGGCGCGATCGCCTCGTCGGACTGGCGCCTTTTTTTGTCGACGGCGGCAGACCCAGCGGAGCGGAGAAGCAGGGGTCCGTGCGCCGGGTGCTCTTCCTCGGCACCGGCGTCACGGACCACCTGGATTGCCTTCTGGAGCCCGACTACGCCGACGCCGGCGCCGCGGCCATTCTCGCCCACCTCGCTGCGATCGCGTCGCGCTGGGACATCCTCGACCTGCACCAGTTGAGGCCCGGCTCGGCGCTCCTGCGCGCGCCGCTCCCGCCCGGCTGGTCCGAGCGGCTCGAAGACCAGGAATCCTGTCCCGTGCTCGCGTTGCCCTCCCGCGTGGAGGACCTGCCCGCCGCGGGCGCCACGCTCGCCGAGCGCGTACGGTACTACCGCCGCCGCGCCGAACGGATCGCGCCGCTGCGGTTCGAGACCGCGGAGGGGCGTGACATCGGGCGGTTGCTCGAGGAGTTCTTCCGGCTCCACGCCAAGCGCTGGTCGGTGCGCGGGCAGCCGGGCGCCCTCGCGGATGCGGCCGTGCGCGCGTTCCACCGGCGTGCGGCAGCCGGGCTGGCGGAGCGCGGCGTGTTGCGGCTGCACGCGCTCTGGCTGGGCACGGACCTCGCCGCGGTCTTCTACGGCTTCCTGCATCGCCGCCGCGCCTGCGCGTACCTGGCCGGCTTCGAGCCACGCTTCGCGTCGCTCAGCGTGGGCGCTGTCCTACTCGGCCACGCGATCGAGGAAGCGATCCGCGAGGGTGCGACGGAGTTCGATTTCCTGCGCGGCCGCGAGGAGTACAAGTACCGCTGGGGCGCGCGCGACTGCTGGAGCCGGCGCCGCGTGCTCCGTCACGCGGGCGCTCAGCCGTCGGCGCAGCCGTGAGTCGGACGACGGCCGGCCCCCGCTTCACCGTGCCCGTGCCCCTCTCGATCCGCCCGTGTCGCGAGGAGGATCTGCCGAAGCTCGAGTGGTTCGGCCTGTTCACCGAGCACCGCGAGCTGATCCGCAACGCCTTCGAGCGGCAGCGTCGCGGCGAGATCGTGATGCTGCAGGCCGTGGCGGAAGCCAACGCGTTTCCCATCGCGCAGGTCTGGATCGATCTCGAGCGCAAGCGCGCCTTCTCCACGGGCCTGCTCTGGGCGCTGCGCGTCATCGAGTGTTACCAGCGCATGGGCATCGGCACGCGGCTGCTGCGCGCCGCCGAGGCGGAGCTCCGCCGTCGCGGCTATCGCTGCGCGGAGATCGGCGCCGAGAGAGACAACCCGGACGCGCGCCGGCTCTACGAGCGTCTCGGCTATCGGGTCGTCGGCGTGGATTGGCACTGGTACTCGTACACCACGCCGTGGGGCGAGCAGAGGCGCGTGCCGGTGCACGAATGGATTCTGCGCAAGGATCTGCGCGACGAGCGTCGCACGCGTGCACCGCGCGCGGCGTAGGGAAGGGAGGTACTCGTGGCCGATCCACGGCGCGTCGGCATTCGCTGGACGATCGGCGACGTGAGCCCGTCCGGCTTCGAGGCCCTGCACCTCTCGGTCTGGGGCGCATGGAAGCTGTTCGGCCCTCGCGCGGCGTACGCCGTGTGCGTGAACAGCGTGCCGCTCGAGGAGGCGCGCCGCCGCGCAGGGGAGCTGCCGCCGCGCGTGATCTGGTGGCGCTCGACGGGGCGCCAGCTCCCGGACTTCCTTGCCGCCCGCATGGACCCCGGAATGGCCGAGGGTGCGGGGTGGAAGCTCTCCCCGCTCCGTCTCTTCCCCGACCGCTGGGAGCTCTCGCTGGACAACGACTGCATCCTCTGGGAGATGCCCGCCGCCCTGCACGCGTGGCTCGAGGCCGGCGACCCGCATGCCACGCTCATGGCCGAGGACGTGCGCACCTGCTTCGGCCGCTTCGCCGGCCAGTGTGGCAGCGAGCCTCGCAACGCCGGCATCCGGGGCATGCCGCCCGGCTTCGATTTCGGCGCCGCGCTGCGCGCCGTCCTCGAGGAGGCGCCCGGGCCCATCGAGTCCGAGCTCGACGAGCAGGGGCTCCAGACCGCCGCGCTCGCGCGCGCCGGCACGATGCGCGTCGTCACGCTCGACGACGTCTCGATCTGCTCGCCGTTCCCGCCTCACCTGCCGCGGCCGGGGCGCTGCGGCGCGCACTTCGTCGGGCTCAACGCGAGGCACCTGCCCTGGAGCCACGAAGGCCTCCCCGCGACCCACCACATCCGCGCGCACTGGCTGCGCCTGCGCGGCCTGGTCTACGAGCGCGTCGGCATCCGGCGCAGGGAGGCCGCCTGAGCGGCGCGCCCCGGACTGGAGGGCCGGCGGCGCTGCTCGAGCGGCTCTGTGCCGCATCCCACACCGCGCCCGGCCCCCGCACGCTGGTCCTCGTCGCGCATCCGGACGACGAGGTCGTCGGCGCGGCGGGGCGGCTCCGCTTCCTGCCGGACGCGCACATCGTCCACGTCACCGACGGCGCGCCCTACGACCTCCGCGACGCGAGGGCCGCCGGCTTCCGCACGCGTGAGGCGTATGCCGCCGCGCGCCGGGAAGAAGCCCTCGCCGCGCTCGCGGTCGCTGGCATCCCGGCGGATCGCGTCCGCTGCCTCGGGCGCGTGGACCAGCAGGCCGCGTTCAACCTCCCCGGGCTCGCCCTCGAGCTCGCCGCGCTGCTCCGCGCGCTCGCGCCGGACCTCGTGCTCACCCACCCCTACGAGGGCGGCCACCCGGATCACGACGCGGTCGCGTTCGCAGCCCGCGCCGCGCTGCGCATCCTCGCGCGCGGCGGCGCCCCGTGCCCGGCCCTGCTGGAGCTCTCCTCCTACCACGCCGGCCCGCGCGGCATCGCGACGTCATCTTTCTTGCCCTTCGCCGGATACCCGCCACGCGTGCTCGCGCTCGATCCCGCCGCCCGCCTGTTGAAGCGCCGCATGCTCGCGTGTCACGCCAGCCAGTGGGGCACCCTCCGCTGGTTCTCCATCGCGGTCGAGTCCTTCCGCGTCGCGCCGCCGTACGACTTCACCGGCCCGCCGCACGAGGGACGGCTCTGGTACGAGCGCTACCCTCTGGGCATGACCGCGGCGCGTTGGGTCCGTCTCGCGCGCAGCGCGCTCGAGGATCTCCGCCTCGAGCCCGCCAGGGAAGGCGAGGAGGCGGCGTCGTGCTCACCATCCTGAGCGTCGCCTACCCGCTCGCCCCGGTCGGCCCCGATGCCATCGGCGGCGCCGAGCAGGTCGTCACGCTCCTCGACGCCGCGATCGTCCGCGCCGGCTGGGAGTCCATCGTCGTCGCTGCCGAGGGGTCGGTGACGCGCGGCACGCTCATCCGCACGCCGCTGCCCGGAGGCCCGTTTGGCGAGGACGTGCGTCGTGCCGCGCAGGAGCGGCACCGCGCGGCGATCGAGGCGGCGCTGCGCGAGCGCGCCGTGGATCTCGTTCACCTGCACGGCGTGGACTTCCATCACTACCTGCCGCCGCCGGGCGTGCCCGCGCTGGTCACGCTCCACCTTCCGCCTTCCTTCTACCCGCCGGAGGCCTTCCGCCCCGACCGGCCGGACACCTTCCTCCACGGCGTTTCGCGGGCGCAGCACGCGGCCTGTCCGCCGGGCGCGCGGCTGCTCCCGCCGATCGAGAACGGCGTTCCCGTCGAGGACTTCGGCGCGCGCGTGCGCAGGCGCGTCTTCGCGCTCGCCCTCGGCCGCATCTGCCCCGACAAGGGGTTCCACATCGCGCTCGACGCCGCACGCCGCGCCGCCGTCCCGCTGCTGCTCGCCGGCCGCGTATTCGGTTACGCCGAGCACGAGGACTACTTCCATCGCGAGATCGCGCCCCGCCTCGACGGGCTGCGCCGCTTCATCGGACCGGCCGGCGTGCATCGCAAGCGCCGGCTGCTCGCGGCCGCTCGCTGCCTCGTGGTGCCCAGTCTCGTGCCCGAGACCAGCTCGCTCGTCGCCATGGAAGCGCTCGCTTCCGGCACGCCCGTCGTGGCGTTCCCGGCCGGCGCGCTCGCGGACATCGTCGAGCACGGCGTGACCGGATTCCTCGTGCGTGATGAGAGGGAGATGGCGGACGCGCTCCGCGCCGCGTCCACGCTCGACCCTGCACGGTGCCGCGAGGCCGCACGGGCCCGGTTCTCCGCCGAGCGAATGACCGGCGAGTACCTCGACCTCTACCGGCGGATCATCGCCCGCCGCGAATCCCTGCCGCCGCGGTAGGGGTGGCGGCGCACGCCACGGCTCCGCGTCCGTCCGGGGTGGAGGTCGGCCATGCCGCCGGAAGGCGCGCCCATCGCGTGGATGCGGCCATGGATGAGGAGCTGGGGAGCCGGAGCGCGGACTCTTGCGGGGCTACTGCACCGAAGCGCGGACTTGCGGGGCTGCTGCAGCAAAGCACGGACTCGCGGGGCTACTGCACCGGGCGCGGCGGACGAACGGGCCGGCAGTAGGGGCGGAGCTGCGTCGATGACGGACCTGCGGGGCTACTGCGCGGCCATCCGGTCCATGAATGCCCGCTCGTCCGGCGTCAGGCTCGCCGCGCCGGACGTCCGCATCTTCGCCAGGATGCGATCGACTTCCGCGCGGTTGATCTCGTGCAGCGCCTCGCGCCGGATCGTTTCCCAGCGCGACGTGTCGATGCGGAGCTCCGCGGCGTAGCGCTCGACCACGGACGGCCTGGCGGCCCGCAGCACCCGGCGCCGCTCGCGCCCGGCGCGCAGGC
The DNA here is from genome assembly GCA_036381195.1 of Longimicrobiales bacterium. Lineage (GTDB taxonomy): Bacteria > Gemmatimonadota > Gemmatimonadetes > Longimicrobiales > RSA9 > RSA9. The sequence continues at coordinate 92,219 of DASVDH010000076.1, read as the reverse complement.
GCAGGAACACGTAGCCGCCCACGAACCCGCCCAGGTGCGCGTAGTGGGCGACGTCACTCGCCACGCCGACGCGTGCCGCGTACAGCGAGAACACCGCCATAACGATCACCAGCAGCCGCGCCGGCACGGGGATCACCGCCCACAGGTAGATCGGCTCGTGCGGCCAGAACATCGCGAACCCCAGGAGCACGCCGAACACGGCGCCCGAGGCGCCAACGATGGGCGCGCCCGGCGGGAAGAGCCCGAGCATGGCGCTGAAGACCGAGAGCAGCGCGCCGCCCAGGCCGCTCACCACGTAGAGCCCCAGGAACGCGCGCCCGCCCAGCCGCGCTTCGAGCCGCGGCCCGAAGAAGAACAGCCCGAGCATGTTCATCAAGAGATGCATCAGGTTCGCGTGGACGAACATGTAGGTGAGCAACGTCCACGGCCGGATCAGCACCAGCGCCGGCACGAACGCCAGCTCGGACCGCAGTCCCTGGTTCGGCCCCAGCAGGAGGTGGGCCCCGATGTTCAGCAACAGAAGCCACTGCGTGACAGACGTCATCCCTCGGCTCTCAATCCGTGTCTTCCGGCTCGGGCCGCCACACCGCCGCCGCCTCGGCGGGCGGCGGCCGAACTCGCCCGGGGTGGAGCAGCCCCGCCAGGATCTCCAATCCCTCCGCCACGCGCGGGCCGGACCGGTTGAAGTACGAGGACCCGTCCACCACGTACGCTCGCCCCTCCGCGGTCGCGCGCGGCGCCGCTTCCACGAGCCGGGCCGCATGCCGGTCCGCTTCCGCCCGTGATTCCTCCAGCCGCATGCCGCACGGCATCACGATCAGGACGTCGGGGTCCAGCCCCATGACGTCGTCCCACGAAACCTCTCGCGACCGCTGGCCGGCCGCGCCCAGCAGGTCCTGTCCACCCGCCCGCTCCACCATCTCCGGCACCCAGTGCCCCGGCACGAACAGCGGCTCCAGCCACTCGAGCGCCAGCACGCGCGGGCGCGCGGCGCCCGCCACTGCCGCCGACACCGCTTCCATGCGCGCCCGCAGCTCGCCGACGAGCGACTCTGCCCGCGGCCCCGCGCCCGCCGCACGGCCAACCGCTAGGATCGAGTCGAGGATGCCCTCCATGTCGTGCGCATCCAGCGAGAGCACCTCCGCTCCGAGCCCCAGCCGCTCCACCACCTCCCGCACCCCGGGCGCGGGAACGGCGCACACCTCGCACACCGCCTGCGTCAGGACCAGGTCCGGCGCCACCCGCGCGAGCGTGTCCGTGTCCACCTCGTACACGCTGCCGTACTCCGCCAGCGCTTGCCGCACCGCGCGGTCCACGTCCCCGCTCGTCATGCCCGCCGGGTCGAAGCGCGGCCGGCTCGCGCGCGGCCGGTCCAGCGCCTCGGGCGGATAGTCGCACTCGTGCGAGATGGCCACCAGCCGGTCCAGCAGGCCCAGCGCGCAGGTGATCTCCGTTCCGCTCGCCAGCAGCGACGCGATGCGTGCCTTCATGATGGTGCCCCCCCACGAATAATCCCCGCCGCACGGCATGGCAACACGAGCAGCCCGCCGGCGCGCCCGGGGACCACGCCGGCGGCATCGCCCAGCCGCGTCCACGCCAGCGGCTGCTCGTCGCAGCCGATCCGCTCCAGGCCGGCCAGGGGCGGTCCCTCTGTCGCGCCGCGGAGCTCCGTCGCACCTGCCGCCGCCCCCTCCTACACCATCGCGCCGCCACGGTGTCCGCCGCCCGCACCGCCGCGCAGCGCGCATCGTCCGCGCGTGCCAACCCGCCGCGCCGCGCGCGGCGGCGCTGATCCCGGACCTCCCCGCGCACGAAAACGCATTGGGCCCCCGCATGCAGGGGCCCGACGATGCGTTCACGCGGTGCGGACGCCGCCGTTCACACGGCCCGTTCAGCTCCTCGTCGCTCCCGCGCCGCTCGCGGCGGTGTGCGCCGCCGCCTCGACCTTCGAGCGCACCAGCTGCTCCAGCTTGCCGAGCAGCGTATCGCTCCCCGCCAGGCTCGCCCCGAACAGCCCATCCTCGCTGCGCGCCGCCGCCTGCGCCGCGCCGTTCAGGTTCAACCACAGGTCGAACCGCTCGCTCAGCCGCAGGACCGCGTAGAACCGCGTCGCTGGCTCGCGGCGCAACAGCACCAGGTCCAACAGCGCCGCGATGATCGATGCCTGGAACAGGACCACGTCCTTCAGTCCGTCCAGCACGAGCTTCAGTTGGAAGATCAGGACGTCCCGGATCAGGACGCCGGGCGAGCTGACGGACTCCCGCTGCATTCCGCCCCCCGGGCTGTAGTTGTCGGCATCAGGACATCGGACCGCGGGCGATCATTCCGCCGGCGCCCGCGAAGCCACACTACGCAACCCGCGTCCGCCCGGTTTCACCGCCGCGCCCGCAGCACCTTCTCCACCAGCTCCGCGTTGGACCGCGTCTGCCGCATGAGTCCCAGCAGCTCGTTCATCGCCTCCACCGGCGACTGCCTTGCGAGCTCCCGGCGGATGGCATGGGACGCTTCCAGCGCCTCCGGCGAGAGCAGCAGCTCCTCCCGCCGTGTGGCGCTCGCCGTCAGGTCGATCGCCGGGAAGATGCGCCGGTCCGCCAGCTCCCGGCTCAGCACCAGCTCGCTGTTCCCCGTGCCCTTGAACTCCTCGAAGATCACCTGGTCCATGCGCGAGCCCGTGTCCACGAGCGCCGTCGCGATGATGGTCAAGGAGCCACCACCCTGCGACGCGTTGATCGCCCGCGCGCTGCCCAGGAACCGCTTCGGCTTCTCCAGAGATGCCGCGTCCAGCCCCCCGGAGAGCGTGCGGCCGCTGCCTTGCTCGATCGTGTTGTACGCACGCGCCAGCCGCGTGATCGAGTCCAGGATCAGCACGACGTCCTCGCCCATCTCGACGCGGCGCCGCGCGCGCTCCAGCGTCAGCTCCGCCGTCGCGACGTGCTCCTGAGCCGGCTTGTCGAAGCTGGATGCGATCACCTCCCCGAACCCGCACGCCTCCATCTCCGTCACTTCTTCCGGCCGCTCATCCACCAGCAGGATCAGCAGCGAGAACTCCGGATGGTTGCGCGCCACGCCTTCCGCCACCGCCTGCAACACCATCGTCTTGCCCGCCTTGGCCGGCGCCACGATGAGCGCGCGCTGCCCCTTTCCGAACGGGCAGAACAGATCGATGATGCGGTTGGTGCAATCCGGCTGGCCGCGGCGCGTGAGGTCGCACTCCAGGATCAGGCGCTCCCGCGGATGCACGGCGCTCAACCGGGTGAACTCCGGGCGTCGCACCGCTTCCTCGGGCGGCCGCCCGTTCACACTCTCCAGCGCCGTCAGCGGCGGCCCCTTCCCGCGGCCGGGCGACCGGCCCACCGCCCCCGCCAGCTCGTCCCCGGTGCGCAGCCCGTACTTCTGCACCAGTGCACGGCTGACGAACACATCCTCGGGGCGCGCCAGATAGCTCGCTTCCCGCCGCCGGATGAAACCGGTCCCGTTCGGCTGGAGCTCCAGCACCCCGAGCGCCCCGTTCCTCATCGCCCCATGCTCCGGTGGGCTCCCTCGTCTCGCTTTCTGCTCTCGTGTCGCCATGCCTCCGCCGCTCGCAAGCAAGTCCCGCGCCCGCCTTCCTCGCGGTGCGCCGTTTCCGTTGGGATGCGGTCCGACCGCGATCCAGTCGCGCCCGCGCCGCGATCCCGGCTCCCGTGTGCAAGGGTGGTCTTCTCCGCCGTCATCTCGAGGCGGACCAACCACGGTGGGTTCCGATGAGCACCTGGAGCAGCACGTCCCCGTCTCGCCGCGCCGCGCCGCACACCCGCCTATCGCCCGGCGTGCGCCGGGTGCCGGGCGGCGGGGCCGCGACCACGTCTTTCTTCGATCGGGAGCCGCGCGGCGAATCCCTCGCTGCAGATCGCAGCCGCGCGAGCCATCGGGAGAATCACGCGCTCCGGGCGGGTCTCGCCCTCATCGGGCGCGCCGCCAACTCACCCGCCCACGCCCGCCCCGGCGGGTCCGGCGAGCCGCCGGGCCTCGCACCCGACGGGACCCGTGCGCCGACGCGGGCAGCAGGTGCCCCCACGCTCCGGAATGCGGCCGCCGGCCGTGTACCGGCGGTCGGCCCGGCCGCACCGGCCCGCCAGGGCCTGCCGGAACGGGCGCACCCCGCGGCCGAGCTGCCGCGCAACGTGACGGGGCGGTCCTCGATGTCTCGGGTTCCGTGTCTCGCGCCCGGATGGAGCGGGCGCGGCTGGCGGTGCACCGCTCCCTCCGTACGCCTGAAACCGCCGATCGGTTCCGCCTGCTCGCCGCAGGCGTCGCCACGCCCGCCGACCGGCCCGGCTGGACCGCCGATCGGCCCGGCTGGGCCGCCGCCGCGGCCGGTGCGAAGCCGCTGCCCTCGGGGCCGTCACCTTGCCGCGCCGGCCGTTCGCGGAACCCTGACGGCCGCCGGTGTACGGAACGACCGTACCGGGCGCCGCCCGGCAGGGGCCGGCCTCCGCGGGCACGGCCCCGACGCCACACCAGCACCCGCTCCGGGGCGCTCCACCCGATCGGAACGCCGATGCACGCCAGCCGCGCGAAAGATCCCGGCGCCGGGCCCGAGCGCAAGACCCCGGGGGCGGGAGCCACACCTCCAACCGAAACGGCCGGCGCCCGCCCTGTGGGGGCGCCGGCGAGATGCGGGCCCGTGGGCGTCGATTGGGCTGAACTGTACCGCGAGACCTACCGCGAGCTGGTCCGCTTCCTCCACCGCAAGGTGTGGGACGCCGAGCGGGCGCAAGACCTCGCGCAGGAGACCTTCGTCCGCGCGCTCGGCCAGCAGCCGGAGAACCCGCGCGCGTGGCTGTTCACCGTCGCGGCCAACCTGGCGCGGGATGAGGCGCGCTCCGTGGTGCGCCGCCGCAAGCATCTCGCCCTGATGCGCACGGAGCCGCAGACCAGCGCGGGTGAGCCCTCCGCGGATGAGGCGCTCGAACGCGCCGAGCGCCTCGAGGCCGTGCGCCGTGCCCTCGACACGCTCTCCGAGCGGGATCGGGACGTGCTCCTGCTCTGGGACGCGGGGCTCAGCTACGCCGAAATCGCGGATCAGACCGGCCTCGCGGTCGGCGCGATCGGGACCACGCTGGCCCGCGCGCGCCGCCGGCTGGCAGAGGCCTACGCGATGCTGGAGGAAAGGCATGTCGCACGTGGATGAGGGCACTCTGCACGCCTACCTCGATGGAGAGCTCGAGCGCATCCAGCCGGGCGCTACCGCCGCGCTCGAGGCGCACCTGGCCCGCTGCGAGGAGTGCCGTGCCCGCTTCGAGGAGGCGCTTCGCGTGCGCGACCGCGCCAGCCGCATCCTCGAGCGCGCGGGGGCTCCGCCGCTGGACGTTCCTCCGTTCGACGCCGTGCTCGACCGTGCCCGCGGCGCCCGCTCCGCCGCGGGCGCGTCCGGCTCCGAGCGCCGCCGCCCCCTCCTCCCGCTCGCCTGGGCCGCCAGCATCGCGCTCGCCCTGCTCGGCGGCTGGTGGGCACGCGACATGGCAAGGCGCACGTCGCCCTCCACCGTTGTGTTCGAGGCTGCGGTGGACGCCGGCGACGCCGCCCCGCAGCCGGATGCCGCTGCCCCGCCGGCCACGGCGGGCCAGGACGCGCCCGCGCGCCCGGCCGCGCCCCCCGCCCCCGCCCAGCGCCGCGCGGCGCCCCGCCCCGCCGGGCCGGAGGAGGTCGCAACGCGGACCACGCGGGCGGACCTCGCCGCCCCGAGCCGGGATGTGCCGCGCACGGCCGCTCCCGCCGCGGGCGCCGCCGCGCGCGGGCGCGTCGAAGCGTTCGGCGTCGCGCAGGCAGGGGCGGACAGCGCCGCTGCGCGGCGCGGCGGGCCGCCCAGGACTGCCCGCGACGTGGCCATCGCCCCCACGCTCGCCGCAGCCGGTGCGCCGGTCGCCGGGGCGAGCGCATGGACGCCGGTGGATCGCGCCGAGGCCGAGCGCCGCCTGGGCGGTGAGCTGATCCTGGTCGAGGGCCTCGGCGTGGCGTCCATCGAGGCCGCCGACTCTGCCGGCGCCCCCAGCGTGCGCGTGCGCCAGCCGCTCGGGGCCGGCGTCTTCCTGGAGCTGGTGCAGCGGCGCCCGGCCGCGGAGAAGACGGCTGCGCCGGCGGAGCGCCCGGCCGGCACGCCGGCACCGCGGCACGACTCGCTCGCCGCCCGGGCGCCGGAGCCCGCGCCCGCAGAGCTCGTCCTCGAACGCGACGGCTTCGTGGTCACGCTCCGGGCCATCGTCTCCCCCGACTCGCTCCGCGCGCTCGCCCGCCGGCTCAGGTGACGGCGGTCGCCGGCCGCGGCGGTGGGACGGGGCGCCGCCGGGCCCGGGCGGCGTCTCTCACCCGGAGCGGATATGGACGGGCCGCCGCCCGCACGCTTGCCGGCTTGGCCCGCTTACGCTAGATTTCTCTTCGGACATTCGAGGGGCCGGCTCGCCGACCGGACGGCCATGCCGGGCGCGATCGCGCCGGGCGCCGCTCTGGTGGCCAGCGCGGCCCCTTCGCTTGTCCAGCCCCGGCGGAAGGCCCGCCGGGGTCGCTGGAAGGACGGAGTGAGGAATGCGTTTCGACGAACTGGTATCCAGCCCGCCACTGCTCCGCGCGATCGCGGATCTCGGCTGGCAGAAGCCCACGCCCATCCAGGAGCTCGCCATCCCGCCGGCTCGCGCCGGACGCGACATCGTCGGGATCGCACAGACCGGAACCGGAAAGACGGCGGCGTTCCTGCTGCCCGCGCTCGAGCGGCAGGTGGACAAGGAGGGTCTCCACACGCTGGTCATCTGCCCCACGCGCGAGCTGGCCCAGCAGGTGGCGGAGGATGCACGCGCGCTCGCGCGCTACACGGAGCTCTGGGTCGGCGTGATCTACGGCGGCGTGCCGATGCGCCCGCAGACGCGCGACCTGCGCGCCGGCTTCGACGTGCTCGTCGCCACGCCGGGCCGCCTGCTCGACCACCTCGAGCGCGGCAACGTGGACCTGGGCTCCGTCCAGACGCTCGTGCTCGATGAAGCGGACCGCATGCTGGACATGGGGTTCCGTCCACAGATCGAGCAGGTGCTCCGGGCCTGCCCGCCGCAGCGCCAGACGCTGCTCTTCTCCGCGACGATGCCGCACGGCGTTCACGCGCTCGCGCTGCGCATCCTCCGTGATCCGGAGTGGGTGTCGCTCACGCCTCGCACGACCGTGGCGGATCGTGTGGATCAGGCCCTCTATCCCGTGCGTCCGGAGCGCAAGCCCGCGTTGTTGCTCGAGCTGCTCTCGCGTCCGGGGATGGACCAGGTCCTCGTCTTCACCGCGACCAAGCGCGGCGCGGACCTGCTCCTGTCCCGCCTGCGCGGGGCGGGGATCCCCGCCGCGGTGCTGCACGGCGACCGCGACATGAAGGAGCGGCAGCGCGCACTCGAGGCCTTCACCGAGGGCCGGGTCCCCGTGCTGGTCGCGACCGACGTCGCGCAGCGCGGACTGGACATCGAGGGGATCAGCCACGTCATCAACTACGACGTGCCGCGCAACCCCGAGGACTACGTCCATCGCATCGGCCGCACGGGCCGTGCGGGCGCCAGCGGAACGGCGATCACCTTCATGACGGCGGGGGAGGTGGGCGCGGTGCATGCCATCGAGCGGACCCTCGGCTACAAGCTGCCGCGCGTCTCGCTCGAGGGCTACGACTACGCGGGCGCACCGGCCGCCCCGCGCGCGGAGGAGCCGGCCGCGGTCCGTGCCCGCGGCCGGCTGGGCGCCCGCCGCGCCGACGAGCTCTCCCCCGAACAGCTCAGGGAACTCCTGCGCGTCGGGTGAGGACGAAGGAGGCGAGGGGCGCCCGGCTCTGGCGTCCTCTCGCTACTCGCCCTTCCTCCGCGTCTTCGGCCGAGGCGACCTCCACCGCTCGCCCCGCAGCTCCGCTTCCGCCTCTTCCGCGCCTTCGCCGATGTTCGCGAGCACCCGTTCCGCCACCGCCGCCGGCTCGAGCGCGCGCGTGCGGATGTTCCGGAACGCCATGCGGCTCCCGGGCTGCACCCGGAATCCGATGAACGTCGGCGTCTCCTCCGTCGAGGGTAGCCCGCGCGCGGGGTCGTTGTTTCTGAACCGCGTCACCCGCTCGCCGTTCAGCAGGACCGTGTACTCCTGCCCCTGCACGCGGATCTCGAACTCGTTCCACAGGCCGGGCGGCCGTGCGGCGATCAGGGTCCTCTCCTGCTTCGGCTCACCGTTGATCGCCCCCGTGCGCCGCGAGACAGAGCCGTCCGGCGCGCCCGTCTCGTCGATCCGTACCTCGAATCCGAAGTCCACCGCCACGTAGGCCGTGTTCTCGTAACCCCGGCTCTCCGGATGCGGGAAGCGCAGGAACACCCCCGACGTGTCCTCCTCGCGGAAGCGCTTCCACTCGAGCCGCAACACGAAGTCCTGCGGCGTCGGCACGCGGCACCACACCAATCCGAGATCGTCTCCCGGCACCGTCTCGATCGCGCCGTTCACCACCAGGAACCGGCCCGAGCCCGCCATGAGCCAGCCACTCGTGTCGACGCCGTCGAACAGCGCGCGGAAGCCGCCGCCCGGCGTGTACGGCGTCGGCGCGGGCGCGAGGTGCCGCGCCAGTCTCCGCACCAGCGCGAGGCCCGTCAGCATCGGCGTGGGCGAGCCCAGGGTGGGGAACAGTGCCGGACCCACCACGTAGGCGTTCGTGAGCCCGTGGAAGCAGCCGTCCGGGTCGGTGACGGACGTCTCCGGGTCCGTTCCCATCCACAGCGTGCCCGCCTCATCGTGCGTGGACCCGATCCCGTCCCGCCGCCGCTCGAACGGCAGGACCTCCGATGCGACCCGGCCCGCCGGCACGGGCACGGCCCGCCCGCCCACCAGCACCTCGTAGTCCCGGTCACCCGCCAACGCGCGCGCCACTTCGTCCGTCGCCCGGTCCATCGCGTTCCACAGCGCCAGGTCCCGCGCGTTGCCGCCCGGTTGGCGCGGGTCCGCGAACTGCACGTACGCGCGCCTGATCCCGAACTCGTCGACCTCGGAGTCCAGCACGATCCGGTTGCTCGGGTTCTGCGGATCCATCTCCCCGATGCCCCGGATGTTGATGATGATGTGCTCGTCATCGATCGCCGCCCGGAACCGGTCCAGCACCTCCGCGTCCGGGACCATCTGGAAGAGCTCCGGCTCGACCTCCGGGCCATCCGGCCCGGGGCCGGCCGCGGTGATCTGCAGGTGGAAGTGGCGCTCGCTGCCGTCCTCGTGTGCGTGCCGGCCCCTGACGAACAGCACCGACGCCTGTAGCTCCTCGGGCAGGTCCTCGGGCAGCGCTTCACGCGGGATCCGGATCGTCAGGTTCGACCGGAGATGCCCGATCAGGTTGCTGCCGATCCGCTCGTATCCGGGCATTCCCTCGAACGACGCCAGCGCGATCCGCGTGTTCTCGATCGTGCCCAGCGCCAGCACCACCACGCCCTCCGGCGGAACCGGCACGTTGCCCTGGTTCGTCCGCACCTCGACGACGCGGCCGCCCACCGTGACCAGTTGGATCACGTGGCACCGCGGCACCAGCATGAAGCGCTTCTTCACGTCGTCGCTCCCGGACTCGACCTGCGCCGCGCGCACCGCGCGAATCGCGAGTGGGACCGTGCTGAACTTGTTCAGCAGGAAGGCGCCCTCGCGCGATGGCCGCGCCCTCACGGCCAGCGGCGCCTCGAGCTTGTACAGGTCGCGTTCCTTCGCCGGCACGTCCTCGATGGACAGGGGCACCTCGGACAGCGGGATCGCGTCCGAGACCTGCCCTGCCTGGAGCGCCTCGAAGAGTCGCTGGCGCAGCGCCCGGTGCAGGGGCCCGGCGAGGAAGTCGTTGGCCGCGCTCACGCCCGTCTCGTCGGCAGCGCGCCGCAGGTGTCCTTCCTGCGCGAACAGCTCCCTGACCACCTCGGGCGGCCAGCGGTCCTGGGGGAGCTCGGCCGGCAGCGGCTCGGGGGCCCAGCCGCCCCAGAACAGCGAGCGCCCGCCCACGCAGTACGCGAGGCCGGGGAACTCCACGTTGGAATGCCACGGCAGACCCCACACCTCGGCCCGCGGCGCGGCATCCTGGCCAGCGGCCCGCTGGTTCGCGATGCTCGTGGCGCCCGGAATCCCGAGCCCGAGCAGGGGAAGGTTCTGCACGTGGTCCGGCAGCAGCATCGGGCCGGCCTCCAGGACCAGGATCCGATGCCTGTGTGCGACGTCACGGAAGAACAGCTGGTTCGCCAGCGCCAGGCCGAAGGTCCCGCCGCCCAGCACGATCACATCGAACGGTCGCGCATCCGGCCGCTCCGTCGTGCTGCGCAGCGCCTCGTCCAGCCCGTTGCATACGTAACGGCCGAGCACGTCGCGTGTGAAGTCAGTGACCTGCGGAGTCGCGGCGGTGGGCATGACCTCCTCCTCTTGCGGTGGGTCAATGTGACCGGACCCCGTCCCGTCCGCCCTCTGGCGTGCGGAGCCGGACCGGAACCGGCACCGGTGCGGCGGAGAGCCGGAGGGCCGCCGGGTCGTCGCGACCACACCGCCTCCGCCCCCGGCTTGCGCTCGAACCCGTGCTGCCCCGAAACGAAAAGACGGTGGCCGGGCTCGCCGCCTCGCCACCGTTCCGGAAAAGGACGGCGCCGCGCACCTCGCGCGCGCGGCGCCGCTCGCGAAAACGACGATGCCGCCCGGGCGGGCCCCGGCGGCATCGTCCATGTTATCCTACACCCGCGCGGCGCGCCCGTCAAGCCGCCCCATCACTCGATGCGCCGCCCGATCCGGTCCCACCTCACGTCTCGTAGCCACGCGAACGGATGGCCCGCCGTGCGGTCGAACGAGAAATAGATGAACATCGCTTTGCCCTTGATCTTCCGCCCGTCCACGAAACCCCAGTAGCGCGAATCCTGGCTGTCATCCCGGTTGTCTCCCAGCACGAAGTACCGGCCCGGCGGCACGACCAGCGGCCCCCAATTCCACAGGGTGGGCCGGTACGTCGCCCGGTCCACGCCCGGCGCCAGGTAGTCCGCTTGCCACATCATCCACGGGTGCGTCGCGTCCCCGGCTCCGGGAGGCATGCCATCCGCGTACGGCTCCACCTGCGCTTCGCCGTTCACGTACAGCACTCCATCCCGCATCCACAGCGTGTCGCCCGGCAGCCCGACCAGGCGCTTCACCAGGTCCAGGTCCGGCTGGTGCGCGACCCGGAACACGATGATGTCCCCGCGTTCCAGCTCCGTGTAGCCCGGTAAGCGGAGGTCCGTCCCCGGGATCCACGCCCCGTACGCCGCCTTGCTCAGCATCAGGAAATCGCCGACCAGCAGCGTGTCCTCCATCGAGCCGGACGTGATCGTGAACGTCTGGACGATGAACGTCCGGATCACCAGGAACAGCGCGAACGCGATCCCGAGGGACTTCAGCCACTCCTTGAGGCCGCCCATCCAGTCGCGCTGCTCGCTCTTCGGCGCCGGCCGCACCGCCTCACGCTTCTTCTCCCGCGCCTTCTGCGGCCGTACCCGCGTCTTTCCCATTCGCGTCATCTCCCCCGGACTCGGTTCCCCGTTCCTAGGGCGCTCGCCGCCTCAACACTGACACGTCCAGCACGAACAGGCCGTTCAGCATGTCGGACGCGTACAGGCGATCACCGGAGAGCTGCACCCCCCACACGAACACCGGCACCCCCGCGTCCTGGAGCCCACGCCCCACCTCCCGGCCCATCGCGCCCAGGTCGCACCGCCCGTCCGGCGCCCGCGCCTCAGGTTCGCACGAGCCGAGGTCGCCCCGGACGTCCAGTGCCACGACCCCGTTGTTGTAGTACGCCGCGTACAGGATCCCGTTCGCCTCGTCCATCACGAAGTTGTGCGTGCCCGCGCTGTCCACGTGGAAGAAGGCGACCTCGCGGGGCGCCCGGAGATCCGTGATGTCCACCACGTGAATGTCCCCGGCCGACGAGTTCCCCAGGGTCAGCGGCACCTCCTCTCCCACGAACACGTACCGCCGCGCGTCGCCGTCATCGAACCACCAGATGTTGTGCGCCGAGCCGCCGACCGTGCGCACGTTCCCCAGCGCGACCGGATCCGCTGGCGAGCCACCGTACGGCGGGCCGATGCCCCAGATCGTCACGCCATCATCCCACAGCGCGGTGAACAGCAACCCGTCCCGCACGAACACGTCGTGCACGAACGGCCGGCCCATCGGCCGGACCAGGACCTCCTGCGGCGCGGTCGGGTCCGTGAGATCCACGACCACGAGCTGCGCCGGGCTCGGGTCCACGCACAGGAACGCGTACAGCCGCCCGCCCACGCGCCCGAGCTTCACCGTGTGCACGCCATTCCGCGTGCTCTGCCTCTCGAAGCGCGAAAGCTGCCGCGGCCGCGCCGGGTCGCTCCGGTCGAAGACGACGATGGACCCGGGCCGGAGCTCCGTCGCCACCACCAGCAGCGCGCCATCATCCGAGATCTGCACGTCGCCCGTCGTCGTCGCCCCGTCGATGATCAGCGAATCCACGAGCACGGGGACATCGCCGGAGAGGTCCCAGATCTTCACCGCGTTGCCAGGGAGGCGGCCCGTCCCGCCCCACGTCGTCGTGTACGCCCAACCGTCGCGCACCGCCACCTCCGCCGTGTACCGTTCCGGCACCGACCCCAGCCCCAGCACCGGGAACACGGCGACCTCTCGCTCCTCACCGGGGTCGGGATCGGTGCCCCCGTCCCTCGCGCAGGCCGCCGGCAGCCCCAGGATCAGGACGGCGAGCGCCGTTCGCGCTGTCCTTCCCATCGTCCTCCGTCTCCTGCTCTCCGGCTGCCCGCGCCAACCTCAGTGCGCGCCGCTGAGCTCAGCCGCCCGCCCGCCACCCGGATCCGCAGCGCCGTAACGGCCCATCCGCGCGTGCGGCTCGCCCACCTCGACGCGCACTCCCGCGGAAACGCTCCACAGCCGCTCCGAGCCGTAGAACTCGCTCGGCACGAACAGCGATGGCCGGACCGCCTGCGTCGGTCGCAACAACGCCACCTCCACGAACGGGCGCACCCGCAGCCGTGCGAGCTCGCCTGCGTCCGCGTGCAACTGGATCGTCGCGATGTCCCAGCGCGTCTGCCCGATGATGTTGAAGTCCGCGTGCGGCCGCGGCGAGCGGAACGGGTCCGCGAGCCGCTCCTCCTCCGGTCGCGTCGTCCGCTCCAGCCGCAGCGCCACTCCCGCACGGCCCACGCTGGCGCTCGCCTCCACCAGCACGCTCTCGAACCGGAACCGCCGCTCCCCCCGGTGCAGCTCGTCCGCCCGCGCCCATTCCGCGAGCGCGTACAGGCGCCTGCCACCCGCCTCCATCTCCCAGCGCGCCGCGGCGCTCCACAGCCGCCGATCCAGGCCGGCGCCGCCGGGGTGCTCCGGCGAGTTCAACCATGCCCGGCTCGCAGAGAGCTCGAGCCCCGCGCCCGGCCACACCGTGCCGCGTGCCGCCCAGGAGTCGCCGAACCTCTCCACAGCCGGCATGTGGTCCGGCCCCTGCGGCTCGTCCCCGTTGAACAGCCCGGCCTCGAGCGCGACCGGCCCGTAGCGCACCGCACCGACCGCCACCGCACGCTCCAGGATCTGCGCGAGGTGGTGGTTCACCGGAAATTTCACGAACGGCCGCGCGGCGGGGTCGTCGGTCCCGTACGGCGCGAAGCCCTTGCCGACCGTCAGCGACGCCGCGAGCTGGCCCCGGCCCGCCTCCAGCGTGCCCACGAGCTCGTGCAGGTAGGTGTGCGGATGCCGCCGGTCCACGAAGCCCTCGCCCCACGCCCCCGCATTCAGCTCGCCGCCCGCGAGCGTGAGCCCCTCCAGGTTCACCATGCCGCGCAGCCGGAGGCGTCCGCCCCACGCCCGCAGGCCCAGGGCGACGATCGGCTGCGTCACGTACGCCTCCGTCATCGCATCCCCTGCCAGCGCGGGCGACGCGTGTGTGGCCAGGCCGATCGCGCGCGCGCCCCACGTCCAGCGCTGGTCGGAATGCCCGGCGCCCGCATGCTGCGCCGCGCCCTCCGCGGCGCCGAACGCGAGCGCGGCGATCACCACACACGGGATGCGCACCGCGTACGAACGGCAGCCCAAACCGCCTCCGGGCTCGTGACCTTTTCACGCCGGGGCCTGCCGGTGGGGTCGCACGATGTCGCCCCGGCCCGGGTCTCCTACACGGCAGTCGAACGCGCGGGTCCCGGCGCCGCGCCCCAGCCCCCGCCTCCGGGCGTCCTCACGCTGATCACGTCGCCGGCGCGCGCGCGGAACGTGACCTTCGCCGGCAGCCGTTGCTCGGCTCCGCCCCGCAGCAGCCGGTTCTCCCCTGCCGCCCCCTCCTCCCCACCTGCGAGCCCGGCCGGCCCGCGGGTGCGCCGCTCCGTGAGGAGACTCACGTCCGCCTCCGCCAGCAGCTCGAGATCGCGCCTCAGGCCGTCACCGCCGCGGTACAGACCCCGCCCGCCGCTCCCGCGCCGGATCTCGTAGCGGCGCACGCGGAACGGGTACGCGTGCTCCAGCGCCTCGATCGGCGTGTTCAGCGAATTCGTCATGTGCACGTGCACCCCCGACAGCCCGTCCGCCCCCGGCCCCGCGCCCATGCCCCCGCCCACCGTCTCGTAGTACGCGTACGCGCTCCCGGTCCGCGGGTCCGTCCCGCCCACCGAGAGGTTGTTCATCGTCCCCTGCGACTGCGCCGGGATCCGGTCCGGCAGCGCCTGCGCGAAGGCCAGCAACAACACATCCGCGATCCGCTGCGACGTCTCCACGTTCCCCGCCGCCACGCTCGCCGGCGGCCGCGCCGCGACCAGGCTGCCCTCCGGCGCCACCACCCGCACCGCCTCCAGGTCTCCGCCCCCGGCCGGCAGCGGCTCCCCCAGTAGCGCCTCCACGACGCACCGCACCACGTACCGCACGCACGACATCGTGATCGCAGTCACCGCGTTGATGCCGCCCGTCGCCTGCGCCGCCGTGCCCGTGAAGTCCACCACGGCCTCGTCCCCCCGCACCGTGACCCGAACCCGGATCGGATACGGGCCCCCGACGAGCCCGTCATCCTCCATCCAGTCCTCCGCCTCGTACACCCCGTCCGGAATGCGCTCCAACCCCGCGCGCACCAACCGCTCCCCGTACTCCCTCAGCTCCGCCATCGCCGCCACGACCTCCGCCTCGCCCCGCCGCGCCACCAGCTCCGCCAGCCGCCGCTCACCCGCAACCAGCGCCGCGAGCTGCGCCTCCAGGTCCCCCTCGCGCTCCTCCGGCGTCCGCACGTTCGACAGGATCAGCCGCCACACATCCTGCTGTCGCTCCCCGCGCGCCACCAGCCGCACCGGCGGGATCCGCAGGCCCTCCTGGAACACCTCCCGCGCCAGCGGCATCGAGCCCGCCGCCATCCCGCCCACATCCGCGTGGTGCGCCCGCGCCGCCAGGTACGCCAGCGGCCTGCCGGACTCCGCCCTGGCTCGCCCGGCCCCGTCCGCCTCCGCGAACACCGCCTTCACGACGGTGATGTCGGGCAGGTGCGTGCCCCCGCGGAACGGGTCGTTCAGCGCCACCACGTCGCCCGGGCCCGGCTCGAGCGCCAGCGCCGCCGCCACGCTCAGCGGCATCGCGCCGAGGTGCACCGGCATGTGGTCACCCATCGCCACGACCCGGCCCTCCCCATCGAATACCGCGCACGAGTAGTCCCGCCGCTCCTTGATGTTCGGCGAGTACGACGCCCGCCGCAGCGCCGCGCCCATCTCCTCCGCCAGCGCCGCGAAGAGTTGTCGATAGATCTGCAATCGGACCGGGCCCAATGCCCGCGCCTCTGGCATCACACCCCCGCCGGGTTTATATTCCAGTTCTTGACACGAACATTGCGCAGGTCCTTATCCTGCCACTCGTGAGCCGCTCCGGCAACCGGTTCAAAAGGAGGAGTTTTGGCTCGAAAGACACACCAGGCATCTCTTTTCGACCGCGCTCGCGACGAGCTCTTCAGCCATATCCACCGCTGCGGCGTCCTCCAGGCCACCGAAGAGCAACAGCGCGAATGGATGGATGACACCCTCGAGTACATGACCCAGCGCTACCCCGATCTCTCTCCCGAGCAGACACGGCAGCTCCGCGATCTCGGACTCCGCTTCTGCAAGCCCGTGATCCCGCACGGCGAGAAACCCGCACCGCGGCCCGAGGAGGACGCGACCGCGGCATGACATCGCCTGCCGCAACGGCCCGGCGCTGCACGGCGTCGGGCCGCGGCCGGCCGCCGCAGCCCGCGTGAGCAGCGCCGACGGCGCCGCGACCCTCTCCGCAGCCGCAACGTCCCCGCCGCGCTTCGCGATCCATCCTCTCCTCCTGGCAGGTCGCTCCTCCGCGAGCATCTGCTGGAGCCGCGCCCGCCACGCTCCGCGATTCTCACTCTGCCTGGCAGGAGATCCCGGCCGCACGCGCGCCCGGCCGTTTGGGTGAGCCGGCGTGCGGCCGTTCTGGCGAGGTGTGCGGGGTGCGGCCGTGGCCCGGGCGCGCGTCCTCGCCTATAAACATCTGTTCTCGCGGAACGGCAATTGCGCTCCTCCCACGCCGGGAGGTGACCATGGCGTCCAGCGCCGAGAACTCGACTCGACCGCCGCGCAACGCCACGCGCCGCACCGGCACCGAGCGCCTGCCCCTCCACGACGCGACTCTCGGCCGGTTCTACGCCGGCGAGCCCATCCCATGCCCCGTCGGCTGCGGCGGCAACGCCGACGTCGTCCGTGTCGGCACCTCCGACTCCGGGGGCGGCGAGCTCTGGCTCGAATGCGCCAGTTGCGCACAGCGCCAGCGCTACGACGTCCCCAGGGCCGCCCTCGCCGAGAAGCGCACGGTCTCCACCGCGCTACGCGCCCGGCGCACGACCTGCTGCCCGCGTCACGCCACCCCGGTCGCGCTCACTCCCCGAGGCCGACAACTCGTCTGCCCCGCGTGCGGGGTCGTCTTCCGGGATTGAGCCATGGGAACGCGGCCTCGCACGGAGCGCCCCCGCATCGAGCGGCAGCGGATGGGTCAGGCCTCCCGCATCGCCCTCGCCGTATCCGTCGCCGCGCTCACGTTCGCGCTGGGCCGGCTCCAGATCCTCGCCTCCGACCAGTACGCCATCATCGCCAAGGAGAACCGGGTCCGGCCCATCGTCGTCCCCGCGCCGCGCGGCACGATCTACGACCGCCACGGGCAGGTCGTGGCCGAGAACGTGGTGGGCTACCAGGTGCTCCTCATGCCGGCACCCATGGACTCGATGCTGGCGCAGCTCGCGCGGCTGCGGCCGGTGCTCGGCCTGACCGACCGGGAGATCGGGCTCGCGCTCTCGCGCTACCGCCGCGAGCCGCACCTGCCCATGCTGGTCACGGCCAACGCCTCGCCCGGGGGCGTGGCGCGTCTCCAGGAGCGGCGCTTCCTGTTCCCCGGCGTGCTCGTCTACCAGTACCCGAGGCGCCACTATCCGGCGGGCTCCGCCGTTGCGCACCTCATCGGCTACGTCGCGGAGATCAGCAAAGCCGAGCTCGAGCTGCCCGAATTCAGGGGTTACCGGCAGGGGCGTTGGATCGGCAAGGCCGGGATCGAGCGTTATCACGAGCGCCTGGTCGGCGGCGAGCCCGGCATGCGCTACCTCGAAGTGGATGCGCTCGGCCGCATCAAGCGCTGGCTGCCGGAGGAGAGCGGCCTGCCGCCCATCCCGGGGCGGGATCTCACGCTCTACCTCGACCTGGATCTCCAGCGGTACGTGGCGGAAATCTTCCCCAAAGGCATGCACGGCGCGTTCGTCGCCCTCGACCCGAAGACCGGCGGCGTGCTCGCGCTCTACAGTTCGCCGACGTTCGATCCAAACCTTTTCGTGGGAGGCATCGCCCCGGACACCTGGCAGCAGCTCAGCAGCGATCCGGGCAAGCCGCTGCTCGACCGCGCCACCGGCGCGTCCCAGCCGCCGGGCTCGACGTTCAAGCTCGTGACCACGGCGATGGCGATGGATCTCGGCGTGCTCGAGCCCGATGACGTCATGCCGATCCCGTGCACTGGCGGCATGCGCTACCAGCGGCGCTACGCCCGCTGCTGGTACGCCCGGGGCCACGGCTACAAGGACCTGGTCGGCGCGATCAAGAACTCGTGCAACGTCTACTTTTATCAGGTCGGCATCCGCATCGGCCTCGAGCGCTTCCTCGAGCTCGGCAGCCGGCTCGGCATCGCCGGCCCCACGGGCATCGACCTGCCGAGCGAGATCGGCTCCACGTTCCCCGCCAGCACCGACGACTGGCAGCGCCGCTTCGGCTACCGCCCGTACGACAACGAAATCATGTCGCTCGCCATCGGCCAGGGGATGGTCACGCTCTCGCCGCTCCGCCTGGCACAGCTCTACGTCGCCGTCGCCCGGCCCGACGGCCGGGCCCCGGTGCCGCGGCTCGCCCAGCTGGCGGATCCGCCGCCCATCGGCGTGGACCTGCATCTCTCGCCCGCGGGCATTACCGCCTTCCGCCGCGGACTCCGCCGCGTGCTCGGCCCGGGCGGCACGGCCCACCTCAGCCGGCTCCCCTTCTGGGATTTCATGGGGAAGACCGGAACCGCCCAGAACCCCCACGGCCCGGACCACGCGTGGTTCGTCGGCATTGGCGGCCGGCCCGGGCACGAGCCGGAGATCGTCGCCGTCATGCTGCTCGAACACGGCGAGCACGGCTATACCGCCTCGGGATACGTCGCCAACGCCATCAATTTTTTCCTCAGCCGCAAGTACGGCCTGCCGTTCGAGCGGTATCCCACGCCGCGGGAGCGCCTGAAGCACGATCTCCCCGTGGACTGGGCATGGCTCTTCTCGGAGGTGCAGGACGGCGGCGAGGCGGAACCCTGAGGGTGCGGCCGCCGTACCACTCCAGCGGTGATTCCGGCGCCTGGCACGCAGTCTCCCGCCAGTGCCCGCGCATGGTCCCTGCCCTGGAAAGGAGGCGACCATGGCCACTTGCTCGTCCGCCGCGATCCTCGGCCTGATCGCGCTCTGGCCCGGGAGCGTGCTTGAGGGCGGCAGCGTGCTCGAGCGCGGCGGCGCCCCTGATCTGACTCCCGTCCTCGCCGTGCAGGACACCGCTCGGCCGGTCCGGGTCGTGATCGAGAACCGCTCCTATTCCACGCTCCAGATCCTGATCCGGGACGAGCAGGGGAGGGAGCGCCGGCTCGGCCAGGCCCCGCCGGAGTTCACGAACACGCTCTTCATCACGCCACCGCTGCCGGCGGGTCCCGTGCGCTTGATCGCCCGGCTGCCGGGCGAATCCGAGGACCTGCACGTCTCGGCGCCGATTCGCCTGCAGAGCGGCACCCGCATCCGCTGGCGTCTGCCCGAGAACGTCCTGGAACGCTAACGCGCTTGCTCCTCGCGGTTACGCGGGCGCCGCGGCGGGCGTCCGGCTCGCGCCTCCTCGCCCGTCTCGAGCCGGGCCAGCACGCGGCGCGCGATGATGCTCGCGCGTGGCTCGCTCGGCTCGAGCGCGTCCAGGTACAGGTCCAGCAGTCGGTCGAGCGGGATCTCGTCGCCGACCGCAGCGAAGATGTCCAGCACGTTGGCCACGTGCGTCTCGATGAGCGCCTCTTCCGCGCGCGCGAACGCGATCAACAGCCGCTTCTGCCTCGCCCGCTCGCGCCGGCGACGGCGCCAAAGCCAACGCAGCACACCGCCCTCCGTTGCCGACCGCGGTCCAGCCCGCAGAGGCGGCGGATCGCCCGCCGCGGGCCCCGCAAGATGCCGGCGGCCGGCAGGGCGAGCAACCCGCTGCGCCGTGGGGGACCGGGCGCATGCGCCCCGGCCGTGCTGCCGGACCCGCGCCCGCTCCGCCCGCATGCGTGCTTCGGCCCGCCGGTGCCCGGGCGTGCCGCGGCGGCAGGGGTGGTCCGGGTCCGTGCGAGGCGTTAGATTGGGGGCGCCGCTTGGCGGCATCCGCCGTTCCCCCCACCGTGACGACCGGGTCCGGGCCTCGATGCAGAGAGGAGGCGCTGAGCATGGCCAGTCAGTTCCTCAGCTCGGAGGAGTACGACGAACGCGCGCATGACCTGTTCAACGACGGCGACTACGACGCCGCGCTGGACACGCTCAAGGAGGGCCTGCGGCTGTACCCGCACTCGGTCGAGCTCTACGTCGGGATGGGCTACACTCGCCTCGCGCGCGAGGAGATCGCCTGGGCGAAGCAGGCCTTCGAGAAAGCGCTCGTTCTCGATCCCGACCACGAGGACGCCCTTGTAGGGCTGGGCGAGGTCGTGCTCCGGCTGGGGCGCCGCGAGGAAGCGCTCGCCCTCTTCGATCGGGCGCGCCGGTCGGGCTGCGCCGACGACCTGGATTCGCTCCTGTCCATGGGGCGTGCGCTCTACCGCGAGCGGCTCTACGCCGAGGCGCGCGAGATCTTCCTGGACGCCGCCTCGTTGCGGCCGGACAGCGCCGAGGCCATCGCCGCGCTCGGGTACACGCTGCACCGCCTCGGGGACGAGGCGGGCGCGCGTCGCAATCTCCGCCGCGCCCTCAAGATCGACCCGGACCACCACGAGGCACGCGTCTACCTCGGGCACCTGCTCTACGATCGCGGCGATTGGGAGGGCGCGCTCCAGGCCTTCGAGCGCGTGCCGCCTTCCGAACACTGGGACCCCGTCGCGCTCTGGCGCCTCATCGAGCTGAAGCGTGCGCTGCGTGGCGTCGAGCCCGGCGACCCGGAGCTCGTGTCGTGGGAGGCGCGGCTCGAGGAGCTCGAGATCGAGCCGGACCCGCTCGAAGAGTTGCTCGGCGAGCTGGAGAACGGGGCGCTCGAGCCATCCCAGCTCGAGCTGTTCGCCCGCGCGGGCAAGACGGATACGCGCCCCGGCCTCCACCGCGTGCGTACGCCCGACGGCAAGGTCTACGTGGGAACGTGGGTGGACATCGTCCGCCAGCTCCGCGACGCGCGTGGCCTGCCCGGCGAGTCGATCGCACAGTTCATGCGGCGCGAGGCCGAGGAGGAGCACGCGCGCAGCGGGATCGGGATCCCGAGTGACGAGCCCGAGGCGTTCATTCGCGCGAGCGCGCGTGCCGGTCTCCTGCGCATCGAACGCTGATCCATGATCGACCCGGCTCGCGTCCTCCAGCCCCTCGACGAGGTGGAGGGCGCGATCAGGATCCTCCGGGACTACGAGACCCCTGACCAGCTCGCGGACGCCGTCCGGATGGTGGAGGGGGCAGTCGAGCGCGCCCTCCGCCTGCTCCTCCGCTCGGACTCCGGCGCGCCCGACGCGCTCCGCCTCGCCGCGCTGTCACCGGCCGACCTCCCCTTCGAGGAGCTCGTCCAGGCCCTCCGGCAGCGCTCGCTCATTTCCCTCGAGTTGGGTGGCCTCGCGCACGAGTTGCGGCAGGCCGCCGGTCGCGCCGCCGCTCATCAGCCGCGCGCGGCCGATGCCGACGTGGCGCAGCGCGTCGCGAGTCGCCTGCGCGCGGAGGTCCACGCGCTCGGCGAGCAGCCCATGCGGAGCGCCGCGCATCACGCGGTCGAGGAGCGCGCGGTGGGAGAGGAGCCGAGCCCCGTGCCTCCGCCCGCGCGGCGCACCCGCGGCCTCCTGGTCGGCATCGCGGTCGCCGTCGCCGCGCTCGTCCTCGTCTTCCTCATCGTCGGCCGGCTCGCCGATGGCACGGCTGAGGCCATGGACCGGGCGATCGCAGACTTCCGCGCGGGCCGCCTCGACTCTGCCGAGGTGGGGTTCCGTACCGTCGTCGAGCGGGATCCGGAGAACGTCTCCGCGCTGCTCTACCTCGGCCGCATCTACCGCCGCCAGGGCCGTCTCCAGCCGGCCGCCGACCGGCTCCGCGAGGCGGTGCGCATCGCGCCGGAGGACGCGGACGTCCGCCGCGAGCTGGGGCACCTCTTCGCAGATCTCCGGCGCCCGGAGCAGGCCATCGAGCAGTACCGCCGCGCCGTCGAGCTCGAGCCGGAGGCCTCCGCCAACTGGCTGGCGCTGATCCACGCGCTCAGGGCCGCCGGAAGCCCCGAGGCCGACGACTGGCTGCGCCGCGCGCCGCCCGAGGTCCAGGCCGCGCTCGGCGGACCCAGCTAGCGCTTGACGCTCCAGCGGGCCTCCCGTATCTTCGGCGCGCTCCGCCAACGGAGCGCGACACTGGTTCTCGCGTACGTCTCGGAACGTCGCAGTGGCCGTCCGTCACTTCCTTCTCGAGCTCAGGAGGACGCCGATGCGCAGGACTGCCTGGACGACGCCTCTCGCGGTGCTGGCCCTCGCCGGGCTGGCATCGGTGGCGTGCCAGCCGCAGGATGCACAGCAGCAGGAGCAGCCACCCGCCGAGCAGCCACCCGCCGCGCAGCCGCCTGCCGCGCAGCCACCCACGGCTGCGGAGCTGCCGCCGGGCGTGACCCAGGAGATGGTGGCGCAGGGCCAGCAGATCTTCACGTCGACCGGCCTGTGCTTCACCTGCCATGGCCCGGACGCGAAGGGCATGCCCAACCTTGGCCCGAACCTCACGGATAACGAGTGGCTGCACATCGATGGCTCGTACGACGCGATCGTGAACCTCATCAACAACGGCGTGCCGCAGCCCAAGGAGGCCGCCTCGCCGATGCCGCCGAAGGGTGGCTCGCAGATCACGGATGAGCAGGTTCGGGCCGTCGCGGCCTACGTCTACTCGCTCAGTCACGGCGGCGCGTGAGTCTGGTGTCTCTTCTCGCGCGGGGGCGCCTCCCAACGAGGCGCCCTTTTCTTTCTTGCGCCCTTTGTTGCGCGCTCGCCGCGTGCGAGGCGCCGCCCGTCCCCGAGCGCACGCCCATCCTCGAGCTCGGCGCCATTGCAGCCCGCCTGCCCGCCGGCACGCGCATCCACGATGTCCGCGTCGGCTCGGCTGCGCCCGCGCCGGAGCTCGACCCGGACACGCTCCGCGTGCGGCCGGGAGACGTGGTCCGCTTCACCGCGAGCGCGACCGGCACGCACGCCATCGCGTTCGATGCGTCCGCGCTCGCGCCCGAACAGGGCGCCTTTCTCTCCCGCACGCACCAGCTCCGCGGGCCGCCCCTCTTCAAGGCGGGCGCCGCGTGGGTCGTCTCCCTCGCCGGCGCGCCGCCGGGCGCCTACCCCTTCCTCTGCCTGACCCACGGGGCGCGCGGGGTCCTGCACGTCGTGCCGTGAGCGAGGCGCGGGCTGGCGGCTTGCCGCCGCACGCCCCTATCTTGCCGCCATGGCACGAATCGCTGTGATCCCCGGTGACGGCATCGGCACGGAGGTCATCCGCCAGGCCGTCAAGGTGCTCCGACTGTTCATCACCGAATCGAACCTTCCCCTCGAGCTGGTCGAGTGGGACCTGGGCACCGAGCGCTACCTGCGCACGGGCTCGGCGATCACCGCCGAGGAGATGGACGACCTCCGCACCAACTACGACGCGATCCTGCTCGGCGCGCTCGGCGACCCGCGCGTACCGGACAACCGACACACCCGCGCGATCCTGCTCGGCCTGCGCTTCCACCTCGACCTGTACGTCAACCTGCGGCCGGTGCGCCTCTTCGACGCCGCCCTCTCGCCGCTCCGCGATGTGAAGCCCGAGGACGTGGACATCGTCATCGTCCGCGAGAACACGGAGGGCGTCTACGCCGGCATGGGCGGCAACTTCAAGCGCGGCACGCCGGACGAGGTCGCGATCGAGGAAGACATCAACACGCGCAAGGGCGTCGAGCGCATCGTGCGCGCCGCATTCGAGCACGCGCGGGCAACGGGCCGGCGCAAGGTCACCCTCGCCGACAAGGCCAACGCCATGCCCCACGCGGGCGACCTGTGGCGCCGCGTCTTCACCGAGGTCGCCGCCGAGTACCCCGAGATCGAGCATCAGGCCGCCTACATCGATGCGCTCGCCCTCGATCTCATCCTGCACCCCGCGCGCTACGACGTCATCGTCACGTCCAACCTCTTCGGCGACATCCTCAGCGACCTCGCCGCCGCGCTCGCGGGCGGGCTCGGCCTCGCGCCTTCGGCCAACGTGCACCCCGGCCGCCACGCCATGTTCGAGCCCGTGCACGGCTCGGCACCGGACATCGCCGGCACCGGCCGCGCCAACCCCATCGCCGCGATCCTCACCGCGGCGCTGATGCTGGACCATCTCGGCTACGCGCGCGAGGCCGCGCGCATCGACGCCGTGGTCCGGCGCGCCATCGCCGCGCGCCGCACCACGCCCGACCTCGGCGGCTCTCTCACCACCGACGAGGTCGGCGACTGGATCTGCGAGGCGCTTCGCGAAACCTGAGCACCGCGCCTGTGTAGGACGCGGGCGACCGACTACTCCAGGAGCGATCCCATGGGGACCCAGGGACAGAGGACCGACGTCGTCTTCCTCTCCGGCCGTCGCACGCCGTTCGGAAGCTTCGGTGGCAGCCTGAAGGGAATGAGCGCAACGGACCTCGGCGTCCACGCCGCCCGCGCCGCCCTCGAGAGCGCTGGCGTGCCAGGAGACGCCGTGGACCACGTGATCTTCGGCAACGCGCTCCAGACCTCCGCGGATGCGATCTACCTCGCCCGCCACGTCGGCCTGCGCGCCGGCCTGCCCATCGAGGTCCCCGCGCTGACCATCAACCGGCTCTGCGGCTCCGGCTTCCAGGCCATCATCAGCGGTGCGCAGGAGATCCTGCTCGGCGAGGCGAACGCGGTGCTCGCTGGCGGCACGGAGTCGATGAGCCAGGCGCCGCACGTGGTGCGCGGCGCACGCTGGGGCGAGCTGCGCCTGGGCGAGGCCGGCGGCATGTTCGAGGACTCGCTGTGGGCCGCGCTGACCGACACGCAGTGCCGCCTCTCCATGGCGCAGACGGCGGAGGAGCTCGCGTCCCGCTACGGCGTCACGCGCGAGGAGGCGGACGAGGTCGCCTACCGCTCCCAGATGCGCGCGAAGCAGGCCTGGGACGAGGGGCGCTTCGACGCGGAGGTCGCCCCCATCACGCTGCGCACGCGCAAGGGCGAGGTGGAGTTCCGCATCGACGAGCACATGCGGCCGGACACCACGCGCGAGGGGCTCGCGGCGCTCAGGCCGTACTTCAAGGCGGACGGCCTCGTCACCGCGGGCAACGCCAGCGGCATCGGCGATGGCGCCGCCGCCGTCGTCATCGCCAGCGCCGACTGGGCCGCCGCCAACGGCCTGAAGCCGATCGGCCGGCTCGTCTCCTGGGGCATCGCCGGGGTGGACCCGGCGATCATGGGCATCGGCCCCGCGCCCGCCAGCCGCAAGGCGCTCGAGAAGGCGGGGCTCACGCTCGAGGACATGGACCTGGTCGAAGTCAACGAGGCGTTCGCCCCGCAGTTCGCGGCCGTGGCCCGCGAGCTCGGGCTCGACCCGGAGCGCACCAACGTCAACGGCGGCGCGATCGCGCTCACGCACCCGCTCGCCGCCTCCGGCGCGCGGATCACCGTCCACCTGCTCCACGAGCTGCGCCGTCGCGGCGGCCGCTACGGCCTCGGCACGGCATGCATCGGCGGCGGACAGGGCGCGGCGGTGATCGTCGAGGCGCTCCCCTGACCCCGCCGTTCGCCCCACGGCTGGCACGGAGCTTGACCCGGAGGAGCGCGGAGCCCTGGAGTCTCACGTCACGGCCGAGATGCGCATGCGCCCTTCGCACCCGCTCCTGTTGTTCCTGGGGATCGCCTCGTGCCAGGCGGGTCACTCGGACGAAGCGCGTGCGCCCGCGGGCGAACCCCGTTCCGCCGACGTTGCCGCAGCGTACCCGCTCGCCCCGGAGCTGCGCGGAATCGACAGCCGTGGCGGCTCGTTCTCGCTGGAGGCGCTGCGGGGCGGGGCGGTGGTCCTGGTGTTCTACCGCAGTGATGCCTGCCCGCTCTGCCGCGAGCGCCTCGCCGCGCTCGGCGCGCACAGGGAGGCGTACGAGAGCGTCGGCGCGCGCGTCGTCGCGATCACGCCAGATCCGCCGGACGTCGCGCAGCGGACCGCCGCCGAGCTCGGCCTGAGCCTGCCGGTGGTCTCCGTGGACCGGGCCGTGCTCGAGCGCTGGGGCATCTGGCCTCCGGCTGAACCCGCCCCCAGGCCGGCCGCCGTGGTCATCGACCGCGATGGCCGCATCCGCTTCCGCCACCTCGGCCGGACGGCGGCCGACCGCGCCAGCGACCTCCAGCTCCTCGCCGTCCTCGACCGCATCCGCGCCGCGGCCGGCGACCGGGCCCGCCGATGACACGCCGCCCGATCGGCCGGGTGCGCCCGTGGCTTCTCGCCGTGACCAGCGTCCTGGCCGCCTGCGCGGCGCCGGTCGGACAGCCCGGTGAGCCGGAGCTGGGCCCGCCGCTCGAGTGGCGGGTCGGGCTCGCGGAGCACGTCGCGCTGTGGTATCACGGCATGGCCTACACCGCCGCACGCGTGGGAGCCGATACCGCTGCGCAGCCGGAGGCGCCGCCGGCCCCGCCCGCTGCGCCTGCCGACACGCTGCCGCCCGTGCCGCTCTACCGGCCGGGCTACGTGGACAGCATGACCGCCGTCAAGCGCCGCGCCGGCGTGTTCCCCACCGAGCTGGACCGGCGGGCCGACGAGTTCGCGCGCGCGTTCGAGAGCGAGGCAGCGTACGCCGCGCTCCACTTTCTGCCGCTGTACTTCCGTGATGCAGATGCGCTGTTCGGCGCCATCCGGATCTGGCACCAGGCCGGCGGGGATCCCCGGCGCGTCGGCGGCTCCGCCGCGCCCGCCGTCGCGTTCCTCTCGTCCCTCTTCCCGTCGGCGCGGCAGCGGAGCGTCGTCGCGGCGTGGGCGGAGGTCCTCCAGGCCGAATCGCGCGCCTTCTACCACGCGCACTGGCAGGAGCAGCAGCCCGCGCTCGCCGCCCTCGCGACTGCCGTGCAGCGCGAGTGGGAGCCGCTGGCGGACTCCCTCGCGGACTTCTTGCTCTACGCCCAGCTCCGCGGCGGCGAGCTGCTCCTCGTGCCGGCGCTCGGCGCCGAGGGCCGCATCGTCACGCGCGGCGTGCAGCGGCCCCGCGTCGCCATCCAGACGCCGCCGGCCGACCGCCCCCGGGACGCGCTCTGGCCCTTCCTCCACGAGCTCGCCTACCCGTTGGCGGCCGAGACCGTGCGCGAGTACCTCGCGCCCGTGCGCATCCGCGAGCTGGGCGAGACCGCGGTCACCTCCCGCGCTGCGGTCCGCACCGGTGCGCTGCTGCTCGACCGCGTCGCGCCCGGCTACGCCTCCGACTACCGGCGCTTCTTCCTCGCCGCCGCCGGCCGCGACATGGCCGACCCCGAGGCCGCCTTCGACCGGGTGTTCTCCGTCCCTCCGGAGCTCGAGGAGGGCTTGCGCGAGCTCGTCCGCAAGGCCCTCGCCGGCATCTAGCCCGCCGGTGTATCTTTTGTCCATCATGGACGACCACGTGCCCGCGCCTGCGGACCGCTCGATCACGCGCCAGCAGCTCGAGGCCGTGATCCGCCGCGCGATCGAGCTCTACACCGCCCGGGCCGATGCGGAGGAGCGCGTCTCCGAGGAGGAAGTCCTGCGCATCGGCGCCGAGCTCGGCCTGCCGGCGGATCTCGTGCGGCAGGCGATCTACGAGGCGCCTGCCGTCCTCGACCCCTCCCTCGCGCACCGCTTCGTCGGCCCCGCGACCGTGTCCGTCGTCCGTGCGCTCCCGCTGGCGGACCAGGAGGCCGCCGCACGCCTGGAGGAGTACCTCTCCACACGGGAGTATCTCATCCTGCGCCGCCGCCAGCAGTCCGTGGCGTATTTCGAGCCGGCGGAAGACACCATCTCCAAGATGGCCCGGGCCCTGAGCCGGCCGGCCCGGAACTGGTATCTCGCCCGTGCCCGCGGCGTCGCGCTCGCCGTGCGGCCGCTCGAGCAGGGCCGCTCGCACGTCCGCATCGACATGGACCTCGGCAACCGGCGAAGGGAAGCCGTGGCGAACGGCCTCGTCGGCGGCGGCCTGCTCGGCCTCGCGCTGGGCGGGGCCGGCGCCGTCGCGGCCAGCCTCGGTCTCGCCGACACGCTCGGCACCACCTTCGCGACGGTGGCTGCCGCGTTCGCCGGCATCGCGGGCCTCGGCGGCGGCCTCTCGGCAGGCCTTGCCGCTGCGGCCGCAGGGTACCGCCGTCGCCTGGCCGCTGCCCGCGTCGAGGTCGAGGGCCTGCTCGACCGGCTCGAGCGCGGGGAACGGCTCGAGCCGCCGCCTGCGCCGTGGCGCCGGCTGCTCCGGTCCCCGGCACAGGCGCCCTACCGCCGCTGAGCTGGCACCCCCGGCCCCTCCGGTTGAACTCGCCAGCGGCGCCGCGCATATTGCCGCGTCCTCATACGGGTGTCGGTCGCAACGGAGGAACGATGGCGGAGATCCGGACGGTGGCCGTGCTGGGATGCGGCCTGATGGGCAGCGGCATTGCCGAGGTCGCGGCGAGGGCCGGGTACCAGACCTGGGTGCGGGAAGTCTCGGAGGAGCTTTGCGAGCGCGGCCTGAAGGCGATCACGCGCAGTCTCGACCGCGCGGTCGAGAGGGGCAAGCTCGAGCCCGCGCTCCGCGATCAGGCGCTCGGGCGGATCCGGACCACCACCGCGCTGTCCGACCTCGCCGATGCCGACCTGGTCATCGAGGCGGTCACCGAGGATCTCGAGATCAAGAACGCGCTCTTCCGCGAGCTGGACGGCATCTGCCCGCCGGAGACGATCTTCGCCAGCAACACCAGCTCGCTCACCATCGCGGCCATGGCCGCGGCCACCCGCCGCCCGGATCGCGTGGTCGGGCTACACTTCTTCAATCCCGTCCCCGTGATGAAGCTGGTCGAGGTCGTGCGCACCATCGCGACCAGCGAGGAGGCATTCCGCACGGCCTACGCCTTCGCGCAGTCTCTGGGCAAGGAGCCCATCGAGGCCAAGGACACGTCCGGCTTCATCGTCAACCGCCTGCTCGTGCCGTACATGCTCGACGCGATCCGCGGCCTCGAGTCCGGCCTCGGCTCGATCGAGGACATCGACCGCGGCATGACACTCGGCACCGGCTACCCGATGGGGCCGTTCACCCTCAGC
Source organism: Longimicrobiales bacterium (assembly GCA_036381195.1). GTDB lineage: Bacteria > Gemmatimonadota > Gemmatimonadetes > Longimicrobiales > RSA9 > RSA9. Next base: position 63,247 of record DASVDH010000076.1, on the reverse strand, counting down.
GACTTCGTCGGCATCGACACGCTCTACCGCGTTGCCGAGATCATGTTCGACGAGTACCGCGAGCCTCGCTTCGCTCCGCCTCCGCTCCTCAAGCGGATGGTCCAGCTCGGATACCTGGGCAGGAAATCGGGCCGCGGCTTCTACGACTACAGCGGCGAGACGCCCGTCCCCGCGCCGCTCGGCCTGTGAGCCGGCCCGCAGGGCGGCGGGGCGGGCCGCGGGCCGCCCGGCGGCGGCCCGGCGCCCACCGCGCGCGGCACCGGAGGCGAAGCGGCTGGGCGTCGCTCGCTTCGGTTAGCGTGGTGCTGTGGATGACATCCCGCGGCTGGTCCACACTGAGGTGCGCTGGCCGGCCCCCTCGCGAGACGGGAGCGCACGCGGCGGGCCGGCAGAGCGTGGTCGCGGATCACACGGGCAGGAAGTAGAACGCGATCCCGAGGATCACGTACACGGCCAGGAGCTGCACGCCCTCCATCCAGTGCGACTCGCCGTCGCTCGCGATGAGCGCCATGATCAGCACGGCGATCCCCACCGCCACCACCTCGAGCGTCGTGAAGAGCAGATCCATGGGCTGCGGCCCGATCGCGTAACTCAGGAACACGAGCAGCGGCGCCACGAACAGCGCGACCTGGATGGATGACCCCATCGCGATCGTGATCGCCGCGTCCATCTTGTTCTTGCCGGCCATCAGCACCGCCGTCGAATGCTCGGCCGCGTTGCCGATCAGCGCCACCAGGATCACGCCCACGAACACCTCATTCATCGCGAACGCCTCCGCCGCCTCCTCCACCGCTCCCACCAGCAGCTCGCTCATCAACGCCACGCCCGCCGTCGCCGCCAGCAACACCAGCAGGTTTCGGCCGACCGAGCCCACGGGTTCGCCGAGCTCCTCGAGCGCCTCCGCCCCGGCCGTGCCCACGTAGAGGTGACGGTGCGTGCGGAGCGTGAACACCAGGCTCAGCAGGTACGTCGCCATGAGCACCATCGCGATCTCGAGGCTGAGCTCCTGCTCCGCGGGTGCGGGGGCGCCCCGCGCCAGGAAGTGGAAGATCGCCGGGATCACCAGCCCGATCGCGCTCAGCACCAGCAGCGTCCCGCTCAGGCCCGCCGCCGTCGCGTTGAACCGCTGCGTCTGGTGCTTGATCCCGCCGTACAGGGCGCCCAGCCCGAAGACCAGCAGGATGTTCCCGATGATCGAGCCGGTGATGGACGCCTTGACCAGGTCGTGCAGCCCCGCGCGCAGCGCGATGATCGCGATGATCAACTCGGCCGCGTTGCCGAACGTCGCGTTGAGCAGGCCGCCCACGCCTTCCCCCAGCCGCGCCGCGAGGTGCTCCGTCGCGCGCCCCATCAGGCCCGCCAACGGGACGATCGCCAGCGCGGAGGTGACGAACACCCACAGCCCGCCCACGTGCAGGACGTGCTCCAGGAGCAGCGCGATGGGCATGAAGACGAGGAGGAGAAGCAAAGCGTTCCGCCTGAGCCAGCTCTCCCGGGCCACGCTCACCTCCGTTGGTACGCCGACGTGAATGATGATCGCTGATGTCCGCGGCGGGCGGCCGGCTCCACGCGGCTACGGAAGCACGGCCTCGCGGTGCAGGGCATGCGAGTACTGCCGGTACGCCTCCCGGTGCGCGAGGTAATCGCCCACCCAGTGCTCGAAGGGCGGCAGAGGCAGGTGCCGCTCGATCTCCTGCACGACCAGCATCGCCAGTTGGTACCGGTCCCGCGAGCGGAAATCGATCTCGCGGCCTTCCAGCAGGCGCGTGACCAGCGCGCGGAAATCCTCAGGGGCGATGAGCGCGATGAGGTGCGCCACCTGATCGAGCCGGTACGACTCGTACAGCGACCGCAGGCGATCCAGCGAGAGCTGCTGCTCCGCTCCCGCCGGCTCGTCCGCTGCCAGCTCGGCGGCGCGCCTCGCCAGAATGTCGCGCAGCGACCTCCGCGCGCTCTCCGCCGCCAGCGCATTCCGCTCGTGGGTGTGGAGCGCCGACTCGAGCAGCGCCTGGATCAGCGGCCGGCCGAGTCCCCGGGCGCGCTCGTCGATCTCCTGCTCGCTCCGCTCCACGAACAGGTCGGCGGTGCGCACCTCCAGCCCGCGGCCGTCATCGCCCGCGGCCCGGAACACGAAGTAGCCGCGCCACCGCTGCGGCCCCGCCGGATAGGTGACCAGGAAGACGGTGTACGACCGCCCGTGCCGTTCGATGAAGCAGTAGGAGCGCGAACGCGCGGGCAGCGCAGGGGCGGAGGCGTTCAGCTCGCGGTCCTCCCGCTCCCTCGCCGTGGCGTCCACGATGTCGCGCGGCGTCGCGCCCCTACCCGGGTCCTCCGGGCCGCGATGCTGTCGCTGCGAGCTGGAGATCACGAGAACGCTCCGTGCGCCGGCCGCGCCGCCGTGCGTCGGTGCGCGGACGGGTCACCGCCGAATCGCGGGCCGCGTTCGAGTCGCGTCGCGCCCGGCCCCGGCGTGCCCGTGCACGCTAGCGGGCCGGTCCGGCCACTGTCAAGGACGAGCGCCCCCGCCTGCGGCCGCCGATCTCGCGCGCTGCAGTGCCGCTGCGACGCATCCATACGATCCTTGACCCCGGGACGCGGCCGCGTTATGGTAACCGCGATGCGATGCCCGCCGGCTGGCAACCGGCGGGCCGCTTCTCCCAGAGACCCGTTACGGGTCTCGGACCCGTGGCGCGGCGCGGCTGGCAACCGCGGCGCGCCCGCGAGTCGTCGGGGCGGCGACCCCGTTGTCCTCGTTTCTTCGCGCGCAGCAGCGTTTCCCTGTTGTCGCCTCCCTCTCAAGGTCCACGGGCATCCTTGACCGGGCGGCGATTTTCGTTGCTGGCGCAAGCGGGGCGGGCGTGGGCGCCGGGCCCGGCGGCGTGATCCGGCCCCTGGAGGTCTGCGGGGCCGCACCTCGCACCGGCGGCAGCCGGCCCGCGCAGGTGGGGATCGGCAGCATGAAAAAACGAGAGCCCCCGGCTGGCAACCGGGAGCTCTCGCGGTCGATGCGGGTGGCGGCCCGCCCAACCTCCGTGGCTGGAGACCAGTGTAAGAGCGAGCCGCCCCCGTGTCAAGGGTGACGTTTACCCTCGATACGGGGGCGCCGTCCATCCAGGCCACGCGAGGCGCGAGCCGGGCCGCCTGGCCCGCCGGCCGGCGAGGAAGAGAAAGGACCCCGGGAGTTGGCCGCTCCCGGGGTCCCCTCCAGCCGCGCCGCAGGCGGTTTTCGGCTTCGTTGGGTGGCACCGCGAAGACTAACGAAACCGGGTTTGCGGCGCAAGGGAGTCGTGTGCGCCGCAGACCCGGTTCTGTTTTTCCGGCCGGCGCCCGACCCCACGGCCTTCTCACCGGGTGCGTCGCCGCGCCCGCGGCTGTGCCGCCGCGGCGGCGGCCCGCCGGACGGCCTCGAAGGCGAGGTCGGGTCCCTCCGGCGCAGTGCGTGCGCCGGGACCGGCGGGCGCGACGGCGGCTGTCGCCGGCGACCCACCCGGATCTCGATACCCGTGTCTTCGGGCGCTCGACGCCCGACGACTGCTCCAAGACCACGGCGCCGGCAGCCGCGGCTGCCCGGCGCACCACACTCGGGGGAGGATGGAATGGGTTTGGCTCTCCGCACCCGGCCGGAAGCTCTCGCCGACGTCCCCGGCGTCGGCGACCTGCCGCTCAGCCGGGCGATCATCCAGTACCGCGAATCGCACCAGATCGAGTCCAGGGGCGGCCGCATCGATGACATCGGCCTGGGCCTCGTCCTCGACGGCGAGTACGCGGCCTCGGCCGAGGTGCTGGATCTCGGCAGCGCCGAGGTGCGCCACCTGGACCTGAGCGCCGAGCTCGTCATCCTCGACTGGGTCTACGAGCCGACCCTGGACCACGTGCGGCTCCTCCTCCGATCCCCCCGCGACCTCTCCCTCGCCAGCGGCGAGGTCGTGTCCGGCCCGCTCCGGCAGTACTGCCAGGCCATCACGATCAGCGTGCTGCGCCGCACGGGCTTCACCGCGCTCGCCCGCCCGACCATCCTGCGCATCGGCTTCCGGGACGTGGTGCGCGACCTCGACCTGAACGAGCGCACCGCCGCGCGGATCGTCCTGGCCCCCGGGGACGTTGCGACCTTCCACTTCCGCTACGACGACGCCGTGCTACGCATCGAGCGCGGCCGGCCCGGGCCCGACCCGGCGTTCGAGCGCCTGCTGCTGGACGCGTTCCCCGGCGCCGATAGCTACCGCCTCCCGCAGCATGACGGCACGGCATACGACCTCCGGTTCCCGTTGCCCCTCTCGCTCTCCGAGGCGCGCGCCCTGATGGATGAGATCCGCCTCGGCCTGCTCATGCTGTATGCTCGCTACGAGCCGCAACGCTACCAGGTCGTCAGGCGCGCGCTGGACGTCTTCGGCCACGCGAACACGCTCGAACAGCTCGAGCGGTGGGAGACGCCCGCCCCCGCTGTGCGGCTGCGCGATGCGTACCCGGCGCCGGCGGCGTGAAGCGGGTCCGCCGGCACCGGATTTTGCGATTTTCGACACCGGCGCGAGCCCGCCGCAGGCCGCTGGACGGCCTGCCGGAACCCCTGTCCAGCGCACGAGTTCGGCGTGCTCGGCCGCTTGCGGGCGAGGCGCGTGCGGCCGACTGGAAACGGACGGTCCGGCGTCGGTTGTGGCATCGCAAGTCGTTGTATTGCAATCATATCCGCATAAGGGCTTGGCGCGTCAGCGGTTACGGCCCGGCCTTGACGGGGCCGACCCGCCCGCCTATCTTGGCGGCCGCTCGCCGCTGATGGGGGCGGCGCCGCGCGGCTGTGGAGAGGCCCGGGCCGATCCAGGCAAATTTTTGGAAAACTCTCGCGAGGTGCTCGAGGCGGAGCGATGTCAGAAACGCGTGCCGTGGAGTTGCGCGTGCGCCTACCCAGGGCGGTGGCGTCCGAGGTGGAAGAGGTGCAGCGGAGCGATCCGGAGGTGCTGAGCCGGATCCTGATGTATGGTGTGACGCGGCGGGCCATCTTCGAGCACCTGCGAGCGAGGGAGGAGCTGGGCCGGGAGCAGCCCTGAGGAGGGGGCGCGCCCCGAGAGGAGCGGGCCGGGGTTGACGGGGCGGGGTGCGCGGCCTACGGTAGAGGCGGATGGGCCAGGCCGGTCCGCGGCGCCGGAGTGGCTCCGCGGGAGGCAGCCGGCTGCATGACGTGCTCCTCCAGCAAGGCCTTGCGGAAATGGTTGCTGAACCCGCGGACGAGAAGATCCTGCGGGCGAAATACCTTGACTGGTGCTCGGCGCAGGTGGCGGATCGCTTCCTGCAGTTGACGCCGGACGAGATCTACCAGTTGGCGCACGGCGCGCCGGCGGGGAGCGGGGGTATCGGGTCGAACCGGGCGCTGCGCGCCGAGGGCCCGGGCGCTGACGGGTCGCTGCCCGGGGCCGCGCTGTCCCCGGTGGCTGTGCTTTCCATCCCGGAGCCCGAAGCTCCGGGCTTGTCGTTTCGGGCGCTGGTGCAGCGGGTGACCGAGGCGCTGACCGCGAGCATGGCGTTGCCCCCGTTCGAGCAGTGGGTGGCGAGCTACCGGGCGGCGCCCGAACGATTCGAGAGCGAGATGCTGGGGTTCTGGGAAGACCGCGCGCCGCGAGGAGGTCAGTGACGCGCGGCGGCGCGATGGTGTAGCCACGCCCCGATCAGCGCCGACAGCCCCGCCGCGAGCAGCAGCACGCCGATCAGGGTCCAGCCCAGCACCCAGTCCGGCCTGGACGCGCGCGCGCCTGCGGCCGCGCTGGCCAGCGCGCCTGCCGCCATGAGCACCCACAACACGCCCACCGTGATGCCCGCCAGGAGCCCGAGCGGCGCCGCGCCGCGCTCCGCATTCGTGTCCAAAGAATCCTCCTCTCCCTGACAAGTCGGCGTTCCAGCCCCCGCAATATCGGGAGCGAGGCCGCCGGCTGCAAGGGATTGCGCGGCATGGGCCTCACCGTCATCGTAGGTTGCGGAGGCAGAATACGATTTCTCTCGGAGGCTTCAGATGGCGGTGACCGGCGCACTCATCCCCGCAGGGACGCGCGTGCGCATCCAACGCGGCATGCTTCCCCTGGATCCGGCCGCGGTCGGCCGGATCGGAACCGTGGTGGATGCCAGCGAATACCGCGCCCACTCCTACGGCGTCATCCTCGACGGGGATCGGGAGGCCCGCTATTTCGCGGCCGACGAGATCCAGGTGGTGGAGACCCCTGCGCTCCCGCCGGACCGGGATGCGGCCCGCCAGCGGCGCGCGTTGCCCTGATCCGCGGAGCTAGCGGCGCTCGAGAGGATCCACTACCTCGGGGCGGCGGCGCAGATCGGGGCTGAGCCGGGAAAGCGGACGGCGATCCGACGTCCGCCCGCGGGCCGCGCGCGCTGCGCTGATCCGCGGAGCGAGGGGCGCCCCTCCCGGCCGACCGACCTGCCGGCGGAACGATTAGTGCAACACCGGCAGGAGAGACCGCGATCTGGAGGGGACGACATGGCGCGGGAGATTCGTGTGGCGCGAGGCGTGGGGCGGCCGGGCGTGACGGGCGATGGTCAGGCGCGGCGCGAGGTCCAGCCCACGACGATCGAGGAGGCGCGGCGCGAGATCGAGAGCACCCGGGGCCGCATCTCCGGGACACTGGACGCCATCGAGCTCCGGCTACAGGAGAAGAGGGAGGACCTGCGCAACCGCCTGGACGTGCTCCGGCCCGTGAGGCGGCGGATCCGGTCCAGCGTCTGGCCGAGCCTCGGGATCGCGTTCGGCACCGGCGTCGTGCTGGGCATGCTGCGCCGGGGCGGCGGGAGGGAGGCGCGCCGCGGCGCGCAGCGCCACGAGCTGAGCGCAGGGGAGCGCGAGCAGCTCCGGCGCTGGCGCGCGGAGAGGCGGAAGCGGCTCGAGCAGCGCGCACGAGCCACGCGACGGCGCGGCCGCTCGATGTTCGCGCAACTCCGATCCGCGCTCAGTCGGGCCGTCATCGACGGGCTCACCGACCGCGCGCGCCGGATGCGCGGCTGACACGCGGCGCCGCTGCGCCCGGATGCGGCGCTGCGGCGTCGCTCAGAACGGGAGGTCGTCGTCCTCGTCGAACGGCGACGCCGGCGCGACGGGCTGCCGAGCCCCGCGCTGGGGGCGGCCGCCCTCGTACGCGTTTCCTGCCCCGGCCCCCGCGCCGCCCAGCATGACCATCTCCCGCACCACGATGTCCGTCCAGTAGCGCGGCTGGCCGTGCTCGTCCTCGGTCTGCGAGTACTCGATCCGACCCTCGACGTAGAGCCGGTCCCCCTTGTGTACGTACTGCTCGACGAGGTCCGCCAGCCGGTCCCAGAACGTCAGGCGGTGCCACTCGGTCTTCTCCTGCTGCTGGCCGCTACGATCCGTGAAGGTCCGGTTCGTGGCGAGCGAGACCTTGGCCACCTTGGTGCCTGACGGGGTCTGCCGGACTTCCGGCTCCGCGCCCACGTTCCCGATCAACATCACCTTGTTGAGTGACCGACTCATCTGATCCCACCTTTCTCGTCCGTCGAGCCGCCGGAGCAGGTCCGGCGGCACGGTGAGTACCCCGTGTGAGGCTCGGTGTTTCGGTACTTTTTCGGTCCTTGCGCGCGAAAACCGGCGGCTGGGGCTCAGCCTACCGGGCGGGAGGGCCGAAGGCAAGATGGGAGCGCACCGGGGCCAGGGCCATGGCGGGAGAGGGCGAGGTGGCACGCGCCGTGCGCCGGCGGTACTGGACCGGGGATGGAGCGGTGATGGCGACGGCGGAGCGGGAAGGCGGGCGTCTGCCGGAGGGCAGGCGCGCGGTGACGCTGGGGTTCGTGGCGCGCGCGGCGCTGGTGGTGATCCTGCTCTGCGCGCTCGCGGGCCTGGTCTGGTTGGGTCGTGACGTCCTGTTCATCGCCTTCTTCGCGGTCCTGGTCGCCTCGTTCCTTTCGATCTTCGTGGGCTGGCTGGAGGCGCGGGGTGTCCCGCGCGCGGCCGCGGCGATCGGCGTGCTGCTGCTCGGGGTCGGCATGGCGGCTGTGGCCGCGGTGCTCCTCTGGCCGACGCTGCGGGAGCAGGCGCTGGAGTTGCGGGAGCAACTCCCTGCGGCGCTCGCGCAGGTCGTCGCCTGGGCAGAGGGGCAGTACCGGGTGCTGAGCGGGCAGTTCGGCACGCCCGCCGGGCCGATCCAGGACCAGGTCCAGCAGCGCGTGACGATGGAAGTCGCGCGGCTGTTGACGGGCGCGCTGCCGCTGCTGAACTCGCTGGTCGGGGCGGTCGGCGGCGGGCTGGTGGTCCTGTTCGCGGGCCTCTATCTCGCGATCGAGCCGCGACTTTACCTGGACGGCCTCGTCTCGCTCGTGCCGCGGCGCAACCGGCCGCGGATCCGCCAGGCGCTCGAGGAGGTGGGGAGCACGCTGCGGCGCTGGATGGTGGGGACCGCGCTCAGCATGGCACTGATCGCCGTGCTGACATCGGCGGGGCTGTGGTTGCTGGACATTCCCGCGGCGCTCGCGCTCGGCCTGCTCGCCGGGCTGCTCGAGTTCATCCCGTACTTCGGCCCCATCCTGAGCGCCGTGCCCGCGCTGATGCTGGCCCTGGTGATCTCGCCGGCCAAGGCGCTGTGGGTGCTGCTGCTGTACGTGGGCATCCAGCAAGCCGAGGCGAACCTCGTCCTGCCGTTGCTGATGAAGGGAATGGTGCAGCTCCCCCCCGCGCTCACCCTGCTCGTGCAGGTGCTGATGTCCGTCCTGTTCGGATTCCTCGGGCTCCTGCTCGCGGTCCCCGCGTTGGCGGCGGGGAAGGTGCTGATCCAGGCGCTCTACGTCGAGGCCGTGGCGGACACGGGCTGAGCCGGCGCCTCCTCGCGGGCCCGAGGGGTCAGATGGACTCCCTGAATGCGCGCTGCAGCCGTTGCGTGATGGGGCCGGGGCGGCCGTCCGCGATGGCGCGGCCGTCCACGCGCGTGACGGGGAGGATCTCCGTCGTCGTCCCGGAGAGGAAGAGCTCCGTGGTGTCGGAGAGGGCCTCGACGGGGATCGGGCCCTCCGCAACCGGGATGCCCAGAGCGGCGGCCAGCTCCATCACCCGCTGGCGCGTGATGCCGGCGAGGATGTAGTTGCACGCGGGATAGGTCACGAGCGTTCCGTCGCGGACGGCGAAGAAGTTGGAGTGGGAGCCCTCGATCACGATTCCGTCGCGCACGAACAGCGCCTCGAACCCGCCCGCGTCCTTGGCCGCCTGGTTCGCGAGCACGTTGGCGAGGAGCGACACGGACTTGATGTCACAGCGTGACCAGCGCGTGTCGGGGTAGGTGATGGCCGCCACGCCGTCCCGGGCGTACTCGGGCGGATGCGGGCGGAACCGCTTCGCCGCCACGTAGAGAGTCGGCCGGGTGCCTGCGGGCGGAAACGCGTGCGCGCGAGGCGCGGCGCCGCGCGTGACCTGGATGTAGATCGTCGCGTCGCCGGAGCGGAGCCCGTTCTCGTCGAGCAGCCGTTCGGCGACCGCCTGCAGCCCGGCCGTGCCCGGGTCGTCGATGCGGAGCGCCCGGAGCCCCTGGCGCAGGCGCTCCAGGTGCGCTTCGAGCAGGAACGGGTGTCCCTCGTAGACGCGGATGACCTCGTAGACGCCATCGGCGAACAGGAACCCCCGATCCTCGACGGAGACGCGCGCCTCGCCCTGCGGGACGTACGCGCCGTTCAGGTAGACCAGCACAGTCGACTCCGCGTGTGAGGGCAACGGCGCCTGGGCGGCGGACACCCCGGCCCAGGATCGCATGATGTGCACCCCCGCGTCAATCGGTCCGCTCGATCGTGACCACCAGCCGGCCACCGACGTAGACGCGCGTGTCGCCGGTGGATTGGGAGACGACGAAGGCGACGCAGCGCGTGGCCTCCGTGATTCCCGCGGCCGCGCGGTGCCGCGCCCCCAGGCCGGGAGGCAGCTCGCGCTCGGGCGCCAGCGCCTCCAGGTAGCGGCCGGCCGCCACGATCACGCCATCGCTGCGCAGGACGAACGCGCCGTCGATCCCGGAGAACTCGCGCACGGCACGCCGCGTCCCGGGGTTCAGGATCGAGCGCGCCTCTTCCGGGTGGCCTTCGAACGGGTTGAGCACGATGGGGTGCGAACGGGCCAGCACCGCCTCGTGGTCCCCCAGCGTGATCAGCAGGCCAACGCGCCGCCCCTCCCGGCCCTCGCGGCCGAGCTGCACGCACAGCCCGAGGACGCAGTCGAAGACCGCCGGGTCGGCGATGTGGCCGAGGAGGCCGAGCGTCGCTTCCGGGTGCCCGTCCAGCAGCTCCTCGTCGTGCCGCAGCTCGACCACCGCGACCGTGTCCAGCTCGGACGGGCCCTCGCCGGCGTTGCCGGAGATGATGATGACGCGCTCGCCCGGCCGGAGCAGGCCGGCGGCCAGGCCCTCGAGCAGGGCGACCTTCGCCCGGCCCCGTCGGCGCAGGCGGACTTCGGGCAGTGCGAGGATATCGTGCTCGTGCGCCGGGTGCACGGCGCCGTTCGGCGGCGCGGCCGCCACCACGCGGTGCTCGCCCGCGAGCTGGCCGCGCAGGTACGCGGCCTCCTCGGGCAGCGCGGCCGCGAGGAGCACCGCGTCGGCCGCCGTGCGGCGCGAGATCAGCACGGCGCCATCCAGGATGGCACGGTTCCTCTCGTTCATCGCACTCCTCCCGCCGGCCCGTCAGGCGTAGACCGGCAACTCGTGTTCCGTTCCGTCCCGGCGGGTTGCCGACCGCGGGGCCGGCTCCTAGGTTCGGCGCCGCTCCGTGCCCGTCGTCGTGAGAAAAGAGGGACGTGTGAAGGGATCCGCAGCATTTCTGCGCGTGCCGACGTTCGAGCACCGGCTGAGCAACGGGCTGACCGTGCTGATTCGCGAGGATCACTCGGCGCCGGTCGTGGCCATCGTGACGCACGTCAAGGCAGGGTACTTCAACGAACCGGACCGCCTGGTCGGGATCAGCCACGTGCTGGAGCACATGTATTTCAAGGGGACGGAGCAGCGGCGCGCGGGCGACATCGCGCGCGAGACGAGGGCGGCCGGCGGCTACCTGAACGCGGGGACGATCTACGACCACACGTCGTACTACACGGTCCTGCCATCCTCCGCGCTCGAGCTCGGGCTGGACGTGCAGTCCGATGCGTTGCGCAACTCCCAGATCGACGAGGAGGAGCTGCGGCGCGAGCTGCTGGTCATCATCCAGGAGGCGCGGCGCAAGCTGGACGATCCGGGAGCCGTCGCGGTCGAGTCGCTGTACGAGCTGATGTTCGATGTGCACCGCATGCGGCGCTGGCGGATCGGGACGGAGGAAGGACTGCGCCGCCTCACGCGTGCAGACGTCTGGGAGTACTACCGCAACCTGTATCGCCCCTCGAACATCGTGCTCGTCGTGGCCGGGGACGTGGACCCTGCCAGGACGCTCGCGCTCGTGGAGCGGTTCTACGGCGACATGCCGCCGGGCGAGCCCGTGCACGAGCCCGCGCCGGAGGAGCCGGAGCGGATCGGCCTGCGCTTCCGGGAGATGGAGGGGGACATCATCGAGAGCCGGCTGGCCTGGGGCTGGCGCACACCCGGACCGCTGGCCGCCGAGACGCCGGCCCTCGACCTGCTCGCGACCGTGCTCGGCCAGGGGCGCGCCTCGCGGCTCTACCGGCGCGTGCGCCAGACGGGCCTGGCGACGAGCATCACCGCCGGCAACTACACCCCGGTGGACATCGGGGTCTTCTGCGTGAGCGCGGGAGCTGAGCCCGCGGACGTGCCGCGGGCGCTGGCGGCGATCTGGGCCGTGGTGGACGGCGTTCGTTCCGCAGGCATCGGCGAGCCGGAGCTCGAGCGCGCGAAGAGTCTGCTGGAAGCGCGCTTCCTACGGCGGCTGGAGACGATGGAGGGGCAGGCGAACGTGCTCGCGGAGTGGCAGGCGCTCGGCGACTGGCGCCTTGCCGCCGCCTACCTCGACCGGCTCCTCGCGGTCACACGTGAGGATGTGCGGCGCGTGGCCCGCGACTGGCTCTCGCTGGACCGCGCGAGCGTGCTGGTCTACCGGCCCGCGACGGCCCCCGCGCTGGGCTGGAGCGCGGCCGGGCTGCCGGCGTTGCTCGGCGCGGCGGAGAGCGCGGCGGACAGCGCGGCGGACAGCGCGAGGGACGGCCCGGAGCCGGGCGGCGAGGCGGACGGGGCGGAGGCCGGGCGCAGAGGAGGGGACGGGCCGTCCAGCCGGCAGGCGCATCGCCCGGCGCGGTTGGAGCCGGACGACGTGGAGGACGGCGTCCATTTCTATCACCTCGCCAACGGTGTGCGCATCGCGATCAAGCCGCGGGCCTCCTCTCCCCTGGTTGCGCTGGGGCTGTTCCGGCGCGGCGGGGCGAACCGCGAGGCGGCGGAGCGCGCCGGTATCACGGCCTTCATGGCCCGCGCGTCCATCCGGGGCACGGAGCGGCGGACCGCGGCCCGGCTCGCGGAGGAAACGGAGGCGCTGGGCGGAGTGATCGTGCCGGCCGTGTCGGCCGACGTCCTGGCCTGGACGCTGACGATCCCGGCGCACCGCTTCGCGCGCGGGCTCGATCTGCTGCTCGACGCCGCGCTGCACCCGGCCTTTCCGGAAGACGAGGTCGAACGGGAGCGGAAGGTGGCGCTCGCGGATCTCGAGCAGGTGCGCGATGACATGTACCGGTACCCGCTGCGGCTCTTCCTCGAGGGCGCGTTCCCGGGGCATCCCTACGGGTTCTCTCTCGCGGCGACGGACGCCGCGCTGCGCGCCGTGACCGCGGAGGAGCTGCGGGCGTGGCATGCCCGCGAGGTCCTGGAGGGCGCGCCCTGGGTGCTCGCGGTGGGGGGCGTGGAACCCGATGAGGCGGCGGCCGCGATCGCCGCGGAGCTCGCCGGGCTGCCGGCCATGCGGCCGCAGGAGGAGCCGCCGCGGGCGGTCTGGCCGGCAGGCCCGCGCAAGCGGACAGAGGCGAGGGCGAAGGCGCAGACGGCGCTCGCCCTGGGGTTCCCGGGGCCGGACCGGAACCACCCGGACAGGCACGCCGCGGAGGTGCTCTCCAACGTGCTCAGTGGCCTGGGTGCCCGGTTCTTCGAGGAGCTGCGCAGCCGGCGCTCGCTCGCCTACACCGTGGCGGCCTACCCCATCACGCGGCCGCTGGCCGGCGCGTTCGTGGGCTACATCGCGACCGCGCCGGAGTGTGAGGAAGAAGCGCGGCAGGGCCTGCTGGAGGAGTTCGCCCGCCTGCGCGAGGAGCGGGTCACGGCGGAGGAGCTCGAACGCTCGAAGCGCTACACGGTCGGCGCGTGGCAGATCCGCGGCCAGACCAACGCGGCACAACTCGGCGACCTCGCCGACGCGCTGCTGCTGGGGCGCGGGCTCGCCGAGCTCCGCGAGTTCGAGTCCGCCATCCACGCGGTGACGGCGGATGCCATCCGCGACCTGGCGCAGCGCTACTTCGACCCGGACCGCGTGGTCGAAGGCATCGTGCGGGGCGCCGCCGCCGATTGAATCCCTCGTGGCGCCGCCGCTGATCGGGCGTGGCGCCGGCGGCCGGTCGTGCGGCGGCCAGTCGGCGGCGAGGCCGCCCGCCGGGCGCGAAGCCGCCGCGTCCGCGGACCGAAGCGTGCGGGCAGGGTGGGCCGTGGCGCTTCCGGCCGCCACCGCGTTGCCCGGCGCGCGGCCGGCGCGTCCGCGGAGGCCCCCGGAACCGCCTTGCCCGGCGGCCAGGGCTCGTCACCTCGAAGCGCGACGGCTTCCACCGTAGGGACGCTCCTCGGAACGGCGTTGCCCGGCGGCGGCCGGCGCCTATCTTTCGCGGCGCGAAACCGATCATCCGCGACCCAACCACGGCTGCGCGACATGACAGAGAACGAGGCGTACCGCTTCCTCGAGATCGAGCGGCGGGATGGCGTGGCGACCCTGGTGGTGAATCGCCCCGAAAAGCTGAACGCACTGAACGCGGAGACCGTCGCGGAGCTCGACCGTGCGTTCCGATCGCTCGCCCGCGACGACGAAGTGCGCGGCGTCGTCGTGACCGGCGCGGGCGAGAAGGCGTTCGTCGCCGGCGCCGACATCGCCGAGCTGGCTCAGATGGACCCGCTCAGCGGCGTGCGGGTGTCCAGGCGGGGACAGGAGACGTTCCGGTTCATCGAGCGGCTGCCCAAGCCGGTCGTCGCCGCGGTGAACGGCTACGCGCTGGGTGGCGGGCTCGAGCTCGCGCTCGCGTGCCACATCCGGATCGCCGCCGAGGGCGCCCGCTTCGGCCTCCCGGAGGTGAAGCTGGGGATCATCCCGGGCTACGGCGGCACGGTCCGCCTGCCGCGGCTCGTGGGGCGGGGCCGCGCCCTCGAGCTGATCCTGACCGGCGAGATGATCGATGCGGCGGAGGCGTACCGCATCGGACTGGTCAACCGCGTGGTGCCCCAGGCCGAGGTCCGCTCCGCGGCGGAGGAGCTGGTCAGGCGCATCCTCGCCAACGGCCCCGTGGCGGTGGGGCTGGCGCTGGAGGCGGTGGACCACGGCTACGACACGGCCATGGAGGACGCGCTGTCCTTCGAGGCGCACCTGTTCGGGCTGCTGGCCGCCACGGCGGACATGCGGGAGGGGATGCAGGCCTTCCTGGAGAAGCGGCCGGCGCGGTTCCAGGGGCGGTAGCCCGGGGCGTCCACCGCCCCTCCGAGGCGCGGCCGGGCGCGGCCGCGGCCGGGCGGACCGCCCGGGCCGGCCGGGGCCGCGCGGCTTTGCCCGAGGGTGCGCGCGGGAGTATATTCCGCGCTCCATGAGTGCCCCGATCTTCGCGCTGATCTGTGTCGAGCTGCGCCTCCGGGATTTCCGCAACTTCGCGGAGCTCGACCTCGCGTTCCCGGCCGTCGGCGCCGCGATCATCGGGGACAACGGCGCGGGGAAGACAAACCTGCTCGAGGCGATCTACTACCTCGAGACTTTCCGGTCCTTCCGCGGAGCGCCGGACGAGCGGCTGGTCCGCTTCGGCGCGGATGCGTTCCACATCCGCGGCCGGTTCCGCGACGAGGCGACGGGTCAGGAGCAGGAGATCACGGCGGCGTTCGAACGCCGGACACGGCGCAAGCGAGTGACGGTCGGGGGCGCCGAGCCCGAGCGGTTGGGCGACGCGGTGGGGCTTGCGGGCGTGGTCGTGTTCTCGCCTTCGGACCTCTCGCTGGTCGCGGGCGCGCCGAGCGAGCGGCGGCGCTTCCTGGACATCGTCCTCTCGCTGAACCAGCCGGGCTACCTCCGCTGGCTGCAGCGTTATCGCCAGGTCCTCCGGCAGCGCAATGCGATGCTGCGTAGCCGCGCGGGCCGGGCGCTGCTCGAGCCGTGGGACGAGGCGCTGGCGGCCGCAGGCGCGCAGATCATCGTGGCGCGCGCGCAGTGGGTGCGCGCGCACGCCGATGCGTTCCGGCGCCGCTGCGCCGCCATGAGCGGGGGAGCGGGTGCGTGCCTGCGGTACCGGCCGGGGCTCGGCCTGGCCCGGCCGCCGGAGTCGTGCAGCCCGGAGGAGGTGGAGGCCGCGTTCCTCGCGGAACTCGCCCACGGCGCGGAGCGCGAGCGCGAGCGCGGCATGACGCTGGCCGGGCCGCACCGCGACGACCTCGAGTTCGTTGACGCCGAGAGTTCGGTCGATCTGCGGGAGTTCGGCTCGGGCGGGCAGCGCCGGACGGCGGCCATTGCGCTGCGCATGATCGAGGCGGACACGGTGCGGGCCGGCCGGGGAAGGGAGCCGCTCGTGCTCCTGGACGACGTGTTCGCGGAGCTGGACCCGGGGCGCGGGTACCGGCTTCTCGAGCTGCTGGAGGCGGAGGAGCGGGGGCAGGTCATCCTGACGGCGCCCAAGGCCACGGACCTCGAGCCGCGCGGCGGCCGCCTGCCGCACTGGCGCATCGAGGCCGGGAGGATCCACGCGTGAGCCGGGAAGAGCGCGGGCCCGCACCGGTGGGCCAGGTCCTGGCCAGCTACCTGGAGCGGGCCGGGCTCGCCGAGAAGGTGGAGGAGGCCGGCGCGGTCCCGTCATGGCCCGAGGTGGTCGGGCCCGCCATCGCCGCGGTGACGACGCCCCTGCGGGTCTCCAGGGGGGCGCTGGTGGTGGCCGTCCGGTCCAGCGCGTGGCTCATGGAGCTGAAGCTCATGGAAGGCGAGATCCTGAAGCGGCTGAACGCCGGCCGGCGGCGGGGGCGGCTGGCGCGGATCCGCTTCGTCATGGCCGAGCGGTGATGCTGGCAAAGCCGCGCCGGCGAACGAGTTATGGGGCGGCCGCCGGGGCAACCGACGGTCGGTTTCGGGGTACCATCCAGAGTTGCGTTCCCGCCACTCTCTAGCGAAGGCGATATGGCGAAACAGCAGCCGAAGGCGAACGAGTACAGTGCCGGCCAGATCCAGATCCTCAAGGGCCTCGAGGCGGTGCGGCGCCGGCCCGGGATGTACATCGGCTCGACGGGCGCGCGCGGCCTGCACCACCTGGTCTACGAAGTCGTGGACAACGCCGTGGACGAGGCGCTGGCCGGCTACTGCACCCGCATCGACGTCGTGATCCGGCCCGACGGCTCCATCTCCGTGACCGACAACGGCCGCGGCATCCCGGTCGACCTGCATCCCACGGAGCGGCGCCCGGGCGTCGAGGTGGCCATGACCATGCTCCATGCCGGCGGGAAGTTCGACAAGAGCGTGTACAAGGTGTCGGGCGGACTGCACGGCGTGGGCGTGAGCGTGGTCAACGCCCTGTCGGAATGGCTCGAGGTCGAGGTGCGCTGGCGGGATGGTCACGTCTACCGGCAGCGTTACTCGCGCGGCAACAAGGTCACCGAGCTGCAGAAGGTGGGCAAGGCCCGGGGCACGGGCACCACGGTCTCGTTCAAGCCGGACCCGCAGATCTTCACCGAGCTGGATTACCAGTTCGACATGCTGGCCAACCGGCTCCGCGAGCTCGCTTTCCTCAACCGCGGGCTGCTGATCACGCTGACGGATGAGCGGGGCGAGGGCGGGCCGCGCAAGGAGGAGTACCTCTACAAGGGCGGCATCATCGAGTTCGTGACGTACCTGCGCGGGAGCCGCAAGCCGCTGCATCCCAAGCCGGTCTACATCGAGGCCAGCCGGGAGGAAGCGGAGATCGAGCTCGCGCTCCAGTACGACGACGGCTACACCGAGAACACGTTCACCTTCGTCAACAACATCAACACCCACGAGGGCGGCACGCACCTGACGGGCTTCAAGGCGGCGCTCACGCGCACGCTCAACGATTACGCGCGCAAGAACGGCCTGCTGAAGAAGGAGCTCGACAGCCTGTCCGGCGACGACGTGCGAGAGGGGCTCACCGCGGTCCTCTCGGTCAAGGTGCGCGAGCCGCAGTTCGAGGGGCAGACGAAGACGAAGCTGGGGAACTCCGAAGTCCGCGGCGCCGTCGAGCAGGTCGTCAACGAGAAGCTCTCGACGTTCCTGGACGAGAACCCGTCCGTCGCACGTGCGATCGTCGAGAAGGCGATCCAGGCGGCGCGCGCCCGCATCGCGGCCCGCAAGGCGCGCGAGCTGGTGCGGCGCAAGAACGCGCTGGAGGGGAGCATCCTGCCGGGCAAGCTGGCGGACTGCTCGATCACCGACCCCGCGATGTGCGAGATCTACCTCGTCGAGGGTGACAGCGCGGGCGGCAGCGCCAAGCAGGGCAGGAACCGGGAGTTCCAGGCGATCCTCCCTCTGCGCGGCAAGATCCTGAACGTCGAGAAGGCGCGGATGGACAAGATTCTCTCCAACGAGGAGATCCGCACCATCATCACGGCGATCGGGACGGGGATCGGGGAGGACGAGTTCAACATCAAGAGCGCGCGCTACCACAAGATCATCATCATGACGGACGCCGACGTGGACGGCGCGCACATCCGCACGCTGCTGCTGACGTTCTTCTACCGCCACATGCGGCAGTTGATCGAAGAGGGGATGGTGTACATCGCCCAGCCGCCGCTCTATCGCGTCGGGCACGGCAAGGAAGAGTACTACGTGTACTCGAAGGAGGAGCTCGATCAGCTGCTGGAGCGCTTCTCGTCCAACGGGAAGGGCGAGCGGCGCAACGTCATGGTCCAGCGCTACAAGGGTCTGGGCGAGATGAACCCGGACCAGCTCTGGAAGACGACGATGGATCCGGAGACGCGCACGATCCTGCGCGTCACGCTCGAGGACGCCGTCGAGGCGGACCGCCTGTTCACCACCCTGATGGGGGACGACGTGGAGCAGCGGCGCCGGTTCATCGAGGCGAACGCGCGGTACGTGAGGAATCTGGACGTCTAACGAGGACGTTTACGAGCACGAGCACGTTTACGAGTACGAGTCCGAGTACGAGTACGATTGCGAATGCGAGTACGAGGACGGAGCGTGTCGGCGTACTCGTACGCGCGGTCGGCAGAACGCAGCGGGGCGTGAAGCCCCCGCCGATCCGGCGCGGCCGTCGGGCGCGAGCGACGCACCGACGGCCGCGCTTTCGTGTGTCGGGCGGAACGTCTAACTCGTACTCCTACCCGCACTCCTACACGTACTCGTAAACGTAAACGTACACGTACACGTACACGTACTCGTGCACGCTTACGTGCGGGTCACTCAGAGATCAGCCCCTCATAGGTGGGATTGACGATCAGCTCGCCCGCCTCGCCCACGATCTGCCGGTCCCAGGGGAAGATCACCAGGGCATCCGTCTCGATCGCGAAGAAGTCGGGCTTGTAGCCGCCCAGCTTGACGAAGCTGGTCGCGGTCTTGACGTCGGCAGGCTTGAGATTCCGGATGCCGGTGAGCGCGAGGCGCAACGTCTCGCCGGTGGTGCAGATCTCGTCCACGATCAGGACGCGACGGCCCGCCGCTTCCCGCGGCGCGGCGGAGAGGACCTTCGGCTGGGCACGCACGCGGTCGCCGCCCGCGTGGCGGCTGATCTTCATGGACGAGAAGTCGCAGTCCAGGATGGAGGCGATCACGGCTCCCGGAATGACCCCGGCCTTGGCGATGCCGACGACGAGGTCCGGCATGTAACCGCTGTTGGCGACCTTGACGGCCAGGGCCCGGCACAGCTCGCCGAACACCTCCCAGGTCAGCTCCAGCACATCCTCGGGCGTGCCCGGGGCCGGATCCTCGCGAAGGTGAGGCGACAGCGGCATGGCAACCTTCCAGTGTGGGACGTGATCGGGCAAGATAGCATACGGCCTGTCCTTGGGGAAGCCGCGGCCGAGGCCGCCCCGCGGACCCCGCCGGCGGCGATGGCCCCGCCGGCGCGGGCGGTTGACGGCCGGGCGCGGCAGGGCCATCGTGGCGCGCCATGAGCGAGGATCTCCGGGAGCGAGCGGCGGCACGGCTGGAGCGGGCGCTGGCGGAAGCGGGGGTCGAGGACCCGCGCGCGGCCTACCGCGCGCGGCTGCGCGAGCTCCGCGCGCGGGACCCGGCCGCGCTCGCCGAGTCGGTGCGCTACTACGAGGAGGTGCTGCTGCCCCGGGTCGCGGACGAGCGGAGCGACCCCATCGCCGAATGGCTGGAGTACGGGCGCCTCCTGGCGGAACTCGGCGGTCCCGGCAGACTGGTCGAGGTGGACCCCGGCGGGCGGGCCCGGCCATACCGCGGCGGCAGTCCGCGGGAGCAGCTCCTCCTGCACCTGCCCGACGATCCACGCCGGGCGGCGTTCGTGCTGGGCATGCCACGGGAGCTCTCCGCTCCGCAGCGCGCCACCTACGATCTGCTGGTGCTGGGAAGGGTGGAGCCGGATTAGCCGCGCGCCATGCTGTCCAGGAACTCCTTGTTGGTCTTGGTGCGGCGCATCCGGTCGAGCAGGAACTCGAGCGCCTCCGCGGGCGGCATGTCCGACAGGAAGTTGCGCAGCAGGTAGACCCGGTTCAGCTCGGTCTCGTCCAGCAGCAGGTCCTCCTTGCGCGTCCCGGACCGGTTGATGTCGATGGCCGGGAAGATCCGCTTGTCCGCGATGTGGCGGTCGAGGACCACCTCCATGTTGCCGGTGCCCTTGAACTCCTCGAAGATCACCTCGTCCATCCGCGAGCCGGTCTCGATCAATGCGGTGGCAATGATGGTGAGCGAGCCGCCGCCGTCGATGTTCCGCGCGGCGCCGAAGAAGCGCTTGGGCTTGTGCAGCGCATGGGCATCGACACCGCCCGACAGGATCTTGCCGGAGTGCGGGACGGTGACGTTGTAGGCGCGCGCGAGCCGCGTGATCGAGTCCAGCAGGATGACCACGTCACGGCCGTGCTCGACCAGCCGCTTCGCCTTCTCGATCACCATCTCCGCGACCTGGGTGTGCCGGTCCGCGGGCTCGTCGAACGTGGACGAGATCACCTCCGCGTCGACATGCTCTTCCATGTCGGTCACCTCTTCGGGCCGCTCGTCGATGAGCAGCACGATCAGGTGGACCTCGGGGTGGTTCTCGAGGATGGCGTTGGCGATCTTCTGCATGAGGATCGTCTTGCCCGCCTTGGGTGGCGAGACGATCAAGCCGCGCTGCCCCTTGCCGATGGGGGAGATCAGGTCCATGAGGCGCATCGACAGGTCGCCCGACGCGCCTTCGAGCCGGATGCGCTCCTCCGGGTACCGCGGCTTGAGGTTGTCGAATGCGATGCGGTGCTTGGCGCGCTCCGGATCGTCCCCGTTGACCGATTCCACCTTGAGGAGGGCAAGGTAGCGTTCCCCGTCCTTGGGCGGCCGGACCTGGCCCATGACGGTGTCACCGGTCCGGAGATCGAAGCGCTTGATCTGCGAGGGGCTGACGTAGATGTCGTCCGGCCCGTACAGGTAGTTCCAGTCCTGGGAGCGGAGGAAGCCGTAACCCTCGGGCAGGATCTCGAGGACGCCCTCGCCGCGCAGGACCACATCGCTGTCGAGTAGGTTCTGCTCGATGCGGAAGATGAGGTCCTGCTTGCGCAGACCGGAGTAGTTGGAGATGTTCAACTCCTCCGCCATTTCGTGCAGTTCGGCGATCGACTTGCTCTTCAGCTCAGCGATGTCCACGAATTCACTCCGTACGCACGTGTGGATCGACTAGGCGGGCGGGCGGAACCGTCCAGCGCGAGTTCGGCCGGCGACATGTGGGGATACAATATGGACCGGGTGTGGTCGGTGAGGCGCCCGCGCCTCCGCGATCTGGAAGGTTTTCGTTGGTGGATGATACGCCATAGTTTAGCGCTCGGGTCCCGTCCGGTCAAGAGTGTTGGGGCGCGAGGAGGTCGGCCGCCGCGTGCCGGGCCTTGGATCGGGACCGCCTGGCGGCCCGGGGTCGGGTGAACGGGTTCGGCGCTGTGCCTGTGGCCGGCGACGCAAGATCCGTACTCGCAAGCGGGGGAGGAAGGGCGTTGGTTCGGCGCGGGTCCCCGGCCCCGGCTCGACGCGGCCGCCTGGCCGGGCCGGCCCGCCCTTCCAATCGGGATCGGCGCGTGGCGTGCCCGGCCGGCGGCGTGCCCCGGTAGAGTCGCGAATCGGGGCGCACGCGGCCCCTGCACGAGAATGCTTGACATTCGCGTGGCAGGGGAAAAAGTTTAGCGAAATTCGAAGCAAAGGCACGGTCTGGGATCGCCGCGGAGGGCCGCATGGCACGCCACAATCGAGAAGATCGGGGCTTGGACCAGCGTGGTTACGATTATCGGATCAGTTACCAGCCGGACTGGCTCAGGGCGGTGAAGGTGACCCGGACCCTGGAGAGCGGCCGACAGTCCACCAAGACGCTGTTCCGCAACCCCAGCCGGCGTGAGCAGCCGCCGGGCGAGAGGGTGCGCACGCGGATCACATCGCCGGAGCAGAAGCTGGATTTCGAGATCACGGTCTCGGATCCGAGGGGGGTGGTCAAGCGGATCATCGTGGAGACCGCGCCCCAGGAAGCGACGGCAGAGGACGAGCTGGTGATCTTCACGCTGGAGGACGAGAACCCGCCCCCGCCCCCGCCCCCGCCCCCGCCGCCAGACGGCGGGGGGTGAGGCTCGCGGCCGCGCGTGGCCATGGATCTCCTGGGCCTGCTTCGCGCGCTGACGCTCGTAGCCCGGCTGCTGCTGGCCGGAGCGCTGCTGACGGTGGTGTTGCGGCGGGCGAACCGGCTGAGTCCGACCTCCTGGCGGGCATGGGTCGCCGTGACGGTTGTCTACACCGTCCTGGCCGCCGACAACGCCGTGCTGGAGGTCCTTGCGGCGGCGGTGCGTGATCTGCCGGCCTATGCGCGGCTGCGCTGGGTGCAGTTCTTCTTCTACAACGCGACCTACCTGCTGCATGCGGTGCTGAGCGCGGCGCTGCCGGCCGTGCTAGTCGCGGCCGCCGGAGCCGGGCGCGTGCGAACGATCGCGCTCCTGGGCGCGGCGGCGGCCGTGCTGGTTGGTGCGGAGGGGGTGGCCGGCGGCGCGCTGGAGACATGGGACCGGCTGCTGCGCTCGACGCGCGTGCTCTCCTTCCTGGGGTTGACTGCCTACCTGTCCTTCCTCGGCCTGCTGTTGTTGGGGTGGCTCTCCGGCCTGGACCGCTATCTGGTGTGGTTCATCGGCGTGCGAACGGCGTTCGTGGTCCTGGTCCCGATCCAGGAGGTTTTTTTCGAGGCGGTGGGGCAGGCGGAGGCGCGCCAGCTATGGCACCTGCCGCAATTCCTGCAGTTCGCGGTGGCCGCGACGCAGTTGGGGATCGTGATCCTGTTACTGCGCGCGCTGCGTGGCGGAAGGGGCGTGCCGCCGATGCGGCTCGCGAGCCCGGCGGCGGACGCCGGGCTGCGGCCGTAGTTGCCGGTCGCCGCTCCGCCGCGTAAGATACGTAAACGATTCGTTCCTCCAGCTCGGTTCGGGACCTTCGGTGCACGTGATCGCCGCCGTGCAGGCTCTGGGGTTGCCGGCCGCCCAGCGATTGATGCTGGTCAACGTCGGCGTGGCGCTGGTGGTCGTCGGCTTCGCGGCGGCGCTCACCGTGGTGCTCGTGCGCCGCAACATGCGGCAGCGCGTCGAGGCGGAGCGCCTCGCGGCCATGGGCACGGCGACCGCCCGCATCCTCCATCAGATCAAGAACCCGCTGCAGACGATCCTGCTCCATGCGGAGATGCTGGAGGACGAGGCGCTGGCCTCGGATCCGGCGGCGCGCCAGGAGATCTGCGAGGCGATCGTGACGGAGGCGACGCGGATGACGGACCTGCTGGCAGACCTCTCGGCGTACGCGTCCGGGGGTCAACGCCGGCTCCATCTCTCGCCCATGCCCTTGAACGAGCTGGTCGCGGACGCGCTGCGGACGGGGGCGCGGGAGGCCCCGTGGACCGGGATCGAGATCGTGTCCGGTCCGATCGAGCCGCTCGTCGTGAACGGCGATCCCCACTTTCTCCGGCAGGCGTTCGAGAACGTGCTGCGCAATGCCCGCGAGGCATTGCAGCAGAGCGACGGCGCGTCGCCCCGGGTGGAGGTCTCGCTCCGGCGGCGGGGCGCCGATGCGGTGATCGAGGTCAGGGACAACGGACCCGGGATCGAGGCCGCGCGGCTGAACGTGATCTTCGAGCCCTTCGTGACGACCAAGAGCAGGGGGATGGGGCTTGGGCTACCGATCTGCCGGGAGATCATGGAGCGGCACGGCGGCCGGGTGGAGATCCGGTCCCGCCCCGGTGTGGGGACGACGGTGTCCCTCGTGCTTCCCGTCGTCCGGAGCGTACGCGAGGCGCAGCCGGCCTGACGCTCCGCCGGCCGGGCCGCGCCGGGCGCGGAGGGGCGCCGGCGCGGGTGGTGAGCCGGCGCAGGTCGGCGCCCCGGTCGCGCCCGGCGGCACTCCTGGCGGATCTCTCCCTTCTCACATGGCCGATCCCCGGCGTCGCGATCAGAAGAAGAAGCGCAGGGGATTCCGGCGCGTTTCCGCGATCAACGAGTCGAGTTCGATGCGCGCGGCGCGCAGCGCGTTGGCAAGCGCCGTGTCACCGCTCGGGCGGGCGCGCAGCGCGGCCGGGGAGGCCAGGGCGGCCTCCAGGCGGGCGAACTCGGCGGCGAGCGCCTCGGCGCTGGTGGCGAGCCCCGCGAGGTCGGGGGCGGGCGCCGCGCCGTCGGGCCTGCCGCCGTTGCGGAACAGGTGACGGATCGCGGCGGCGGCCGCGCGCGTACGGTCGAGGGCGGCGCGCCACTCCTCCTGTCGGATCCAGCGGGAAAGCGGCCCGGTTCGGTAGGCGTGGGCCAGGACCCGGAGCTCGGCCTGCGCGGCCGCGGCGCGCTGGCCGAAGCGGGCGGCGGCGGGCCGGGTCGCGCGCCAGGCGGCGGCGATGGCCTCCGCCGAGCGCTGAAGGGAGTCCAGCGCGGGCATGAGGGCGCGCGCCAGGGCCAGCGCGTCCTCCGGGCGGGGCCGGAGTCCGGCACGCAGCGTATCCCCGGGGTGGAGGGCCGTGGCAGTCGGGCTTCCCGGGATCAGGTCGACGAAGGGCTTGCCGATCAGCCGGCGCCGCCGCAGCCGCACCTGGCTGTCACGGCGGACCTGGGATCGGACGGTGCTTTCCAGCTCCAGCGTGAGTGCGGCGTTCGCCACGCTGTCGCCGTCGAGCGGGGTGAGGGCGACCCGGGCGACCCGGCCCGCCGCGAGGCCGGCGACGGTGACGGGCGTCCCCGCCCGGACCTGGGGGGCATCGGCCAGCAGCACGTAGATCCGGTACGTCGGGCGCAGGCCGCGCCGGATCTCGTCCGCGAAGAGGATGAGCAGCGCGAGGCCGGCGAGGCCGAGGATCAGGAGGCCGCCCGCCGTGGCGGGGCGGCCCTGGCGGCGCAACGTGGCCACGGTATCTTATCCGCTCCGCCCGCGAGGGCCGCGGGCCGCCTGAATCCCGACGATGGCGAATCCGTGCTGCGACTCGGACATATCGAATACAGCAACTGCTTCCCGGTCCACGCGCTGCTGCTGGACCGGGGCGCGCCCCCGGGGATCGAATTGCGCTCCGGGGTGCCGGCGGCGCTGAACGCGGAGCTGCGTGGTGGCGGGGTGGACGTGGCGCCCTGCTCGAGCATCGAGTTCGCCCGCAACGCCGACCGCTACCGCATCCTGCCGGGCCTGGCCATCGCTGCGGCCGGCGCGGTGGAGAGCATCCTGCTGGAGAGCGAGGCGCCGCCCGAAGAGCTGGACGGCCGCGAGGTCGTGCTGCCGACTGCCTCCGCGACGTCCGTCGTGCTGTTGCGGATCCTGCTCGAGCTGCGGCTGGGCGTGCGACCGCGCTATCGCTGGTTCGACCAGGCGCGCGAGGCGGATCCGATCGGGCGAGGCGCCGCCGCGGCGCTCTGGATCGGCGATCACGCGATGCGGCGCCGGGAGGAGAGCGCGCGGCGGTTCACGGATCTGGGCGAGAGCTGGAACGCCTGGACGGGGCTGCCCTTCGTGTTCGCCCTCTGGCAGACCTCCGCGGGACCCGAGCGGGACGAGGAGCTGCGGGCGCTGCACGGCGTCCTCCTCGAGTCGCTGGCGTACTTCGAGGCGGCGGTCGACGCGCTCGCAGAGCGCCACGCCGCGCGCTTCGGCATGAGCCCGGAGCGCGTCGCGCGCTACTGGCGCACGCTCCGCTACCGGCTGGACGCGCCCATGCAGGAAGGACTGCTCCATTTCTACCGGCTCGCCGCCGAGTTGCGGGAAGTGCCTTCCGTGCCGGAGCTCCGCTGGGTCACGCCGGCGGCGGGTTGACGCCGGAGCCGGCGTCGCCGCCGTCGCCGCCGACCGGCGGACCGCCTTCCCCCTCGAACTCGGGCGTGCGCTCCGCGGCTCCGAGGAACGTGCGGTCGCCCATGGTCCCGCCACGCAGCGTGGAGCCCGTGACGTTGCGGATGATGAAGCGGTCGAGCGCCTCCGGGCCGAGGTCGATCGAGCCGTCGAAGCCGGCGGCCTTGTAGCGCTCGTAGCCGGATCGGACGAGGTCGCGGACATCGGCCCAGGGAACGCGCGCACCCATCCCCTCCCAGCTCTCGCGCAGGTACGCCTCGACCTCGCGGAACGGCCGGTCCGCGAAGCGGCCGCGCGCATCGAACCCGTGGCGGAACGCGCGGTTCACCTCTTCGCCGTCCAGGTCGCGCGCGGCGATCCAGCGCCGCTGGAAGTCCGGGTCGGCGGCTTCCTCGTACCGGAGCGGCGCCGGGCCGCGGGCCGACTTCCTCTTGCGCGCCATTTCCCCTCCTCGGCCAGGGCGACACGAGCGCGTCCCGCCTGGAAGGGGTGCAAGGGCCGGGCCGCGGCGCGGCGGCCCGGCACGCGGCGGGGGTGCGGAGGAAGTCCAAGCGTGGCAAGGGATTGCGGGCGCGAAGGGTGGACAGGGGTGCGGCGGCAGCACTATGTTAGGCAGCATGCGCGACGGTTGGACGGCGCCGCTGGCCTGGGTCGGCCGCTCGGCGATCGACACGGCGGCCGGCTTCGGGCGGTTCGGCAGCTTCGCGGCCGGGGTGCTGCGGGCGGTTCCGGACGTCGCGACCTGGGGCCGCCTGGTGGTGCAGCAGATGGCGCGTCTGGGCGTGGACTCGTTGCCGATCGCGCTGTTCATCGCCGCCTTCACCGGCATCGTCCTGGCGCTCCAGGCGTCCTACACGTTCACGGGCGCGATGCCGCTGTACTTCGTCGGCACGCTGGTCGGCAAGACGATGCTCCTCGAGCTCGGGCCGGTGTTGACCGGGCTCGCCCTCGCGGGGCGGGTGGGCGCCAACATCGCGGCCGAGCTGGGGACGATGAAGGTGACCGAGCAAATCGACGCGCTCGAGACGCTGGCGTACGATCCGCTCGCGTACCTGGTCGTCCCGCGGGTGCTGGCGGGCCTGCTGATGTTCCCGATCGTGGTGGCGTTCGCGGATGCGACGGGGATCGTGGGCGGCTGGCTCACGGCGCTGAACCTGCTGGACATGTCGACCCCCGAGTTCGTGCGAGGGCTGCGTCTGTTCTTCGCTCCCTTCGACGTGCGCTACTCGCTGATCAAAGCGGCATCGTTCGGCCTGACGGTCACCGCCGTGGGGTGCTTCTTCGGCCTCACGGCTTCGGGCGGAGCGGAAGGGGTGGGGCGGGCGACGACGCGAGCCGTGGTCGCCAGCAGCATGATCATCCTCGTCCTGGATGCGTTCTGGGCCGTCGCCCTGCTATGAGCATCCAGCTCATCGGGGTGCGCAAGGCGTTCGGCGACAAGGTCATCCTGGACGGGGTGTCGCTCGAGGTGCGGGAGGGCGAGACCGTCGCGATCGTCGGGTTCTCCGGGTCCGGGAAATCGGTCCTGTTGAAGACGATCGTGGGGCTGCTGCGTCCCGACGCGGGGCAGGTCCTCGTGGATGGGCAGGCGGTGACGGAGCTGCCGCGTGCGGAGCTGTACGCGCTGCGGCGGCGCGTGGGTTACGTCTTCCAGTTCGCGGCCCTCTTCGATTCCATGACGGTGGCAGAGAACGTCGCGATGGGGCTGAGGCGGATTCCCGGGATGGGGGAAGCCGAGGTGGCCGCGCGCGTGGAGGCCTCGCTACGGTTGGTGGATCTGGAGGGCTACGGCTCGCGCTATCCCGCGGAGCTGTCCGGCGGGCAACGCAAGCGCGTCGGCCTGGCGCGCGCGATCGCGACCCGGCCGAAGTACGTGCTGTACGACGAGCCGACGACGGGCCTGGACCCCGTGACGACGGCCGTGATCGACCGGCTGATCCTGAGGCTGCGCGAAGAGCTGGGCGTGACGGGCGTGGTGATCACGCACAACCTGGAGAGCGCGTACCGGGTCGGGGACCGGATCGCGATGCTGCACGGCGGGGTGATTCGGTTCGCCGGGACGCCGGAAGAGATCCGGCGCGCCAGGGATCCGCTGGTCCGGGCGTTCGTCGAGGGGCGTCCGGAGCTGGCCGAGGGGGTCGTGTGAGGCGGCGGACGGAGATCATCGTCGGGATCGTGGTCCTGGCGGGAATCGCGCTCCTCTTCTTCGGGACCCTCTGGCTGAAGGGATCGGGGCTCGGCCGGGAGGAAGTGACCGTGCGTGCCCGTTTCCGGGAGGTGGGCCAGCTCCAGGTGGGCAACGCGGTCAAGCTGCGCGGCGTTCCGATCGGCCGCGTGGAGCAGATCCGGCTCGAGCCGGGAGGCGAGGGCGTGGTCGTGAGTCTGCGGATCGATGCCGATGTGGTCCTGCCCGCGGATCCGGTGGTCTTGCTCTCGCCGGAATCGCTGTTCGGCGACTGGCAGGCGGAGATCTACCCGCGGTCGCGCTTCCCGCGCTACGATTATGCCGAGCCGAGGGACCCGGCCGTGCTGCCGGGCCACTCGCTGCCGGAGTTCTCGCGGCTGACGGCCGTCGCGGACCAGATCGCGGAGAACCTCGCGGTGCTGAGCGAGCGCTTCGAGGCGGCGTTCACGGAGGAGACGGCGGAGAACGTGCGCCTGGCCCTGGAGAACATCCAGCAGGTCAGCACGCAGGTCACGCGCATGTTCGGTGCGCAGGAGACCACGCTGGCGGACCTGAGCGAGAACCTCCAGGCGACGACGGAGACGCTGGGGCAGGCGGCGGAGACGGTGCGGCGCGCATCGGCGCAGATCGAGGCGGCGATCTCCGGCGGCGAGCTGGCCGCGATCGTGGACAACGTGGCGAGCACGACGGCGCAGCTCGATTCGTTCTCGACAGCGCTGCTCGCGGCGAGCCGGAACCTGGAGTCGGTGCTGGTGCAGGCGGACAGCGCGCTGCGCGCGCTCTCGCTGGTGGCCGGGGCGGCCGGCGCGGGGCAGGGGACGCTGGGCAAGCTGGTGCAGGACACGACGCTCTACACGGACCTGGTGCGGACGAACGAGCTGATCCAGCAGCTCATCGAGGATTTCCGGGCGAACCCGCGCAAGTACATCAACCTGACGATCTTCTGAGGCGCGGGCGGTGCGCCGGAAGCGCGGCGTCCACTGCCCGGGTCTTGCAGCACGATCGGGGCATGGCGCTCATCGTGCAGAAGTACGGCGGCACGTCGGTGGGCACGCCGGCGCGCATCCGCCGGGTCGCGGAGCGGGTGGTGGCGGAGCGGCGTCGCGGCAGCGAGCTGGTGGTCGTGGTCTCGGCGATGGCAGACACGACGGACCGGCTCCTTGCGCTGGCGCGGCACGTCAGCGAGGATCCCCGCCGCCGGCATCCGCGGGAGCTGGACCTGCTGCTGAGCGCCGGCGAGCGGGTCGCGATGGCGCTGCTGGCGATGGCGATCCGGGAGCTCGGCGTGGAGGCGCTCAGCTTCACCGGCTCCCAGGCAGCGATCATCACGGATGGGGTGCACACGGGCGCACGCATCGAGGAGATCCGGGCGGCGCGGGTGCGCGAGGAGCTGGTGCGCGGCCGGGTCGTGATCGTGGCGGGGTTCCAGGGGGTGAGCCGCGAGCGGGAAGTGACGACGCTCGGACGCGGCGGCTCGGACACGACGGCGGTGGCGCTGGCCGCGGCGCTGGGCGCGGTCCGCTGTGACATCTTCACGGACGTGGACGGCGTCTACACGGCGGACCCGCGGCGGGTGCCGTCCGCCCGGCGGATCCGGCGCATCGACTACGAGGAGATGCTGGAGCTCGCGACGTCGGGCGCGCGAGTGATGCACGCGCGGGCGATCGAGATCGGCGCGCGCTACCGTGTGCCGGTCCGGGTGCTGTCGTCCTTCCACGAGACGGAGGGTACGTTGATCGCGGCGCGGGAGCCGGGCATGGAAGACCTCGTGTTGACGGGGATCGCCTCGGAGTCAGGGCACGCGCGGCTGACGCTGTGGGGGGTGCCGTCGCGCATGGAGGCGACGGCGCAGGTCCTCTCGCGGCTGGCCGACGCCGGGGTGAGCGTGGACATGGTGGCGCATGCGGACCGCCCGGACGGGCGGCGACAGCTCCAGCTCACGGTTCGCGAGGAGATGTTGCCGGAGGCGCGGGCGATCTGCGAGGCGCTGCAGGGGGAGCTGGGGTGCGAGGGGCTCGAGGTGCGACCGGGTCTGGCGCGCGTGTCCCTCGTGGGCAGCGGCATGCACGGCCGGCCGGGGGTCTACGCCCGCGCGTTCGAAGCGTTGCTGCGCGAGGGCATCGAGGTGCACGCGCTCTCGACCTCGTCCATCTCGATCGCGCTGCTCGTGGATGCAGCGAAGGAAGATGCCGCGCTCCGACGGCTTCACGACGCGTTCGACCTGGGGGAGACGACATGAAGGTGGCGGTGCTGGGGGCGACGGGTGCGGTGGGGCAGACCATGCTGCGCGTGCTGGAGCGGCGCGAGTTTCCCGCGGAGGAGGTGGTCCTGCTGGCATCGGAACGCTCGGAGGGCAGGCGCCTGGAGTGGCGGGGACGTGAATGGCCCGTGCGCCGGCCGGAGCCGAACGCATTCCGCGGTTGTGCCGTGGCCCTCTTCTCGGCGGGCGCGGCAAGGAGCCGGGAGTGGGCGCCGGTCGCGGCCGCGGAGGGAGCGGTGGTGGTGGACAACTCTTCCGCATGGCGCATGGATGCGGACGTGCCGCTGGTCGTGCCGGAGGTCAACGGCCACCGGATCGCGGAGCGGCCGCGCGGGATCATCGCGAACCCCAACTGCGTGGTGATCCAGCTCGTCCTCGCGCTGGAGGCGCTGCGCCGCGCGGCGGGGCTGCGCCGCGTGTGGGCGAGCACCTACCAGTCGGTGTCCGGCGCGGGTGCGCGAGGAGTCGAGGCGCTCCGCACGGAGCTGGCCGGAGCCGAGGCCGCGGCGACGCCGTTCCCCGCGCCCATCGCCGGGAACGTGATCCCGTGGATCGGGCCGCCGGGTGACGGGGACGACTGGAGCGAGGAAGAGCAGAAAGTCCGCAACGAGACGCGGAAGATCCTCGAGCTCCCCGCACTGGCCGTGAGCGCGACCTGCGTGCGCGTGCCGGTCGAGGTCGGCCACTCGGTCGCTGCAGCCGTCGAGCTGGAGAGGGCGCTGTCCGTCGCGGATGCGCGGGAGGCGCTGGCCGCCATGGAAGGCGTGGCCGTGGCCACCGACGGCACCGGCCCGGCACCGCGGGCCGTGGCGGGGCAGGACACCGTACACGTGGGCAGACTGCGCTGCGACCCGGATGACCCGCGCGTGCTGCACCTCTGGGTCGTCGGGGACAACCTGCGCAAGGGCGCCGCGACCAATGCGGTCCAGATCGCCGAGCGCGTGATCCGTGGCTAAGCGACGCGGGCGCCGCCAGCGCAAGGGGAAGGGGCCGCGACCCGGGGGGCGGCGTGCGCGCGTGGAGACGAGCGCGGGCGGCGTCGTCTACCGGCGGGATGAGTCCGGCAGGCCTCTGTTCCTGCTGATCCTGGACCCGTACGGGAACTGGGGACTCCCCAAGGGTCACCTCGAGGAGGGGGAGACGCCGGAGGCGGCTGCGTTGCGCGAAGTGGCGGAGGAATCGAGCCTCACGGATCTGCGCACCGAGGCGGAGCTCCAGACGATCGACTGGTATTTCCGGAACGAGGACCGGCTGGTCCACAAGTTCTGCCACTTCTTCCTGCTCGAGTCCCGGAGCGGGGAAGCCGTGCCGCAGGTGGAGGAGGGCATCTCCGCCTGCGTATGGCTGCCGCTGGCGGAAGCGCTGCGGACCATCACCTACGCGAACGCGCGGGAGGTGCT
Source organism: Longimicrobiales bacterium (assembly GCA_036381195.1). Taxonomy (GTDB): domain Bacteria; phylum Gemmatimonadota; class Gemmatimonadetes; order Longimicrobiales; family RSA9; genus RSA9. The sequence continues at coordinate 31,773 of DASVDH010000076.1, read as the reverse complement.
CCAGTCGGCGGGGGAGCGGCTGGGCATCGCGGCCGAGGAGCCGTCCGGAGAAGAAGCGGCACGGTACTGACGCGGGTGAGGGCGAGCGATGACGCGCATGCCGGGGCAGGACGAATGGCGCATGGTCTACGGCGCGATCGTGCTGCTGGTCCTGGGATTCTTCCTGTTCCGGGTCCAGGCGGTCCTCTCGCCGATCGTGCTCTTCCTGCTCTTCCTCGTGCTGGCGCTGCCGTACGCCGGCACGCGGCTGCACCGGCTGGCCGTCATCGGCACGACGGTCATCACCGGGCTCTGGGTGCTGCGCACGACCGGCGGCCTGCTCGCGCCCTTCTTCCTGGCGCTGGTGCTCGCCTACATCCTGGATCCCGCCGTGGACGTCCTGGAGCGGCGCAGGATCCCGCGGGCGCTGGCGGTCGTGCTGCTGGCGCTGCCCGTGGTCGCGGGGCTGGCGCTCGCCCTCATCTTCGGGGTACCGGCGCTCGGCAATCAGGTCGATGCGCTGATCGAGCAAGCGCCGGCCCTTGTGGAGCGCGTGGTGCGCTGGGGCGAGACGCTGCGAGAACGGCTCAGCCGCGTGGACATTCCCGGACTGCGGGAGGAGGTGGTGCTCGAGCAGTTGCGCGCGTTCGACGCGGATCGGCTGGTGGCGACGCTCCAGGAGCGGCAGGCGGAGATCGCCGAGCGCGCGTGGGCCGCGGTGCTCGGCGTCGGGCGGGGACTGGGCACCGTGCTCACGGTGATCGGCTACGTGATCCTCACGCCCATCCTCGCCTTCTATCTGCTGAAGGACTACGATCGCATCGTCGCGCGCCTGGAGCCGCTGGTGCCGGAGTCCCGGCGCCGGGAATGGCTGGCGTTCCTCTCGGAGTACAACCTGCTGCTGTCTCGCTATCTGCGCGGGCAGGTGGTGGCGGCCGCCATCGTCGGCGTGCTGACCTGGCTCGGCCTGCTGCTGCTCGGCTTCCCGTACGCGGGGCTGGTGGGTGCCGTGGCGGGGGTGTTCAACCTCGTGCCCTACCTCGGCCTCATCGTGAGCGTGGTGCCGGCCGTCATCATCGCGCTGCTCACGGGAAACGTGCTGGCGTCCCTGTTCAAGGTCGCAGTCGTGTTCGCCATCGTGCAGATCATCGATTCGACCGTGACCGGGCCGCGCATCGTGGGTGGGTCGGTCGGGATGCACCCCGTCTGGGTCATGCTGGCCATCGCCGTGGGCAGCTTCTTCTTCGGGTTCGTCGGCCTGCTGATCGCGGTGCCGGCGGCCCTGCTGATCAAGCTGCTGCTCCGGGAAGGCATCGAGCGCTACAAGCGCTCCGCGTGGTATACCGGGGGCGCCGGATCCCCGACGGTGGCGGACCAGTGATGCACTGCCTCCCGGCGGGACTTCGCGGCGCGCGGCGGGTAGCAGTGTGGAGCGGAACCGCGGCGCCTGGCGGCGCTGGCCGGTGCGGCGGTGAGGGCCTGCCCCGTGCCGCGCGCAGGCGAGCCATCGACGACGCACGACATGCGCCTCGTATCCTTGCCAAGCGCGATCTCGTTGCTTCGGGTGCCGTTCGCGGCGCTCTTCCTGGCCGTGGACGGACCCGCGATCAGGGCGGCGATCCTCGCCGCCGCAGCCGCATCGGATTTCGCGGACGGCTGGCTCGCCCGACGGCTCGGGCAGACCACGCGGGCCGGCGAGCTCCTGGATCCGCTGACCGACAAGGTCTTCCTGGTCGCAGCGCTGGTCAGCTTCGCGTTGAACGGGCGGCTGGCGCCCTGGCAACTGCTCGTGCTGCTCGGCCGCGACCTGTTCGCGATTGCGGCGTTCCTGACCGTGGTGGTGTTCGCGCTGCCGATTCGGTTCCGTGCACGGCTCGGTGGGAAGATCGTGACTGCCGTGCAACTCGCGGCCGTGCTGGTGCTGCTCGTGCGGCCGGAGTGGATCGGGCCGCTGCTCGTGATCGCCGCCGTGACGGGGACGTACGCGGTCCTGGACTACACGCGCGCGGGCCTGCGCGCCTTGCGTGGCGCTGAGCGCCACGGCTAGGATGCGCCCGCGCCTGCGCGGGCCCACGCCAAGCCGGGAGAGGAGACGTTTGAACGAGGCAGAGCTCAAGGACCTCACGATCATCGGCGGCGGGCCGACCGGCCTGTTCGCCGCTTTCTACGCAGGCATGCGCGGTGCGAGCGCGCGCATCATCGAGTCGTTGCCCGAGCTGGGAGGGCAGCTCACGGCGCTCTATCCGGAGAAGTACATCTACGATGTGGGCGGCTTCCCCAGGATCACCGCCAAGGAGCTCGCCGCCAACCTGATCGAGCAGGGCCTGCAGTTCGGCCCCGACGTGCATCTGGGCGAGCAGGTCCAGGACCTCATCCGCGAGGACGGGCGGTTCATCATCACCACGGACAAGGGGCGCTACCCGAGCCGCGCCGTCGTCATCGCGGGCGGCAAGGGCGCCTTCACCCCGCGCGTCCTGGAATGCCCTGGCTACGACCAGCTCCTCGGGCGGGGCGTGCTCCACCACGTCAAGGACCCCGCCGCGTTCGCCGGCAAGCGCGTCCTCATCGTGGGGGGCGGCGACTCCGCCGTGGACTGGGCCCTGTCCCTGAAGGACGTCTGTCAGCGACTGATCCTCATCCATCGCCGCGAGGGCTTCCGCGCCCATGCGCACTCGATGAAGCAGTTGCGCGCGGCGGTCGAGGCCGGGGAGGTGGAGCTGCTCACGCACAAGGAGGTGCGCGCGATCCACGGGGACGAGTGCGTGCGCGCGGTCACCATCTTCGACAATCGGACGGGCGAAGAGCTGACGTTCGATGTCGATGCGGTGCTGGCCCTCATCGGCTTCAAGCCGGACCTGGGTCCCATCGCCCGGTGGGGCATCGAGCTGGAGGGCAACTGCATCAAGGTTGGCCCGACCATGGAGACGAGCGTGCCCGGCGTGTACGCGGCGGGAGACATCGTCGCGCACCGGGCAAAGCTCGAGCTGATCGCCACCGGCTTCAGCGAGGCCGCGATCGCGGTCAACAACGCGATCCACTACATCGACCCGAAGGCCCGCGTCAACCCGGGCCACTCGACGAACCTGAAGATCTTCAAGGAGCGCGAGGCGGCCGGGTCCGGAGAGGTGGCGTGAGGCGCGTGGGTCCCCTGCCGGCGCCGGCGGCACGTTTCCTGAATCCGGCGCCGCCGTCGACAAACGAGGGACCTCTGAGTGGATGACCCGGCCATGGACGATGCCAGGAAGAAGACGGTGCTTCTGGTGGAGGACAACGAGGACAACCTCGTCGTCTACCGGACGATCCTGGACCACGTGGGTTACAACGTGCTCGAGGCCCGTGACGGTGAGGAGGGCGTCAGCCGGGCTCGGGAAGAACATCCCGACCTGATCCTGATGGACATCTCCATCCCGAAGATCGACGGCTGGGAGGCGACCCGCCGGCTCAAGGCCGACGAGGCGACGCGCGACATCCCGGTCATCGCCCTGACCGCCCATGCGCTGGAGGAGGACCGGGAGCGCGCGCTGGAGGCCGGCTGCGACGGCTACCTCGCCAAGCCGATCGAGCCGCGGCGCGTGGTGGAGGAGGTGCGACGCTTCGTGGGCCCGGCGCCCGTGAGCTGAGCGGACGCGGGGCCGCGCCGCATCCAGACGCGCGCGGCTGTGGGCGCGGCGGCCGGGCCACGCCGGCGCGGCCCCGAGCGGCAGGCCCCTTGCGCCCCGGCCCCGTGGGCTGTATCAATAATAATAATTATTGATAGTGGACACCCGCTCGGAGAACCACCATGCCCAACCCCAACGCCCGCGCCGCTCTCCTCGAAGGCCTCAACACCGACCTCGCCTACGAGTACCAGGCCATCATCGGCTACCTCGTCATGAGCCGGCTCCTCACCGGCCCCGACCGGCCCGCGCTCGCCCGGTTCCTGGACTCCGAAATCGAGGACGAGCTCGGCCACGCCCGGCTCCTCGCCCACAAGATCGTCGCCCTGGGCGGAACGCCGACGACCCGGCCGGCCGAGGTCGAGCTGGCCCGCTCGAACCGCGAGATCCTGGAGATCCTGCTGCAGGCCGAAAAGGACACCATCGCGCGCTACACCGAGCGCGTGCAGCAGGCAGACGCCGCGGGCGAGATCGGGCTCCGCGTCGACCTGGAGCAACTCGTCTCGGACGAGACCCGCCACAAGGAGGACCTGGAACGCATCCTCCTCGACTGGCGGGACTGAGGCCTCCTGCTCGACCGCGCCGCGACGAAGCGATCGTTCCGCGGAACTCGCCTCCTCGACGGCCGGGACTGGGGCCTCCTCCTCGACTGCAGGGCCTGAGCGGGCCCGTCAGGCCCCGATGGGCCCGCTCCCCGCCGCGCCGGCGGCTCTGGCCGGCGCGGGAGCAGGCCGGGACGCCGCGGCGCGGCCGGCCATCTTGCGCCGGAACACGAGGTAGGTGAGGAGCAGCGCCAGGAGGAGAATGGCCTGTGCCACGGCCGTTTCCGCGACCGGGTAGAAGCCGAGCAGCAGCCGCAGCGCTTCGTGGTCGGGCGCCCAGGAGAGCGGGTGCGGGGAGAACAGGCCCGCCTCCTGGAGGTTGTAAATGCTTTTGCCGATGAAAGAGAACGCGAGCAGGAGGAGCACGGCGTTGGTCACGGCGAACACGCGCCGCAACGGCAGCTTCAGGCCGAGCCGGATGATGGCCACGCCCACGGCGGCGATGAGAAGGGCGCCCGGGACGAAACCGGCCAGCAGGGCAGAAGGCCCCGTCTCGAACAGCAGCGCCTGATAGAACAGCACCGTCTCGAATCCCTCGCGGTAGACCGCGGCGAAGGCGAGGCTTGCCATGGCGAGAGCCGAGCCGGTGGACACCGCGCGGCCCGCGCGGTCGCGCAAGAAGTCCTTCCAGTCGTGGATGTAGGTCTTCTGGAAGAGCCAGTGGGAGACGTAGAGCAATACGGCCACGGCGGCCAGGCCGGTGACGCCCTCGATCAGCTCGCGGCTCGCGCCGCCGATGGGGATCAGCGTGCGCGCGAGCAGCCACGTGAGCGCGCTGGCGGCGACCCCGAGCGCCGCGCCCGCGTAGATCTGCTTCCGGGCCGCGCGGCCCGCGCCGGCGGCGCTCAGATACGCGAGCAGGGCGGCGATCAGGAGGACGGCCTCGAGACCTTCCCGCAGGATGATGACCAGCGAATTGATGGCGCCGAACCAGAAGGTGCCGCCGCTCTCGAGATGGGCATCCGCCTCCAGCAGGGCCGTGCGCAGGGAGTCGAGCGGGTCGCGCAAGGCCGCGGGGGACGCGGATGCCGCCAGCAGCGGCCGGATCGAGAGGTGGATCAGCCGCTCCACCCGGTTCACCGTCGCCGCGGGCAGGCGGGACTCGATCGGCTCGAACCCCTCGAGGTACGCACGCTCGACCGCGCGCAGCGCCTCGGCCGCATCGCCGCCGGCCAGCGCGGCCTCCGCATGCGCGACCTGCTCCATGATCGCGCGGATCTCGGGCGTGCGCGCGAAGCGGCGCGGGGATGCCTCCGCCGGGCGCTGCGCGACAGGCCCGGCGTCGGCCGCGCCGCCCGCGCCGGAAGGCGGCCGGGCCGCGGCGGGGCGCTCGGCGAGCAGCGCCTCGATCCGGGCGACGTCGGCCCCGATGCGGCGGGCGAGGGCCGCCGCCTCCGCGGGTGCCTCGGCCCGCATGAGCTGATGGAAGCGAGCCTCCGTCCCGGCGACGAGGCCGGACACCGGCTCGAACGCGTCCGGGGTCCCCGGCCCGTAGTAGGCCTCCACGCGCTCGAAGTAATCGAGGTAGAGCCGCAGGGCCTCGGCCCGCGTGTCCTGCCCCGCGCTCGCGGCCGCCGCGGCCTGCTCGATGCGCGTCGCGAGCGTGTCCAGCCAGGCCGCGACCGGGGCCTGCCCCGCATCCTGCGACTGCTGCACCGCGGCGGCCGGCCCGGGCAGCGCCGCGAACACTGCCAGGCCGATCACCGCCCGCCCGAGCCGCCTCATCGCTCGCCTCCGTTGGCGGCGGTGTGCGGATCCAGCGGCACGCCTGCGCGGGCCGCCTCCTGGAGGACCCGGTCGTACTCCGCGAAAAGGGCATCGACCGCGGCCTGGACCCGGGCGGAATCGGGTGGCGGCGACCCGCCGAGGAGCAGCATCAGGTCGTGGAACTTCTCCTCCGCGCTCATGACGGCCGGCCCCAGCGTCTCGCCGGCGGTCAGCCGGCCGTTGGCGCCGTAGAACATCTCGATGTATTCCTGGCGGCCCACGTAGTGGTCGAGCGCCAGCCGTTGCGCGGCCGCGGGATCCGCGGCGGCCCTGGCGGGCAGGGCGGCGAGGCCTTTGCGCACGTCCTCGATCCAGTCGGCCAGCCCGCCGGGCGGGATCTCGCCGGCTGGCGGGATCAGCGCGCCAGAATCCGCGGCGGGTGCGGCGGCGGGCTGGGCGTCGGCCGCCGTTTCGTCGGACGAGCCGGGTGCGCAGGCGGCGCCGGCGAGAAAGACTGCAGCGGCCGAGAGTCGAAGGAGCGTGCGTGCCGGGTGTCGCATGGTGGCGCGGGGTCTGGTTGAGATTGAGTTTGAGTTTCAACTAGACCCACATACTACCGCCACCGCGCATCACAGTCAACGATGCAGGACGCGCCCGCGCGGCAGGGTGGGGGCGGAGCTACCAGGCGAGCCAGCGCTCGACGGCACTGAGGGTGGCGAGGCAGGCGGCATCCTCGATGGAGCGCTCCACGACGACGAGGCCGGACAACAACGCGCTCCGGCGGGCGGTGGCGGCCTCGACGGAGACGGCGGCGTACTGGCGGCCGAAGAGCTCGACGAGCAGGGCGCCCTCGAGGGAGAGGGCGGTTCCGCGCGCGCCGCTGGCGACGGCCTGGAGGGTGGCGCGCGCGGCGGCGCGGGCGCGGCCGGCCGGGGTGTCGATCTCGCGGGCCTCGCCGGCGAGGATCTCGCCGATGCGGAGGAGCCGGACCCGGCACGTGACGTAGTTCTCGGCGCGTCGAACCTCGAGGCCGGAGAGGATGAAGAAACGGCCGTGCCAGGGCGGGATGCCGGGCTCGTCGTGCGCGGGAGTGTCCTCCTGCGACCGCGGTGGCGGCGTCGGGGCGTCGGCTTCCCGGCCGGCGGCCTCTGCGGCGGCGGGCGAGGGCCCCGCGGCGCCGTCGAGCACGCCGATCTGGACGACCTCGGGCGAACAGACGAGGCCGTTGGCGTGGAGGACCTCGTGGGTCGCCCGCTTGAGGTCGGGGATCGAAGTGCCGGGCGCGGCAGCGATGTAGACTTCACGGACCTGCGGCGCCCGGCCGATCCAGACGGCGGCCGCGAGCACGCCGGGGATCGCCTCCAGCGCGGCGGCGGCCTTGAGCTCGAGATCGCGCGGCGCCTCGCGGCCGAACAGGACCTGGTCGCTCACGGACTTGCCCGGGGAAGGCGAAGCACGAAGCGGGCGCCGGCGGACTCGGCGGCCGGCTGGAACTCGAGCGACCCGCGCATCAGCTCGGCGAGGTGGCGCGAGAGGGGCAGGCCGAGCCCGTGCCCGACCTGGTCCGCGGCGACGGGGCGCTCGACCTGGAACAGGGTGGCTGCGGCGTCCGACGGGATTCCGCGGCCGGTGTCCTCCACCTCGAGAGTGGCGAAGCGTGCGTCCTGGCGCACGGTGATGCAGATGGAGCCACCGGGCGGTGTCGCGCCGATCGCGTTCCGGAGCAGGTTCTGCAGGATCTGCTGGAGACGGTCGGGATCCGCCTGTGCCCAGACCGGCTCGCCGCCGGGCGGTGCAGCCAGGGCGAGCGTGAGGTTGTGCTGGTCGGCGGCGGGCCGGATCATCTCGAGCGCCTCCCTGGCGGCCTCGACGAGATTGACGTTTTCGATGCGGAAATCGAAATCGGTCCGGGTGCTGCCCTGCAACTCGAGCGCCTCCTCGGTCCGGCGGAGCATGGCCTCGGCGGCGCGGGCGAGCGGCGCGAACCAGGGGGCGTTGCCGATCTCGGAGCGACGCAAGACGTAGGCCCAGGAAACGAATGCGTTTGCGGCGTTTCGCAGCTCGTGGGTGGCAAAGCGCCAGAAGCGCTCCCGCTTTTCGAGGTGCTCCTGGAGGCGGCGATGCTCGGATTCGAGCCGTTGGAGGCGGAAGGCGAGGGCGCGGACCGCGGCGCCGCCGCCGTGATGCGCGGGCGCAGCAGGTGTGGGCTCCTGCTCCGGCGGAGCGGCGGCGTATCTGGGGCGCAAGCGGGCGCCGGTGGCCAGCCAGGCGTGGGCGAGGCGCGCGACGCGGCGGAGGCGTGGCTGGAGCCGCGCGGCCTCCGGGCCCTGGAAGGCGGACTCGGCGTGGCGCGCGATGAGATTGAGCTCGGCGGCGAGCACGCGGACGAGCTGGCCGGTTGCCGGAGTGGACCGGGCGCGGGCCAGCTCTCCGGCCAGCTCGCGAGCCGCGTTCTGCTCGAACTCGGCCACGACGGCGGCGATCCGGCGGGCCGCGGCCTCGATGGCCTGGGCGGCGGCCTGGACGTCCATTTCGTCGCGCGCACCGCGCTCCGCGAGCATCTCGGCCTCGGACAGGATGGCCTGGAGCGGGTTGTTGATCTCGTGGCGGAGCAGCCCGCCGAGCCGGTTGAGCAGGCGGCGCAAGCCCCGGCGGGTGGGCATTCCCGCGGTCCCCTGCGGTACCTGCGACGGCTGGCGGTGGTCGGTCACGCGATGCACCGGCGTGTTGTGGCTGTGAATCGCCTGCGCGAGCCGGTCGTCTCCTGGCCGACGCGGGGTCAGGCCACTTTGCCTTTGGTAAGCTCGCGCAGTCGCTTGATGGTCTGTGGCGCCGCGGGGAGGACCCGGTCCGCCTCCGCCTCGACGAGCCGGGTGAGCCGTGCAATCGGCGCGCCAAAAGGCCAGCCGACGGTCAGGTAGCCGCCGTGGGCGGGGTCCTCGCGCTCGACGATGATGCTGGCCTCACCATCGGCCCGGGGTGCGACGTGCCAGATCTCGAAGGCCTCGCCCGGCCTGCGCGGGCGGAACAGGAGGACGATGGGCTCCTTCACGGCTTGACCCCTTGTGCGAGAGGAGAGTTGGCCCACCGGTTGGCCGCCTGGAGTGAGGCCAGAATGGCCGCCTCTTCGGGTGACCGATTGAGCGGCGCTGCTCCGGCGAGCGAGACGGACCTGCGTCCCTGGAGTCCACAGGCAGCGACCAGCACGTACGTGCGGCCGTGCGCATCGACGACGGAAGCGCCCTCGAGGCCCAGGGGTTGGGCCTCGTTCGCGTCGGCGAGGGCCGCGAACACGGCACGCGCGGCGGCTTCCGCTCTGCCCGGCACGGTCGCCGGCCCCTCGCCCGTTCCCACGAACTCGCGACCGTCGCGCGTCAGCACGACCCGGCACATGGCGCGCTGGGCGGTGTCGCAGCGGGCGTCGAAGCGGGCGAAGAGGAGGCGTCCGCGCGGCGGGGTGGGGGCCGCCGGGACGGGTGCGGCGGCGCGCGCCGTGGCGCGGTCGGGTCGCGGTAGGGGCCCGATGCGGCAATCTGGCTCCACATCCTCGGCTCGCACCTGGGCGACGCTGACGATGCGGCGATCGAGGTCGAGGCCGAGCCCGGCGCGCAGTGCCGACTCCACGTTGCGGACCACTTGCTTCGGGTGCAGGTCGTCGGTGGCGAGGACATGGACCTCCTGGAGGTGGCCGTCCCTGTCGGCGACCACGCGGGCCGAGACGATGCCCGTGAGCGAGCAGAGCAGGCGCTCTGCTCCTGCTTCGATAAACGATCGGGGAGAGGCGACGCTCATGTGAATCCCTTGAGGGCCGGCTGGCAAGTTAGCACGGAGAGCGGCCGTGCGCCAGATGCAAATGCGCAACAGAAGGCGGCAGAACGTCGCACGACGAGGGGCGATGCGGGGAGGAGGGCGACGGCCGCGGCCGGGGGAGCCCGCGGCCGAGGAGCCCTGCCGCTGAGGTGGCCCGCGGCCGAGGTGGCTTGGGGCCGAGGTGGCTTGGGGCCGAGGTGGTCCGCCGCCGAGGCGGCCTCCGGCCGGGGTGGCCTGCCACCGAAGTGGCTCGCCGCCGAGGCGGCCCGCGGCCGAGGCCGCTCGCAGCCGATGTGGTCCGCGGCCGCGGTGGCCTGTCGCTGAGGTGGTCCGCGGCTGAGGTGGCTCACGGCCGCTGTGGCCCGGGGCCGACGACGCCGGCACGCGGTTGCCCCGCTCCTTTTTCGGAACCTATGTTGCGGCTGGCGCGTTGAGCGAGCAGGGGCGGCGGCCGGCGAGGTGCGGAGGCGCTGACCCGTGGCGCGGTCGGGAGGGCTGCGCCGGGGGCAGCTCGAACCAGGATGGCAATGGACAGGGAACGTAGGGTGGAAACGCTGGTGATCATCGGGTCTGGCCCGGCGGCGTGGACGGCGGCGATCTACGCGGCGCGTGCGAACCTCGGGCCGGTGGTCTACGAGGGCGAGCCGATGGGGATCACGATCCCCGGCGGGCAGCTCATGAACACGACGGAGGTCGAGAATTTCCCGGGTTTTCCGGAGGGGATCACGGGCCCGGAGCTGATGGGGCGGCTGAAGCAGCAGGCGCTGCGCTTCGGCACGCGCGCGGTCATGGAGAACGTGGTGGAGGTGGACTTCTCGCGTCACCCGTTCCGAATCGTGCCGAGCCACTCGGAGCCGGTCGAGGCGCTGGCGGTGATCGTGGCGACGGGCGCGAATGCGAAGTGGCTGGGCGTGCCGAACGAGGAACGCCTCGCGCAGACGGGCGGCGGGGTGTCCGCCTGCGCGGTGTGCGACTCCGCGCTGCCCATTTACCGGAACAAGCGGCTGGCCGTGGTGGGCGGCGGGGACACGGCGATGGAGGAGGCCCTCTACACGACGAAGTTCTCGAGCGAGACGGTCATCATCCATCGGCGCGACCGGTTCCGCGCGTCCAAGATCATGGCGGAGCGGGTGCTGCGGCATCCGAAGATCCGCGTGCTGTGGAACAAGCGGGTCACCGAGGTGCTCGGCTACGACGCGATCACCGGCGTTCGATTGGAGGACACGGTGACGGGCGAAACGAGCGATCTCGAGGTGGGGGGCCTGTTCGTCGCGATCGGCCACACGCCGAACACCGGGTTCCTGCAAGGGCAGCTCGAGCTGACGCCGCACGGCTACATCAAGACGAAGCCGTGGCGGACGGCGACGAGCGTCGAGGGCGTGTTCGCGGCCGGCGATGTGATGGACGACTACTACCGGCAGGCGGTGACGGCGGCGGGCACCGGGTGCATGGCCGCGCTGGAGGCGGAGCGGTGGCTGGCGCGCCGCGGCATCGGGGAGGTCCCCGTGCTGGAGACGGCGGAGGCGCCCGCGCCGGCGGAAGAGGGGTAGGGAGGCGGCACGGGCCCGTGCCTATGTCCATGCCCGTGCCCGTGCCCGTGCACGTTTACGAGTACGTTTACGTTTACGAGCACGAGCCAGCGTACTCGTACTCGTACTCGTACTCGTACTCGTAAACGTAAACGTCCACGTGAACGTCCTCGGCCGTCCTCAGAAAATCCCGCGGAAGCCCTCCCAGAGGCGGCGGAAGAAGCGCTCCGCGCCGCTCTCGGGGTGGAGCGGGCAGTACTCGCGCGGTTCGGTGCCGGGCAGGAAGTACTCGATCCGCACCTGCTCGGCCGGGCAGTGGTGGGTGGCGAGACTGCCGGTCGCCCGATCCACCGGGACGCTGATCACGGAGGGCGGCGGGACCCAGGCGGCGGGTGCGGGGCGGGCCGAGTAGGCCGCCTTCATGAACTCGGCCCATGCCGGCGCCGCGAGGGAGCCGCCGCTGCCGTTCGCGACGATGCGTTGCGGGCGGTCGAAGCCGATCCAGACGCCGGCGACGAGGTCGGGCGTCATGCCAATGAACCAGGCATCCTTGCTCTGGTTCGTCGTCCCGGTCTTGCCCGCTGCGGGCAGCCAGAAGCCGAGCCGGCGGACCGCGCTGCCCGTGCCCCGCTCGATCACGTCCTCCATCAGACTGAGCGTGAGGAAGGCGGCGCCCTCCTCGAGCGCGCGCCGGCGCTCGAACGGGCGTTGCCACAGGAGATTGCCGTGCGCGTCCTCGACGCGCGTGATGAGGTGTGGCTCCACGCGGTAGCCGCCGTTGGCGAACGCGGCGTAGGCGGCGACGAGCTCGGCGGGCACGACCTCGGCGGAGCCGATGCTGATGGAAGGGTAGGGCGGGATCGGAGTGGTGATGCCCAGCGCCCTTGCCATGTCGATCACGCGCGGCACGCCGATCCACTGGCCGAGGCGGACCGTGGCGTTGTTCGAGGAGAGCGCCAGCGCATCCCGCAGCGTGATCGTGGACATCGAATCGGCCAGGTGGTCATCCGGCTGCCAGACCGGCGAGCCGGCGTTGTCGATGCTGACGGGGCTCGCATCGATCCGGGTGGTGGGCGGGATGCGCTGCTGGAGCGCGGCCGCGTACACGATGGGCTTGAAGGCGGAGCCGGGCTGGCGCCGTGCCTGGAGGGCGCGGTCGAACTGGGAGAGCGCGAAGTCCCGGCCGCCGACGAGGGCGCGGATCCGGCCGTCGTGCGGGTCCAGGGCGATGATCATGCCCTGGAGGTAGGGCGAGGCCGCGCTGTCCGGCTCGACCGCGCCCGCGGCCGGCCGCGGATGGCGGTAGCGGCCGTAGGCGCCGGATTCGATGCGCTCGATCTGCCCCACGAGGGCCTCCCGCGCGGCCTGCTGCAGCTCGGGATCGAGGCTGGTGTAGACGCGCAGCCCCTGGATGTCCGCGTCGGGCCCGAAGCGCTCGCGCAGCTCCCGGCGCACGGCGGCAACCGCATACGGCGCGCGGCCGGCGGCCTCGAGCGGCGGCGCGAGCCGCAGGGGCTCCCGCTTCGCGCGCTCCGCCTCGGCTTCGGTCAGGACGCCCTCCCGCGCCATCACGCCGAGGACCACGTTGCGCCGCTGGATGGCGGTCATCGGGTGCTTGCGGGGGTTGTAGCCCTCGGGGCTCCGCACCAGCGCCACGAGGAGCGCGGCTTCCGCCGGTGTGAGGCGGGCGACCTCCTTGCCGAAGTACCCCTGCGCCGCGGCCTCGACGCCGTAGAGCCCGTCGCCCAGGTAGATCTGGTTGAGGTACAGCTCGAGGATCTCGCGCTTCGAGAACTCGTCCTCGATCTGGCGCGCGAGGCGGACCTCGCAGATCTTGCGGGAGAACTTCTTGCCGCGCGGGAGCTGCTCCGGGAAGACGTTCCGCGCGAGCTGCATGGGGATGGTGCTGAATCCCTCCTTGAGGGACAGCGAGGTCAGGTCACGCCAGACGGCGCGGGCGACGCCGCGGTAATCCACGCCGTCGTGCTCCCAGAAGCGGCGATCCTCGACGGCGACGAAGCCGTCCCGGACGATGGCGGGGATCTGGTCCAGCTCGACGACGATGCGGCGCTGGGGCGAGAGGTCGGCGAGGAGGGAGCCGTCCTCGGTGAAGACGCGGCTCGCCTCGGGCGGCCGGTAGGCCTTGAGAGCGGCAACCGGCGGGCACTCGTCCGTGACCGTGGCGGTGATCAGGCCGCCCCCCGCCGCCGATGCGACGACGACAGCCGCGACCGCGTAGAGGAACCTTGGCATCATGCCGCGTTCATACACCGCTACAGCAACATCCTTCCACCGTCCACGACGATGGTCTCGCCGGTGATGTAATCGCTCTCGACCAGGAAGAGCAGGGCGCGGCACACGTCCTCCGGGCTACCGAGGCGCTTGAGGGCCGTCCGCTCCCGGGAGGCGCGGAGCTGCTCCTCGGTGTAGTCCTCCGGCGGCAGCACGGCGCCCGGCGCGATGCAGTTGGCCCGGATGTCCGGGGCGAGAGCGCGCGCGAGGACGCGGGTGAGGTGCACGAGGCCGGCCTTGGAGACACTGTGGTGCGGAAAGGACGGCCAGGGCTGGAAGGCGGACAGATCCGCGAGGTTGATGATCACGCCGCCGCCATCGCGGCGGAGCAGGGGCGCGGCGGCCTGGCTGAGCAGGAACGGGCCCTTCAGGTTGACGGCGAGGACGCGGTCCCAGTCTTCTTCGGCGACGGCGAGGAGCGGGGCTTGCTCGAAGGTCGCCGCGCTGTTCACCAGGATGTCGAGACGGCCGAACGCCTCGGCCGTGCGCCGGATGAGCGTGAGCGCGTCGGCGCGGCGCGAGACATCGCCCTGCAGCGCGATGGCGCGGCGCCCCAGGGCCGCGATCTCCCCAACGGTTGCCTCGGCGGCCTCCGCAGAACGGAAGTAATTGATCACGACGTCCGCGCCCGCGCGCGCGAGGGCGAGAGCGAGTGCGCGGCCGAGGCGGCGGGCGCCGCCGGTGACGAGCGCGACCCGGCCAGGGACCTCCATGCGGCTATAGTAGTGGCGGAAGGTCGGGGGAGCAATTAGACTGCGCGGGTGCGGACGGACCCGGCGGGCCCGGGCAGCGGGGTGCCGGGCCGGACGCGGCAGAGCACGGAACGAGACGGGCGGAGCTTGCGGAGCATGGACACGAACGACTACCGGATCGAGCGGGACTCGCTGGGTGAGATGCGGGTGCCGCGTGATGCACTCTGGGGCGCACAGACGCAGCGGGCGGTCGAGAACTTCCCGATCAGCGGGCAGCGCTTCCCCCGCGGGTTCATCGCGGCGCTGGGGATGATCAAGAAGGCGGCCGCCGAGACGAACATGGAGCTGGGCTTGCTGCCGGAGCAGATCGGGCGCGCGATCGTGGCGGCGGCGGACGAGGTGATCGCGGGCGAGCACGATGCGCACTTCGTGGTGGACATCTTCCAGACCGGGAGCGGCACCTCGACGAACATGAACACGAACGAGGTGATCGCGAACCGGGCGATGCAGCTCCTCGCCGGCGGCGCGGGCAGCGCGGCGACGCGCGTGCACCCGAACGACCACGTGAACCTCGGGCAGTCGTCGAACGACGTGATCCCGACGGCGATGCAGGTGGCGGCGCGGGTCGCGATCCAGAACGACCTGTTGCCGGCGCTGGCCAAGCTCGAATCGGCGCTGGCGGAGAAGGCGGCGGAGTTCGATCACATCGTGAAGTCCGGGCGGACGCATCTCATGGATGCCACGCCGGTGCGGCTGGGGCAGGAGTTCAGCGGGTACGCCGCGCAGCTGACGCACGGGATGCGGCGTCTCACGGAGGCGAGCGAAGACATGGCCGAGCTGCCGCTCGGCGGGACGGCCGTGGGGACGGGGATCAACACGCACCCGGAGTTCGCGCGGCGCGCGATCGACCGGATCACCGTGATGGCGGGGATCCGGTTCCGGGAGGCCTCGAACCACTTCGAGCGGCAGGGGACCCGCGACACGATGGTGTACGCGCACGGCGCGCTGAACACGCTGGCGGTTTCGCTGACGAAGATCGCGAACGACATCCGGCTGCTGGCGAGCGGGCCGCGCGCGGGACTGGCGGAGATCACGCTGCCGGCGATCCAGCCGGGGTCGAGCATCATGCCGGGCAAGGTGAACCCGGTGATCCCGGAAGCGGTGACGATGGCGGCCGCGCAAGTGATGGGGAACCAGACGACGGTCACGGTGGCGGGCCTGGGGAGCTACCTCGAGCTGAACGTGATGATGCCGGTTCTGGCGCAGGCGTTCCTGCAGTCGGTCTCGCTGCTGGCACGCGCCGCGGATGTGTTCGCGGTCAAGTGCGTGAGCGGGATCACGGCGAACGAGGCGCGCTGCCGCGAGCTGCTCGAGGACAACCTGGCGCTGGGGACGGCGCTCGCGCCGCGGATCGGCTACGACGCGGCAGCGGCCGTGGCCAAGGAGGCGCACGCGCAGGGCCGGACGGTGCGGGAGGTGGCGCGCGCGAAGCAGTTGCTGCCGGACGAGGAGCTGGAGGCCGTGCTCGATCCGCGGGCGATGACGGAGCCCGGAATCCCGGGCGGCATCCCGTCCGGCGGCGGTTGAGCCGGCGGCACGGTCCGGTGAACGGCGATGGCGCGCCGCGGCGGCTGCCGGGGCGCGTCTTTTTTCGGCCCGGACGGCGGGGGCGGGGCTCAGCCGGCGCAGACGAGGCGCTCGAGGACCGAGAGGCGCCGGGAGAGCTCGTCGCAGCGCAGCCGGTTCAGCGTGCAGGGGCCGGACTTGCGGCGGTCGATGATGCCTGCGGATTCGAGGACGGCGAGGTGATGGGACACGAGAGAAGCGGAGAGGCCGAGCGCCGCGCCGATCGCGCCGCACGAGAGCTCGCGCCCGCCCGCCAGCAGCTCGACGATGCGGAGGCGCTTCTCATCGGCGAGGGCGCTGAGCGCCGCGACCATGTCCTGCGGCTCTGCGATGTCTTCCACTGGGGTTTCGAAGGAGCTCGTCCAACCGGGTCGGGACGACCGGGAGCCAGTGCCGGCCGTGCGGCCCGGTGCCCGCCGCCCGCCTCCCTCGGCGACCGGCGGGTGCGTTCATACCCGCGGCGCGGGCTCGGGGTTCGGCGGCGGGTCGGCGTCGCGCTGGCCGACGAAGAGCGAGAAGGCGCGGTGCGTCGTGTTGCCTGCGCGCAACTCGAAGCGATAGGATCCGGGTGCCGGGAACACGACCTCCTCGAGTGGCAGCACGACCCGCGTCTGGGCCGGGGCGCGGTCGTGGCCGCGCGCGTCCACGTCCGTGTGCCCCTGGATGGTGAGGAGGACGCGGCCGGCCTCGTCCACGAGGTCGGCGCGCAGGGGGATGCGGCCCGATTCGTGGCGCTCCCACTGGAGCACGAAGACGACGGTCATGCGCTCCTGTGCGGCGGGAAAGCCGGGAGCGGAGAGCTCGTTGAAGACGCCGAAGATGTCCAGCTTGCCGTCGGGTCGGACGCGGGCGTCGTCGCAGGCGAGGGCGAGGATCAAGTCCATAGGGCGCGGAAGATGCGCGTGCAGGCGGGGCGCGTCAACAAGGAGGCGGCCCAGGCGGGCGCGGGCACGGGACGATCGTTGGGGGCGGCGGGAGCGGCGGCACTTCGTGAACCCTGCGACAGCGAGGCGGCGATGGGAACGACACAGCGACTCCTGCTGGGCATCGCGCTCTGTCTCGTGTGGGCGGGCTGCGATGAGCGCGACTCGACCCCGTTCATCGTTCGGGCCCCGGTCGGATCCGACCGGCTGCTGGGGTTGTGGACCGGGCACGCGGAGATCACGTCCGTGGAAGATGCGCTGCGCCCGACGGGGACGGGCACGGTCCAGGGCGGTTTCGCGTTCCCGGTGGCGCTGGAGCTGCGCCCGGACCGGCTCTTCACGCTGCGGAGCTTCGGCTACCCGATCGTCGGCGCGAGCGCGGGGGACAAGCGGTTCTGTAGCGGGGTATTCGCGCTGCAGGGAAGCAGGATCGAGTTCTTCCCGGATGATGCGTGTCCCGCACTGCCGCTGCATCGGTTCACGATCGGCGGATGGTTCCCGGACGGGTTGGAGCTGGAGGCCGCGACGCGGCCGGCGTTGCCGGGCCAGGTGTTCGGCGAAGCGGCGAGCGTGCGCGTGCGCTTTCGGCTCGAGCGCAATTGACGGAGGAGCGAAGAGATGACGACGGCGATGGAGCCGGAACGCGGGGTACCGGGCAGAGATCGGACGCTGCTGGTGGCGCTGGCGCACCCGGATGACGAGGTCGGGTGCGCCGGGACGATCGCGGCGCACCGGGCGCGCGGCGACCGTGTGGTGCTGGTTTGGCTGACACGCGGAGAGATGACGGACGCGTTCGGGCGCCTGGGTAGAGAGGAAGTGGCGCGGCGGCGGACGGAGCACGGCGCGCAGGTCGGCCGCATGCTGGGGTGCGAAGTGCGGTTCCTGGACTTCCCGGACACGCGCGTGGAAGCGACGGCGGACGCGGCGCACCGGATGGCGCGGCTGGTGGCCGAGGTGAAGCCGGACGCGGTGGTGACGTGGGGCGAGGCGTGGGTGCGGGGCATGCGGCACCCGGATCACCAGGCGACGGGGAAGATCGTGCGCGATGCGGTGATGCTGGCGCGGATCTCGGCGGTGGTCGCGCCAGCGGCGCCGCACCGGGCGGACGTGCCGGTCTTCACGCTGCGCGAGCCGCCTTCGCTCCTGCCGGAGCGGGCGGTCGACGTGAGCGCGCACGTCGAGCAGGTGCTGGAGGTGGCGCGGTTCTACCGCGAGCGCGTGGGGTGGCCGGAGGAGGAATGGCTGCTGGCACGGTTGCGCGAGGCGGGGAAGCGGTGGGGCGTGCAGGCGGCGGAGTCGTTCGATGCGTGGGAGACGCCGGGCGGGCTGGGGCCGGCGCTGGTGTGAGCGACGGCTCGCTTGACACTGGTCCGCGAGGGCGTCTAGGTTGGCGCGGGGCTCCCGGGTGTGCGCGCGAGGAGCCCTTTCGGCGCGGGCGCGCCGACGTGGGATTTGAGCGGCAGCTTGTGCCCCACGTAAAAGCAACGCACTAAAGCGCCGGAGGCCCGCTGCCCGCGTCTTCCGGCGGCGGGCTTCTCGCGTTCAGGAGGCGTCATGGCGACGGTGTTCGTCCTCACGAGTGAGTCGGTGTCGGAGGGCCACCCGGACAAGGTGGCGGATCGAATCAGTGACAGCGTCCTGGACGCGCACCTCGCCCGGGACCCGGAAGCGCGTGTGGCGTGCGAGGTCCTGGTGACCGAGCGGTTCGCGTGCGTGGCGGGGGAAGTACGGAGCACGGCGCCGCTGGACGCGGCGGAGATCGAGGCCGTGACGCGGGATGCGATCCGCGAGATCGGCTACACGGACGTCGACGAGCGCTTCTCCGCGGACACGGTCGAGGTGCAGGTGCGGATCCACGCGCAGGCGCAGGAGATCGCGGACGCGGTGGACAAGGGGGATCCCAGCAAGCAGGGCGCCGGCGATCAGGGGATGATGTTCGGCTACGCGACGGCCGAGACGCCGGAGCTCATGCCTGCGCCGATCGTTTGGGCGCACGCGCTGACGCGCGGCCTCGCGCAGGCACGCAGGGGCCGCGTGGTGGACTGGCTGCGCCCCGATGCGAAGAGCCAGGTGTCGGTGAGGTACGAGGACTCCGTCCCGCGGGAGATCACGCGCATCGTCGTCTCCACGCAGCACGCACCGCACGTCTCGCGGGAGACGATCCGCGAGTTCGTCGTCGACGAGCTGATCCCGTCCGTGCTGCCGAACGAGTATCTGGGCGTGGGTTGGAGGGACCGCGTGCTGGTGAACCCGTCCGGCTCGTTCGTGGAGGGCGGCCCGGCGACGGACACGGGGCTGACGGGCCGCAAGATCATCGTGGACACGTACGGCGGGGCGGCGCGGCACGGGGGCGGCGCGTTCAGCGGCAAGGATCCCTCGAAGGTGGACCGCTCGGGCGCGTACGCGGCGCGCTGGGCGGCCAAGAACGTGGTGGCGGCCGGGCTGGCGCGGCGCTGCGAGATCCAGCTCGCCTACGCCATCGGGTACCCGGAGCCGGTGGCCATCGGAGTGGACACGTTCGGGACGGGGACGGAAGACGAGCGCGCGATCGAAGAGTGGATCCGCCGGCAGTTCGACCTCACGCCGCGGGGCATCATCGAGCAGCTCGGCCTGCTGCGCGCCATCTATGCGGTGACGGCCGCGTACGGGCATTTCGGGCGCGAGCCGGACGGCAACGGGGCGTTCCCGTGGGAGGCGCTGGTGGGCGAGATCGCGTCCGCATCGGCGGGCTGATCCTCGCGGCAGCCCGCACGCGGCACGCGGCTTGCCTCTCGGACGGGGCGGCGGGTCATCTGTATCCCCCCTTATTCCACCCCGCCGGCCGAGAACCCGCCCTCGGCCGGCGATCCTTTCTCCGACGGGCCGGGCTTCTGGCGTATGCGATACCGTCGAGACCGGTCGGCCGGCGTGATCGTCTTCCGGCGCGCGGACGGCCGCTGCCGGTTCTTGCTGATCCTCTCGCGACTGACGAAGCGGCCGCTCTGGGAGTTCCCGAAAGGCGGCATGGCCGCAGGGGAGAGCCCCCTCCAGGCGGCGTTGCGCGAGCTGGAGGAGGAGACCGGCCTGGGCGGCGGGGCCGTGCGGCTCGTGGACGGGTTCGAGGCGCATGAGGATTACCGGTTCACGATCGGCACGGGGCCGGACCGGGTGCTGGTCCGCAAGGAGGTGACGTACTTCCTCGCCGAGGCGCTCACCGAGGAGGTGCGGCTCTCGCCGAAGGAGGCGAAGAGCCACGCCTGGCTGGAACTGGAAGAGGCGCGCCGGCGGCTGCGATACACGGCGCGGCGCCGGATGCTCGATGGCGCGGCACGGGCCGCTGGCTGCGAGGCGCCGCCACCGGGGCCCCCAACGCCTCAGTCGGAGATGGCCTCGCGCAGGCGGCCGGCCAGGAGGCGGTCGGGCAGGGCGAGGACCTGATCGAGCACGTCGCGCCTGGAGCGGCCGGTGAAGGTCCGGGCCGGGTCCGGCCAGAGCTGCCCGGACGGCGCGGCGAACAGCAGGCGCCCGTGCCACTGGCCCGCCTCGTACCAGCACTCGACGAGCACCCGCCACGCGCAACCGTCCACCTCGAGCCTGCGCAGCTCGACCGCTTCGCCGCGCTGGTGCACCGGGGGCGGGGCAGGCCGCGGGCTCGCCGGCGTGGGCGCCGGCGGCGGCGCCGCGGGCGCGGTCGCCCTGGCCTTGCACACACCCTCCCAGCCACAGGTGACGCACCAGCGACGGTGCAGCGTGATGCGGGGCAGCACCGCCGATGCCCAGTCGAGGCAGCGCGAACGGATGCGGATGGTCTCCGCGCGGCAGAGCGGGCAGGCGTTGCCTTCCGGCAGCGTCCGGCAACTGACCCCGAGGCTCAGCGCGAGCGGCAGCGCGATCACGAGGAGCAGGTACAGCGCGACCAGAAGTGACAATGCCGTGCGGAGTTGGAGTCCATTCCCGTGGTCCAGGGGGGCAAGAAGCGTACCCGGTGGAGCAGGCGCAGAGACTCGCGAACGGGCTGGAATCCGCGCGCGGCCGCCGACGGGAAGTGCGGCCCCTCAACGCCGATGATGGGCGGAGAACGCGCCGCCACCACGCGCGAACGTCGGCGGGACCGAAGGGTACCGCCATCGGGCAGGGTGGCAGGGACGCTGTGGGAGCAGTGCATCAGGAGGCGAGAGTGCAGCGTGCGAGACGGGCCCCCGCCGCAGTGGCCGTGCTGGTCGCAGCCGGGCTGCTGGGCGGGTCGGCCATGGAGCTGGTGATCGGGGAGCGTGGGCCGGCAGCGGCGGCAGCCGTGGGGGTGGCGCCGGAGGAGCTGAGCGCGGCGTTCCGGCGCGCGACGGAGCGGGTTGCGCCGGCGGTGGTGTACGTGCGCGTCGAGGGGCGGGGCCTGGCGCAGCTCGAGGTTCCGCAGCCGTTCCGCGGCACGCCGTGGGAGGACCTGTTCCGGCAAGGGCAGCCGCGGGCCCTGCCGCGGCAGGCGAGCGGATCCGGGATCATCATCCGTCAGGATGGCTACATCCTGACGAACAACCACGTGGTCCAGGACGCAGAGCGCATCACGGTCGTGCTGGCAGATCGGCGCGAGTTCGATGCGACGATCGTGGGCCGCGATCCGAACACGGACGTCGCCGTGGTGAAGGTGGAGGCCCGGGGCTTGCCGGTCGCGCCGTTGGGTGACTCGGACGCCGTGGAGGTCGGCGACTGGGTGGTCGCCCTGGGATACCCGCTGCACCTGGGCTCGACGGCGACGGCGGGGATCGTGAGCGCGAAGGGGCGGAGCCCGGGGGTGATCGGGCGCAACGACGAGGCCTCGGCGCCGCTGGAGGACTTCATCCAGACGGACGCCGCGATCAACCCGGGCAACTCCGGAGGGCCGCTGGTGAACCTGCGGGGCGAAGTGATCGGCGTGAACACGGCGATCGCGAGCCCGACGGGCTACTACAGCGGCTACGGGTTCGCGGTGCCGGTCGGTCTGGCCCGGCGCGTGGCGGAGGACCTGATCGAGCACGGCGCGGTGCGGCGGCCGAAGCTGGGTGCCCAGATCGCGGACGTGGATCCCGCGGATGCCGAGGTGTACGGGCTGGACCGGCCGACGGGCGTCGAGGTGGTCCGCGTCGAGCCGGCGGGCCCCGGCGCGCGGGCAGGGCTGCGACTGGGCGATGTGATCGTCGGCGTGGAGGGGCAGGAGGTGGAGTCGACGTCGCAGCTCATGGAGCTGCTCGCCCGACACGACCCCGGGGACACCGTGATGCTGGACGTCGTCCGCTACGGGAAGAGCGCACGCGTGAGCGTGCGGCTGGGCGAGTTCGACGCGGCCGTGCAGGAGACGGTGAAGGCGCGGCCGGCGCAGCGGC
The DNA here is from genome assembly GCA_036381195.1 of Longimicrobiales bacterium. Classification (GTDB taxonomy): domain Bacteria; phylum Gemmatimonadota; class Gemmatimonadetes; order Longimicrobiales; family RSA9; genus RSA9. The sequence goes on along the minus strand of DASVDH010000076.1, from coordinate 9,621 downwards.
CCGGGCTGGAGCGGCTGGGCTTCCGTGCGCTCGAGCTCACGGCGGCGCAGGCGCGGCGCATGGGTTACGCCGGGCCAGGCGTCGTGGTCTCGTCCGTGGACGAGACCGGAGCCGCCGCGCGCGCGGGGCTGGCGCCCGGGATGCGGATCGAGTCGCTGAACGGCCGTTCGATCGAGCGACTGGATGACCTGCGCAAGGCGGCGGCCGGCGTGCGGCCGGGCCAGGCCGTCTCGCTCGTGGTGCGTGCAGGGGACGAGGCGCCGCTGATCATCAACTACCGGGTGCGGGAGTAGCGCGCACATCGGCGCTGGTGCATCGTTTGCAGCGGCGTAGTTTCTTGACACGCTCCGAGTGGGCGTGCATCATCTGTCGCTGGCATGCTCCCCGGGCGCGGGAGCTCGGATCGGCGGGAAAACGCCGCCGGTCGACGGGGGCTTCGCGGCAGGCGGGCGCGGAGTACTCACAGCGACCCTCACTATGGAGAGGTGACCATGAAGCGCTCGTTTTTGGTCGTCCTCGCTGCAGCGTCCACGCTGACCTTCGCCTCGTGCCAGCAGCAACCGGCGGAGGAGCAGATGCCGGCCACGCAAGAGGAAGTGCCTCCTGCGCAGCCGACGCCGACGCCGACGCCAGCTCCGACCGATACGACGATGGGGGCGATGCCGGGCGACACCGGCATGATGCAGCGGCCGGACACGGCACCGACAGGGCAGCAGATGTAAGGAAGCGGGAGACGCTTCGAGATGCGCGGCGCGGGTGCTGATCCCGCGCCGCGCATCGTCTTGCTCACCGATCTCCGGCGCGGCGCGGGTATTCGCTCGCGTACCTCTCGCGCGCGTACTGGATGGTGCGGCGCGCCTTCTCGCGGCCGTGCCAGCCGAGGGCGGTCGTGCGGATGCCCTCGAGCTCCTTGTAGATCGCAAAGAAGTGCTCGACCTCGCGCAGGTAGTGAGGCGCGACGTCGTCGAGCTCGTGGTAGCCGTCGTACAGCGGGTCCTTGACGGGTACGGCGAGGATCTTCTCATCGAGGCCCTTCTCGTCCCGCATCTCGAACACGCCGAGCGGGCGGACGACGATCAGGCAACCGGGGAAGGTCGGGACGGTGACCATGACGAGCACGTCGAGGGGGTCGTCGTCATCCGCGAGCGTGCGCGGAATGAAACCATAATCGCCGGGATAGTGGACGGAGCTGTAGAGCAGGCGATCGAGGCGGAACAGGCCGGTCTCCTTGTCGAGCTCGTACTTGTTCCGATCCCCGCGCGGGATCTCGACGATCGCGTTGACCTCGTCCGGAGGGCGCGGGCCCGAGGGCAGGTCGTGCCAGAGATGGAAAGGCATAGGACTCTCCGCAAGGCGATGGCCCGAATCACGGACCGGTGAGGCGGGAAGCGGACGAACTCGGCGCGCACGTCTCCGCTGCGGGGGGCGTGTCGCGAGCGCCGGAGCGGGCGGCCCGGCTCGGCACGGCCGTGCTCCAGCTCTTCACCAAGCCGCCGAGCCAGTGGAAGGAGCGGAGCCTCGAGCCCGCGGAGGTGGAGGCGTTCCGGCGGGCGCGACGCGAGTACGGCATCCGGACGGTCGCGGCGCACGATTCCTACCTGATCAATCTCGCGACGCCCGACGAGAGGCTGCACCGGCGGTCGCTCGAGGCGTTCCGGTCCGAGCTGGCGCGCTGCGTCGCCCTGGGCATCGAGTTCCTGGTCAGCCATCCGGGGAACGCCACGGACGGCGACCGCGAGCGCGGGATCGAGCGCAACGCGCGCGCCATCGAGCAGGCGCTCGCGGGCATCCGGGGCCGCACGATGGTCCTGCTCGAAACGACGGCCGGCGGTGGCACCGCCCTCGGCGCGACGTTCGAGGAGCTGGCCGAGCTGCGCCGGCGCATCCGCGCGTCGCTGCGCCGGCGCGTGGGCGTGTGCATGGACCTCTGCCACGTGTGGGCCGCCGGCTACGACATCCGCGACGACTACGACGGCGTGTTCCGCCGGTTCGACCAGGCCATCGGATTGGAGCACCTGCGGCTGTTCCATCTCAACGATTCCGCGGCGCCGCTGGGCAGCCGGCGCGACCGGCACGCGCACATCGGCAAGGGGAAGCTGGGCGCGGAGCCGTTCCGGCGGCTGATGAGGGACCACCGGTTCCGAGCGATCCCGAAGATCCTGGAAACGCCCAAGGACGGCGACGAAGTGGCGAGCGACCGCAAGAACCTGCGGCGCCTGCGCGCCTACCGCCGGCGTTGAGGGCCGCAGGCCATCGGCGCCCGCGGCTCTGCGACGCCCACGCGCTTACCCCAGCGTCGAGGGCGGCGCGGAGGACCATCGACGCCCCGTGTTTCCCGCCGCCTGCGCGCGGGCGCCAGCGTCGGGGGCGGCGCCTCGGCAGGGGGCGGAGCGGCGCCGGCCGGCGGGCGCGCCGGCGCCGGGCGCGGCCGCACCGGTGGCCGCCGTGCCGGGGGGCGCGGGTGGCCGGCACGGCGCGGGGGCGCCGGTGCGGGAGGGGGCGGAATTTTCTGGCGAAACTGCGCAAGAGTTGACGGAAACGGCACGGCCGGCCGGTGGACGGTGGCGGCCGAATTGATTGTGGTATATACACTTACGGTGCGGGGCGCCGATTGGAACCGAACCTGCGGAGGGAGTGTGGCGCACAACGCGGTTCGTGCCGCGGCGAACGGGAACTCCGGGGAGAGCGCCGCGGTAGGGCGGGCGGTCGTCGAAGAAGACGGCCGCTCGTCTTTTTTGCCGTCCGGTCCGGGGTGACGGGCGAGTCTGGCCCCGCGTCGCAGTGCGGCGGCCTTGGCTGACGAGGCGGGCGGGCGTAGGTTGTTGGCTCCGCGGCGCGGCGGATCGCCACGCGCGGTGGTGTGGGAGCCGGCAGCCGACATGAGGGTCTGTTGGCCGGCTGCGCGACCCCGGATCCCGGAGCAGGTGATGGAATCACGGTTTCGGCCGTGCAGTGCGGGCCTGGCGGTGGCCCTTGGCCTGGGCGTGCTGCTGGTCCCGTGCCGGGCGCTGGCCCAGGATGGCTTCTCGCTCGAGGCGCGCGCGGGGGTCGTGGTGTCGACGCCTCTTGTGGAGGGCGCGGCGGCGCTTCCCGCGGATCCGACGCGCGGGCAGGCGTTCGAGGCGGTGCCGGCCGTTGCGCCGTTGCTGGTCGTGGCGGGGCGCACGGGGCTGAAGGAGGGGCTCGCGCTCGAGGTGTCCGCGGGGTGGACGTTCGGCCGGCTCGAGGGCCGGCAGGGCAGGGAGACGTGGGAGGCGGGCGACCTGGGGGTCGGCCACGCGGTGGTGGCGCTGCGGCGGCGCCTCGGTGAGCGGTTCCACGTGCGTGGCGGGATAGGGGTGATCGGGTACCGGTCCGACAGCGGGGTGTTCGGCGGCACCAATCGAGTGCAGCCGCTCCTGGAGGTGGGCGGGGGCGCCGGGGTCGCGCTGGGCGGCGCGCGCGTCTCGGTGACGGCGCTGGGGCAGGCGCATCCGTTCGGGAGCGTGGCCCTGCGGGATGGCCTGGGATCCGGGACGCGAGGCGTGGACGGGATGGTCTACCGGTTCGCGCTGCAGGTGGGCGTGACGCTGATGGAGGGCGTGCGGTGAGCGGGCGTGCGCGGCGGGGCGTCCGGGCGCTGGCGGCGCTGCCGCTGCTCGCCGCGGGCCTCGCGGCGTGCGACTCGCCGACGATCCCGGCGGAGACGCAGGCGTACGACTTCACGTTCGACACAGATCCTCCGACCGTGCTGCGCTGGCCGGCGGGCGCGACGATCCGGGTGTACGTGTCCGGCGGCGAGGACGCGGAGCGCGCAGCGCTCTTGCGGGACGCGTTCCGGGAGGCGGCGGCACAGTGGGAGGAGGCGGTGCTCTTCAGGGAGTTCCGGTTCGCGGAAGCGGCGAGGGTGGAGGACGCGGACGTCGTCGTGTTCTGGTCAGGCGACCCCATCCCGGTGGACACGGCGGGCTGTCCGCCGGCGGCCGTGACGGCGAGGGGCCTGACGTGGTCGTGCCCGGATGAGGAAGCGCGCCGGCTGCGGCCGTTCCGCGTGGGCGGCGAGCCGAGCCGCGTGCGCATGATGGTCTACATCAGCCGCGCCGAGGCGAGCAATCCGGCGGGCGCGAAGCGGGTGGTGCTGCACGAGCTCGGTCATGTGCTGGGCATCGGCCGGCATTCCCCGAACAGCGAAGACGTGATGGCGATGCATGTGCCGGTGGATCGGCTCAGCGCGGCGGACCGGGCGACCGTGCAGGTGCTGTATCACGTGGCGCCGGACATCGTGCCCTGATGCGGACGATCGTGACGGAAGAGGCCGTCCGGGCGGCGGCGCGGCGGGGCGAAGCGGTGCGGGTGGGCCCGGAGGACGCGGTGGCACCATCCGCGCGCCGGCTGGCGGAGCGGCTCGGCGTGGTGATCGAGCGCGCGGATGCGCCGCGGGCGGTCGCGCCGGACGCGCGCGTCGTCGCGCTCGGCGCGGACCACGGGGGATACCTGCTGAAAGAGGAGTTGAAGCCGTTCCTCGCCGGGCTCGGCTACGCGGTGCGGGATGTGGGGTGTCATTCCACGGAGCCGGTGGATTACCCGGACTACGCGCGCGCGGTAGCGCTGGAGGTGGCGCGGGGCGCGGCCTGGCGCGGGATCATGGTGGACGGCGCCGGGATCGGGAGCGCGATGGTGGCCAACAAGGTGCCGGGGGTGCGGGCCTCGCTCTGCTACGATGTCTCGAGCGCGCGCAACGCACGCGAGCACAACGATGCGAACGTGTTGACGCTGGGCGCGGGCCTCGTCGGCACGGTGCTGGCGCGGCAGGTCGTGGAGACGTGGCTGGGGACCGCGTTCGCGGGCGGGCGACACGCGCGGCGGGTGGAGAAGATCAACGCACTGGATGCAGGCAAGGTGCTTTCCGGCATTGACTTCCGCGCGGTGCCGCGGTAGATTGCGCCTGTCCAGCGGTGTGCGGAAGGGTCCCATTCTTGAGCCGACAAGACTGAAGCCGGGACTCGCTCCCGTGCCGGACGTCAGGCCCCCGGAGGGGAAGGCGGGAAGGCGTGGGGAAGTCACCAGACGTGAGCAACCGGGCTTCAAGAAAACCCTTCCACGCACCATCCAGGGCCGGCCCGAGCGACCGCGCGGGCCGGCCCGTTTCGTCCAGCCCTCGGGATCCGACCGTGGCCCCGTTCCTGCCCGCGTCGGCGGTCGGTGCGTGCGAGGCGTGCGTGCGCGGCGCGCTCGCCTTGCGAGCGGGAGGGGCGGCGTCCACGCTCCCGGCGAACCGCAGGGGGGGCGCGGTCGAGCGCGGGTCCGGGTCGGGCGTTCGCGTCCGGGCGCTCGGATCGGGCTTCGATCGTCGGGTCGTCGGGGGCCGAGAGCGAGGAGGCGAGATTGCCACGCGTGCGAGTGACCCGGCGGCTGCACTTCAGCGCCGCGCATCGGCTCGCGCGGGAGGACTGGACGGCGGAGCGGAACCGCAGCGTCTTCGGCCTCTGCGCGAGTCCCAACTGGCACGGTCACAACTACGAGCTGGATGTCACGGTCGAAGGAGAGATCGACCCGGAGACCGGCTACGTCTTTGACCTCAAGGAGCTGAAGGAGCTGGTGGAAGCGCGGGTGATCCAGGACGTGGACCACCGCAACCTGAATCTGGATGTGCCGTGGCTGGAGGGCGCCAATCCGACCACGGAGAACCTCGTGGTGCGGATCTGGGAGCGCCTGGCGGATGCGTTTCCGGAACACGTGCGGCTCGTGCGCCTCGTGCTCTGGGAGACGCCGCGGAACTACGTGGAGTACTCCGGGGGTTGAGAAGGCGGCGCGGAGCGGCGGCGGGTCGGCTGCTCGGCAGGGATCTCACGCGGGAGCAGAACGGCGGCCCGCGACACGGCCGGGAGGGAGCTGAATGAGCGTGGCGAGACAGACCGCGAGCGCCGCGGGGGCGGCACGGCTGCAGGACATCGCCTTCGAGGACCTGATCCGCGAGGTGCTGCGGCGGCTGGGGGAAGACCCGGAGCGGCAGGGGCTGGTGCGGACGCCGGAGCGGGTGGAGAAGAGCCTGATGTGGCTCACGCGCGGCTACCGTCTGTCCGTCGAGCAGGTGATCGGGGATGCGATCTTCGACGAGGACCATCACAACATGGTGCTCGTGAAGGACATCGAGATGTACTCGCTGTGCGAGCATCACTTGCTGCCGTTCTTCGGCAAAGTGCACGTGGCGTACATCCCCAAGGGGAAGATCCTCGGCCTGTCCAAGCTGCCGCGCATCGTGGAGATCTTCGCGAGGCGGCTGCAGGTGCAGGAACGGATGACGGACCAGATCGCGGACGCGGTCTGGGACGTGCTGCGGCCGGAGGGGGTGGGAGTGGTGGTCGAGGCCTACCATCTCTGCATGATGATGCGCGGCGTGGAGAAGCAGAACTCGAAGACCATCTCCAGTGCGCTCCGCGGCTCGTTCCGGGATGATTCGCGGACGAGGGACGAGTTTCTGAGATTGGCGGTCGGGTAACGGGGCGAGCAGGGCGAGCAGGACCGACAGCCAGTAGCGAGCGACCCCCTGCTTGCCCTGTCAATGCCCTTTCATCTCTCCGTGTGGCAATCCCAGTTGCCCGGCCCAGTGTTGCCACAGCGAGGAGAGAAGCGGTTCGAGTGTCGTGACGGAATATTCCTTGGCGAGCAGCACCCGTACCGAATCGGTTACCGGCACGAGCAGGCCGGGATCCAGTTCTCGCCAGCGCATCCACTCCTGCCAGTAGTCGGGCCCATCGCTCACCAGTGACAGTGCGCGCGCTGCGTCAGGGTCAGGGTGTGCTGGTGGCGCCAGGCCGGCGCTGACCCAGGGCAGGGCCCAATTGTCAGTTTTGAATGCGCCAGCCGGGTTGGGCACATTGATCCATGCGTGCAGCACCGCCACGCCGCTGCCAGACGGCCCGTGCATCCCGCCAAAGCTCGCCTCGGCCAGCGTGCCGTGATGTTCATGCCACTCCGGCACCGGTGACATCGGCATGCCGGATGCGGAATCCCTGGTCAGCACCCAGCCCACCCCGGCCAGCACCGGACGCCCGCGAACCACCACGTACGAAAGCAGCGACGGCCTCGTAGAGTCCACGGTGCCGCGGATCACGAGTCTGGCCTGGATCCAGTGCTCGCCCATGGACGGAAAACTGACACCCACCCGGCGATAGCCGGCCCGGATGGCTGCGTTTCTGTTCTGGTATTCCACCGCGGCCACCCGTGCCGCATCCGCGAACGCGTGATCATCCTGGGGAGGCCGCACGGCGCGCTGGGCGAGCGCCGCGGCGGAAGGGCAGAGAGCCAGCATGGTCAGGGAAACGAAGGCTCGCGTCACGGCGTCCCCTCCGCACTGACCGTGAGATCGCCAATTTGCGCCAGCACACCGGTGCTGGCACCGTAGGGATAGCGGCTGACCAGCTGCAGTCGTCGCAGCTCGGCGGGCGTCAGGTCCCGCTTGCCCCTGGGATCGTCCCAGGCGATGGACGACGGCTTTGTGCGGAAGGTGACGACGTCTCCCAGGCGGAATCGGCGAAGCTGGCGTGGACCGGTGAGCATGACGATCGAGGAGTCGTCCACGGTGAGGAGTTCGCCCTCGAACGTGCCCTGGTGGGCCACCTGGGCAGCGGCCATGGCGCCGGCGGGCTGGAGCGCGAGCGGGTAGCTGCGCGGGTTGCCGCCCACCGCGCAGGCGCTGATGCCCAATGCCAGGAGCAGGAAACCGTGTCGCATGATCACCTCACGGCCAATCGTGACCCGAAGAACCGCTGCTCGAACAGGTTGCGCTGCTGCTGCCAGCGTTCGAGCGTGTGGCGCAGCACGTCGTTGCCGGGCATGAACGGCCCCGCGTCAGGCCGTGCTGCCCAGGCCGGCCGAATCCACTCGATATAGTAGCCCTGCATGGCAAGCAGGAACTGGTCGCCATCGTCGGCCGAACGGGTGGGAAATTCCACCGTGAACGCGTCGCCCGGCTGCGTGACCAGGTAGGCGTCGTCGGCCTCCGCGATCTGCGCGCGCAGCGAGTCCTGCTCGATGCCGCGGGGGTCGCGCAGCGACTCGGCGGCGATGGCGCGCCAGCGTGGCCGGCGGAAGTTGGCGGCGACCCGTACCCGGTCAATGCGCCAGGCGTCGGTGGGGAACCAGAGCCGCACGGTATTCGGCACTCTCCGGCGCACCGGCACCACGACCGCCGTTTCCTCCCAGGCGATGGGGCCCGGGTCTCCCAGGCGAGCGGCGTCACGCCAGGCGGCGCCATCCCGGACCTGAAGGTGCATTCCCAGCTCCGCGGAATACCAGCGGCTGAGCGCGAGGACGCTGCCGATATTGGCGAGATCCCGGCCAATCCAGTCCACGGCATGCGCTCCCCGCCGGGCCAGCATCTGGTCGTACAGGAGCACGGTGGTGAAGAGACTGTTGCGGGCGCGGAGCAGGATCGCCACGCTGTCTGCATCAATGGCGGGCAGCGTGATGCTGATCCAGTCATGGAGCCGGGTGGTGTCAGCCGGGTTGAACGACGCGCTGTCGCTGGCGTACACCAGCGAATCCGCCTCGGCGAGGGTGGCCACGGCATTCCGTCCGTCACGATCGGTGGCGCGGTAGGACACCCAGCCACCCAGTGCGAGCGGAAGCCCGGTTGCATCGGGTGCCACTGCTTCCGAGTCTGCGTGCTGCACAGCGAGCAGCTCGATGTGATTGATATAGTGCGTTTCGGCGGCCTCGTTCCGCACCGTCAGCCGGATGCGACCGTCCGCGCCTGGTCGCGCGCGCAGCAGATCCACATCCCGCGCCTCGAGCAGCGGTGCCAGGGAATAGGAAAATCCCTCGGACTCAAGCCGCTCCACGCCCGCCGAGTCGGAGTAGACGGTTGGGCATGAGCCGAAGATGGCGACGGCGAGGGCTGCGGTGCCAAGCGCGGCAACCCCGGTCGCAAGCACGCTCGCCCCGATGCTCGCGCCCGAGTTGGTCTTCGCGATGTATGTCTCAATGCCGGCGACCCGATCCAGTGGCAAGGCGCGCAGCGAGTCGGTCAGCTGAAGGCGGGGATCATAAACTGCAAAGGAGCCGAGCACGGTATCCCTGGCGATTGTCCAGGGCGAGCGCACCAGCGCGATGCTGCCGTCCAGCAGGTGCAGCCGGGCCGGGGTCGTCACCGGTCCGGGCTGGGCGGTGCTCACTTGCGAGATGCTGGTGCTGCGAATGATGCACGCGCTGAGAAGCGCAACCGCAATGACGAGGGCTGAGGCGTGGCGGACTCCCATCGGCTTCTCCGGTGACTGACGTCCGAAGCTTGGACGCAGCAGTCAAGCGGGAGTCAAGTCCGTCCTGTCCGTCATGCCGAAGTCATATCCGGCAGCGGCGGTGGCGGCGTGACGCCGGGGTCGGCCGGCTTCCGCTCCAGCGCCAGCTCCACGATCGTGGCCAGCATCTCGCCGAAGCTGTGGCCTGCCGCTTCGGCGCTTTCCATGAAGGACACGCCCTCGGTGAGATCGGGATTGGGGTTGATCTCCAGCACGTAGGGATGATTGTCCTTCGAGATCCGGATATCGAGACGGGCGTAGTCCCGGCATCCCATGACCTGGTAGGCATGGATGCAGACCTCGCGTACCTTCTTTTCCAGCCTCCTGGTCAGCGGGGCGGGGC
>DASVDH010000075.1:0-10421 GCA_036381195.1 Longimicrobiales bacterium | reverse complement strand
GAGGAGACGACCTCGCCGAGCGACGTCGACCCGTCCTTGAGCCCAACCTCGAACGCGGCGAGCGCGCGCGTGACGGCGCCGAGCGCCGGGGCCGCCGGCGCTGGTGCGACCGCAACACGTTCGGCCGGCACGGGCCGGCCGCGGATCTGGAGCGCCTCCGCCCCAGCGAGCTCTTCGGCCGGCTCTGGCAGCGAGAGCAGCCGGAACGCCTCGCCGGCGCGGCGCGCCGCGGCCTCCAGCCGTCGCAGTCGTTCCTCCGTCGCCGCGATCTCCTCGCGGAGCTTCGCCGCCTTCTCGGCCTGGGGCTCGAACGCCTCCTCGAAGCGCAGCGCCGCCAGCCGATCGCGTGTCTTCCGCAGCGCCTCGTCCAGCCGCCGCAGGTTGTCGAGCGTCAGCCGCAGCACGGGCGCGGCGGCACCACCGCCGGCAGCGCCCCCGCCGGCCGTTCCCAGCGTATCGAGCCGGGCCCTGATCTCGCCGATCTGGCGGATCAGCTCACCGGCCTCGCGCTCCAGCGGCTGGAGCTGCCGACGGATCGATCCAGCGAGCCGCTCAGCGCCGGCCTGCTCCGCTGCGGCCAACGAGCGCCGGAGCCGCTGGAGCTCCGGGTTGAGCTGCGCGAGCCTGCGCTGCCGCGCCGCGAGCTCGCGCTCCAGATCGCCCTGCGACGCCGTGGCAACCATTTCGCTGAACGCGCGGCGCGCATCATCCACCTGCTTCGCCATCGCCGCGGCCTCGAGCCGCGACTTCACGAACCAGGCGACCAACGCGGAGAGGCCGACCACGACGGCGCCGCCCACGCCGATCAGCGGCAACAGACCCGTGCCGAGCGCCGCAGCGAGGCCAACCACGCCCTTCGCCAGCGCGCCGACCGCCACCGTGAGCGGCCCCACCACGGCGAGGCCCGTGCCCAGCGCGATTCCCCAGCGGACGGTGCCGCCCTCGGCCGCGCTCGCACGGTCGGCGAGTTCGGTCAGCCGGCTGATCAGCGGTTCAAGCACCGGCAGTAGCGCGTCGCCGATCGCGGCCCGGAGACGGAATACGGAGTCGGAGAGGTCCTCGAACGACGTGCGCGCGGAGCGCGAGGCACGCGGCAGCGCCTCCAGCCCCTCGAGCAGCCGGTGGAAGAACTCCTCCGTCGACAGCCCCATGCGCTCGATCGCTTGGGCGTCGATGGTGCCGAACGCGCGCCTGAGCGCCGTCGCCACGGCCGGCGCCGTCTGGATGATCGGCCTGAGATCCGCGGTCAGCACCCGGCCGGCAGCCGCGATCTGACCGAGCTGGAAGATGACGCGATCGAGCTCCGGCGCGCCGCCACCGGTGAGCGCGATCGCGTTGCCGAACTGTGTGAGCAGGCGGTTGGACAGCTCCACGCGATCGTTCATGCCCTCCAAGGCAACATTGAGCTGGACCGCGCCCCGCACGGCCTCGCGAAAGCCGAGCCCCGGCAGGCGCGCGATGACCTTCAGCCGGTCCAGCTCGCGGTTCGCCTCGGCGGTCCCGCCCACGACAGTCGCGAGCGAGCGCCGCAGGCCGTCCATCTCGGCGGCGGCCTTGACCGATGCGGCGGCGGCCACGCCGAGCGGCAGAGTGACGCCGAGCTGGAGCGCGCGGCCGAAACCGGCGGCGCCCGCGCCGAAGTCGCGGACGAGCTTCTGCGCCCGGTCCAGCTTCTTGTCCAGGTCGCTGATGTCGCCCACGACCCGGACGAACAGCCGCTCTAGCTCAGGCATCGTGCTCCAGCCGCATCACGCGCGCGCCGAGCGCGCGCCAGATCGCGATCTGCTGCTGCATGTCCGTCACCCCACGCTGCTGGCGCAGGTGCGGGAAGAAGTCCTCCGGCCGCGCGGCCAGCCCGCCGCGCCATCCGCCGGCCGCGTTGATCGCAGCCGCGGCGATCTGGCCTGCCCGCCAGTCGGCGCGCCGCTCGAGTTGCTCCTGCTGCTCGAGCCGCTCCGCGCGCCGGGCGAGCAGCGCGAACAGGTGCCTCAGGCTCATCGACCAGAACTCGTCCGGCCGGAGCCCCAGGTCAACGACCGCTACGGCGAAGAGATCGAGGAGTCGGACGCCTCGCCCGCGCCCTCTTTTCCCTCCTCGCCCGCGCCGGCCGGCTCCGCGGCCTGCTGCTCGGCGCCGGCGCCCGCGCGAGCCAGCGTCTCCAGGTCCTGCGGGTCGGGCGCTTCGGCGGCGATCAGCGCCTGGATTGCCGCGTTGATCGCGTGCGTCGATTCGCCGCCGTCGAGTAGCGCCCCGACCTCGTACAGCGTGAGCGCCGGCTCGCGATAGCTGCGCCCCTCCTCGTGCATCTGGCCTGCTACCAGCGTCGCGTAGACGAACGCGCGGAAGCCGCGGACCGACGCCAGGACGGATTGCAGGTCGCGCATGACGTCGAAGCCGAGATCCTCGAGCACGGCGGCGGCGTTCCCGTCGAGTCGCATGAGTCGTTGGACGCCGCCGATCATGACGCGCGTCTGCATCGGCATAGCCCCCCCTTACGCGGCCGGGCCGACCGTCTCGTCGCCCGTGACCTCGAGCGTGAGCTCAGCCCGCAGCAGGCCTGTGTTGGCCGGCGTGTCCTGCGGCGCGAACCCCACGACCCACGCGCTGAAGTCGATCTGATGCGCCGGGTTCGTTGGATAGAGTACGCGGAACGGCGTCGGCGCCTGCGCGGCCTTCGCGGCCTCGAGCTGCTGGTGCGTCGCGTCGGCCGGGTCGTACAGGATCGTTGCCGTGACCTGCCCACCGTCGTACAGCGCCGCCGCGATCTTCTGGATGCCGCTGCCGGGCGAATCGTCGTGCGTCGGCACCGGCTCGACCTCGCGTGTCCATCCCGGCGGCGTGAGGGACTCGATCTGCGCGATCGCCGTGTAGGTGGTGCCGTCCCCGATCAGCAGTTGGATCCCATGCCCGCTGTGCTTCATCGTGCCTCACTCCTCGCTGGCGGTGGTAGCGGTGGCGGCGGCCTCACGCACGTCCGCCACGGTGTAGCCGCCGGCCGCACCCGACGGCTGCATCTGCTCGAGTCGCGCAAGCGCCTCCGCGTCGAGCGCCCCGGCCTCCTCTGCGGCAGCGGCCGACGCGAACCGCAGCCGTTCGACGCCAGCCACGGCCGGCCAGGCCATGAGCCGCACACCGTGCGTAGCCCGCAGGTGCTGCACAAGCACGCGCGGGCGCAGCGTCGCGTACGGGCAATGCGCGCACTCGTAGTTGGGGTGGCCGTTCCACGTCCCGAGCCGGTAGTGCCGCTTCATGGGGCCTCCTCCACGCTGAGCCGGTACCGTACGACCGCGTGCCGGAGCGGGCGGCCGGTCGTGATGTCCTCGTCCCGCATGATCTCCGTCATCTCGCGCTCGGTATGGACGATCCGCACCCCGGCCGCCGCCGGGAGCTGCACGTGGTGCAGCCGCGCATCGATCGCGGCGAGGATCTCGTTCACCTCGCGCGTGCCGGTCGCCGCGCTCCATACATGCAGCGTCGCCGTGAGCTCCGCACCGTCCCGGTCGTGCGTGTCGGCCGGCACCTCCGTGAGCTCGCCGATCACGGTGTACGGCATCGCGGTACCCGGCGGCACGTGGTCGTAGACCGCGCCGGGGATCTGCCCATCGAGCGCGGCGTAGATCGCGGCCTGTACGGCGTCGGCGGCGTACATCGCGCATCACCCCCTGGCGGCCTCGCGCAGCGCCTCCCGGACCGCGCGCTGGAGCCGCCGGCGGAAGCCGCGGCGCTCGGCCTCGGCCGCGGGGAACAGGTACGGCTGCGGCTCCGTGCCGGAGCGCTGGATCTTCCGCGCGATCGCAAACGCGATGGACCGCGCCTCCTCGCGGTCCCGCACGCCGAGCTTGCGCCGCACCCAACCCGCGATCGCGTCCACGGGCGGCATCCGCCGGAGATACCCCGGCGGCAGGCCGAATTCGATGGCGCGGGCGTAGACGAGGTTCGTGCCGATCCGCGCCTCGAGGCCGCCGTCATGCGTCTCGATCGCGATGCTGTTCGCCAGCCGGCCGGTGTCGCTGGTCCCGTGCTCGTGCAGCCGCCGCCGGGCGCCGGCCTGGATGCGGACCGCCGTGCGCTGGATCTCCTGCCGCACCGTGGCGTGTACCGCTGCGGCGAGGTGCTCGAGCCGACGGCGCGCGGCGTCATCGCCCTCTACCACGATCCGCGATGCCACCTCACGCCTCCCGCTCGCGGCACAGCAGCCGGAGCCGCTGGCGCCGGCCCACCTCGATCGGCGCGGCCACCAGGTAGAGCAGCCGGCCGCCGTCCGTCGTCACGCGGAGCCGGTTGTCGGCCCTGACGCCGGGCACGTAGACACGCGTGATGACCTCGTGCGTCACGTCCGCCTCCGCCTGCATCGCCCGGATCCGCTCGTCCGCAGAGAGCGGCCGGATCGCGACCGGGATGCCGGACCCGCCGGGGATCGCCTCCCAGCCCCCGGATACGTAGCCGCCGCGGCCGTCGGGGCTCTGCTGCTCGGCCTCGATGTCGGCGCGGTCGAAGAACGCGCCGGGATCCTCGCCGCGCGCGAGCCGGCCGGACATCAGACCACCCGTTTCCGGCGCGCGGCGAGGATCGCCGCGACGTGGTCGGGCGATGATTGCGCGGCCTCGGCCGCCGCGACCGGCAGCCGGTGCTCGAACCAGTGGGCAACGAGCCCGGCCACGGCCTGCCGGATGTCTGCCGGCTCCTCGCCCGCCGCGTAGCCGCGCGTGTACGTCACGGCGTACAGAACGCCGTACGGCCACGGCTCCCAGGTCCGGCGAGAGAGCTTGAGCCCGTGCGTCTCGCCCGGCGGCAGCACGAGCTCATAACTCGAGGGCGGCAATTCCGTCTCCTCGTCAGACCAGCGCGATCGCTCGACCACGCGGACCACCTCGCTCGCGTGGTCGGGGAGGTACAGCGTCCATGTGCCGGTGCCCTCGATCAGGGCCGTCGCCTCCTGCTGCGGGCCCCAGTACCAGCCGGTCCGGCGCTCGACGTACGCGACCGCCGCGCGTTCGAGCGCGGTCAGGTAGTCGTCGTGCTCCGTGAGCGCCGCCGGGATCCGGAGCGCGGCCTTTAGCTCTGCGAGCGCGATCATCTCTGCACCAGGATCCGTTGTCGTCTCGGCGCGGCCCGCGCCGGCGCCTGCGCGGCGCGCAGCTCCCCGGGGAACGGGCCCAGCACGGCCGTGCCGCACGCGACACAGCGATGCCGCGCGGCACCCCTGCCGTCGCTGGCCCAGAACACCGCGGTCGGCGTGTGGCAGCGCGGGCACTCGAGCGAGCGCGTCGCGCGTGGGGCCGGCCCTCTCATTGATCCTTCTTCCCGCGCCGGCGCTTCTTGCCGTCCGCCTTGTTCTCGGGCGGGCCGGCCGCCGCCTTGTTGCTGGTCGGCACGACCACGCCATCCTTGGTCACGGCCCCGTTCCGTTCGGCCTGCTCGGCGAGCGCAGCGGCGCGCCGACGCCGCAACTCGAGCTCGCGTTCGTGTGGCGGGAGCGCGGCGAGCTCGGCGGCGGCCTTCTGCGCGGCCTCGAGCGCGGCGCGCGCTTCCGCGTTGCGCCGCTCCTGCTCGGCGCGGATGCGCGCCGTCGCGCGCCGAATCTCTAGCGCCAATGCCATCGGTCGGTCCTCCCGCGCGCTCGTGCGCGCCGTTGGCGGCGGGGCCGGTGCCGGCATCATGGTTGACTCGCCCCGTCACGGAACCATGCGCTCTCCGCGCCGGCCCGTGCCCCCACCGCTTCAGGTGAGCGCCAGCCTTACGGCACTGGCGCCTGCGTCTGGTGCTTGCGGAACGCGTTGGGCCGACGCACGCCGAACGCGGCGCGCTGCTCGGCGAGCACGGTCCGCTGGTTCCGGATGAACTGGTCGTTGATCCAGCCCATGCTCACAGCGGCGGCCTGCCGCACCCACAGCGTCGCGCCACGCGTCCAGTCGCCGACGATGACGTTCCGCTCCTCCGTCGTGTCGCCGCGGTTCGCCTGCGCGGACACGGTCTCGACCACGGCAATCGACCAGACGCGCGGGCCGAGCGTGTCGCGGATCACGGCCCAGACGTAGCGGTTGTCAGAGCCCTTGAGCAGCTCGATGTCCTCCCAGTCGATCGGGTCGATCACGACCGCGTTGGGCTGGTAGCCGGCGCGGCGTACATCCGTGATCCCGCGCCGGATGATGTCGAGCAGCGTGTCGCCGGCGTTGGTGCGCGCGGCTTGGACGCCAGAGGCCGGGTCGAGGATGCCGGTGAAGTTCTCGCCGGTCCCGTCGCCGTAGAGCACCTGCTCCTCCTGGTACTTGTCCAGGTCGAACAGGAGCTCCGTGTCGATCAGGTTGGCGAGTCGCGGCAGGTCCGCCAGGTCGTTGTTGTTGACCGGGATCCAGACCGCGTGCGTCTTGACCGGCACGGTCACCTGATCCAGCTCCATCGCCGCCTCGGGCTTCTGCGCGCCCTTGGCGACGGCGGCCGCCGCGCGAGTGTAGCTCAGGAGTCGGGTGTAGGTGACCGCATCGCTCGTGGTCGGGGCGACGTTGAGCACGTCGCGCAGCCGGAGCTCGTCGTGCTCCGTCACGCGCACGATGTCCGCCAGGCGGTCCGGCTCGATCACGCCCACGCCGATGACGGGAGCAGCCTTCTGCTCCCACTGCTCGCGCTGCTCCTTCGTGAGCGGCATGAGCAGCACGCCCCCGCGGCGGCCGCCCTCCAGCCGGTCGGCCGCCAGGATGAGCCAGTTCTGTCGCGGCGCTCCCTCCTCGAGAAACCTCTTGAACTCGGGCGAGCTCGCGAACGCCTCGCCGACCGTGAGGTATCCAGCGACCTGGTCGCGGCGCTGAGCCTTCCTCCCGTCGCCGGGCTCGTCCTGCGGCAGCGCGGCGTCGGGCATGGCCCCCGCGACGCGGCTGATCTGCCTCGCCTGGTCCTCGATGTCGAGCAGCCGCTCGTACCGCTTCAGCTCGGGCTCGATCTCGGCCCACAACTTCTCGGCCTCATCGGCC
The DNA here is from genome assembly GCA_036381195.1 of Longimicrobiales bacterium. Classification (GTDB taxonomy): domain Bacteria; phylum Gemmatimonadota; class Gemmatimonadetes; order Longimicrobiales; family RSA9; genus RSA9. The sequence goes on along the minus strand of DASVDH010000075.1, from coordinate 3,453 downwards.
TTCGCGTCGAGGTCCTCGCCGACGTTCGGCGGCAGCGGCTGGCCCTTGTGCTTCTCCAGCGTCTCGCTGATGTGCTTCACGAGCTTGTTGTGCTCGTCCAGCTTCTTGCGTAGTGCCTCCGGCAGCTGAGACTTCGCTCGGAACATCTGTCCTCCTCGTCTGAGGGTGGCTCGTTCGCTCCGCCGCGTGCCGTCAGATGAGCACGGCGCGGCTGCGGAGTTGGAGGAGCGCGGCCCGCGCCTCGAGCGCGCGGCGCACGGGATCCTCCGCCGCGAGTCCCTCTGGCGAGTCCGCCGCCTTGCCGTCGGCGCCATCGGCGCCGTCGGCCTCGGCGGAGGCCGTCAGGAGTGCGTCAATCTCGTCGCGGAGTGCGACCAGCTCCGCGAAGTCGTCATCCGTCAGCGCGTCCGGCCCCTTGGCGAGCAGCGCCTTCACGCTGCTCGCGTCCAGTCGCGCGCCCGTGTTCATCGGCCAGATCACCACGCTGATCTCCCGCAGCTCGATCTCCTTCAGGTGCCGGCGGATGCCGCGGAGCCGCTCCTGGTCGCTGGGCTCCTCGATCTTCACCGGCCGGTAGCCTATGCTGAGGCCGTCCACGTAGCCGCCCTTGATGCGGCGCAGGATCTCGTCGCCGTCCGGGCCCTCGACCACCCGGAACTTCGCGTCGAGGCCGTCCGCCGTCTCGCGCGCATCGATCAGCTTCCCCACGACCGCGCGCACGCTGCCGTAGTTGTGCTGATCGAGCAACGGGATCACGCGCCCGCTCCGGCGCCAGTGATCGAGCGTGCGCTTGAAGGCGCCGCGATGGATCACGTCGCCGCCCAGGTCGAGCTCCCAGGTGGAGGCGAGCCCGCGGAACGTGCGCTGCTCCTCGTCCGTCTCCTTCACCTCGAAGCGCGTCGGCGCACGCTTGATCTCGATGCCGTCCATCGTCTCGCTCCGCCGTCTATGGGCGCCGGGGAAGATGCCGGTGCACTGCTGGTGCAGCCACGCGCAGAACGACGCCTTGTCGGATGGCTGGAAAGCGCCGAAGCTCGTCCGCATGCAGCGCCGGAAGAAGCCGGGGTCGCGCCGGCCGACGTGCCGGCAGAGCCCCGCGATCTGCGCGGCCGTCAGCTTCACCTCGCTAGCGCCGGCCGCCGCGATCTTGTCCGCGCAGGACGGGCACAGGCGCTTCACCTCGTCGAGCGTGAGCACGACATCGCGGAAGCCATCCGCGCGGGCGCGCTCCTCGGCCTTTGCGTCGAACGTCCCGAGCGCGTCAACGGTGAGCGGCTCCACGGCATTCTCCTTCCTGCGGCGTCTGCGGTGCGCGTCCCGCCACTGCGAGAAGCAGACGGCGGCGCGCTGGCGTCGGTCCGGGAACTCGTTGCGCATGTGCGGCAGCGACATGCAGCGACCGATGAACTGGCGCCGACTTTCGCCCCGCTCCGGCCTCGGCAGCGGCATCCGTCAGCCCTCCACGTCGTAGGCGAGCGTGCAGCGGCAATTGGGCTCGCCCGGCGCCTTGAGCCCGTTCGGGAACTCCGCGTCGATGTCTACGGTCGTGCCATGCAGTTCGCGGTGCTCCGGCCGCGTGCGGCTGTCGCGGACCGCGATCCAGGTCTTGGTCACGCGCACGCGCTCGTCAGCCGCCCAGCGCTCGAGCGACTCCTGCTGCGCGCCGTTCGTCACACGCGTCGTCTCCGTGCGCGCGATCAGCTCCGCGCGGGCCGGCCCGAACGCGGCGTCCACCGCCTCGATCCGGCGCGCGAGCGCCTGGAGGTTCTCGCCGGCGGCGAGGGCGGCCTCGAGCGCGTCGCGGACGGCCTGCTTGGTGGTGTCCGTCACCTGCGTGATCAGCCACGCCGCCTCGCGCTGCGTGTAGTCGAGCAGCCCCGGCTGGAGCACGTCCCACGAGATGCCCAGCTCGAGCGAGAGCCGGCGCACGCCGGCCTCACCCGTCGCCCGCACCAGCGGCTCGACCACGGCCTCCCACTGCCGCCGGGCAGGGCCGCTCAGGTACGCGCCCAGCGCGCGCAGGAAGTCCGTCGGGTCCACGGCCGGCCCGGTCTGCTTCGCCTCGCGGAGGTGGCGCCGCGCGAGCTCCGCGATCGCCGCCCGGTCGCGCTCGAGCTGCTCGCCGACCGCGCCCATCCAGAGCGGCTCCTGCGCCTTGGCCGCCACGTCGAACATCAGCCACCAGACGCGGTGCCGTTGCTCCTTCGTCAGCGCCTTTGTCTCGTCGGGCGTTGGGGCGGCGCGGGCCTCGTCGCCCTCCGCACCGGCCGGCGCCTGCACCGCCGGCGCGAGCCCCGTGATGCGCTCGCCCTCGGGCCCGTCTATCGGATCCCAGCCCAGTAGAGCGCGCCGCTCGTTCACGGTCGCGATGTCCCTCGTGCGCTCCGCGACCTGCGACATCGTGACTCGGTCGGTCTGGAGCGCGCGCACGCCGGTCAGATCGAAACGGATCAGCCGACGCGGCTCCGGGTCCACGGGCCGCAGGAGCTGGCGCGTGAGCGTCCGCTCGTCGCGGCGCCACAACGGGATGATCGTGTCGTCGTACGCCTGCTGCCGTGCCTGCTCCATCTGCGACCACGGGCTGTTCTTCAGCCCGACCAGGTACGACAGCACGACAGGCGGGACGCCGAAAACGGCCGCGATCGTCGCCTCGACGCGGTCCAGCACCTCGTCCGGCATGAGCCCCGTGAGGTCCTGCGAGACCACATTCGAGCGGCCGCCGCCGAGGAGCATGAGCGGCGCGCCCTTCTTCGCCCGCTTCGCGTACTCCTCGAGTCGCGCCTGCTGCGCCGTGAGCTCTTCGTCCGTGGGCGACCATTGCGGGTCGGCCTGGATCACCACGGTCGGGAACAGAGCGTTCCGCAGGATGTCCTTCACGGTCGCCGTGGCCTGGAGCCCCAGGTTGAGCATGCCGAGCGCGACGTCAAGCGGCGCGAGCCCGCGGCTCCACGAGTACGGGTTCGGCTCGCGGAAGTAGACCACGTCGCCGGGCTCGAACACACGCTCGCCTGTGCGCGCGGCGACGCGGAACCGGCCGAACAGCCGCGGCCGGCCGTCCACGGTCGCGGGCTCGACCGTGAACTCGTCGTGCCGGAACACGGAGACCATCGCCGCGTCGCCGCCCAGGTCGCGGTTGAGCACCCACAGCGCGCCGCCGGTCATGTCGCGGTAGATCCGCGTGAGGTAGAGCAGTTCGCCCATGTCGAAGTCGGGCGACGGCTCCTCTAGCAGTCGCGCGAGCGGATGGTCAGGCAGCCACTCCTCGTTGCCCTGGCCGTCATCCTCGATCACGATGAGCGGGGCCTCGCTGACCTTCTCGGCGCGGTAGCGCATGGCGACGTAGGCGTAGGCCGCGGCGGCAAACGCGGTCTGCGCCGTCACCGCGTCCGTGTCGCTGGAGATCCGGCCGAGCTGGATGAAGGTCTTGCCGTCCGGGCTCACCCAGTCGACCGG
>DASVDH010000074.1:0-7479 GCA_036381195.1 Longimicrobiales bacterium | reverse complement strand
CGAGGAGCCGGCCGTGATCTTCGAACACGTCGCGCGGGCGCTGGCCGGGGACTCGCCGTTGCGGGGCCGTAGGGTCGTGGTGACGGCGGGGCCGACCCGCGAGCCCGTGGACCCGGTGCGCGTGCTGTCGAACCGGTCGTCCGGCCGGATGGGTTTTGCGCTGGCGCGGGCCGCGTGGCGGCGCGGCGCGGAGGTCGTGCTGATCAGCGGCCCGACGCAGCTCGAGCCGCCGCCCGGTCCGCGGGTGGTGCGGGTCGAGACGGCGGCCGAGATGGCGGCGGCGGTGGGCGAAGCGCTCGCGGACGCCGCCGCACTGATCATGGCCGCCGCGCCGGCGGATTTCCGGCCGGCGCGGCCGGCCGAGCGGAAGATCAAGAAGGAGCGGGCGCCGGACGCGATCGCGCTCGAGGCCGCGCCGGACATCCTGATGACCACGCGAAGTGCGCGACCGGCCGGGCTGGTCGTGGTGGGCTTCGCGCTCGAGACGGATGATGCGCGGGCCAATGCGCGGCGCAAGCTCGAGGCGAAGGCGCTCGACCTGATCGTGCTCAACGAGCCGACCACGCCGGGCGCCGGCTTCGAGGTCGAGACCAACCAGGTCGTGCTCATCGACCGAAAGGGCGCCGAGGAGGCGCTGCCGCTGCTGCCCAAACACGACGTCGCCGAGGCGATCCTCGACCGCGTGGCCGGCCTGCTCGGCGCGCGGCCGTGATGATCGACCGCGAACTGCTGCTGCGCTATCTGCGCCAGCGGCGCGAGCTGGGCGAGCGCGAGCTGTTGCTCGATACGCTGACGGCCGCGGAGCTGCTGGCGCGGGTGCGGGGCGCGCCGGACGCCCGGCGCCGGCCCGTCGTGGCGGACACCCCGCGCGCGGATTTCGGGCCGGGCACCGCGCCGGAACCGCGGCGGTCGCCTGGCGGCCCGGGCGCCGGACCGGATGCTCCATCGGGTGCCGGCCGGGCGACCGGCGGGGCGCGGTCGGCGGCCGCACCGTCCGGGAACGTGCCGGGCTCGGTGGCGGTCCCTGGCGTCGCCGGAACCGCCGACGCCGTGAACCCCGCCACGGCCCGGGGTCTGCGCGTCCTCGGGCAGGAGGCCGCCGGCTGCACGCGCTGCCGACTGCACGAAGGCCGGCGCAACGTCGTCTTCGGCGAGGGCAGCCCCGTGGCGGATCTGGTCGTGGTCGGCGAGGCGCCCGGCGCGGAGGAGGACCGAACCGGCCGGCCGTTCGTCGGCCCGGCCGGCCAACTGCTGGACCTGCTGCTGCTCACGATCGGCCTGCCCCGCGAGCGCGTCTACATCTGCAACGTGCTCAAGTGCCGGCCGCCGAACAACCGCGACCCGATGGGCGACGAGGTGGAGGCATGCTCGTCGTATCTCCACCGCCAGCTCGACCTCATCACGCCGCGCGTGCTGCTCGCGGTCGGCAAGTTCGCGGCGCAGACGCTGACCGGCGCCGAGGTGAGCATCGGCCGGCTGCGCGGGCGGGTCCACGAGTACCGCGGCACGCCCGTCATCGCCACGTATCACCCGGCCTACCTGCTGCGCAGTCCATCGCGCGTCCGGGCGGTGTGGGCGGATTTCCAGCTCGTGAGGGAAGTCCTGGACCGATAGCGGTCCGCCTTGACGCACCGTCCCCGGCCACGTAGCGTCATCGCCATCCCGGCGGTGCCCGCGCGCGGCGTTGCGCGGCGGCATCGCGCCGCCGAATCGCCCACGATCTCCCCGGCGCCGACGAGCGGCCGCCGGCTGTCGTGGCGGCCCGATGTCCCGAGCATGGTTTCGACCCTGATGCATTCGGTCCCTCGATGAGTCAGCCCGTCCCGCGTGAAGCCGGCGTCGTGACCGCCATGCCGTCGTCCGACCGGCAGCCGCCGTATGCGCCGGAGGCGGAGGTCTCCGTGCTCGGCGGGATGATCATCGACAGCGATGCGGTCTCGAAGGCGATCGAGATCGTGGACGACTCGATGTTCTACCGCGAGGCGAACCGCCGGGTCTTCCGCGCAATGGCGCGGCTCTTCCAGCGCGGCCAGGTGATCGACCCGGTCACGGTCGCCGAGGAGCTGAAGAAGACCGACGAACTGGCGGCCGCCGGCGGGATGGCGTACCTCGCGGAGCTGCTGGACGCGGTGCCGACCGCGGCGAACGTCGAGTACCACGCGCGGATCGTGCGGGAGCGCGCGCTGCTCAGGCGGCTGATCGAGGCATCGTCGCAGGTGATTCGGGACGCGTACGAGCCCGGGGAGCGGACGGTCGAGGAGGTCCTGGACGAGGCCGAGCACCGGATCTTCCAGGTCGCGCAGGCCCACGAGCGCGAGGGGTTCGTCTGGATCAAGAAGATCCTCTACCCGACGTTCGAGCAGATCGAGAAGCTTCAGGCGGCGCAGGGCGGGATCACCGGCGTGCCGAGCGGGTTCCCGGACCTCGACGCGATGACGGGCGGCTTCCAGAAGGGCGACCTCGTCGTCCTCGCCGCGCGGCCGAGCATGGGGAAGACCTCGATCGTGGTGGGGATGGCGCTACACGCGGCGATCGTGCACCAGGTCCCGGTCGCGCTCTTCTCGCTCGAAATGGGCAAGGAGCAGATCGTCCAGCGGATGCTCTGCCACGAGGGGATCGTCGATCTCGGACGACTGCTGCGCGGCCGACTCTCCGATGACGACTACGTGCGCCTTGCGCAGGCGGCGGGCCATCTCAACACGGCGCCGATCTGGATCGACGACTCGGGCTCGCTCAACGTCATGGAGATGCGGGCGAAGGCGCGGCGGCTGAAGGCGGACCAGCCCGGACTCGGGCTGATCGTGCTGGACTACATCCAGCTCATGGGCGGCGGCACGGGGAACGCGGAGAACCGGCAGCAGGAGGTGAGCCAGATCAGCCGCGGTCTGAAGACGCTGGCCAAGGAGCTGGGCGTGCCGATCATCGCGCTGTCGCAGCTCTCCCGCGCGCCCGAGCAGCGGACGGACCACCGCCCGCAGCTCTCGGATCTGCGTGAGTCCGGCGCGATCGAGCAGGACGCCGACCTGGTCATGTTCCTCTACCGGCCGGAGCGGTACATGACGCCGCAGGAGGCGGAGGAGAAGGGCGTGGTCGGAAAGGCGGAGCTCATCATCGGCAAGCAGCGCAACGGGCCCACCGGGTCGGTCGAGCTGTTCTTCCGCAAGGAATCCACCCGCTTCGAATCGTTCAGCACGCGGGAGGGGCCGTAACCCCCCGCGGCTCACGGGGTATTCCACGGCATGGCAAAGGTGAAGACGACGTTCTTCTGCACCGAGTGCGGCAACGAGACGCCGCGCTGGGCCGGGCAGTGTCCGGCGTGCCGCGCGTGGAACACGCTCGTCGAGGAGTCCGTCGGGCCGCGGCGCTCGCGGCCGGCGCGCTCCCGGCCGGCGCGTCGTTCGGAGGCGCCCGCTCCCGCGCGTCTGGCCGACGTCGCGGGAGGGGATGACACGCGCTGGCTCACGGGCCTCGCCGAGTTCGACTTCGTACTCGGCGGCGGCGTCGTCCCCGGCTCGCTGGTCCTGGTGGGTGGGGAGCCGGGGATCGGCAAGAGCACGCTGCTGCTCCAGGTCGCGGCGCGCCTCGAAGCCGCCGGCCGGCCGGCGCTCTACGTCTCGGGCGAGGAGTCGCCGGCGCAGGTCCGTCTGCGGGCGGACCGTCTCGGCGGCGGCGCGGGCGATGTGCTCTTCCTCGCGGAGACCGAGCTCGAGGCGGTGCTCGCGCGCGCGGCGGAGCACGATCCCGCCGTCCTCTTCGTCGACTCGATCCAGACCGTGCATACCACGGAACTTGAAGGCGCGCCCGGAAATGTCAGTCAGGTAAGGGAATGCGCCGCTCGGCTCCAGCGTTACGCGAAGGAGGCGGGCGTCGCGGTGTTCCTGGTCGGGCATGTCACCAAGGGCGGTTCCGTGGCGGGGCCGAAGACGCTCGAGCACATCGTGGACACCGTGCTGTACTTCGAGGGCGGTGGTGGGCTGGACCACCGCGTGCTGCGCGCGACCAAGAACCGCTTCGGCGGCGTGGACGAGATCGGCGTCTTCCGCATGACGGCCGAGGGGCTGGTGGCGGTGGGGAACCCGTCGGAGCTGTTCCTGGGCGAGCGGACGCGGGGGGTGAGTGGCGCGGCGGTCGTGGCGACGATCGAAGGGACGCGGCCGCTGCTGGTCGAGGTCCAGGCGCTGTGCACGAAGGCGAGCTACGGTGCGCCGCAGCGGGTGACGACGGGATTCGACCGCCAGCGGCTCGCGCTACTCCTGGCCGTGCTGGAGAAGCGGGCGGGGCTCGCGTTCGGGCAGGTCGACGTGTTCCTCAACGTGGTCGGCGGTGTGCGGCTGGTCGAGACGGCCGGCGACCTGGCGGTCGCGGCGGCGCTGGCATCGAGCATCTTCGACCGCGAGGTGCCGGGCGATGCCGTCTTCCTGGGCGAGCTCGGGCTGGGCGGCGAGCTGCGGCCGGTGGGGCAGGTCGAGCGGCGGCTGGCGGAGGCGGCGCGCATGGGGTTCAGGCACGCCTATCTGCCGCGGCGCGCGGTGCCGGCGGCGTGGCGGGCGGGCGGGGCAGGGGGCGACGGCGCGGCGGGGCCGCCGGAGGGGCTCGCGTGCGTGCCGCTCGCCGGTGTCGCGGAGATGCTGGAGCAGCTTTTCCAGTGAGGCGGCCGGTCGACCCCACCGGCTCGGCGCGGGGCGGCGGAGCGCCGTTCGCGTCCGCGGCGCGCGCGAGGGGCGATGGGGCGGATGCGCGGTCGGGCCACGGACCGGCCCGGTCGGACGCCCGTGAGGCGCGGCGGCCGGGCGCGCGGCACCCGCGCGCGGCGGTCGTGATCGCCGCGGGCGGGTCGGGGCGGCGGATGGGTGGGACGCGCAAGCAGTATCTGGAGCTGGCGGGCGTGCCGATCCTGGCGCGCTCATTGCGCCCGTTCCTCACTCATCCGGCGGTCGAGTGGGCGGTGGTGGCGCTGCCGGCGGAGGATGCGGCCGATCCGCCCGGCTGGCTGGTCGGGTTGGATCCACGGGTGGAGGTCGTGGCCGGCGGCGCCGAGCGAGGCGACTCGGTGGCCCGGGCGCTCGAGGCCGTCCCGCCGGCGGCGGACGTCGTGCTGGTGCACGATGCGGCGCGTCCGCTCCTGCCGAGCGCGGTGATCGATCGGGTGCTCGAGGCCGCCGCGACGGGCGTCGGCGCCGTGGCGGCGGTGCCGGTGGCGGACACGCTGAAGGAAGTGGATGCCGGCGGCCGGATCACGGCCACGCCGGACCGGCGCCGGTTCTGGCGAGCACAGACGCCGCAGGGCTTTCCTCGCACGCTGCTGCTGGAAGCCCATCGCCGGGCCGCGGCAGAGGGCTTCGGCGCGACGGATGATGCCGCGCTCGTCGAGTGGTGCGGCGGCACGGTGGTCGTGGTCGAGGGCGCGCCCGAGAACCTGAAGATCACCACGCCGGCGGACCTCGTGGTGGCCGAGGCGCTGCTCCGCGCCGGTGCGGCGGGAGACGGCGCATGATCGTGCCGTTCCGCGATGCGGCCGAGCGGGAGCGCGCGGCGGAGCGCGTAGCGGAGCACCTGCGGGCGGGCGGTCTGATCGCGTACCCGACGGAGACCGTGTACGGCTTCGGCTGCGCCCTCGTCGAGTCCGCGCTGGAACGGCTGGCCGATCTGAAAGGGCGGGGCGCGGACCAGCCGTTCCTGCTCCTGGTGCGCGGTGCCGAGGAGACGCCGGGCCTCGCGTGGACCGATGCCGCCCGGCGGCTGGCGGCCGCCTTCTGGCCCGGCCCGCTGACGCTCGCGCTGCGCGCCGAGCCGGGCGCATACCCGGCCCGCGTCGTCTCCGCCGAGGGAACCGTCGCGGTACGGGCATCGCCGCACCCCGCGGTGTGGGCGCTCCTCGACGCGCTGGACGCGCCGCTGACGTCGACGAGCGTGAACCTGCCGGGCTCGCGGCCGGCGCGGTCGGCGGCGGAGGCCGCGGCCGTCATTCGTGCGCTGAATGCGCCGCCGGAGCTGTGGCTCCTCGACGGCGGCACGCTGCCCGCATCGCCGCCGTCGACGATCGTCACGTGCGCCGGGGAGCGGCCGCGCGTGCTCCGCGTCGGCGCGATCGGCGTCGATGCGCTGCGAACCGTAGTGGAAGGGATCGATGACTGACCAGGCGAATGCCGGCGCGACGAACGACGCGACCACGTTCAACATCCTGTTCGTGTGCACCGGCAACACCTGTCGGAGTCCGATGGCCGAGGCGATCGCCCGGCGGATGTTCGAGGAGCGCGGCTGGACGCACGTCTCGGTCGCGTCCGCCGGGATCGGTGCGGCGACCGGCGCGCCCGCCGCGGAGCACGCGTTGCGCGTGGCGGCCGAGCACGGGCTGGACCTGACCGGCCACGCGTCGCGCCCGCTCACGCCCGATACGGTCGCGTGGGCGGACGTCATCCTCGTCATGGGACCATCGCACATTGCGGCGGTGTGCGAGATGGGCGGCGCCGACAAAGTGGCGATGGTCACCGACTTCCGCGATGGCGAGGGGCTGGGCGCGCCGATCGCCGACCCGTTCGGTGCGGATGAAGAGGCGTACCGCGTCGCGTACGACGAGCTCGAAGACGCCATCGCCGCGGTCCGGTCCCGCCTCGAACCGATCCTCTCGCCCTGAGCGCCGCCGTGTCCGGCCCCACGACGGCGACGCGGCTCTTCGCGCTGCTCGGCGACCCCGTTGCCCACTCGCTCTCGCCCGTCTTCCAGAACGCCGCGTTCCGCGCCGCCGACGTGGACGGCGTCTACGTCGCGCTGCGCTGCGATGACGCGATGTTGCCGGGGCTCCTGTGCGGGATCGCCCGCGCGGGCGGGGGCGGCAACATCACGATTCCGCACAAGGAACGGGCGGCCGCCGCGGTCGATGTGCCCACGGACGCCGTGCGGCGCACCGGCGCGTGCAACACCTTCTGGCTGGAAGGCGACCGCGTCTGCGGCGACAACACGGATGTCGCCGGGTTCCGCGCCGCGGCGAGTGCGCTGGTCGGTAACACGGCGGGTGCGCGCGCGCTCGTCCTGGGCGCCGGCGGCGCGGCACGGGCAGCGGTGTTCGCGCTGATCGAAGACGGCGCCGATTCCGTCCTCGTCCTCAACCGGTCGCCCGAACGCGCCCACGCCCTGCGGGAGACGCTCGGGGAACCGACACGCGTGCGCGTCGCCCTCGACGTACACGCCATCGCCGGGACGCACTTCGACCTGGTCGTGAACGCCACGCCGCTCGGACTGCACCCGGACGACCCCGAGCCGTTGGCGTTCGACCGGATCGCCGGCGCCGGCGCCGTCCTCGACCTGGTGTACGCGCCCGGAGAGACGCGCTGGGTGCGTGCCGCGCGGGCGCGCGGCATCCCTGCCGCCGATGGACTCGAAATGCTGCTCCGCCAGGGCGCTGCCGCCTTCGAGCGCTGGTGGGGGCGACCCGCACCGCTGGATGCGATGCGACGCGCCATCGCGGGGTAGGGCGCCGCA
>DASVDH010000073.1:0-17964 GCA_036381195.1 Longimicrobiales bacterium | reverse complement strand
TCGATGCGGAGCTCCTCGCCAGCGGGTGGCAGGGCGTGCAGCAGGGTGGCGTCGCCTGCGCGGATGCGGACGGCCGCGACGGACGCGGGCAGCGCGACATCGTAGCGCGCGTCGTCCGTCGCCGGCCCCTCGATGCGCAGGCCAGTGGGCAGGACGACGAAGGCCACGCCCGGCACGCCGGCGGCCTCCGCGCTGCCGCTCGCGCGCGGGCCCCGATGCACGACCAGCCGACCCCGCGGCGGCGCTTCGATCTCGAACGTGTCCACGTGCACCTCGAACGTCACGCGGACCGACGCGGCCTGCAGCGCGTCCGGCGCTGCGCCCGCCGGCGTTTCCACCGCGGGCTCCGGCGCCGTATCCAGGAGCCCCAGCGCCTCGGCGGCATCGCGAACGCGCTGGATCATCCAGGCGCGCGCCGGCGGCACGGCCAGCGCCGCACCGAGCAGCAACGCGACCGCTGCGGCCCAGCGCAGCAGGGCCGGCCCCGGTAGCCATCCGCGAGCCCGTGCCGCGCCCGCCGCCACCATCGGCCGGATGGCGGCCGCGCTCTGCTGCACCTCTTCGAGAGGCGGGTCCAGGTCCGCGAGCAGCGCGGACAACCGCGCCGACCTGCGCCGCAGCGTGTCCAGCCGCGCGGCCGCGTCCGGCGCCGCCGCGATCCTCGCCTCGAGCGCGGCGCGCGGCGCGCCCTCGATCTCACCGTCCAGGTAGCGGACCAGCTCGGCATCCGTCACGGCTTCGCCTCCTGTCCGGGCGCCCGGCCTCGCGTCTTCCCCGTTCATGCTCGCGTCCATTCGTCCGTCAAAGCGCGTCGGCGTCCAGCGGCAGGGCCGCCGCCAGCTTGTCCAGCGCGCGGGCGATCATGGTACCGACGGAGCCCGTCGTCGTGCCGACCGCCTGTGCGATCTCGCGATGTGCGAACCCTTCTTCGCGCATCAGGAGGATCGTCCGCTCCTTCTCGCTGAGCTGGGCGAGCGCCCGGCGCAACGCCTCCCGCCTCTCGCCGGCCTGCGCCACGGCCAGCGGGTCGGGCGCGGGGTCCGCCGTGGGCACCCGCGCGGCAGCACGCTCGAGCAGCGCCGCACGCCGCCGGCTCGTGTTCGCCCACGACCGTACCACGTTCGTCGCGACCGTGAAGAGCCAGGCGCGCGGCTCCTCGTCGCGCGGCGGCTTCATGACCAGGCGCGCGAACGCCTCCTGCGCCGCATCGTGCGCCAGGTCCGGGTCGCACGTGAGCCGCACCAGGTAGCGCAGCAGCGAGGCGTGGTGCTGCTCGAACAGCGCAGCGGCGTCGATCGGCATCAGAACGTCACGCGCACGCCGAGCAGTGGCAGCCGCGGCAGCCCGGGCTCGAAGCGGTCGTCCCACACGATCTCCCGCTCGCCACCGGGCCGAATGATCGTGGCGACCGGGATCGTCCCCGCGTACGTGATCGCGTTCTCCGCGCCGAGCACGTTGCGCACCTGGAGGTACGCGCTCACCTCGACCGGCCCGAACGCGCGCGCCCAGTGGAGCGATGTGTCCAGCGCGTGGTACGGCCCCGTGCGCTCCGCGTTCGGCGCCTCGATGATCGCGTGCGGGCTGCCGCACCCGAAGCCGAACGTTTCGCAGTCGCCGGGCGAGCGCGAGATCGCGCGTGTGAACGGCGCGCCGGATGCGGCGGTGAACGCCGCCGCGATGCGCAGCGCATCGGAGATGCGCACCGCCGCCATCAAGTCCAGCGTGTGCCGGCGGTCCGCCGGCGCGGGGTAGCGGAACCCGGCCGCCTCGACAGTGGAGATGCCGTACGAGTAGCCGAGCGAGCCGGACCAGCGCGCGCCCATGCGCCGCACGGCCAGCTCGATGCCGCGCGCGTCGTTGCGGCCGACGACGTACAGCGGCCGGCCCGCGAGCGGGCCCGGCGTCGGGTCCGGCAGCGCGATGCCGTCCGCACGCCGCACGAACGCCGTCGCGGACGCGAGCCACCCGCCGCCGAGCCACCGCTCGGTGCCGAGCGTCGCGATGTCCGCGCGGATCGCGGGCGTATGCGCGTCCGCCAGCACGCGGAAGTGGCTCGCGTGGAACGCGGGGTGGATGCTCGGACCTGCCAGCGCGATCGCCTGGTCGTACTGCCAGCTCCGGCCGATGCCGGCCGAAAGCGTGTGCGCCTCGGACAGCGTGTAGCGAGCCGACAGCGCCGGCGCGACGCGCAGCGCCCCGCCGTTCGCCACGCGCGAGCCCGCCTCCAGGCGCAGCGCCGGGCCCAGCACCAGGCGATCGCCCAGCCCGATCCGCGCCTCCGCCCACACGGCGGAGACGAGCAGGTCGCGCGCGTACACGAAGCGCTTCGTCGTCTCCGGCTTCGCGGCGTGGTACCGCGGCGGCGGGCCGTCGTACGTCGCACGCAGCCATGCGATGTCGTAGCCGACCGACCACGGCGCCGCCGTCCCGCTCGTGACCGGCGAGAGCGCGCCGCGTGCCTGCGCGTAACGGACCTCGTTGCTGCTCGGCGGCTCGATCCACTCGTCGGCGATGGCGCCGCTACGCTGCCTCGTCCGCAACAGCCGCGCGCTCGTGTGCGCATCGAAGCGGCTCGCCGCGACCGTCTGCTCGAACGTGACGCCGCGTAGCGCGCTGCGCAATGTCACGCGCCCTGCCGCATTGCCCCAGCGCGCCTGCGTCCGCTCGAGCACGCCCTCCACGTCGCCGTACACGCGGTCCTGCTCCCACAGCCCGCTCGCCTCGACGCCGATGCCGCGTGCAGGCTGGATGTCCACGCGCGCCGACACGTCGTGGAACGCGTACGGCAGGTCGTCCGCATCCAGCCCGAGCCAGCCGAAGCCGTGCGCCAGCACGTCCAGGTGCGAACGCCGCGCCACGACCACCCACCCACCTCGCTCGCCGATGCGCTGATCCAGCGCCAGCTTCGCGCTCGCCATGGACATGTCGGCCACGCCCCGCACGCCTCCATCGCCGCCGGCCGGACGCGTGCGCAGATCCAGCACGCCCGCCGCGCCGCCGGCCGCGGCGGCCGGCCGGACGCCCGGATGGAAGAACACGGCGCCCAGGACTTCCGGCGGGATCGCGGTCAGCACGCCCACCGCGTGCACCGGGTTGAACAGCGGCACGCCGTCGAACGTCACGCGGGTGTGCGGCCACGGAGAGCCACGCGTCCACAGCTCCGCCGTGTAGTCGTCCCGCGTCCCCACGCCGGGCAGCCGATGGAGCGCCCGCAGCACGTCGCCCTCGCCCAGCGTCACGCCATCCATCACGTCCGCGTACGTCAGCATGCGCGCGTCCGGCGCGAGGAACAGCGCTTGCCTCAGCCGCTCGGTGAGGACGCGCGCGTCTTCCGGCTCCGCCGCCTTGCCCATGCTCCGCTCGAACGGCGATGCCGCACGTTGCTCCACCTGCATCGGCTCGAGCGCCACCGGCTCGAGCTCGAGGCCGACCGACACGCTCGCCGCCACCGGGTGCCGCACCTCGACTTCGATGGTGGCCGCGCGGTAGCCCAGCCGCTCGATGCGCAGGCGGTAACGGCCGGGCACCACGTCCGCGAACCGGTACGTGCCGCTCTCGCCCGTCACTTGCGAGCGGACCGGCACCGCCGCGGCCGTGCCCGGCTCCACGAGCAGGCCAGACGACGCCGGCTCCAGCGTCACGATCGCCGCGGCCACCGGCAGGCCGGTCGCCGCGTCCTGCACGCGGCCCGAAAGCACGCCGGCCGGAACCTGGGCGACCGACTGCGCCGCCGCACCCCCGGCCGCGGGCAGCAGAGCGAGGGCGAGCAGCAGAGCCGTGCCGAGGGAATGCGCGGGGCGCCGTGGAGGGGTCCAGCGGTCGGGCCCACGCGGGGCCACCCTGACGGGCGGAGTCGGGAGGCGTGCAAGCGTCGTCATCGCTGATGGAACTCCTGGCGCCGCAGCGTTCTGACGGCGCCGCGGGGGCAAATCGGACGCGCGGTGCACAGGCGGTGTCGCGGCGGCATCTCGGGCGCGCGTTACACAGGCGGTGCCGCGGCGGCGCCCCGGAGGCGCCGTGAACAGGCGGTGCCGCGCAGCGAGCCCGCGCCGTTGCGCGCGGTATGAACGGCGCCGCGGGGGCAGATCGGCCTTGTCGTATACCGTGCCGCCCACGGGGCGCGCGCCATCGCGCGCGGTCGCGGGAGGCCGGACGCACCGCTGTCAGAAGCCGCCGGCCTCGTGGATTGCACCGTTGGACGCGGGCAGGCCGCGTCGCAGTCCACATCCGAGGCAAAGGAGCAGACCATGATCCGCTCGCGTGTCCTGGCAACCGCGCTGCTGCTGGCCACTGGAATGGCTGCGTGCAGCTCTGACGACGTGACCGATCCCGCGAACGGGGGCGAGTACGACGACGAGCTCGCCGCCGTCCTCGCAGCCGCCGAAGCGACCGTGAGCGCCGACTCGCGGGACCGCAGGCCTCGCCACCCGCTGTTCGACGAGCTCGCCGCCGAGATCCCTGGCTTCGGCGGGTTCTATCGGGCCGCGCGATGCGTCGTTGTCGTCGTCCTCACTGAGGAGGGCGACGCGCAGCACGCCGTGCGCGTCGCGAGCGCCGCGCTCGAGCCGATCGCCAGGGGCGCTTGCCCGGACGGCCTCACTGTGCAGACCGCGCCCGGCAAGTTCACCTACAATCAGCTCCAGCGCATTCTCGCCGCCGCACAGGACCTGCTCAACATCCGCGGCGTGGTCGGCATGAAGCTCGATTTCAAGGCCAACAAGGTGGTCATCCTCGTCGCTTCGCGCGACACGGTGGACAGAGTGCTCGCCGCGCTGCCGCGCGTCGGCGTGCCCGAGGAGGCGGTGGCGTTCCGGCCGGGGAGGATTGACGGGACGCGGGACCGGGCCGGGTCGCGCGGCTGAACGCGGCCAGGTCGTTCGGCCGGGAAAGCCGGCCGCGCTGCGCAGCGCGCGAACGCCCTCACGGGCTGAGCGAGCAGACCCGCGTGCGGGCCGGCTGACCACCGGCGATCGCCCGGCCCCGAACTGCATCCACCCGGCCGGCCAGCTACTCCTCGTTCCCCTGGCCGTCATCCTCCGGCGATGACGCCGCCCGAAACGCATCCGCCCGGCGCCGCGACGGCCCGGGCGGCCGTTCACATCATAGCTGCGGCCCCGTCCCGCGCCAACCCGCACGGGGCGCTCGCCGCCTTTCGCGCGATCTCTCACCACTCTTTTCCACGTCCCGTTGTGCAGAAGTCGAGGCTGCCGGTGGAAATCTCGCGCGAGAGCGGTGGAGAAACGCCGATCGCGCGTGGATTGAAATTGTTACAAACGGGCAAGCGCTGAGGCCGGTGCACGTTGCGCGGACGTGCGCGGAGCGGGAATCGACATCGCTGGTGGCATGCGGCGTATGTTGTTGCTTCTACGCCACTTATCTTCCGAAACGAGATGCTTGCGCCGCCCGCCGCGCCGCACTATCGTGTGGCTCACGCGCCGGCGGTCGAGCGGTCCTCGGACCGGCGGCGCAGGTCCTCCGGAGGGGACGCCTTTCGGAGGGCACGCTCGCCGGGAAGGTTCGGTTCCCGGCGAGCCGGCTGCGAGGTCACTGGCCGCAGCCGAGCGAGAGCCCCCGGGCCAGGGGCACCCGAGCCGTAGACCGCGCGGCGAGGGAAGGGAGACGCCAGTCCGGCCACGTCCACGCACGAGGCTCCAAACCGAACGGCGCGTCTCTCGCCAGTGGTGGGAACCCCCGGCACACCGGACTCGTCCGGATGCCGGGGGTTCTTGCATCGGCCCCCCATGTCCGGGAGCTGCCGGCGCACGCGATCCGGATGGCCGGGCTCGGCCGGTCCGGCGTCATCGTTCGGCCGGCCTCGCCGCCCAGGCGTCGCTCCGGCAGGCCCGTCGCAGCGCGGGCCGCGCTCGAGCGGGAGGCGCCGCGAGGCGCGAGGCGGGCCGCGCGAAGGCGCCGACGGAGCGCGAGGAGCCGTACACGGATGCCGTGGAGATCCTGTTCGGCGAAGGGGCAAGGCGAGCCGCGACACGGCGTACGCCGAGGCGATGCACGTGCTCCGAGAAGTGCCCGGCGATGCGAACGCCGCTCAGGCGAACCAGACCGCCGCCGCCGCGGACGCGAGCAGGAAGATGCCGGCGACGAGCAGGTACGCGGAGCCCACGCCTGCCAGCCTCAGCAGAGTGCCGCCCCAGGACAGGCCGTACACCCGCCGCGTCGCAAGCACGCCGTGGAGGAGGATGACGCCGAACGCGCCCAGCGCGGCCGGCGCCCGCTGGCGCTCATCCGGCAGCATGTGGGAGAGCAGGATCGGCACCGCGAAGATCAGGAACGCGAACGCGTGGAGATGGAGCGAGAAGACCAGGTGCCGCACGTACCATGGCGTGGCGCGGCGGAAGAACAGCCGCATCAGGAGCGCGAAGACCGGCAGGAGCGCGAACATCGTCCACGCCCAGATGCGCAGCCAGAACTGGTTCAGCCGCTCCGGGTCTCGGGCCATGCGAGCGAACCGCCGAACGAACTCGGCCTCCAGATCATTGGCGGTCCCGGATTCATCTGTCGCCTGCGAGCCCGGGTTCCCTGCGGCTACGTCTGGCGCTCCGGCCGCTACGCTCGCCGCGGCGTCCTCGGCCGTGAACTGCACTTGCAGCAACTGGACCCGCGCCGTCGCCACCACGAAGAAGAACAGCACGCTGCTGAGCATGTAGACGCGGAGCGGCGGCAGGTAGCGCGCGCGCCTGCCCGCGTTGTACTCCGCAGTCAGCAGCCCGGGCCGCAACAGCAGCGTGCGGGCCGTGCGCCACACGCGCGAGTCGGCGTTGAGCAGCTCGGCGAGAAGCTCGCCGACGATGCGCCGGAAATGGCCGCCTTGACGCCTGTTCACCCCGCTCGCATCATCGGTTCGCGCCGACGGCCTCGGGTCGGTTCCATTGCGCTGTCGCTCCCGCGTAGCATCGAAGTACGGCCAACGGCCGCGATCGATTGTCGCTGTCGTTCCGCGTGCCGCCCGCCACTCGGCACCGAGACTCGCTCCCGGACGAACCCTGGTCCGTCATACGCCATGCTCACCCGGGATTGATGGGCCACTCGATCATTGTGTTGGGAGTGAGAACGCCATGCGATCCTGCCCATGCATTGCTGCGCTCCTCAGCGTAGGGCTCGCCGCTTGCCACTCTGATCGCCCGGGGCTCGACGTGATGGTGACGGACAGCAGCGGCGTTCGGATCACGATCACCAGGGGGGCGGAGCGCACGTATGCAGAGGTGGATCCGCAACCGATTGTGAGTCTGGGCGGCGTGGATGCTGAGGGCCCAACGCAGTTTTTCAACATTCGTGGCATCCACGTCGACTCACGGGGTCGTGTGTGGGTGGCCGATGGTGGTTCGGCCGAAGTGCGGATCTTCCGTTCAGATGGCAGTCATTGGAAGACCGTTGGTGGACGTGGTGACGGTCCAGGGGAGTTCCGGCGGATCCGCCTCCTGGGCGCGTTTCGGAGCGACAGCGTGGCCATATGGGACGATGAACGCGCCCGGCTCACGGTTCTGGACGCGGATGGTGAACTCGTTCGGGTCATCTCCTTGAGCCCGGGTGCTGAAGCCCCGCTTCAAGCCGTTGGGGTATTCGAGGATGGAAGCATCCTCGCCAGGGAAGTGCGTCGCCTCCTTGCCGGATCTCTCGAGCCGGGGCAGATCCTGGGGGATACGACGCAGTTGCTCCGGATGGACGTCGCTACGAGGGCGAGAGTTCATCAGGGTTGGGTCTCGGGGCCCGACTGGGTGTGGACTGGTCGCAGTCAGGTTCCCGTTGCGTTCACGATCAACACGCCGTTCAGTGCAGTCGGGGATGCGCTCCACATTGCCGCGGGTCCAGACTTTCGGATCAGTGTCCTCGAGGGGGGAAGTTGTCGGAAGTGTACGGTGTCGCGCGTCCACGTCGGCGCGTGATCGGGGAGGCCATCGAGACCTACACCGAGTTCTACACCCGAGCGATCGCTGACCCCGAGCAGCGGCGCGAGTACCTCTCCGGGCTGGACCAGCCGAGTCGACCTGAGGTGCTGCCCGCCTACGACCAGATCGTTGTCTCCGGTGACGGGAACGTCTGGGCTCGGGTGTACTGGCCCGACCTTCTTGCCGCCGCTACCTGGGACGTGTTCGCGCCGAGCCGTGAATGGCTCGGTCAGGTGCGGACGCCTGAGGGCTTCTGGGTGAGCGCGATCGCAGGTGGGAAGCTCGTTGGCGTGTGGCGCGACACGTTGGGAGTGGAATACGTGCGTGTTTATCGGTTCAGGGCTGAAGAGCGGGCCCGGGCCGATGGAGGCCGGTAGCAGAGCCTGAGGACCGGCCGAAGCCGGAGCCACGGGCGCCGAGAGGTGCATCGGCCCCCCTGCCACCGCCCGCCTCAGCCCGCTCGCACCGGCAGCCCGTTCACCACATCCACCCGCCTCGCGAAGTGCAGCAGCGGCGGCCGGTCCGGAAGCGCGATCCCGCTCGCCGCGGCCATGGTGTTGGTCTCGATCTCCGCTTGGGCGGGCTGCAGCGGCCACGGTGCGTGGTCGATGTCCACGCGCAGCACGCGGCGGCTGCGGAGCACCGTGAACAGGCAGTAGCGCTCGGTCAAGAAGTGCTCGAGCGTGCCGGGCACGGCCGCGAACGCCGGCCCGGTCGGCCGGTAGCGTGCGCGGAACCCGGCGCTCGCCTCACGGTCGGACGCGCGGCGGCGGCTGCGGTACCGCACCCACTCGCCCTCGACGCGCACGTCCATCTCGGCATGGTGGTACGGCAGCCGGAAGAATGTCCGCGCGCCCCACACGGCCAGGCGGCTGCCTGCATCCAGGCTGAAGAAGTACACGCCGGGCCGGTCACCCACGCGCACGTACGTGCGCACGTTTGAGCTCGGGGAAGTCCAGGCCGAGCGGCGCCGGCAGGCCGCGCGGGCGCAGCTCGCTGATGCGGAACGGCACGACGCCGACCCACGCGCTGCCGTCGAACGTTTCCAGCACGAGCGGCTCCGGCACGAGCGCGCGCAGCCGCTCGAACGGGACCGGCCAGTGCGCGAGGAGCAGGTCGGTCCACGTCTGCGCCATGGGCCCCGGCATCCGGGGCGGCGGCGAGGGCCGGTGTGGTGTGCTCGCCATCCGTGTTGTGGGCCCCGTCACACGAACCCGTTGCGAGCCGCCGCCGTCAGGGCTGCGACGTCCTCCGGAGTTGCGACCATCTCCGCCTCCAGGGCCTGCGCCATGACCGGCACGGAGGAGCACAGCAGGCTGCTCAGCGCGTATCCGTCGCCGGCGGCTCCCCGGGCGCACCACATCGAGCGAGAGGCCGCCCACCCACGCGCCACGGGTATGCGGCTGGGACATCCGGCTCCGCGCAACAGACTCCCCTCGTCCACCCACGCGCCACAGACGTGGAGCGATCACTCACGACGAGCTGCTGCTCGACGGCAAACGCGCGCCTCTGGCTCCGCGCAACAGACTTCCTGTCCACCCACGCGCCACGGACGTGGGATCCTAGGATGCTGGCGAAGGCATTCGCAACCCGAGGAGCAACCCGCCGCCCGACCGCGCCACGCCCGCGCGATCCCGCGCCGTGTCCGCCCCGGCGGAACTCTCTCACCGTCCCCCGTGTTCCATGGGGTCGGCACCCAGCAGATCGGTCACGTGGAGCGATTCAACCGCGTGCCGTGGGCGAGCCGTACCGGCAACACCATCGACCCCGGGGTCTCCTCGATGCGTATTCCCTGGTGACGCCTCCGCCGCCGGGTCGCCCCGGCCGCCGTCCTGCTGCTCGTCGAGCTCCTCGATGAGCTCGTCTCCGGGGCGTGGACGGCCGCCTGGCCGCTGATCCGAACCGACCTGGGACTCTCGTACGTCCAGGTCGGCCTGCTCACGTCCGTACCGTACATCTTCGGCTGCATCCTCGAGCCGCCGCTCGGCCTGCTCGGCGATGCGTGGAACCGGCGCCGGATCGTGCGCGCGGGTGGCATCGCGTTCGCGGCTGCCCTCCTGTTCGTCGCGCTCGGCGGCGCCTTCCTGCCACTGCTGCTGGCGCTCATGCTGCTGAACCCCGCGTCCGGCGCGTTCGTCGAGCTGTCGCAGGCGACGCTCATGGACCTCGAGCCGACGCGGCGCGACCTGAACATGGCGCGCTGGACGCTGGCCGGCTCGATCGGCGCGGTCGCCGGCCCGGTCGTGCTCGCCGGCGCGGGCATGGCCGGGTTCGGGTGGCGCGGCGTGCTCGTCGCCCTCGCGGCGTTCAGCGCCGTGCTGGTCGTGGCGACGTGGCGTGTGCCGGTTCCCGGCGCGATGGACCGCTCGCTCCCCAGCGCCCGCCCGCTCGCCGCGGCGGCCCGCGATGCCATCCGCGCGCTCCGCCGGCGCGACGTGCGGCGCTGGCTCGTGCTGCTCCAGCTCGCCGACCTGATGCTGGACGTGCTCCAGGGCTTCCTCGCCCTGTACTTCGTCGACGCGGTCGGTGTCAGCGATGCGGGCGCGGCCGTCGCGGTCGTCGTGTGGCTGACCGCGGGGCTGGCCGGCGACGCGCTCGCGATCCCGCTGCTGGCTCGCCTCGATGGCGCGCGCTGGCTGCGCGCGAGCGCGTGGGCCTCGTTGCCGGTGCTCGCGGCCTT
The DNA here is from genome assembly GCA_036381195.1 of Longimicrobiales bacterium. Lineage (GTDB taxonomy): Bacteria > Gemmatimonadota > Gemmatimonadetes > Longimicrobiales > RSA9 > RSA9. The sequence continues at coordinate 7,383 of DASVDH010000073.1, read as the reverse complement.
CCTGCTCGTGCCGGGCGCGCCGGCGAAGCTCGTGCTGCTCGCGGTGCTCGCGCTGCTGAGGTCCGGCTGGTACCCCGCGCTGAAGGCGCGGCTCTACGGCGCGTTGCCGGAGCGCAGCGCGACGGTCATGGCGCTGGGGAGCATCGCCAGCATCGTGGTCGGCCTGCTGCCGCTCACGCTCGGCCTCGCCGCCCAGGCGTTCGGCCTGGGCGCGGCGCTGTGGCTGGTCGCGGCGGCGCCCGCAGCGCTGCTGGTGGGCGTACCGCGCCGGCAGGCCGCACGGGCGCGAGTGGCCTCCCGGCAGGCGGGGGCGGGGTGACGGGCGCGAGCGGGGGGCCGCACCTGCAACCGACTCCCCCGCCCCCGCCCTCGCCCCGGCCCTGGTATTCCGGCCAGATCCTCCCCCACGCCCTCCCCGTCGGAGCCCTGCGCCCCCCGACTTGCCCCCGCCGCGCCGCCGCCAGAGATTGGGGGCCGCCACTCCCGAGCCGACGCCGTGCAGCGCAACCGGGACCCCTTCCGCGGAGGCCCACGGATGCCGACGAGACACCGCGCGCGTGCCGTGTCGTCCTCGCCGCCGCCCCGCTGCTCGCCTTGCCCGGCGGGCCGATCTCCGCCCAGGACAACATGACGCTCGGCAAGAAGGGCGTCGCCGGCAGCCGTTCCACGCGGTGGACGAGCGGGCCGGCAGGGAGATCGCAGCGATCGAGCTGCGCGGGCCGACCAACACCGCGCTCATGACGTTCGTGCACGAGGGCAAGCAGTACATCGTCGTCGCGATCGGGAGCGGGCAGCACCCCGGCTCGCTGGTCGCGCTCCGACTGCCGGGTGCGGCTCGCGCTCCCCGGAGCGGCGAGCCGGGATCGTGACGAAAGGCCCGTACGGGCCGTGCAGATCGAGCGGAGGGATGCCGACATGACGAGACGCGCGAAGTCCCTGCGCCCGGTGCTGGGCGCACTCTGCTGGCTCTGTGCGACGTCGGCGCTGCTGGCCGCCGGCGCAGAGCCGCTCCTCGCTCAGCCGCCCGCCGGGCGGCAGGGGCAGTCTCGCCAGGAGGCCCGGCGCCAGCGCATCATGCAGCGCGTGCTCGGCGGCGTGCCCATGACCGCCGAGGACAGCATGGTCGCGCGCATCGTGGAGCGGCTCGACTTCGAGAGCTACAAGTCCCTGATCAAGGGGCTGACCCGGTTCGGAGACCGCGAGCAGGGCACCGAGCGCAACGCGCGCGCCGTGGACTGGATCGAGCAGCAGCTCCGGAGCTGGGGCTACGAGACCGAGCGCCTGCACTACGAGTACCGCGGCGAGCCGCGCTCGCAGGTCTACGCCACCAAGGTCGGCAGCACCGTGCCCGGCGAGATGTACATCCTGGGCGCGCACATGGACGGGCGCGGCGAGGGCGAGGCCGCGAACGACGACGCGTCCGGCACCGCGCTCGTCATGGAGATCGCCCGCGTCCTCGCCTCGCCCGACATCGTGACGGAACGCTCCGTGCGGTTCGCGCTCTGGAACAACGAGGAGACGGGCCTGAACGGCTCGCGCGCCTACGTCGAGCAGCGCGCCGCGCTCCAGGGCATCGAGGACCCGCCGGGTTCGGGCAGGTACCCCGAGCCGAAGTGGCTCGGCATGATCCAGCACGACATGATGATGTGGGACCACGGCAACCCCGTGCAGTACCACCAGGTGCTGGACGCGGACGTAGACATCGAGTTCCAGCTCAACTCGGCGAAGGCGGAGGAGTCCGCCCGGCTCGCGCTCGAGCTGCTCAACGCGAACCGCAAGTTCGCCACCGACTACCCCGCCGTGATGAGCAACGCCATGAGCAATACGGACTCGACGCCGTTCATGGACCACACGGCCGCGGTCAGCCTCCGCGAGAACCGCCGGCTCTACGAGACCGGCCAGGGCGCCAACCCGCACTGGCATCGGCCGACCGACCTGTTCGTCACCTTCTCGGACGCGGATTTCCGGCTGGGCTTCAACGCCGCGCAGACCACGCTCGGCGCGGTCGCGAAGCTGGTCGGCGCGCGGATCACGAGCGCGAACACCGAGGCGGGGCGGTAGGGGAGGGGAGCGGGCGGCGTGCGTCGTGCCGGGCGCCCGGGTCCCGCGCCCGGCACGACGCACGCGATGTGCTCGCAACGCCGCGAAGTCGCCACCCGGTCGCTCCCTCGCGGCATCTCCGGCCTCCTTTGAGCCGACGGCGGCCGGCCTTACCCGCCACCCAACCGTGCCCCCAGCTCCAGTACGAACGAGAGCGCCGTCGACGGGATGCCGACGAGGAAGCTCTCGAACGCGGTTGGATCGGCCTCGACGACCTGCTTCACCGAGATCTCCTGCCGGCCGTCAGGGCCCGTCTCGACGAGCCGGACATCGGCGGCGGACCCCGTGATGCTCGCGACGATGGCGCCGCTCATCGCGTAGGCGATGTACGCCACCGGCATGATCACCACGAGATGGAACAGCGCGTAGGCCAGGATCGCGGGTGCACAGGCGAGCAGCAGCACGGTGCCCAGCAGGCCGATGCCCTGCGCGCGCGCCCCGCCCGGCAGGCGCTCGGGGTTCAGCCCGACGGCAGCGACGTTGAGGGGCAGCGTCAGGACCAGCAGGTTGGAGCGCATGAACTCGGCGAGGTTGCTCGACGTCATGTCACGCACGGCGCTCCATGACTTCAGTTGCGCGGACCGCTGGACGAACCCCAGGCCGATCGCGTAGAGACCCAACACCCGCAGCACGAACCGGACCTTGTCGAGCACGCTGCCCTGGAGTTGCGTCGCGACGAGGAAGCCGTTGGCCGCGAGCAGGCCGATGAAGAGCAGGACCAGCGCCGCCCAGGCCAGTAGCGGCTGCCGCCGCTTCGCCACTGCGTCGCCAGCGATCATGGGTCACCTTCCGCTCGGGGGAGAGGGCGCCGACACGGATCGAAGGAGCGTGGGATGATTCACCGCGCCTCGGGCGACGGGCGGTCCGGTTGGACATGGCATCCCGTGCGCTCCCCGTGTGGGGGGCGGTCGATCCGTGTCGCCGCCGGACACGATACCACCGGTCCGTGCGCGCAACAACAGTCCAGGCGGCGGGCTCCCCCCGTCCAGCGGGCGGAGCCCGCGTCAGCCACATCGTGTCAGGACGGCCGCGCCGGATCCCCCGCGCCGCGCACGCCCGACCCCTTCGCGCCGCACCTAGATCCCTCACGGGTACCCGCCGCGATCGCGCCGCCGGCTCGATCGGCTACCGGTTCAGCGCGTGCATCGCCGCTTCCGGGTACCGCGTCCCGGCCGCGACCCCCTTCGGCGCGATCCGGTCGAGCCGGTCCAGATCCTCGCGCGTCAGCTCGAGCTCGACGGCTGTAACGTTCTCGGCGAGCCGGTCGACGCTGCGCGTGCCGGGGATCGGGACGATGTGCCGCCCCTGCGCGAGCACCCACGCCAGCGCGAGCTGGGCGGGCGTGCACCCCTTCTCCTGCGCCAGCTCCCGGACCGCGTCCACGAGCGCGAGGTTCTTCCGGAAGTTCTCGCCCTGGAAGCGCGGGTTCCGGCGTCGCCAGTCGTCCGGGGCAAGGTCGTCGATGCTGCGGATCGCGCCGGTCAGGAACCCGCGCCCGAGCGGGCTGTACGCGACGAACGCGATCCCCAGCTCGTCGCACAACTCCAGGAGCCCGTCTTCGGGGTCCCGCGTCCACAGCGAGTACTCGGTCTGGAGCGCCGCGATGGGGTGCACCGCGTGCGCGCGGCGGATCGTCTCCGGCGCGGCCTCGGAGAGCCCGAGCCACCGCACCTTGCCCTCGCGGACCAGCTCGGCCATCGCGCCCACCGTCTCCTCGATCGGCGTGTTCGGGTCGACCCTGTGCTGGTAGTACAGGTCGATCGTCTCGACGCCCAGCCGCCGCAGGCTCGCCTCGCATGCCCGCTTAACGTGCTCCGGCCGCCCGTCGATCCCGAGGAACCGCCCGTCCGGCGCGCGCACGTTGCCGAACTTCGTCGCGATCACCACCTGGTCCCGGTGTCCCTGCAGCGCCCGCCCCACCAGCTCCTCGTTCGCGCCGACGCCGTACATGTCCGCCGTGTCGAAGAAGTTCACGCCGAGCTCCAGCGCGCGATGGATCACGGCGATGGACCGCGCGTCATCGGACGGCCCGTAGAAATCGCTCATCCCCATGCAGCCGAGCCCGATCGCCGAGACCTCGGGGCCCACCGTCCCGAGCTTCCGCTTCTCCATGCGTTCACCTCTCCGGTTCGGGTTGCCGTGGTTGCTTGCATCGCTGCGCCGGATACTCTAGCGTCTATTGTAACCGGGGATAAGGAACGCTGGATCCTGGTATTAACGGTTCCCCTCTCGGGAGGACGGACGCATGCTCAGCGAAGATCGTCGCAAGGAGATCGCGAGCTTCCTGCGCAGCCGCCGCGCGCGGCTCCAGCCGGAGCAGGTCGGGCTGCCCCGCGGCTCCCGCCGGCGGACGCCCGGCCTGCGGCGCGCGGAGGTGGCGGCGCTCGCCGGCGTCAGCACGGAGTGGTACACGTGGCTGGAGCAGGCGCGCGACGTGAGGGCGTCCGAGGCCGCTTTGCAGAGGATCGCCGCCGCGCTGCGCCTCGAGCCGGGGGAGACCCACCACCTGCTCACCCTCGCCGGCTACTACCGGGAGGGAATGCGGAACGGCGGGCCCTCTCCCGCGAGCATCAGTCCGCGGCTCCAGCGGCTGCTCGACGAGCTGGAGCCGTGTCCGGCATGGGGGTTCGGCGAGCGCTGGGACATCCTGGGCTGGAACCGGGCCGCGACGATCATCTGGGGCGACCTGGCGGCGATGGAGGGGATCGAGCGGAACGCGATCTACCAGGTCTTCGTGAATCCGCGGCTGCGCCGGATGCTGGTGGACTGGGAGGCGCACGCGCGCGACCTGGTCGCGAAGCTGCGGCTCGTGCACGCGCGCAACGTGGACGACGCCTGGTTCAACGAACTGATCCGGGTGTTGCGGGAGAACAGCGCCGAGTTCGCCGCCTTCTGGGGCGCCCACGATGTCCAGCTGCCACGGGATGGCGTGAAGGTCTACGACCACCCGCAGGCGGGCCGCCTGACCTTCGACTACACGAACCTCGACGTCGCGGACGAGCGGTTCACGGCGCTGCATCTCATCGTGTACGTTCCGGCGCCGGGGACCGGGACGCGGGAGAAGCTGGAGCGGCTGGTCGGGCAGAGGGCGGCGGCCGGGGCGCCGGCGACGCGACCACTGCCCCGCGGAGCGCCGTCGGGCGCCCGCACACATTCCGCGAGCGGCCGGCCGTCCACGCCTCACGGCGGCTGATCGTGGCCTCGCTGGGACGAGCGACGGGCCTGGACGCGCGTGCAACACCAGCGGCTTCTCCCGCAAGAGCGACGTCCGCGACGGCACGGGCGCGCACGCCCGGCTCCGGCGCCGCAGGGCGCGAGTGTGGGTCCGCCCGGGGCGTCTCCGGCCGCTAGGAGTATCGGGCCGCCAACCGGTAGCCGATGTACATCCCGACCCCGGTCCCGACCACGCTCACCAGAAAGGCGACGAAGAACGAGATGGTCGCTCCGAGCGCCCAGCCCACCCAGCCGCCCAGGCCCGCACCGATCAAGCCGAATACCCTTCGCATGCACCCCTGGCCTTCCGCGGTTCATTGCCCTGCCACGTGGCGCCGCAGGTGCGCGACGAACTCGGCGAACTCTTCGGCGTCGTACGGCGAACCCAAGGGCGGGCCCAGGCCCGTCCCGAGCCGCTCGATTTTGGCGCCGTTCAGCCCAGCCGTGCCTGCCTACCCGAACTGCGTCCTACGTGCGGCACGGTGGCCCTCCGGTCGAAGTCACGGCCAATGCCGCTCGGGATTCGCCTTGGGGCGCTCGCTTCCCCACGTTGCCCGCTCACGTCCAGGTCAATTCTACGTAGGCATGCCAGAGCGCCAATCGTCGCCCCCTTCCCACCGACGCAGAACCACACCGCGCGCGATGATCGTCCGGCCCTCGAGCACTTCGACAGCGGCGCCCGGCGTCAAGGAGGAGTAATCGACGTTCGGGTGATAGATGCACGCAACCACAACCTCCCCGTCCATGCCAGGCCAGAGCTCGTGCGGGCCGCGCAGAAGAGCGACACCAAGGTATTCGCCATCCGGTGACGTCCGCACGTGCGGCATGTAGAAACCTTCCTTCTGCGCCCCATTCGGATAGATCGGAGTCGTGCGCCCACCCTCGGCGGTGGACAGCATATGCAGCCGAAGCTCACAGTAGGGCAGCATCGCAGGTTCGCCCCCTTCTCTAACCGGAACGCCGATCCAGCGCAAAAATGCTTGAGCCACCTGGCGGCTGGGGATGGCGCATAGCGCTCCACCATTGCCGATATGTGCTGCGCTCTTCGAAACACCGACCTCTTCAGGGCGGAGCGCCGCCGAACCATGAAGCGGCCGTCGGCGAGCGAATACAGCCGGCTTGCTTTCCTCGTCATGTGGTGGCGAAGAAATACCAACCGCGGCCAAGGCTCTTCAGTGCGACGAGCATGGTGCTGTCTACGAACTCGACGCCGGGACTGGGCGGATTGCCACTCCGCACGTAGACGTAGCCAATTAGATTGTCGAGCATACCATCGTAGACGAAGGCGACGTACTGTTCGTGCACTTCCACACTGATCAGCTTGATGTCCTGTAGGCGGTGGCGGAACGATTCGTACGTTTCCTCGTCAATCGAGTCTCGTGCCAGAACATCTCGGTAGTACAGAAACGACCGGGTGGGCGTCGGCTGCGATGCATCGAGTGGCGGAGCCTCGTAGGTGATCAATTCGCCGTTGAGCTCTTTGAAGTACCGCTTCCCATCACACATCTCCCAAATCCGACCGTACGCGAGCAGATCCGACACGAAGGCCTCGAGCTCTGCACGGCGCGTCAGAAAGAAGAGCCTCGCCCCAAGCATAGTCAACTGGCCGCGTGCGAAGATCGCTCCGACCCCGACAGAAAGCGCAATTGCAGTCGTGATGAGTTTGTGCTTGGTGGGCGGAGCTACGCTGAGCACGACAAGAATGATCCCTGAAGCGGCCAGGCCCATGGTTGCGGCGAAGAACACCAGAATGTTCGGCCCATACCCGATGAACATGCAGAACAGAGCGTTGAGCACTAGTATGCCGGCGGAGCCCAGTAGCGCCCACTGCACTAGACGGTACGCTCTCTCGATCATCAGTCCGTTCCGCATATCAGGCGCAGGGGATGGCGTCCAACGGCCCTTCCCGGACCATCGTCGTCGCCAACGCTCCTCGCGGCCGGGTCATTGACGGGGCCGATGTCGCTTCTACGTATGTCCATCGCTTGCCGCGGCCCGAGTCGTGCCGCATGCCACGGCCTCGCTTCAGTCCACGCCCTGCAACGCGACCCACTTCCCCTCGTGGCAGTA
>DASVDH010000072.1:0-25261 GCA_036381195.1 Longimicrobiales bacterium | reverse complement strand
GGCGCAGGCGACTGGGCCGGCGGGCGCAGTCGGTGACCCCGGACGGTGCAGGCGGCCACCCCACCCGATGCAGGCGGTTACCCCCTCTGATGCAGGCGGCTGCCTCAGCCGGTGCAGGCGGTTGCCTCAGCCGGTGCGCAGACGCCCGCCGCCGAAGAGCCCGCCACCAGGTGTACCCACTCCTAAACGCCCGGACAGGCCCGGCCGCTGGCTCGCTCATGCCGCTATGGCATTGCCCCGACGGCCCGGTGATCGTGGCGGGCATGCACGGCCCGAACGCCCCCGACGGCCCGTCGCCCGAGGCGCTCTACGAGCGCGCACGGGGGGAGCTGCGCCGGCTGTTCGGCTACGCGGATTTCCGCGGTGTGCAGCCGGAGGCGATCCGCGCGGTGCTCGGCGGCCGCGACGTGCTGGTGCTCATGCCCACGGGCGGCGGCAAGAGCCTCTGCTACCAGATCCCCGCGCTCGTGCTGCCCGGGCTCACGCTCGTGGTGAGCCCGCTCATCTCCCTCATGAAAGACCAGGTCGACGCGCTCCAGCGCCGCGGCGTGCCCGCCACGTTCATCAATTCGACGCTCGGGCCCGCCGAAGTCGAGGCGCGGCTCGAACGCTGCGCCCGTGGCGAGACCAAGTTGCTCTACATCGCGCCGGAGCGCTTCGACAGTGTGGACTTCCGGCGCCGGCTGGATGGGTTCCGGGTAGGCCTCTTCGCGGTCGACGAGGCGCATTGCATCTCAGAGTGGGGCCACGACTTCCGGCCCAGCTACCTGCGGCTCGGCGCGGTGCGCGAATCGCTCGCCTGCCCTGCCATCGCGCTGACAGCGACGGCCACGCCCGCCGTCCGGGAGGACATCCTCACGTACCTCGCGCTCCGCCGGCCCGTGATCCTCGCAGGCGGGTTCGACCGCAAGAACCTCTCGTGGCACGTGGTCGCCGCAAAGGACGAACGCGAGAAGGACCGGCGACTCCTGCAATTGCTCCGGCAACCGCGCGACGGGGTGGCCGTGGTCTACGCACCGACGCGCAAGAAGGTCGATGCCCTGGCGGACATGCTGAACCGCGCAGGCCTCCGCGCGGCGGGCTACCACGGCGGAGCGAGCGCCGAAGACCGGCATCGGCTGCAGGAGGACTTCATGCGCAGCCGTACGCCGATCATCGTCGCGACCAGCGCATTCGGAATGGGCATCGACAAGCCGGACGTACGCATCGTGATCCACCACGCGATGCCGGCCACGCTCGAGTCGTACTACCAGGAGGCCGGCCGTGGAGGGCGGGACGGCAAGCCCGCCGAGTGCGTCCTGCTCCACTCCTATCGTGACCGTTTCACCCACGAGTTCCTGATCGACCAGCGGCAACCGCCGGTGGACGTGGCGCGACGGGTACTCGAAGCCATGCTGCGGGAATCTGGTCTTCGCCGGCACGGGCCGCTGCGCTTCTCGCTCCGGCAGCTCGCGAGAACAGCGGGAGTCGAGCATGGGCCGGCCCTGGTGGAGTCCGCGCTGCGCGCGCTCGAGCGCGCCGGCGCGCTGCGGATCGAGGAATCGCAGCGCCCCCGAGACCCCGACGTGCGCGTCGTCGTCATCGAGGGCGACCTCGCGGACCCGCCCCGCGTCGATTGGCGGCTGCTGCGCCGCGGCCGCGAGCGCGAGTATGCCAAGCTCGAGTGGATGCAACGGTACGCGTACACGCGGGGCTGCCGGCGGGGCTTCTTGCTCCGCTACTTCGGAGACCCGAGCGCCATGCGCCACTGCGGCGCCTGCGACCGTTGCCTTGTCCCGCGGGAAAGCCCGATCCCCGGCAGCTCGCCTCCGCGTCGCGGCATCTCCCAGAGCGTTGCGGAGGTGCTCCGCCGGTTACGGCGCTGACGCGTGCGCGGGGAGCATCGCGCTGCCCCCACGCGGTGCATTGGGCATCGCGTGGTCGTCCGATGTATCTGGCGATCCGATCGGCTGTTGCGGAGCGGCCCGCGCGTCCTCTCCGCTCCCGGGCCCCCCGGATGGTCGCTGTTGCGGTGTCCTAGAACTCTGTTCGCGGGAACTGTGGGCTCCGTGCCGGTTGATGGAGAACAGTGGTATGGTAGATCGTGGTGAACACCTCAGTTCGCGTGATTCCGTATCGGGCGTCTCCTACGCAGCCGGCTAGCACCCGGCGAACTTTCTCAAGAATTTGGCGCGTTCCGCCCGTCATGTCGGTGCTGCGCCGACCGGCCATCGAAGCGCTTCTGCCTGCATGCGGAGCCGCCACGTCGCGTCGATTGCTCGATGCCACGCGAGATAGTTCGGCAGATAGCGGGTCGCCACGCCGCGGAATCGCTGCATCCAATCGCAGAGTCTCGCGCGATACGCGTGCGCAGCGTGTAGATGGCCGAGCGACCGCGGCGCCGGCGTTGTGGACCTGAGATCGTGGATCGCCCAACCGAGTCGTCGTGCAAGTATAGCCGGCGGCCCGAACTGACCTTGCGCCGCCACGATGTCGGGTCGACCGCGGACGCGGCCGGAAAGAGTCGCGTGGAGCTGGTGGGAGTGGATTCGCGTCGTTGTCGAGACACTGGCGAGTGCGGTGACCAGGCGCGCCTTGCGGTCGCAAGCGATCAGGACATTCGCCTTCGGAACCTCGGTCCGGGGCGAATCCGTCGCGTCGCGACGGCGTCGCGCACTCGGGCGACGTCGCCCTTTCTCGGAATAGCGGAACGAAACGGAACAGAGCTCGATCCAGCCGGCGAGGCTCTCATCATCACGTGCTCGCAGCGCACCGATGATGGCATGCCGCCACCGGAAGGCCGTACATGGATGGATCCGGAGCCGGCGGCCGGCGCGACGCACGCTGAGCCCTTCGGCGAGACATTGGCCGTAATCGTCCCAGAGGAGCAACTTCTTGCTATACGCTGCTGGCGTCCCTGTCAGGTCGCTGAACGTCCGGCGGCAGCCGGTGCAGAGGTAACGTTGCCGTCCGCTGAAGGAGCCCCACCGCTGCGTGCGCGTGTGACCACAGCGTGGACAGCGGATCCCGTGGGGGAAGCGCGCGGCGCGGACCGCTTCGAGGAAGCGATCGAGCTCGGGCGGGTGGACGCGGAAAGCATTCATGGCCCCGAGTTTTTCGCGAAAACCGGGGCACTACCATAGCCGCCAGGGGCAGCCCACAGTTTCTGCGAACAGAGTGTCAGGCACCCGCGCGCTCAATGCCAGCGGCGGTCGCCCGCAGCAGCGGCCGCGGCGGCGGGGTCGCCCCGCGGGCGACGCGGCCGCGGGCACGCGCCCCAGGTCGCCCCGGGGCCCGTGCGTGGCACGGCGGCACCGAGGGTTCGTGGGGCTGTGCCCATGTTCGGCAACGGAGAGGGGAGGCACGGAGGGGGCGGCGGGGCGTGCTGCGGGCGCCCTACGGGTCGCTTGTCCCCTGGTCCTCCGCCGGAGGACGGCGCATTTTCAACATACTCCAACCGCAGCGTCGCCCGCGACGCTCCGAGGAGGCCCCATATGGCCGGCGATACGGCTGTTTGCGCTGATCACGTTGCTCTCTTCCGTCCTGCCCGGCCCCGCCTCGGGCCTGCAGTCGCGCGAACCGGAGGTCGCCGCGGGGCGATCCGTGGTGAGCGGCGTGTACGCCATGGCGCAGGCCGCTCGCGGCGAGGCGCAGTTCAAGCAGAACTGTGCGGCGTGCCACACGACTGCCGAGTTCTCCAGCGTGGCCCTCCGGCGAGCGTGGTCGGGCCGGACACTGACGGCACACCCACACCCAGGAGGGCAGCCATGCCGTACTTCGCCCCAGCGCGGACCTGGCATAACCACGAGGTGACGGCCGGCCGATCGCGGTGGAACCGCGGGATCATGGGCACGCCGCTGCTCCTCGTGGCGGTACTGGGCGCGTGTGATCTGCCCGCCGCACTCGGGCTGGGGTTCAGCGTGGACATCGGCCGCGACGAGCTCGAGATGGTCGTGGGCGACACGGTGCGCCTCGATGCGAACGTCCGCAACGCCGAAGGCGGCAGCATCTACTTCCGCTGGATATCGAGCCGGCCCGAGGTCGCCCGAACAGAGGGTTCCCGGCTGATCGCCGTGAGCCCAGGCACGGCCGTGGTGACGGTCACGGCGTTCACGCTCGAAGACGGCGACACGGACCACATGACCGTCCGCGTGCGGCCCTGACGCGCCGCGGCCGGGTGCGCGCTCCGCCGAAGTCGTAGATGGGGCCGAGCGGGATGCGCAGGCGGTTCGCCATCACGTCGGGCAGCACCTCGCGCAGCCAGGGCCCGCAGGCGAACACGTACGGGTCGGCGCGCAACGGCTGGCCGGGCGCGAGCAGCAGCTCGTGCAGCCGGTTTGCCGGTGCTCCGGCCGGGCACGGCCGCGCCACGCGCACCTCGCCGCCGTCCTGCCGCAACGCCTCGGATTCAACTCCTGGCCCAGACGGTGCCTGCGGGGGGTGGCGCCTGCCGCGCCGTGGCGCTCCGCTCGAACGTGTAGAGGAAGCCGGTGAAGCCGAAGTCGTAATCGGAGAGCCCGTTCTGGCCCGTGAGGCGCATACGCGTGTCGTAGGCGCTGCGCATGACCGACGCCACCGGCCCGAGCAGTGTGCCGGGTTCCGGCCGGAAGGCGAGGAAGGCGCGAGCGAGCTCGCGGCGCAGGCCGGAACGCTCCACCAGCACCTGGAACCGCGTGGCGTCCTCACCCGCGAGCACGCGCAGATCGCGGTGGAGCCGCTCGCAGAGCGCGGACTGCACGAGCAACGGCTCGCATGACGCGGTCAGCGCGAGGTACGCGAGCGCCTGCGCTTCGAGCTCCTTCAGGTAGCCCTTGCGGTGGCAGAACTCGTGGGCGATGACGTGCGGCTCGAAGACGCCGGTGTCGCGGAACAGGGCGATGTCGCCCGAGAGTACATCACACGCGCCGACGGCGAACGGGAAGAGCACCTGCGCGAGCATGAAGCCGCGCACCTGGGTGCTGGTGCGGACGCGCTGTCCGGTGATGCGGGCGATGTACTCGGTCAGGTGCCGGTCCACGAGGCGGGCCAGCTCGCGGCGGCGGATGCGGCCCGGCACGTAGCCGTCGTTGAGCCGCTCGACGAGGACGCGCACCTCTTGCCGGCGCGCGTCCTCGGGCATGGGCTCGAAGCGGTGCACGTCCGCGCCGAACTCGCGCAGGAAGTCGATCCTGCGGACGTTCTGGCGCTGGGCCCAGTCCTTCACGGCGCTCCCGGCGTAGGCGCCGAGGGCCGCGAGCTGGAGCACCCGCCCCGGCAACGTCGCGCCGAGCAACAAGCGAGAGACCAGTGGCGCCGCGACGATCACGTCGGTGAGCGAGACGGGCGAGTAGGTGGCCCGGTTGGGGATGCGAACTTCTTCCAAGGTGCTCCTCGACTGCAAGCACATACAGCACTGTCGGGCGGTCGTACCCCCGTACGGTCGCCGGGCTCCCCGCGCTACCGCTCCCACCAGAGGCACTCCGGCTCGAGCCGGTCGAGCCAGGCGCGCGCCACGTCTCGCGCGTGGAGCGGCGGCCACTCACCCCATCCGAGGCGAGCGGGAGCACGCACCCAGTCGAGCGCCGGCTGGCCGATCGGTGCGCCAGGCGGCATGCCTGGCGCGGCCGGGGCGGCGTAGGGCTCGGCGGGCCGCTCGAGGAAGCGCCGCACATCGCGCACGAGGAGGGCGAGGTGTGCGGCCTCGGCGTCGTTCGCCGGGGCGCCCGCTGCGACCGTCCGCGCGTTCGCGAGCTGCTCCAGCCGGTGCGTGGCGAGGGCCCGGACCTGCGGCATGCGTGCCGTCGCGGCCAGCTCCATGATCTGCTCGACGACGACGCGCTCGACCGCGCGCCTGATCTCCGCCTCGTACGGGCTCGTCGTGCGTGCGCGCTGCACCGCCTCCAACAGCGCGTCCAGCACGTCCTCGAGCCCGGGGAGCGCAGGGTCCAGCGCGTCTTGCTCCACCAGCCGCGCAGCGCGCTCGGGATGCAGCAGCGTGGAAACCGTGTGCCGGGCCGCGACGACGGCCGGCGTGATGACGTCGAACACCTGGCCCGTATAGCGCGGGAAGAGCTCGCGGTGCATGCCGTAGCCGGCCGGCCGCGGCGGCAGCTGCTCGATGATCGACGCGGGCAGCGCGAGCGCCTGCGGGCTGAGCGTCGCGAGCAGCGAGCGCAACGCGCGGCGCTGGCGGTCCGCGGGGACACGGCGGAACGGCTCACGGCCGTCGCCGCGGAGCGCGTAGACGTAGTCCACGCCGCCGACCACCGATGCCGCGGCCTCGACCTGATAGCGGTGGTGCAGGTACAGCGGGACGAGTGCTTCCTCGAGCGTCGCGAGCGGCATGTCCCGCTTGATCGCCGTCTCGCCGAAGCGCGCGAGCGCGACGCGCCGGATCTCCATCATGCGGTCCAGCTCGGCCGCGGCATCAGTGCCGTTGGACCACTGGTCCACGCGCGGATGCGCGCCGAGGTCCTGGTTGGTCATGTAGCGGAGGTCACGCGCCCAGGCCTCGTCCAGGATGCGGCGCAGCTCGGCCGCCTCGTCCGTTCCCTCGGGGAAGTCCTGGTAGCCCCACACGATCACGACGCTGTCCCACTCGCCGATGCCCTCCTCGTAGACCTCGGAGTGGTCGAGCGTCCCGTCCGGCCGCAGCGTAACCAGCGGATGAGGGTAGTCCATGACCGAGATGCGGCCGCGCTCGCTGTCGTAGTAATTGTGCCCGAGCCCGAGCGTGTGGCCCACCTCGTGCGCCGCGAGCTGGCGGACGCGCGCGAGCGCCCACTCCGCCAGCTCGGGCGGCGTCTCCTCCCCCGTGCGGTACGGCGCGAGCAACCCCTCCGCGATCAGGTAATCCTGCCGCACGCGCAGCGAGCCCAGCGTGACGACGCCCTTGATGATCTCGCCCGTGCGCGGGTCCGTCACGGACGCGCCGTAGCTCCAGCCGCGCGTCGAGCGGTGCACCCAGTTGATCACGTTGTAGCGGATGTCGTGCGGGCTCGCGCCCTCGGGCAGCAGCTCGACGCGGAACGCGTTCCGGTAGCCGGCCGCCTCGAACGCCTGGTTCCACCAGCGCGCACCCTCGAGCAGCGCGGAGCGGATCGGCTCCGGCGTACCCGGATCGAGGTAGTAGACGATGGGCTCGACCGGCTCGCTCACCGCCGCCGCCGGGTCCCGCTTCTTCAAGCGATGGCGGCGGATGAAGCGCCTGGTCATCGGCTCGCCCAACGGCGCCGAGTAGTCATCCCACGAGATGGCCAGGTAGCCGGAGCGCGCGTCGTAGACGCGCGGCTCGTAGTCGTCGTCCGGGAGCTCGACGAGCGAGTGGTGCACGCGCAGGCTCGCCGCCTCGGCTGCGGCCGCGACGTCGCCCACGCCCTCGAAGAACGGGCCGGCCCTAACGCCGCCAGGGCCGTTGCCGCCGCCCGGCTGCGCCACGAAGGTCAGCTCGACCTCCATCTCCGTGTTCTTCGGGAAGTTCATCGTCATCGGCATGTACACGGCGCTGCGGCTGGGCTCGAGCCGGTACGAGCCGGGGCGGAGCCGCGGCGCAATGCCGGTCGCATCCCGCACGAGGAACTCCGTCGCGTCCACCAGCACGCGCTCGCCCGTCTGCGCCGCGATGGTGAACCCCCACAGCACCGAGCGCGCGAACGCGTCCCGCACCGCGCGCACCTCCGCGGGGTTGCTGCTGCTCGCGCGGAAGCGGTAGTTGGGCTGGACCAGCAGCAGCTTCGGACCGACGCGCTCGAACAGCACGATGCGCGAGGCCTGGAGAGCGCCGCGGTCCAGGCCGATGTCGTTCGAGCCGAGCCCCGAGCCCAGCCCGGTGAGGTAGAGCACTTCCGCGCCCAGCCGCCCGGCCGGCACCTCGAGCCACAGCTTGCCCGCCGCCTCGTCCCAGTACAGCGGGAAGAAGCCATCCAGCTTGCGCATGCCTGCGGTCCGCTCCTCGATGGTCGGCAGCGCGGCCGGCGCCTGCGGGCCACCCCCACGGCCGCCCTGGGCTGCGAGCGGCGCGGGCGCGCCGGCGAGCGCGAGCACGAGCACCGATGCAGCGGCGAGCGCGGGCACCACCGCCCACGCACCGCCGAGAGCGGCGGCGAACGCACGCGGCGCCGGGCGCTGCCTTCGGTAACCGCCGAGGCAAAGGGCGTGGAGCCAGCGCAGGTCTCGTTCTAAGCGTCCTGGCCGGGCGCGCCAGTCGCCCGCCCGCGCGCGCCGCTCTCCCGCCCACGCGCGCCAGTCTCCCGCCCGCGCGCGTGGCTCCTCTCCTCCCACGCATCCTCGCCGAGCGCCCCGACGGAATGGCAGGCGGACACCAGTGGACCGCGCGGGTCGAACGAGCCGCGCCGGGCGATGCGCTTCCGGCCGCGGCATCATGCGGGCACTCCGTGTGCCGGGCATCACGACCTCCGGGAGAAGAGCATTGCAGGCAGGGTTGATCCGGGGAGAACAGTCTAGGAGCCCACGAGGGAGCAGGCAAACGCCCGGACGGCCGGCCTCGAGCCGGCGCCACGACGGTAGGCCTCGAGCCGGCGCCGGGGCGGTCGGCCTCGAGTCCCGAGCCAGCGCGAGCGCGCCCGGCGCGCGCATGTTCGGCGCAGTGCCGACCGTGCGCGCCCAGTGCAGCGCCCACCCTCCAGAACGAGCACGCCGCGAGGACGCGGCCGCCCGCCCTCGCCGCGCTCGCGCGCCGGCGCTAGATTCCCGTGCGCCTGAACCCCGGCCGAACATCGGGAGATCCGATGCAGCTCGCCTTCCTCGGCGCAGCCGGCACCGTGACCGGTTCGCGCTATCTCGTCACCACGCCGGAGCGCATCGTGCTCGTGGACTGCGGGCTGTTCCAGGGGCTCAAGCAACTGCGCCTCCGCAACCGGGCGCGCTTCCCCGTGGAGCCGCGGCGCATCGACGCCGTCATCCTCACGCACGCGCACCTGGATCACACCGGCTACCTGCCCGTGCTGGTGCGCGACGGCTTCGAGGGGCCCATCTACTGCACGGCCGCGACCGCCGACCTCTGCCGCATGCTGCTGCCGGACAGCGGCCGGATCCAGGAGGAGGACGCGGCGTACGCGAACCGGAAGGGCTTCTCCAGGCACCGGCCCGCGCTCCCGCTGTACACGGCGGCCGACGCGGAGCGCGCGCTCGAGCGGCTCACGCCCGTGGCCGGCGACGCGGCCCACGACCTCGGCGCGGGCCTCGCCTTCCGCTTCCTCGCTGCAGGCCACATCCTGGGCGCGAGCATGGTCGAGCTGCGCGGGCCCGACACGGGAATCCTCTTCTCCGGCGACCTGGGCCGCCCGCAGGACCCGATCCTGCCCCCGCCGACCGCCGTCGCGGAGGCGGACCACCTGGTCCTCGAGTCCACGTACGGCGACCGGCTGCACGACCGGGGTGACCCCGCGGCCGTGCTGGGCGAAGTCATCGCCCGCACGGCGGAGCGAGGCGGCGTCGTGGTGATCCCGGCGTTTGCCGTGGGCCGCACGCAGACGGTGCTGTACCATGTCAACCGGCTGCGTGCGGCGCGCAGCATCCCGGACATCCCCGTGTTCCTCGACAGCCCCATGGCCGCGAACGCGACGCGACTGCTCCACGCGCACGTGGGCGAGCACCGGCTCACCCCACCCCAGTGCGTCGCGGTGTGCAGCACCGCGAAGATCGTGAACAGCGTGGAGGAGTCGAAGGAGCTGAGCCGGCGGCGCGAGCCGGCCGTGATCATCTCGGCCAGCGGCATGGCGACGGGCGGGCGCGTCCTGCACCACCTCAAGGCCTTCGCGCCCGACCCGCGCAACACGATCCTGCTGACGGGCTACCAGGCCGCGGGCACGCGTGGCGCGAGCATCGCCGCCGGCGCAGGGGCGGTGAAGATCCACGGTGAGTACGTCCCGATCCGCGCGGAGGTCGCCGCGATCCACGGGCTCTCCGCGCACGCCGACCGCGACGAGATCCTGGACTGGCTCGCCGGCTTCCGGACGCCGCCACGTCGCACGTTCATCACGCACGGCGAGCCCGTGCCCGCGGACGCGCTGCGCCACGCGATCGAGGAGCGCTTCGGCTGGGACGTCACCGTGCCCGAGCACCTGGAGCGCGTGACGCTCGCGGGCAGCGGCGTGCCCGCGGGCGACTGAAGCGCGCGTGGGTCGCGGCGTGCCCAGGGGCGACTGATGGCAGCGGCAGGGCGCGGGCCCCCCGGGCCCACACCCGTCCGGGTAGACCCCAAGCGCGCTCGGGCTGCCTCCGAAACCGCGCGAGCGGCCGGGCAAGTCGAGCATAGCCGCAGGGCGCGGACAGACCCCAGGGGGCGCAGGCCCGGCGTTCGGCGGCCCGTCCACCGCGCCGGCGCCAATGGCAGGCCTACCTGGCGCAGGCCCGCGGCGCGCCGCGGCTCCCGCTGCGCCGCCGCGCCCCGCGGATCATCGCTTCTCGGGGCCGCCCGCGTGGAGCAGCAGCGAGTCCACCGGCGCCGAGACGCGCCCGCGGCGCGCTCGCGCGAGCAGCTCGTCCACCCGGCCCACGGCCACGCGCGCCCGCTCGTATCCGGCTTCCTCCAGCGCCGCCAGCGCGTGTTCGCGTGATGGCGCGCCTAGCCGGTAGACATCGGGATGGAGGATCAGCCGGCCGTCCCGGATCTCGGCGAGGCGGTAGACGATCTGCAGGGGCACGGCCGTCGCGAGCGGGAGCGTCCGCGTCGCGGCGGGGTTCGCCACCAGGCGCTCCAGCTCACCGGGCGGCAGCGCCGGCCCGGCGTGGCGATGCACCAGCGTGGCCAGCTCGATGGCAGCGGCGTTGCGCAGCCGCACGCACCCGTGGGACGCCGCCCGCCCCACGGTCTCCTCGAGCGGCGTGCCGTGGAGGTAGTAGTCCTTGAAGAAGCGCAGCTTGACGCGGCCCATTGGGTTGGCCGGCCCCGGCGGCGTGCGCGTCTGGCCCGCCGCCCAGTCGCTCTGCGGCGGCACCCACCAGGGGTTCCACGTCACCTCGGAGATCCAGAACGAGCCCAGCGGCGTCGGGTACCTGCGCTCTCCCACGGCCACGTCCCAGCTCCGAGCGAGCCGGCCGTACTCGAGGGCGTCGAGCCGCGCCGCCGGCACGTTCAGCACGAGCGCGAGCGCGGGAACCGTGTCCGGCGGTGCCCGCGGCCCCGGCACGGCAGCGCACGTCGGATCCTGCGTCCTCGCGCGTGTTGCCGTGGGCGTCGAGGCGAGCGTGCCGGCCCCCGCACCTCCCCACGCGAGCAGCGCGGCGAGGATCGTGGCGCGCATCATCGGCGCCGTGATCCGCGCAGCCGCATCGCGGCCCCGCTGCCGGCACGCCCGCCTGGCGCCTCGCGCCTCAGCGCGGAGCCGCGGCGGGCGGCTCCACGGTTTCGAGTTGCGCGGCGTCATCGCCGCCCTCCTTACCGCCACGGGCCGGCGCTTTCCGCCCCCGGCGCAGCAACACCGGGACATCTGCGCCGCGGAGCACCTTGTCCGACACGCTGCCCAGCGCGACCCGCGAGAAGCCCGTGCGGCCATGCGTGGACATCGCGATCAGGTCGATCGCGTTCTCTCGCGCATAGTCCAGCACGGCCTGCGCGGCGTTCGGGTACGTCTCCACGACCGCCTTCACGCGGTGGCCCACCTCCCGCAGCCGCGCCGCCACGTCCGCCAGGTACTGATCGGTGCCGTGCGGCCCCACACCACCTTCCGCGTCCGGCTCCAGAACCACCGCGGAGGTCGGCGGCATGAGCACGAACGGCGGCACCACCACCTGGAGCAGCGTGTACTCCGCATCCGCGAGCCGGCCCAGCTCGATGGCCGGTTCGAGGATCTGCTCGGCCAGCGGCGAACCATCCAGCGGGATGAGGATGCGGCGGAACTCGCGCGGCTCCTCTTCCGCCATCCCATCACGGCGCGGCCGCAGCAGCAATACCGGGATCGTTGCCTCGCGCACCAGCGCGTCCGCCACGCTCCCCAGCCACGCCCGCGACAGCCCCCCACGCCCGTGTGTCGTCATCACGACGAGCCCCACGCCTTCCTCTTCCGCGTACCGCGACAGCGCCGGCGCCACCGGCCCCTCCAGCAGTGCCCGCCGCACCACCACACCGGCCAGCTCCGCGGTCCGGTTCGCCAGGCTCGCCAGGTACTCCGCCTCGCGCGCCCGCGCCTCCTCCTCGAGTTGCCCATCGTAGACCGCGAAGCCCTGGGCGTGCGGCGCCGGCTGCACCGGCAGGTGCACGTGCACCAGGTGCAGCTCCGCCCGCGCCTTGCGCGCGAGCTGCCGTGCCAGCGGCAAGGCCTGCTCGCTGAAAACCGACCCGTCCAGCGGGACCATGATCGCGCCCTTCATCGTGCCCTCCTCCTTGCTCGCGTGTCTCGCTCCATCCCCACGCTCGCAACCTAACCCCGCCGGCGCGCGGGTTCTGTAGGGCATCGGACGAATCGGTGTCGGGCAAGACTCGCGAGCGAGGGCCGCGGCCGGCGGGGAACTCCGCGTTGCCGCGTGGGGCGAGGCCGGGCGGCGGGCGCCCGGCCGTGTGAGGCGTGCGGCTACGCCGCCGGCGCGCTCCTCGCCGGCATCCTCGCCGATGCGTTCGGCATGGCGCCCGCGATCGGCGCGCTCACCCTCGGCTCGGGGCGACTGGCGGGGTGCAGGCCCCTCCACCTCCGTCCTCAGCCCCCTCCCGCCCCCGCCGCATCGCCACGCCCCGGCGGCCGCATCCAGTCGCGGCCGCCCGCGAGGACCGGCGGGACCTCGATCCTCCGGCTGCCGTTTCGGCGCGACTCCTCGGCCAGGAAGGCCAGGACGTGGCTGGGCAGGGATGTCTCGAGCGATGTCACCAGCGAGAGGTGCTCCCCGCCGTTCAGGTGCTCGTTCAACGCCTGCAACAGCGCGAGATCCCCGCCGCCGTGGCTGTCCGCCGTGCCCGGCAGCGCCACCTCCTCCACCAGCAGCTCGTCCTTCCGGCCCACGAAGTGCGAGATCTCGAGCCGGTTGCGCCGCACATCGCCGAACAGCTCCGCCTCGTCGAACTGGATGGTCAGCTTGCGCGTGTTGTCCGCCGTCAGGGCGTACAGCCCGAACATCGCGAGCAGCCCCGAATCGAACTCGAGCACCACCGTCTGGATGTCGCACACGTCGTTGTCGCAACGCCAGACGCAGCGGCCGTACGGCCCCGTCTCGAGCGCGCGCCGGCGCGCGGTGAGCGAGCGAGCGCCGGGCGCGATGATGTCGAACGGCCACTCGTCACGGTCGTTCAGATAGAAGCGTGTCGCGCTGAAAATGCAGCGGTCCCGCAGCTCGCAGTCCACGCACCGCCCGGCCGAGCCCTCGGGCGCATTCGCCTCCGTGAAGTAGCTCAGCGAGCCGTGGGACACGACCGAGACGACCGGCCGGCCAACCAGCCAGTAGAGCAGGTCGAGGTCGTGCGAGCTCTTGGTCAGGATGATCGGCGCGGACGTGTCCGACCGCCGCCAGTTGCCGCGCACGTAACTGTGCGCGAAGTGCCAGTGGCCCACGTTCTCCGCGAGCTGGATGTGCCGCACCGCGCCGAAGCGGCCCGAATCGACGATCTCCTTGACTTTCCGGAAGAACGGCGCGTAGCGCATCACGTGCGCCACGTAGATCCGGTTGCCGCACGCTTGCTGGAGGTCGAACAGCGCCAGGCAGTCCGGCAAGTTCGTCGCGATCGGCTTCTCCAGCAGCACGTCGTAGCCGTGAGCGGAAACCGCGCGGCACACCTCGAAGTGCGTGGGGTCCGGCGTGCAGATGAAGACCATGTCGCCCAGGCGGGGCACCGCGACGAGGTCCTCCACGCTGGCGAACGCGCGCTGCGCCGGGATACCGTACCGGTGCTGGAACGCCGCACGCCGCCGTGCATCCGGCTCTACCACGCCGCACAGCGAGAACCCCGTGTCGTGCGTCGCGATCAGGTCGGCGAACACCCGGTTGCCCCTGGCGCCCGCGCCGATGATGACGACGTCGATCATCCAGCATCCGTCGCGGGTGCGAGGTCCCGTTCCGCCGCTGCCTCCACGCCCAGCACCTGCCGCGCGGCACGCGTCCCGGCCAGCGTCACCCACGCCGCCAGCCCTCCGCCGGCGAGCAGTGCGCCGCCCAGCACGGGCCGGCCGAAGAGGAGATGCCCCGTGCCGAACATCAGCGCGAACACGGCGGCGTTGCCCGCACACCAGGCCAGCGCGATCCAGCGCGCGGCACGCCGTGACGTCGCCCCGCCCATACCCGCCCACCAGCCCGGCGGCCGCACACGGTCGAAGAAGCGCTGGAGGTGCTCGCGCGGCACGGGTGGCGTCACGAACGTCGCGATCAGCGACGCCGTCGTGGCCAGCGCCACGATCACCACCAGCAGGTACTCGTCACGCGTGTCCGGATAGCGCGCGTACAGCACCACCGCCGCGAGGACGGCAACCGCCATGCCCGCGATCTCCGTCCACGCGTTCACGCGCCACCACAGCCAGCGCAGGATCGCCGGCAGGCCGAGCCCCGCGCCCAGCGCGATGAAGAACCGCCATGCCTTCTCGATGCTCGAGATCTGGCTCGCGATGCCCACTGCCAGCAGCGAGATCCCCACCACCGTCAGCCGGCTCACCATCACCAGCTCCCGCTCACTGGCCTGCGGCCTCAGGAAACGGCGATACAGGTCGTTGACCAGGTAGCTCGAGCTCCAGTTGATGTGCGTGTCCACCGTGCTCATGAACGCGGCCAGCAGGCCCGCGAACAACAGCCCCAACAGGCCCGCGGGCAGGAGCTGCGCCATCAGCACCGGGTACGCCATCTCGCGGTCCTGCGCCACGATCTCGGCGCCCTGCCCCGCCGGCGCCGCACCCAGCGGGAACACCACCAGAGCCACCAGCCCGATCAGCACCCACGGCCACGTGCGCAGCCCGTAGTTTGCAACGCAGAACCACAGCCCGCCGCTCTCCGCGTGCGCATCGCTCCGCGCCGTGAACAGCCGCTGCGCCAGGTAGCCGCTCCCGTCGCTGAAGTACTGCGCCCACCACTGCACCGCGAGGTAGATGAAGAAGACCCGCACCGGCAGCCACGCCGCATCGCCGGCCGGGACGAACGCCAGGATCCGCGACGCGTCGCCATAGTGCTCGGCCAGTCCCGCCACGAGCCCGCTCATCCCGCCGACCTCGCCCACCGCGATCACCGCGAACACGATCGCCGCGACCATCGCGATCGCGAACTGCACCAGGTCCGTCAGGATCACGCCGCGGATGCCGCCCAGCGTGGAGTACAGCACGACGAGCGCAAACAGCGCGATCACGGTGAGCGTGTCGTTCAGCGTGCCGAACAGCAGCCACGCCGGCCACGCCGCCTCCAGCGCCGCGAACCGCGCCGCGCCGAGCCACTGGCCCCAGTGCACGAACGGTCCCGCGATCTTCGACATCGCGCGAATCACCCACCCCAGCACGATGCCGTTGATCAGCACCGCGAAGAAGATCGCCTTGAAGCCCCGCAGCAGCGTCGCGCTGCGGCCGCTGTAGCGCAGTTCGACCAGCTCCGCATCGGTCAGTACGCGCGCGCGGCGCCACAACCCGGCGAATACCACCGCCATCGAGACGTGCGAGAACGCCCAGGACCACCAGAACCAGTTGCCCGCGATGCCGTACTCGGCCACCATCCCCGTCACCACGAGCGGCGTGTCCGCCGCGAACGTCGTGGCGACCATGGAGGTACCGAGCCACCACCAGGGTAGCTGGCGGCCTGCAACGAAGTAGGACTCGATGGACTTGCTCGCACGGCGAGAGACCAGCACGCCGGCCGCCACGGCGAGGGCCAGGTAACCGAGGATGATCGACCAGTCGAGAGTTCCGAGCTGCCTCACCTATCCACGTTCGGTTTCGCTCCGTTCCGTACGGCCGGCGCTCACAGCGCCGCGTCCGAGCCCACCACGTGCCGCGCCGTGCTCACCCGGCCCACGTCGTGCAGGAAAACGCTCGACCAGCGGTGCACGTCGTGATACAGCACGCGCTCCCGCAGCCGCCTCATGCGCGCCGTCCGCTCGCCCTCCGGCATCGTCAGCGCCGCCTCCAGTGCCCGGTCCATGTCGTCCGGGCTGTACGGGTTCGTCAGCACCACGCCCTCCAGCTCCGCGGCCGCACCCGCGAACTCGGACAGAATGACCACCCCGTCGCTGCTCACCCGCGTCGCGACGTACTCCTTCGCCACCAGGTTCAGACCGTCGCGCAGTGGCGTGACCCACAGCACGTCCGCAGCCGTGTAGAACGCAACCAGCTCCTCGCGCGGGAACGCCGTGTAGAAGTGCATCACCGGCTGCCAGTCCAGCCGCCCGAACCGGCCGTTGATCCGCCCCACCGCTTCCTCTGCCTGGCGCCGCATCTCCTGGAACTCCTCCATCCCCGTCCGCGTCGGCACCGCGATCTGGATGAACGAAACCTCTCCGTGCCACTCCGGATGGCGCGCCAGGAACCGCTCGAAGCATTCCAGCCGCTCCAGCGCACCCTTCACGTAGTCCAGCCGCTCCGCGCTCAGGATCAGCTTCCTCGCGCCCGTCCGCTCGCGGATCTCCGCGCTCTTCTCCCGCGTTTCCCGCCGCTGCGCGCGCTCGCCGAAGAACGCCGCATCCACGCCGACCGGGTAGACACCCAACGCCACTTCCCGGTCACGGTAGCGCAGCGACAGCGGGTACCGCGACACCGAGACCGCCGGCCCCTTCTCCACCAGGTCCGTACCCACCACCGAGGTCGGCACTGCACCCAGGAACCGCTCCGCCGTGTTCGCGAAGTTCAGCGCGTACGAGGGAATGTGAAACCCGATCAGGTCCAGATGCAGCAGCGAGTCCAGGAGCTCCCGACGCCACGGGATCACCCCGAAGATGTCCGGCGGCGGGAAGGTCGTGTGCAGGAACAGCGCCATCGTGATGTCCGGACGCTGCCGCTTCACCATGCGCGGGGTCAGCATCAGGTGGAAATCGTTGACCCACACGATCGCGCCCGGCGCCGCCTCCTCGCACACCGCCTCCGCGAACAGCCGGTTCACTCGCCGGTACGTCTCCCACGCCTCCCGCGTGAACCGCGCCCGGTCCAGCAGCGAGAACAGCACCGGCCAGATCGCCGACGACGTGAAGTCGTAATAGAACCGCCGCGCCTCCTCCGGCTCCAGCCCGATCCGCCTCACCTCGTACGCCTGCGGGTGTCCCGCGCTCGGGACGGTCAGCCGCTCCGCGAACGGCTTGCCCTCCTCCCGCTCCGACCACGCGATCCACGTCCCGCGCCGCTCCCGCATCACGCTGTCCAACGTCGCGAACACGCCGTTCGTCTTCCGCCGCAGCTCCACCCCCTCAGATGTCTCGACCTCCGCGTACGGCTCCCGGTGCGACAACACGATGAACTCACTCGCCATGGGCCGTCTCCTCTTCGATCCACCCGAAGTGGGCGAGCCCCTCGAGGATCCCCCCCGCCCCCTGGCCGGCCGCCACGTAGACTCCCTGCCGCCCCCGGACCCGCGCCCGCAACCCCGGCTCGCTGTTGCCCACCACCACACCCGCGAACCCCGCCTCGAACAGGCCCAGGTCGTTCAGCGAATCGCCCGCCACCACGACCTCCCCCTCCGACCGGCCCAGCCACCTCACCACCCGCCGCAGCGTCGTCCCCTTGTTCACTCCGGCCGGCAAGACGTCCACGTACATCCCGGCCGACCCCACCACGTCCACCGCCAGGCCCGTCAGGCGCGAACGCACCTGCGCCGCGGCCTCTTCCATGCCCGCACCGCCCGCCAGCACGTACGAGACCCGCCGGGGCGCCTCCACGTCCTGCTCCTCCACCACGCCCAGCCCCGCCAGCCGCTCCCGCACCGCCGCATGCCCCGGCCACCGCGCCCCGAGCTCCCGCTCGATCGCCTCCACCGGCTCAAAACCCTCGCCGTGCACGACGGTCGTGCCGACATCCGCGATCAGCACATCGGGCCGCGGCAGCTCGGCCTCGCTCATCAACTCGCGCGCTGCCGCGACGCTACGGCCCGTCACGTAGATCAACAGCCCATCCGGCCACCCGGCCAGCAGCCCCTGGAGGCGTCGGCGCTCCGCCGGCGTGCCGCCCGCGAATGTGCCGTCCAGATCCGTCGCCAGGACCAGCGCCCTGCACCGTGTACGTCTTCCGACCTCGTTTTCACGCATTCCGTATCCGTTTCCGTCATCAATCCATACTGAATGGTTCCGCCGCCCCCCTGTTTCGCGAACCTACGCCCGGACGCCGGTGACCGCCACCCCGGGCCCTTCGATCTCGGGCCCGGCGGGACCGCCCGCCGCACCCCTCTGCGCCACCGGCGCGGCGGGAACGGCCGATCGAGCAGGTGCAGCGTGATCCGCTCGCCCTCGGCGCCACCGGCGCGGAGGGAACGGCTTGGATCGCAGGTGGGAATGGCCCTTCCTCCGCGCCCCGCTACCCGGCCAGAGGAAACGACAGGTGGGAATCGCTCGCCGGCGCGACGCGCCGGGGAGTCCTCCGGTTCCCCCGCCCCGCCCGCGCCCTGGCCCTACCGGAGAAAGGCAGGCGCCGGCGCCATCACCAGCGCGAAGTAGCTCTCGTACTCGCCCCGCCTCCACCCCCCGACGAACTCCCCCATGTCCTGCACGAGCTGCGTGCTGTAGTAACCGCGCACGGTGGCCGGGTGCCCGCCGCGGCCGCGGTTGAAGTAGCTGCGTACGATCACCGCCGGCTCCGCGCGCGGCAGCCCGGCGACGGTCCGGGCGAAGCGGTCGAAGACGCCGCCCCTCATCAGGTAGAACTCGACGTTGGAGGTGTAGAACGCGATGACGCGCTCGCCCCGCCTCCGCACCTCCCGCCCGATCGCGGCCAGCGCGTGCGGCCCGGCGAAGTCGCCCACCACCGGGATCACCAGGTTCCGCTCCTGCATCTCCTTCACGAACCGGAAGTCCTCCGCGGTCGCCAGGTAGTTCGCCTGCCGGCCCGTGCGGTCCCGCTCGAGCAGGAGCTGCCGGTACGTCGGGTAGTAGAACTGCGGCCGCCGGCCGTGGCTCGTGAAGCGGAGAGCCGGCCCCGCCTCGATGAAGCTGCGGTGGATGAAGTCGATCCGCTCGAGGTCCTCCGCGGACAGCGGCACGCCCAGCGCCCGCACGCGCTCGCGCACGACGCGCAGCGCACGCTCCCTGCTCTGCTGCGTCACGGGCGCCGCGTCCAGCCGCCCGACCAGCGCATCGATGCCGGCGTCCGCATCCTCGTCACCCGCACCGTCCAGCTCCCGCCCGAACAGCAGGGAGAGGTACGTCGCCCGGTCGGGCGCGAGCTCGAACAGCGCCTTGAACAACAGGTGCTGGAGCATGTTGTCGCGCCGGATGTCCAGGATGAACGCGATCGTCGGGCGCAGCGCCGCGATGTACGAGAAGTTCTGGTCCGGACCCACCCCGATGTACGCGCCGCCCCGGCCGCGCAGCTCGCGCAGGTCCTGCGCGACGTGCAGGTACGACGCCTCGTTCGAGATCAGGTTGTCCGTGTCGAAGTAGCCGCCCGGCTCCGACAGCTCCGCGATCAGCCGCGCGAACGTGCTGTCCGCGAGCGGCGCTCCCGGCACGGGCACGGCGGCACCGGCTGCGCCGCCCGCCGGCACCGCGCCGCCCGCGCGCCGCCCATCGCACGCCGCGACGACGGCCACGGCCAGCAGCGCGATCGTGAGCCACTCCAGCGCCGCGGATCGGAACGAACGAGTCGGAGCTCCAGGCATGGTGCCCGTCCGGCCGGGGTGGGAGAACCGTTTCGCAACGTAACACGCGCGCGCGGCCCGCTCCAGCACCGGCGCGGCGGCGCGAGAAGCACGAGAATCGGGGACGCAGTCGAACCGCGAACCTGGACTGTGCCCCGGCACCGGCGCGGCGGCGCCAGAAGCACGGGAATCGGGGCCGCAGCCGAACCGGCGAACCCGGACTGTGCTCCGGCATCGCCCCGGCGAACCCGGACTCTGCTCCGGCACCGGCCCGGCGGCGCCGCGGCACCGGCTGTCCCTGCCCGCGCCAGAAGCGGCATCTTCCGCCCACTGGCCCGCCCGGACGCCCCGGCCACGCCCCTCCACGCCGACCTCAGCCGGCGCGCTCCCCCCTCCCTCGCACGACGACCACGGGCTCCGCCGCGCGACGGCCCGGGCGGCCTCCGGCGCGGCTTCGCTGCGCGCCTCCGTTAGGATCCGCAAGCGTTCACGCCCGCCGCGGTGCACCACACCAGCACGGCCGTTTCAACTACCTGTTATCAGTCTGTCTACAACCGCTTCGCGGCTCGTGCGAGAAACAACACCCTTGTGTGCCGAACCCGAGCGCCACACATTCGTGCCCGTGGAGCGGCACGAGAGGCCACGCTCCCTCTGAGGGTCTCCCCGCCGCGCCGCGCTCCGGACCTGGATTCTCCCAAGCGACACCCCCGGCGAAGGGCTGCGGCGCGACGCACGGCGCCGCGCGTCGTGGTCTTTCGCCTCCTCGTCCCACTCTGGATCGGGAGGACCACCATGCTCCGCGCCACTCGCAGCACAGTGTTGGCGGCAGCCGTCCTCGCGCTGTGGACCGCCGCCTGCACGGATGTGCCCAGCCCCGCCGCGCCAGCCGCGCCGCTCCCCGAGGCCTCGCCCAGCGCGATCGCCTCGCCCATGGATGCCATGGCCCGTGAGGTGCCCGCCTTTGGCGGTTTCTTCCTCGACGAGAACGGCACGCCCACGGCGTACCTGACCGACCTCAGCCAGCGCGCCCGCCTGGAGCGTGCCCTCGCGCCCGTGCTGCGCGAGCACGGGCTCGATGCCGCGCAGCTCCAGATCCGGCCCGCCGCGTTCCGCCACCAGGATCTCGAGCGCTGGTTCCAGCAGGCGACGCCGGAGGCGCTCTCCCTGCCCGGTGTCGTCTTCATCGACAATGATGAAGCCGCCAACCGGCTCGTCATCGGCGTCGAGCATCCCGGCGCGGCGGGCCTCGCCCGCGCCGCCGCCGCCCGCCTGGGCATCCCCGCGGCGGCGGTGAGCGTGATCGAGACCGAGCCCATCGTGCCCGCCGCCACGCTCCGCGACCGCGTCCGCCCCATCCAGGGCGGGCTCCAGATCCATTTCTCCAACTTCCTGTGCACGCTTGGCTTCAACGCCATTCGCAGCGGCCAGAACTCGTTCATCACGAACTCGCACTGCACCGAACGGCAGGGCGGCGTGGAGGGCACCGAGTACTTCCAGCCGCTCTCCACGGTGGATCCGGCCGTGATCGGCGTCGAGGTGGCGGACCCGACCTACTTCCGCCGCAACGGCTGCCCCAGCGGACGGCGCTGCCGCTTCAGCGACAGCTCCCGCGCGGTCTACGCCTCCGGGATCAGCTTCGACCTCGGCGGCATCGCGCGCACCGCGTTCCGCGGGAGCCTCTCCGGGTCCCTCGAGATCGTGGGCACCTTCAACATCACTGCCGAGCAGGCCAACCCCATCGCCGGCGCACAGGCCAACAAGGTAGGGCGCACCACCGGCTGGACGTTCGGCACCATCACCAACACGTGTGTCAACGTCGGGGTTGCGGGCACGAACATCGTGCAGCTCTGCCAGAGCTTCGTGAACGCGGGCGTGGGCGGCGGGGACAGCGGGTCGCCCGTCTTCGCGTGGCCCGGCACGGGCGACAACGTGACGTTGCTGGGCATTCTCTGGGGCGGGAACTCTTCGGGCACGCAGTTCGTGTTCAGCCCCATGTCCGGCATCGAGCGCGAGCTCGGCTCGCTGACCACGTTCTGATGCTGGTCGCCGCGGCCGCGCGGCGGGGGCGAGGCGCCGCGCCCTCGCCGCACGGCCCCCTGCGAAGCCAGCGCGGCCCGGGGAGTGCGCGCGCGCGTGCCGCAGCCGGCTGGACTCCCGCCGCAGCGCCTGGCGAGGCCGGCGCGTTTCCTGCGCGTGTGCCCTGCTCCGGGCGCCCGCCAGCGTCCGGGCGTTGCGGACGCCGAACTCGCTTCGGCGAGCTGTGCCGTGCCCTGGCCGTCAAAGTCCGGCCCAAGCGGACGTGGAACTCGCGGTTCGATGAGGCCCCGATGCACCGCTCCATCATCCCCGTCCTCGCCCTGGCCCTCTGCGTCGGGGCGCTCCCGATTGCGGCGTGTCGGCCAGATGCGCCGCGCGCCTCCAGCCAACCCGACACCGCCATGACGCAGCCGCCCTCCGGACCCGCCTCCGCCGCCACGAGCGATTCCCTCGCCTTCTCCATCCACGTGCCGGCCAGCGTCCGCACGGGTGAGCCGGTACCCATCGCGCTGCGCGTCAGGAACCGCACCGACGGCCCCGTCCAGCTCCACCTGCTCGGGCGCACCATCGCATTCGACATCGTGGTGACCCGCGAGGACGGCACGCCGGTCTGGCGCCGGCTCGAGGGGCAGGCCGTGCAGTCCATCCTCCAGCTCCGCACGCTCGCGCCGGGCGAGACGCTCGAGCTCTCCGACCGCTGGGACCAGCGCGGGCGCGGGGGCGCGGCGGTGCCGCCCGGGCTCTACCGCGTCCACGGCGAGCTGCCGACCGACGAGCCCGAGCCGCTCCGCACGCCGGCCGCGCCGCTGCTCATCCTGCCGGACGCGCAGTGAGCGCGACCAGCGCGCCGCCCTCGCGGAACCTTAGGTGGCCGAGCGAGAATCCGGCCGGGAACCAAGCGGGAGCCGGGCGGGCTCCCGGACGGCGCCACGCTCCGCCGGGGCGGAGGGGCCAGGCCCCTTGCCCCGCGGCCTCGGGCAAACCACAATCGGTCCTCCCGTGTCTAAGGGGAAGCGGTTGACCGTTCCAGATCGGGATGCCGGCGCCGGCGCGGCCGGCAGCGTCCCGCCTCGACAACCGGAGGTGTTCGCATGAGGTCGCTCCTCCCCGCCGTCGCGCTCCTGCTCCTCGCGTCCGGCCCCGCGACCGCGCAGACGTACGCCGGCGCGCCGCACGCCCCCCGCCTGCCCGGCGCCCCGGAGGAGGCGGCGCTCGCCGGGTTCGGCGCCGCGCTCGTCGTCACGGCCGATGCGGTGCTCGCCGGCGAGCCCTACAACCGGATGCGCTCCGGGCTCGTCTACGTCTATCGCCGGCAGGGCGGCGTGTGGGCGGAGACGGCGAAGCTCGCGGCGGAGGGCGCCGAGCCCGGCGACGGCTTCGGCTCGGCCATCGCCGCGGATGATGAGACCCTGCTCGTGGGCGCCGCCGGTGAGGCTGGCGGCCGCGGCGCCGCGTACGTCTTCCGGCGTGAGGGCAATGCCTGGCGCCAGGTCGCGCGCCTCGCCGCGGACGACGCTGCCGAGGGCGATGCGCTGGGCGCGGCCGTCGCGCTCCAGGGCGACATCGCGCTGATCGCCGCGCCTGGCGCCGCCGGCCGCGCCGGCGCCGTCCACGTGTTTCGCCGCAGCGCGAACGGCCGGTGGACTCACGAGGCGCGCCTCTCGAGCGACGAGTCCGGCGAGCGCCTCTTCGGCGCGGCCGTCGCCCTCTCGGAGGGGCGGGCCTTCATCGGCGCGCCCGGCCATGCGCAGGGCGCGGGCGCCGTCGAGGTGTACGAGCGCGGCGCGGACGGCGCGTGGACGAGGGCGGCGGTGCTCGCCGCCGCGGGGCTCGTGCGCGACGACCGCTTCGGCTCGACGCTGGCCCTCGCGGGCGACGTGCTGCTGGTGGGCGCACCCGGCGCCGCTGCCGGCCGGGGCGCCGTCTACGCGTTCGCTCCGGACGAGGCGGGCGAGTGGCGGGAGCAGGGCCGGCTCGTCGCCTTCGACGGCGCGCGCCGCGACGGCTTCGGCGCCGGCATCGCGGCGGCTGGCGACGAGCTCTGGATCGGCGCGCCACGCGCTGGCGGCTTCCGGGGCGCCGTCTACCGGTTCGAGCGCGGGCCCGACGGGGAGGTGGCCGGCGTCCGCCGGCTCGCGGCGCAGGCGCTCGACCGTGGCGACGCGTTCGGCGCCAGCGTCGCGGTGCGCGGCAATGTCGCCGCCGTCGCCATGCTCGGCGACGACTACGGCTCCGGCACCGTCGTCATCTACGAGCGCGCGGCAGACGGCGCCTGGCGGGAGGCGGCCGTCATGAAGAGCCCGGCGGAGCGGCTCGCCTCGATCTTGGGCAGCGAGACCCGCTGCGGCGATGATGGCAAGGCCGCCCTCTTCGACTGCGAGAACGTGGACCTGCTCGCCTTCCTGTCCGTCCAGGACCTGGGCGGCGGCCGGGGCGTCCGCCTCAACGACGTCTGGGGCTGGACCGACCCCGAAACCGGCAAGGAGTACGCCCTCGTCGGCCGCGTGGACGGCACGTCGTTCGTGGACATCAGCGACCCGACGCACCCCGTCTTCATCGGCGACCTGCCCAAGACCGCGGCCTCGCCCGGCTCGACCTGGCGCGACATCAAGGTCTACAAGGACCACGCCTTCATTGTGGCGGACGGCGCGGGGCCCCACGGCATGCAGGTCTTCGACCTGCGCCGCCTGCGCGATGTGCGCCAGCCGCCCGTGACGTTCGAGCCGGACGCGCACTACACGCGCATCAACAGCGCGCACAACATCGTGATCAACGAGGAGACCGGCTTCGCCTACACGGTCGGCAACAGCTCCGGCGGCGAGGTGTGCGGCGGCGGGCTGCACATGATCGACATCCGCGACCCCAAGAACCCCACGTTCGCCGGCTGCTTCTCCGACCCGCAGACCGGCCGCGCCTCGACCGGCTACACGCACGACGCCCAGTGCGTCGTCTACCGCGGCCCCGATGAGGACTACCGCGGCCGCGAGATCTGCTTCGGCGCGAACGAGACCGCGCTCAGCATCGCGGACGTCACGGACAAGAAGAACCCGAAGGCGATCTCGCGCGCCACGTACCCGAACGTCGGCTACACGCACCAGGGCTGGCTCACCCCGGACCACCGCTACTTCTACATGGATGACGAGCTGGACGAGATCCAGGGCTCGGTGCAGCGCACCCGCACCCTCATCTGGGACGTGCAGGACCTGGACGATCCGCAGCTCGCCGCGGAGTTCTTCGGCACCACCGCCGCCAGCGACCACAACCTCTACATCCGCGGCGACACGATGTACCAGTCGCACTACCAGGCCGGGCTGCGCATCGTGGACATCAGCAACCGGCTCGAGCCGGTCGAGGTCGGCTACTTCGACACCGTGCCCTACGGCACCAACACGCCCGGCTTCGGCGGCTCCTGGAGCAACTACCCGTTCTTCGGCAGCGGTGTCATCATTGTCACCAGCGGCAACGAAGGGCTCTTCATCGTGAAGCCCCGCGAGAAGCCGCCGGTCTCGCAGTGAGGCGGCGAGGGGTGGACACACATCGGGGACGCAGGCACGGCGGGGCTGCGGATCCCGGCCCGCTG
>DASVDH010000071.1:0-44263 GCA_036381195.1 Longimicrobiales bacterium | reverse complement strand
CGCGACGGCCGCCGCGTCCGTCCGGTCCCGCCCCGAATCGGCCGGGCCGGAGCACGCGGCCAACAGCAGCACGACGACCAACCGATTGTGCCAGCGCATGGCGTTCTCCGTCCTCTCGATACCATCGTGCGGCGGTATTATACGGAGTTCGGCTCGGCCGTGCACGATCCCGAGTGGCGGTCCGGGCGGGGCTGCCACGGTCCGGGGCGGCGCCGCTCACGTGGCCGGCGGGGCGGGGCGGGCTTCGAGCACGCCCACGAGTTCGGCGCGGCATGTGGCGCGATCGCGCGACGCACGGTCGTCCGGGCGGTCGAAGGCGTGTTCGAGTGCGGTGAGCAGCCGGAGCGCGTCCGCGCCGTCCGGCGTGCTGGCGAGAGCGTGTCGGACGGCGGCCTCGGTGCCGGCGCTCTGTCCGTGCGCGAGGGCGGCGAGGACGGCGTCGGCGCGGCGGCAGAGGTCGGTGTCCGGGCCGCCCGGTACGGCGCGGAGTGCGGCGGCGAGGCGGCGGGCGGCGCGTGCGGCGGGCGCGCCGGCCGGGATGCGGGCCGGTGCGCCCTGGATGGCGCGGCGTGCCTCGAGGCGTGGTGCCGCCGCGGCGACCGCGCGCGCGATGTCGCGCCGGCGGGGTGGCCGCATCGGACGACTCCCGTCCGCCAGAGCGTCGAGCAGCAGTTCGGCGGCCGCGGCGTCGTCCTCGACCGCGGTGCCGGTTTCGGCGTCCACGAGGATCCAGATCGATGTGCCGGCGTCGTCATAGGCGAGCAGGAAGCGCCGGTGTGCGCCGGGAGGCGCGGCAATGGCGGCCGCGGGTGGCGCGCGTCCGCCGGTCGGGATCGGATCCCCGTGCGCGACCCCGCCGTTCGGCGCGCCTGCGGCGGACCGTGCGCCGTGCCCGGCGGTCGCCGCGTCGCGCTCGGCGCGCGCGCATTCCGCGGCGTAGGCGGCGCGGAGCCGCTCCTCGAGTTCGAGTGGCGCGGCGGTCCGATGTTCGAGAACTTCGAGTGCGTCCGGGTCGCCGGCGGTCAGTCGGTCGATGACGGCGTCGAGGGGGGCCGTGCCCTCGGCATCGGCGAGGACCTCGGGTTCGGCGCCGACGCTCGCGGCGATGGCCGCGAGCTTGGCCCGCAGGCGTGCGCGCACGCGGAGCACCCGTTCAAGGCCGCCATCGGGGAGGAAGTGGAACGAGCGGATCGTGGCGTGGCGCGTTCCAATGCGATCCACGCGGCCGATGCGCTGGATGAGGCGCACGGGGTTCCACGGCAGGTCGTAGCTGATGACGCACCGGGCGTCCTGGAGGTTGAGTCCCTCGGCGAGCACGTCCGTCGCGATGAGCAGGTCGACGCGTTCCCTCGGGCCGGGCGCGGGCGCGTGGTTGGCGTGCGGCGCGAACCGCGCGATCGCGGCGTTGCGCGTGCACGGCATCCGCCCGAGGCGTGCGGCCTGTCCATCGACGAGCGCGATGCCGCCGCGGGGCACGAGCGCGCTCCAGAGATAGCGCGCCGTGTCCAGGAACTCGGTGAACACGACCACTTTCTCCGCGTGCAGTTCGCCGTCCAGCAGCGCGCGCAGCCGGCAGAGCTTCGGGTCATCCTCGGCCGCGAGCGTGGCGAGTTTCCGCCGGATCCGTCGCAGGCGCTCGAGGTCGCGGAGCGCGCGGCTCCGGAGTCGCCGCGCGTCGACATCCGGCGGGAGCGCGTCGAGCGCGACCGCGGTGAGGACGAGCTGCGCGACGTCATCATCGCCGCCATCGTAGAGCGCGCGGTGGTCGGCGGGGAGGAGTAGCCGTCCGCGGCCGAGCGCTTCGAGGAACGCCTCGTGGAACCGGACCTGTCGGTTGATGCTCGCGCGGAACGCGGCAATGCTGGATTCGAGCCGTTTGAGCAGCGCCATGCGGACCAGGACCGCCGCCGGGGCCGGTCCCGCGGTCCGCCGGGCGACGGACAGTTGCGCGAGGTCGAGCGCCTCGATCGTCTCGGCGATTTCGGCAAAGAAGCCGGGGTACACCCGGTCCAGCGCGTAGCGGACCGGCACCGGCGGCGCTCGCCGGGGGAGTGAGGGCGCTCGATGCGGCGTACCCGGCACGCGAGCGCCGCCGTATTCTCTGCGCAGCACCGCGCGGGTCCGGCGGATCACGACCGCGCGCAGCACGGCATGCAGCTCCGTTGGCGGCGCGCCGTTTCCGCCGGCGGCGGTGCGGAACGCCTCGCGCAGGTCGGGCACGCCCACGTCCCGGAACGCATCATCGCCGACGAAGAGGCGGAGCAGGGCGTAGAGGTCCGGGAGCGCGTTGTTGACGGGCGTCGCGGTGAGCAGCACGACGCGCGCGGGCCGGCACAACGCCGCGAGCGCGCGGTAGCGGCGCGTACCTGGGTTGCGGAACGCGTGGGCCTCGTCGACGACGACCAGATCGAGCGAATCGGTGCGCGCGGCCGGGACCGTGCCGCGACTGAGGCGCGCATGCGAGAACCAGGCGAGGAAGGCGTGCTCGGGCGCCCGCGCCGCGGTGGGTCGCCGGCCCACGCGCGCCGGCGGCGGGCGCGGGATGCCGTACGTCTCGCGGAGTGCGAGCGCTCCGGCAAGCCGCCGCAGCGGCGCGTGCCACGCGGTGCGCAGTGATGCCGGCGTCGTCACGGCGACGCGTTCGCCGCGGCGGAGCGCGCCCTCGATGAGCGCGAGCGCGATGAACGTCTTCCCCAGCCCGACGCTGTCCGCGATGACCACGCCGCGCCGCGCGGCCAGGATTTGCTCGGCGCGGCGCACCGCGTCCTCCTGGAAGCGTGCCAGCTCGAACACCGGCGAGGGGTCCGCGGGATCCCGGTCGACACCCGGCTCGAAACGCGCGGCCAGGATCCGGCGCGCCACGTCACGGGCGGTCGATGGCGCGGTCATCGTTCACCGGCCGAGACGGGCGAGCGCCTCGCGGACGATGTCGGCCACGTCGTAGCCCTTGCGCCAGAGTTCCTCGAAGCGTCGTGTCGCGCGGTCCGCCGCCTCCCGTCCGGTGAGCATGCAGGTGAACGCCGGCCCGCCGTTGGTGAACGGCCGCGCGAAGTAGTGTGCACCGACCACGACGAGGGCGTCGTGCGGCGCATCACGCAGGCCGCGCAGGATCGAGAAGTCGGGCGTCCAGACCTCGAGGCCGGCCGCGCGGACCTCGAGGCGGCCGCTGTCCAGGAACGCGCGCAGCGCGGCCGGTGCCCCGCCGCCTGGCGCCTGGTCACCCGTGCGGACGAGTGCCTCGGCATCCAGGCGGCCGACGAGGACCCGGCAGCGGCGGACGCGCGCCGTCTCCCGGTCGGTCAGGTCGATCGCGGCCAGGCGAATGCGAGCGACCGCGAAGTCGGCTTCGGCCGCGCCGGCGAGTGCGTGGCCAAGCCGTTCCCGGAATGTGGGCCGCGCGCGGTCATCCACGAGCATCGTCCGCATCGGACCGGGGCGGCGCTGCCGCTCACCGCTCGTCCGCCCTTCGGCGGACCACTCGCCGGTCCCGTCCGGGCCGGCGCGCTTCTCGGCAGTGGACCGGCCTTCGCGCGGACGTGCATCGCCGGGCCGGGTACTCACGCGGCACCCCGCAGCCAGGCGTCGAACCGGGCGAGGCCGTCCATGTCGTCGGCCGTGAGGCCGTAATACTGCGCGACGAGGCGGTCGAGCTCGGTCCTCTCGCGTGGCGCCAACTTGCCGTTCCGGTGTGCGGCGTGCGAGAGTCGCAGCAGTGCGGCGGCAGGCGGCCCGGTCGCCCAGTCCGCGGGGAGCGGGACGAGCGCGACCGTCCAGGCGAAGAAGCGGAACCGTCCGTTGCGCGCGCGCTCCGCGATCGCGCGGGCGAAGGTCCGGACGGGCAGCGAGTTGAGAAACGCGGCGAGCAGGCGCGCCATTTCGTCCGTCGGCGTGGGGATGAAGTACACGGTGTTGAGCGGGACCAGCGGCACATCGCGCGCGGCGTGATGGATGCGCGGCGGGAGCGCGACGGCTTCGAGCGTCGGCGCGAGGTCGCGCCACGCCACCTTGGGCGCGAGCGTCGCCGGCGAGGCGCGGAACAGCGCGCCGTCCGGGGTTCCGGGCCGCCAGCCGGCGCGAGCGCGCAGCGTCGCCGTGTGTCGGGCGAGGTAGCGCGCCGCGCGCGGCGGCGGCGTGCGGGGTCTTGCCGTCACGTCATCGTGGATCCAGACCAGGTGGCCGGCGGCGCGGAACCGCCACGCCGCGATGTCGCTCCCGCGGACGAGCGGCCGGAGCACGGCATCTTCGACCAGCGCCTGGAACCGGCGCGCCTCGGTCACGGTACGGCCGGCACGGCGGGCGCGGAAGAAACCCTCCGCGCGGATCCGCGCGAGCCCGCCGAGCTTCGGCTCGCGTTCGCGGATGATGAGCACGTCGTTCGCACCCGTCACCACGCCCCGGCGGATACGGAGCGCGGTATCGTCGCCGAGCGGCCCGCCGCGCGCCTGCATCCGCCGGAGCGCGGCACGCGCGTCGGGCGGCGCCAGCAGCCACGGCGCCTCGGGGTCGCCCGGCAGGATCGGCAGCTCGTCCGGTTGGACGGAGAAGCGGAGCGCGGGACCGCCGCGCCGGACCATGGTCACGCGGATGGAGGCGCCCGCCTGCTCCCGGCCACCCGAGGAGATGGCCCGAATCACCGCGCCCCCGGCGGGCGCCGCCCCCACGGCGGCCGGTGCCGCGGCGGTCGCGTCCCCGGCGGCGGCGATGCCGTGCGCCGGCTCCCCGCCACCCGCCGGCTCCCCGCCACGCACCGGCTCCCCACCACCCGGGAAGCCCGTGCCGTGGCCGGGGATGGGATCCGTGCCCGGCTGCCGCCTTCGCGCGATGACCGCCGCCGCGTACGCGTCCGCGCGGAAGATCGCCCGCGGATCGAGACTCTGGTCCTCGATCGCGACGAGCGCGGCCTCGCGGAGCAGCAGCCGCCGGGCGCCCGCGCCGTACAGCGAGCGGAGCGCCTTGGCCGGGAGCAACATTGCCAGCACACCGCCCGCGGTGAGCATCCGGAGCGAGCGTTCGAGGAAGAGAAGCGAAAGGTCGACCTGCGCGCCGACACCGCCCGGTGCGCCGGCGAGCTCCGCGCCGCGGCGCCAGCCCGCGTGGCGACAAACGCCGTAGCGCCGGCGCACCAGGCGCCCGAGCGCCGCCGGCCAGCGATGCGCGCGGATCCACGGCGGATTCGAGAGGATCAGGTCGAAGCCGCCGACGGCCTCGGGGAAGTGCACGCCGAAGCTGAAGAACGGGAGCGCGCCGGCGTCGTCCAGTGCGGCGCGGACGGCATCGAGCTCGGCCAGCCGTCCATCGAGAAGGGCGCCGGCACGTTCCGCGTGCAGTGCCCGCGCCGGGCGCGAGCCGAAGAGGTCGCGGCCCGCCGCCTCCGCGGCCAGCTCCGCGCGCCGGCGCTCCAGTCTCCGCCCGAGCGCGTCCAGCCACGCGCGCGCCAGACCGCGCTCGGCATCCGCCAGCGCCGCCTGGAGCGCCGGCTTCTCGCCGGGATCCGCCGTCAGATAGCGTGCCGCCAGCGGTGGCAACGCCCGCAGTGCGCGACGAACCGCGGCATCCACCGGGACCCGTGGCCACTCGCCCTCCTCCGCGCCGCCCACGAGGTCGAACGGATCCACGAGCGCATCACCCTGGCGGATCCGGCGGTCGAGGTTCGGCAACGGCGGGACCGTCGCCGACGTGCCGGAACCCGTGTCCGTGCCATCCAACGTGAGCGCGAGCCAGAGCCGCAGCGCGCACAACAGCGCGGCGTCATCCTGCACATCCACGCCGTGCAACGCGTGTCCGACGATCTCCCGGCGGACGTCGGCCGGCGCACCGCCCCCCAGGCTCAGCCGCAAGCGCGAGATCCGCGAGAGCGCGCCGAGCAGGAACGCACCCGATCCGCACGCCGGATCCAGCACGCGGAGCTCGCCGAGCGCACGCTCGAGCGCGCGGCGCCGCGCGGGCGCCAGACCGCTCGCATCGCCGTGCCTCACGAGCGCCGCCGCGCCTGCCACATCGAGCCCCTCACGGCCGGCGAGCCACGCCTCGAGCGCCTCCCGGACCAGCCGGTCGACCACGGCCGCAGGCGTGAAGAACGTCCCGCTCGCGCCGCGCCGCTCCGCCGCCATCAATTCCTCGAAGACCCGGCCCAGCATCTCGGGGTCCACACCCACCTCGCCCGCACCCTCCGCCGCCGTCTCCGCCGCCTCGCGGGTCGTGAACCGATAGCGCTCGAGGAGGCCGTCCAGCACCCCCGCGATCACGGCATCCGGCAGATCCCGCTCGGGGAACCGCCGCTCGAGCGCATGACGCTCGAAGAGACCGCCATTCAGGTACGGCAGCGCACCCAGCGCGGCGGCCGCCGGCGTCCGCCGCTCGGGCCGGGTGTTCAACGCGCCGAAGAACAGCGGGTCCAGTACCGTCCGGTAGAACGTCGCCGCCCCGGGACGCGCTCGCCAGCGCCGGAACAGCCCGGGGAGGTAC
Organism: Longimicrobiales bacterium; assembly: GCA_036381195.1. GTDB lineage: Bacteria > Gemmatimonadota > Gemmatimonadetes > Longimicrobiales > RSA9 > RSA9. The sequence goes on along the minus strand of DASVDH010000071.1, from coordinate 37,798 downwards.
GCCCGGTCCCCCGCGAGATGGCCCCGCCGCTGGAGGAAATAGAGGAACATCAGCCGGCAGAGGAGCAACAGCCCGAGCTGCTCCCGCTCCGCCACGCTCTCCGCCGGCAACCCCTCCCACGCCGCCGCCACCCGCGCACGCTGCACCCGGAAATCCCGGAAGAACTGGCGCGTCACCCGCGACCGATCCAACGCCCGCGCGTGCCGCAGCGCCAGCGCCACACCACCCTCCCCCTCCCGCGCCGCCAACTCCTCGAGCGCCTCGATGTCCGTCCGCCGCGGACGGTGCCGCTCGATCACCAGACGACGCAGCTCCGCCTCGATACCGAACGACGCGAAAACCAACCGACGATACCCCGGCTCCGCAAAGATAAACAGGTACGGCACCGCCGGATTGTACGCACGCACCCGCCGCGCAATCCGCACCATCGCCTCCGACGCGTCCGCCTCCGTCAACTCGATCAACAACGCCAACAACTCGCCGCGCCTCCCCACCGGCACCACCGCCGCGACCCCGACATCGCCGTCCAGCCCGTACGCCGCCGCCAACGCGGACGATGCCGGTCCACCCCCCGCATCGAACCCGAGCGCGCGGAGCAGCGGCGCCAACCGCCGCCGCCCCGTCGCCCGGCGGATCAGGATCTCGAACCCAGCTCTCTCGCTCGCCACGCCCGACAAGAATGCGCGGCGCGCGGGGCAGAGCCATGGCAGGGTGGGATGACCGCGGCGGAGGAGGGCGCGCCCAGCGCTCGCCACGGCGGATGGAGGGACGGATGGACGGACCGACAACGCAACGCGCCGCCGGTCGTGTCGAACACGACCGGCGGCGCGTTACCGAAAGCCGCCGGGCCTCAGCGGCCTTGACCGCTCAGCGGTCGCAGCGCTCGACGGAGAAGTTGTCGATGGTCGCGGGGTCGAGCCGGATCTCGTTGCCGTCCTCATCCCACAGGAAGACAGGCATCCCGCGGTCGAACCGCTGCTGGATCGCTGCGCGGAGCGCCTTCGCGTTCTTCGCGGAGAGTGCCGGCAGCGGGATGTTGAAGCTGCGCGGCTCCGCGCCGAACTCCTCGATGGTGACGACCGCGCACGACGCCTCGACGGCGTAGTCGGGCATGACCAGCATCGCGATGCCGTCGAATGGATCGCCGCAACCGGCGAGGGCGAAGGAGTCATCCCAGATCGGGTCGTAGAGCGGGCTACGCGGCTGCCAGTAGAATCCTCGCAGTCCGTCCAGATCCCAGCCGAGGTCGTTGCAGCGGCGGCTCCTGAGCAGAGAGAGAGTCCGGCGCGCCCTCAGGTAGGAGAGCCACAGCCGGCTCGCGTCGATGTTCGACGGCTGCCGTACGGGCGGCTGGATCTCCGACGGTCCATCCGCGGACGGCTCGTCCTCGGGCGGCTCTCTCGCCGGCGGCTCCCGCGTGGGCGGCTGTTCCGGGCGCCGGGCAGTGGGCGGCCGGTCCCTTCCGGGTTCACCGGGCGTGTCATCGTTCGGCTGCCGCGCGACGGGCCCGCGCGGCTGCTCCGGCCGGCGCGCGGATGTTTGCGCATCCTGGTCGCCCAACTCGGGGAGCGTCGGCGGCTCGGTCTCGAGAACCGTCGGGGGCCCGGAGAACAGGACATCGACATAGGGCACCGGGCGGACCACCCGAACCGGGGCTTCGGGGTCGTCGGCGCGATCATCCTCCCACTGCGCCGGACCGCGGGAGCCGCGCCACACGCCGCCCAGCGCGTGGCCCACCGTCACCTCGTGCGCGTGCTGCGTCGCGGCGCGCGTCCGCTCGATCGCGCTCATCTCGGACCGGTGCGAGGAGGCGCTCCGCTCGACCCGGGGCGACCGGACGGCCGGCCGGTTCGATCGACTGCGCTCACTGCGCGTGGTCGGTCGGCTGCGCTGGCTCCGCGTGGTCGGTTTCCGCGCGGGTCGGCGAATCGGGCGGGTGTGTCGCGTCGGCGTCGGATGGACGCGGGTGGGTCTCGAACGGACGGGGCGCGCCTCTCGCCGGGGTCGCTCCTTTTGCTTCTGCTGGGCGACGCCTGCGGCGGGTGCTGCGAGGAGGACCAGGACTGCCAGGATACCGATCCTCCGGAGTGAGGTCATCCTGACCATGACTGCGCTCCCTTCCCGCTGCGGTGGACGCGGTCCATTCCGCGCCACCACACCGCCGTAACAAGGTATGTCGCGATCTGTGCAAATGCAATGGTATTGTCCTTGCCCTGCCGGGAGCGGCGTGGAGACGCAAGAAACGGGTCAATGGCGGATGCGGGGATCGGCGCGCGGCGTCCTGGTGACGCTCGTGCTGCTGCTGGCGCTCGCGGCGGGCGCGGTGTGGGCGCTCTGGGAGCGGTGCGGCCTCCAGGGCTGTCCGGATGTGGACGTGCTGAACGGCTACATCCCGGATGAGGCGTCGGTGATCCTGGATCGCGATGGCGCCGAGCTGGGGAAGCTGTACCGGGTGCGGCGGTCGGTGGTGCCGCTGGATTCGCTTCCCGCGTACGTGCCGCAGGCGTTCATCGCGGTCGAGGACCAGCGTTTCTGGGAGCACGACGGCGTGGACTGGCGGCGCGTCGTGGGTGCGGCGTGGGCGAACGTGCGCGCGTTCGGGATCGAGGAGGGGTTCAGCACGATCACGATGCAGCTCGCGCGGAACGTCTTCCCGGACCGGCTCCCCCACGACGAGCGGACGCTGTCGAGGAAGCTCGCCGAGATGCGGGTCGCGCGGGAGATCGAGGAGCGTTACACGAAGCGGCAGATCCTCGAGCTCTATCTGAACCAGATCTACTTCGGGAGCGGTGCCTGGGGGATCGAGGCGGCGGCGCGCGAGTACTTCGGCCGGCCGGCAACGGAGTTGACGCTGTCCGAGGCGGCGCTCCTGGCGGGGCTGATCCGGGCGCCGTCGCGGTTGAACCCGCGGATCAACCCGGCGGGCGCGCGGGCGCGGCGCGACCTGGTCCTGATGAAGATGATGCAGCAGGGGATGATCACGCCGGCTCGCGCCGCCGCCGCCCGCGCGGAGTCGCTCGATCTCGAGCGCGGTCACGTCGATGCGGAGCGGCGCGCGCCGTACTTCCTCGAAGAGCTCCGCCAGCGGCTCGAGGCCGAGCTGGGGGAGTCGATCTACACGGAAGGGTACACGATCCACACGACGCTGGATGCGGATGTGCAGGCGGCGGCGGAAGAGGAGTTGCGGCGCCAGCTCGACGCGATCGAGGCCGGCCGCTACGGCGCGTTCCCGGGCGTCGCGGCATCCGACACGGCGGGGGGCGCGCCCGGCGGGGCGCACCTCCAGGGCGCCGTCGTGGTGCTCGACGTCGAGACCGGCGACGTCCTCGCGCTGGTCGGCGGCCGCGACTTCGAGATCTCGAAGTTCGACCGCGCGACGCAGTCGCGGCGCCAGCCGGGGAGCGCGTTCAAGCCGTTCGTCTACACGGCCGCACTGGAGGCGGGCTATCCGCCGACGTACCCGCTGCACGACGCGCCGCTCCGCCAGGTCCTCGCGGACGGGACCGTCTGGACGCCGCAGAACTTCGGTGGCGGCTACGCCGGCACGGTCACGCTGCGCAACGCGCTGGTCCACTCGCGGAACATCCCCACCGTCCGGCTCGCGGAGCGCGTCGGGATCGACCGCGTGATCGACGTCGCCCGGCGGCTGGGGCTGACCGGCCCGATCCCGGCCGTGCCGTCGATCGCACTGGGCTCGGCCGAGGTCTCGCTCCTCGAAATGGTCGCCGCCTACGCCGCCTTCGCCACCCTGGGCGAGCGGCCGGAGCCCCGGCTCGCGCGAAGCGTCGAAGACCGCGACGGTCGCGTGATCTGGTCCCGCGAGCCGCGGATCGAACGCGTGCTCGACCCCGCCGTCGCGTTCCTGATCACGGACCTCCTGCGCGACGTCGTGGACCGCGGCACCGGCACCGCCGTGCGCGCCGCCGGGTTCCGCGGACCGGCGGCGGGGAAGACCGGGACCACCAACGGCGCGACCGACGTCTGGTTCCTGGGCTACACGCCGCGACAGGCGGCGGGCGTATGGATCGGATTCGATGCGCCGCGCCGCATCGTGCGGGGCGCGACGGGCGGCCGCCTGGCCGCGCCCGTCTGGGGCCGGATCATGCGGCGCATCGCCGTGCCCGCCGACGCGTGGCGACCGCCGCCGGGGATCGTGGTCCGCTGGGTCGACGAGACCGGACGCGTCATCCCGCCGGGGTGCAACCCTTACGGCGGCGTCCGGCGCGAATATTTCCTGGCCGGCACCGCGCCCCGCGGCCGCTGCCACGGCTGGGCTCCGCCCGCGTTCTGGCCCGACAGCGCCGGACCGCCGTGGCCGGACAGCGGCGCCACCGGGGCGGATACGCTCGGCATCCCCGCCGCGGGCGCGGAAGGTGGCTGGTGGTCCCGGCTACGGCGGCGGATCTTCGGCAGCGAGCGCGACGCGCGGCCGGGCCGGACGGACGGCTCCCCCGAACTCCCGGACAGCGCGGCGAATGCCGAAACGGACACCGGGCCGCCCGACCTCGTGGGCCGGCCCGCGCCGCCGGGTGTCGGGGCCCGGCCGCGGCCCTCGCGGCGACCCGAGAAGCCGCCCGTACCCGCCGGCCGGCCCCGGGACACGACGCGCACGCCGCCCGACACGGCGCACGGCCGCCGGCCGCCATAGCGGGGCGGCCGTGCCACGGCCGCCGCGCCATGGCGGCCCGCACGCAGTCGCGCGGCTACGTCGTCGTCTTCTCCTTCTCGACCTGGAGCGGGATGATGTCCGCGTTCCAGTGCGAGGTGTCGCCGAGCAGGTGCTTGACGAAGTACTCGGCCCGCAGCCAGAACCAGTAGTCGCTCATGTTGCCGTAGCCGTGGCGCTGGCCCGGGAAGATGAAGAAGTCGAAGCGCTTGTTCGCCCGGATGAGCGCCTCGACCATGCGCAGCGTGTTGGCCGGGTGGACGTTGTTGTCGATGTCGCCCGTGGTGAGCAGCAGGTGCCCCTTCAGGTTCTTCGCCAGGTCCGGGTTCTTGTCGATGTCGTATTCGAAATGGACCTTGCCCGAGTCGTCGACGACTTCCTTGACGCCGTGGTGCGTCTCGGACCACCAGCGGTTGTAGACGTCGTTGGTGTGGTTGCCGGACGACGACACGGCCACGTCGAAGAAGTCGGGGTAGACGAGCATTGCGGCCGTGGACATGAAGCCGCCGCCCGAGTGGCCGTAGATGCCGACGCGTTCGATGTCGATGAAGTCGTAGCGATCGGCGAGCTGCTCGACGGCGGCCTTCTTGTCCGCCAGGCCGTAGTCGCGGAGGTTGCCGTACCCGTAGTTGTGGTACCACTTCGACCGTGACGGATTGCCGCCGCGGTTGCCGACCGTGATCACGATGAAGCCGAACTGCGCGAGGCCGGTCTCGTAGCGATTCGTGCTGAACGACTTCGAGACCGACTCCGTCTGCGGGCCCGGGTAGACGTACTCGATGATCGGGTACTTGCGGTTCGGATCGAAGTCGAACGGCTTGTACATCACGCCGTAGAGGTCGGTCACGCCATCCGCCGCCTTGACCTTGAACGGCTCCGGCATCTGCCAGCCGGCCTCGTTCAGCCGCGAGAAGTCCGCGGTTTCGAGCTCGAGCACCTCGCGGCCGGAGCGGTCGCGCAGGACCGCCGCCGGCACCGTGTTGACGCGCGAGTAGTTGTCCACGAAGTACCGGTTCGACTCGCTCAGGTCGATGCGGTGGTCGAAATCGCCCGGGTTCAGGAGCTGGAGCCCGGAGCCGTCGAGGTTCACGCGGTAGAGGTGCAGGTAGTACGGATCCTCGCCCTCCTCGCGGCCGGCGGCCACGAAGTAGACGACGCCGTTCTCCGCGTCCACGCCCTCGATGTCACGCACCGAGAACGGGCCCTGGGTCAGCCGGTTCTTGAGCGTGCCGTCGTTGGCGAAGCGGTAGAGGTGGGCCCAGCCGTCGCGCTCGGACCACCAGAGGACATCGCCGTTCGGCAGCAACTCGGGCGGCCGCGTCTCGAGGTACGTGTTCAACCGCTCCTCGATGATGACGCGGACCTCGCCCGTCGTCGCGTCGGCGACCGCGAGGTCCGCTCGCTTGCGGTCGCGGCTGAGGCGGAGGAAGTACAGCTCGTCCGAATTGTCCGAGAGCCAGAGCGAGCGGCGCGGCTCCTGCGAGTCCGGGTAGCGGAACTGCCGGTCGTTCGCGATGTCGAGCTCCTGGTCCTTCCACGCGTCGACCTGCACCTTCACCATCTTGCGCGCCTCGAGGTCGTAGATCAGCAGCTCCTGCTGCGTCACGTTCTCCTCGCCCGGCATATCGTACTTGTAGGTCTCGAGCTCCGGCCGGTCGTTGCCGACCGAGTGGATCACCCACAGGTCCCCGACCTTGCGCCGGTCCGAGCGGACCAGCGCGAACCGCTTCGAGTCCTTCGACCACGAGATCGCGGCGCGCTTGCGCTTGTCCTTGTTCTTCTCCCGCTCCTTGTCCGTGTCGCCGCGGTCACCGACCGCGTAGCTGTAGTGCTCGACGCCATCCTCGGTGAGCTGGATCTCGGTGACCTCGACGGAGTCCTCGGCCGCCTCCGCCTCATCGCCGTCCTTGCCCCGGCGCGCATCCAGGATACGCTGGTAGTCCTCGCCCGACATCATGTACAGGTTGTGGTGCCGGGCGAAGATGACCGTCTGACCGTCGGGCGAGACGCTCGCCCACGAGGGGTGGTCGTCGGGCGCCTCCCAGTCTTCGAGCTCGCGCAGCGTCTGCGTGTCGACGTCGTACTCGAAGTGGAACATCTTCTTGCGGGGACGACGCCGCCTCGGCGCCGCCTTCATCGTGACATCCCGCTCGGTCTGGTCCTCGATCTCCTGCTCCTCGACCTCTTCGTCCTGCGAGGACTGGACATCGAACTGGAGCGTGTTCTCGTCGATGAAGCGGATGTTGCGGATCGGCAGGTGCCGGCCGTCCCACGGGTCCCGCGTGATCCGCGTCAGCTCCGCGGCGATCCGGTCATTGTCGAAGAGCTGGCGCTTCGTGCCGCGCACCGGGTCGACAATGTAGTAGAACGTGCCGTCCGACGTCTCCCACTCGTACCAGAACCGCTCGCCGCCTTCGATCCAGCGCGGCTGGACCTGCGTGCTGTAGATGAGCTCCTCGATCTTGTACGGCGCCCACCGCGCCGCGAGCCGGTAGTTGGCCGCCCCCGGCCCGTACGTCGGGCGGTCGACGGCGCCCTGCGCGGGCGCGGCGCGCTGGTCGAGTACGACGGTCTGCGCGCCCGTGTCCGTCTGCGCCCGCAGCGGGCTCCACGCAGCAGCCGCGGTAACGGCGAGGATCGAGAACATCACAGTTGGAGCGAATGCGGCCTGGGCCGACCGGCCCGGCACAGCCCGGCATCGGGTCGAGGTCACGGAATCCTCCGGGAAGTGGTTGGGAACGGTATCGGCGCAATGTGGGGAGGAGCGCCGGGAATGCGCAACTAGCCCTAGGGCTGGGGCTAGGGCTAGGGCTAGGGCTGGGGCTAGGGTCGGTGGAAGCCGGCTGCGCGGCGTGGGAGCCGGCTGCGCGGCGGGGAGCCGGCTGCGCAGCGGGGAGCCTGCCGCACGGTGTGGGCGCCGGCCGCGGGGCGTGGGAACCGCCGTCGGAGTTCGGGCCGCCTTCCCCAGCCCTAGCCCCAGCCCTAGCCCCAGCCCCAGCCCTAGCCCCGACCCCGCCGTCAGGCGCCGCCGATCACGACGTAACGCTCGAGGCGCGCGACCTCGACATCATCCACGTACTTCCCGATCTCGCGGTGGAACTGCTCGATGGCGCGGTAGGGGCGGTATTCCTTGAACTCGTGGAGCATGCGGCGACCGAGGCCGGGGATGCTGAGGATGTCCTCGTCGCTGGCGGTGTTCAGGTCGATCGGCACGAAGACGTACTGTTCGAGGCGGGCGAGCTCGTCGTCGTCGACGTACTTGCCGATCTCGCGGTGGAACTCGGCGAGTCCGGCGTAGGGCCGGTACTCCTCGAACTCGTGCCGCATGCGCGGGCCGACGCCGGGGATCAGCAGGATCTCCTCGGCGGTGGCCGTGTTGAGGTTGATCGGCAGGAAGAACCGCTTGTAGAGCTCGGTGCGCTGTGCCTCATCGAGTCGCGCGGCGATGACGCGGTCGACTTCGAGCATGTTCGCGTAGGGGCGCCCCTCGATGATCGCGTCGGCCAGGGCCTCGTCGACGCCGGGGAGCGCGAGGAGCTGCTCCTTCGTGGCGAGGTTCGCTTCGAGCAGATCGCCTTTGCCGACCTGCGCGCCTGCGGGCGCGGCGGCGAGCGTCAGCAGAAACAGCGCCGTGCCGAACCGCACGGCCGTGTTCGTTCGGGTCATGATCGGACCTCCTCGGATGGTTCCCGCGCCGGCCGGCGCAGGAGCGGGTGACGGTAGATGACGGCGAGCCCCAGCAGCCCGAGCTGGGAGAGGGCGCCGGGCGCGAGCGCCGGCGTGGCGCCGCGCATGGCTTCCCAGAAGAGTGCGAGCCCGTCCAGCTCGGGGTGCATTTCGAGCTCGAACTCGACGTTGCCGCGGTAGTGCATGACCAGCCCGAGCAGCCCGGCGAGCACGCAGGCGGCCATCACGCCGGCGAACCAGCGAAGCGTGCCGCGGCCCGGCCGCACCGCGACGAGCACGGTACTGATCAGCCCCAGCCCGAGCGCGGCGAACGGCACGAACTGCACGCGCTCTTCCGTGTGCTCGAGCAGGACCAGCTCGGCCGCGAGGCCGATCATGCCGATCGCCAGGATGGCGAGGAGCAGGCGGCGGAGCGGGTCGTGGGCGCTCCAGCCGGGGCGCGCACGTGTGGCGGCGCGCGGCGCGGGCGGGCGGCGGGTCACCACACCCCGTCCGCCGCGAACATGTCGGCGAAACCGGCAAGGCCGTAGACCTTCACGAAGCGGTGCGCTCGTTCCCGGACCTCGCGCGGACCGGCCGCGCGGGAGTCCTGTCGATCATGCATCGCTGACTCCTTCGCTCAGCATTCCGACGCGCCAGGTTCGAGCGCCCGGCGCGGCATGGTGGCACACGTGGCGACGCATCTTGGATACGCACGCGTACCCGAGACGTACCCGGGCGGCTCCACGCTGCCGGTGAAGCTACGCACCGGAGCCGGTGCCGGGAAGGGCGCCGGCGTTGGATCCGGTCCCGCGCGCCGGGTGCGGCCCGCGCCGACCACCGGTCCGGCCGGTGCGCGCCGCGGCGCCGGATGGTAAGTTGCCGGCCGGGCCGTCGCTGCGGTGAGCACGCCGGCCCTGCCGGGAGCCGCTCCCGGGCCCGGTGCCGCGAAAGCCGGCCGTGGGAGCGCCCGATCGCGCTCGCGCTCGCGCACGCGCACGCTCAGGACAACCTCGCCGCGGAGGCCCACGATCATGTCCGTTCCCCCGACCCGCCGGCTCCGCCCGTTCGCGCGGCGCGCGGTCTCGACCGTCCTCACCTTCGCCGTCCTCGCGCTGGGCTGTGCACCGGCGAGCGTTGCGCCGCAGGCGGAGACCGCGCTCGCGACGCGCGCGGCGCCGGTCTTCCCGGCCGCCGAATGGCAGCGCATCGAGAGCCCGGAGTCCGTCGGCTGGTCGAGCGAGGGGCTCGAGCGCGTCGAAGCGCGGCTGTCGACGCTCGCGACCACGGGGTTCATGGCCGTCGTCGGCGGCCGCGTCCTGATGACGTACGGCGACGTCGAGGCGATCAGCTACCTGGCATCGGTGCGCAAGAGCATCCTCTCGATGCTCTACGGCATCTACATCGAGAGGGGGATGATCGACCTCGACAGGACGCTCGCCGAGCTGGGGATCGATGACGTGGGCGGGCTCTCCGCGCAGGAGAAGCAGGCGACGGTGCGCAACCTCATCACCGCGCGTTCGGGCATCTACCACGCGGCATCGAACGGCGGCGACGACCTGGCCAGCGCGCCGCCGCGCGGCTCGAAGAAGCCGGGCGAGTACTTTCTCTACAACAACTGGGACTTCAACGCGCTCGGCACGATCTTCGAGCAGGAGACCGGGCGCAACATCTACGACGCGCTCGAGACCGACCTCGCCCGCCCGATCGGGATGCAGGACTTCGACCGCTCGATCCAGCGCAAGAGCGGCGACCGCGAGCGCTCGATCCACCTGGCGTACCACATCCGCCTCTCGACGCGGGACATGGCGCGGATCGGCTATCTCATGCTGCGCGAGGGGAACTGGAACGGCCGGCAGATCGTGCCGCGCGACTGGGTGCACGAGAGCACGAGCGTGTTCACGCCGCGGACCGAGATGAACCCGCCCGAGCGGCGCAGCGGCCCGTTCGGCTACGGCTACCTGTGGTGGGTCTTCGACAACCCCGCGCTGGGCGACGCCTACGATGGCGCGTACACGGGGCTCGGCGCATACGGCCAGCACATCCTGGTCATGCCCGCGCTCGACCTGGTCGTCGCGCACAAGACGCGGCCGGGCCGGAACCGCCGCGTCACGCACGAGCAGTTCCTCGAAGTGGTCCAACTGCTGGTCGACGCGCACTGCGGCGCGGCGTGCGGGGCGGCGGCGGGGCGGTGATCCCAGGCCCGCCGGATCACGGCGCCGTTCGATCCCGAGTTCGTGCGCGAGCGCGAGCGCGTCCGCGAGTTCACGAGTCCGGGCTGAAAATCTCCGGCTCGGCGCGCAGCCGGCCGGCCTCGGCGCTCTCCCCCGCGATCACGCGCGCGCCCGCGGCGTAGAGCGCGCCCGGCTGCGGCGGCTCCTTCCACCACGCGGCGTCGATCCGGGTCCGCACGAGCAGGTCGTAGTCCATGGGGAGCTCGATCCCGATCGAGTTCGTCTTCGGCGCGGTCGGCCGGCTGCGGAAGCGCGCCGCCTCGCCGGCCAGCCGGTTGTGCAGCTCGATCGCGTGGATCAGGCGCTTGAAGTGCGCCTCGCGGTAGCCGCGCGCGACGTTGATCCGGACCGACCACTCGCGCGCCTGCATCGCGTCCGTGCCCGCGAGTTCCGTCACCAGCGCGATGAACGGGTCATCGACCAACTCGTCGATCGCTTCGAGGTACGCCGGGTCGAGCGACACGCTGTAGGCATTGATGATCTGATGGAGCGTGGCCTGCGCCGCGGCGAGTCGGCGCGCCGCCCACCGCACCCACGGCTCGGGATCCGCATCCCCCGCCTCGCGCAGCCGCCGCGGATCGCAGTGCATGAGGTTCGCGGTCAGGAACGGCGAGAGACACGCCTCGATCGAGAGCGGCAGCTCCGCGGGCACGTGACGGAACGACCCTTTGACCAGCATCGCCCACGTTTCGGCGATCGCGGCGAGCGCCTGCGCGCCCTTGCGCAGCGCGCCGACCGATGCGCGCAGTTTGCCCGCACGTTCCCGCCGCTCGAGCAGCCGTTGCACGAACGCCAGCGTGACGATCAGGCTGAGCGCCTCCGTCGCCAGATTCGGCGCGAACCGCTCGACCCAGTCGACGTCGTCGAACCGGATCGTCAAGGCGATGGCGGCGACGAGCACGACCGAGAGCGAGATGTACATCCCGCGCAACCGGACCACGCCCTCGCCCGTGCGGCGCACCCGCTCCGTCCTCCACGCCCGCCATCGGCGCGGTGGCCGCGGATGCCGTTTCCAGAAACGCAGCTTCATGCTACGGCCTCGCGCCCCAACCGAAGTGCTTCCTCACATCGTGCAGCAATGCGACCTGCCGCGGCTGCTCCGGCCCCGCGAGGAGGTGGTCCGCCAGCACGCCGCCGACCGAGATGAACGAGCCGGCGAACGCGAGCGCCACCGGCCCCTCGGCGCCGAAGCCGGCGAGCCCACCACCGATGGCGAACGCGTACTTCGCGATGGTCCGGATCCGTGCCTTGCGGACGAGCGCCCGCTGTTCTTCGAGCAGCGCTTCCATCTCCTCGACGGCGTCGCGGATCGCCGCCGGGTGGCACATGTTCCGGTCGTCGAAGTACTCGCGCAGCCAGCGCCAGAACGCGGCGCGTTTGCGCCGATAGGCCACGTCCGACGCGATGTCGACGGCCGCGCGCAGACAGTCGTCGTTGCGGTCCGCCGGGTCGTCTGGAACCAGGAACTCGTGCGCGAGAACGGAAACGGCCGCGCCGCCGGGCAGGGGCTGCGCGTCCCCCGGCGCCGCCCGCAGCCCGAGCTCCGTCTCGGCCTCCTCGAGCGACGAGAACGAGGGCACCGCCTGAACGCCCGTGACGTGCGACGGCAATCCCTCCGTCAGCACGGTGCGCGAGGTCGCGAACGCATAGTCGGGCGTCTCCCGCGCCACGACGGTGCTCGCCTCGAAACGCGTCCTCCAGGTGTTCCGTCGGTCTTGCGTCCACGGCACGCGCACGGCGCGGTCACCCAGGATCTCGAGCAACGCGTCCAGCCGGTCTGGCTGCCAGCCTTCCCGCTCCCACCGCGCCCGCTCCGCTTCATCGGGCGGGACCGGAACGACGAGACGGTCGTACAGCAGCACATCGGTCACGAACGCGCCGGGCCGGGTGTGGTCCCGAACCGAGAACGTCCCCCAGACCTGTCTGGCCATGGTCCCCTCCCGGGGCTGTCCCGCGGCTCCGCGCTTCGGTGGGGTCGAACCCGGCGCGCCACGTCGCCGGGCCGGCGTCGTGCAGCCGCCGCCGCGCGGGATGCCGCCCGTTCGACGCCAATATACCGCCGACCCGTCCGATGGCGCACCCGCTCAGGCGATCGCGCTCACCTTCGCCGCCGCATCGAGCGCGGCGAGTGCGCTGAATTGGAGTGCCGCGTTCACCTGGGCATCGTCATCGCCCTCGTACGACGGGTCGCTCGTGTGCCAGTCCATGCTGAAGATCCCGGTGGGGTAGTTCGCGATCAGCGCATCGGCGTTGGCGCGGATGAAGCGCGCGTTCGCGGCCGCCGCATCGGCGTAGGCGGGCAGTGTCGCCAGATTCTTCGTGAACTCGCCGACGAAGCCCATGAAGATGCCCTTGAACATCGCCTCGTTCAGGTGATCCAGGTGGTAGTCCTCACCGCCATCGCGCCAGCCGGCATCGGCGTCGGTCTTCAGGATCGACGTACCGCTCCAGGTGAAGCGCGCCGCGGTCGCCTTGACGACGCGCTGGCCGACGTCCAGCAGCGCGGTCTCGCCCGTGGCCTGGTACAGCCACCACAACGGCTGGAGCGGGTTGCCCTGGAGCGCGACGACCGGGACATTGGCCGGGTCGACCTCGCACGCCTGCGTCAGGCCGCCCCAGACCAGCCCCTGCGTATCGATCAGCCGTGACGTCTCGATCCACTGCCAGGACCGCTTCGCCCACTCGAGCTGCTTGGCATCGCCACTCGACGCGTGGAGCCCGAGCGCGATCTCCATCAGCCCGAGCGTCGCGTTGCTCGCCTTGAAGTTGCCGGGCTGGCCGGCGCCGCGCTTCCAGTAGAGGCCGCCGCCGCAGACATCATCCCATTGCTGCGTGAGGTTGTCGTAGACCGTGTCGGCATCGTCGAGGTACGCGCCGGCGGCGCCACTGCGGACCGTGGAGAGCCAGCGGTACGCGGCGACCTGGAACCGGCCCCACACCGTCGCGTCATCCAGATAAGCGCAAGAGGTCAGGTAGCCCTGCCCGGCGGCGCGCGTCGCATCGCAGATCGGCAGGTAGTCCTGGTTGCCGGCCAGCTCCATGTGCGTCACGAGCTCTTCCGCCATTGTGGGCGTCTTCCAGTAGTCCTGCGGGATCCATTCGTACGGCGCGTCCTGCGTGTACCAGCGGCCGGTCAGGATCTCGGCCGCGGCGCGTGCGTGGTCCAGGTAGTTCACAGCCATCCGTTCACCTCCGTGTCGTGGTGAGAAACTCGTGCTCGTGTGTGTGCCCGAAGCGGAGCCCGAAGCGGAGGCGCCGGGCGCTCCCGGACCGGGCGCGCTCCGGTCAGCCGTCCCGCAGCTCGATGAGCAGCTCCGCGAGCCGGCGCGCCGCATGCGCCCAGGTGAAGCGTTCCCGGAAGACCGGGCGAGCGGAGCGGGTGGGCGTGCGCGTGCCGGCGATCACCGCGCGGATGATGCGCTCCGCTTCCGCCTCGTCGGGGACCCACCAGTTCATCCCCTCGAAGAAGACCCGGTCCTCGGCCGCCATCGAGCCCTCGAACACCGCTGGCCGCACGGCTGCGGGGATGAAGTGCGCAATGCCCTCGTCGAGGTAGTCGACGTACGCCGAGTGTCGCGGCGCGATGAGCTGGAGCCCCGCGGCGCCCGCCTCCATCATCGGCAGGTCCCACCCCTCGCCGCAGGACATGCTGATGTAGTGCGTGGCCGCCGTGTACAGCGACGGCATGGCGGCTTCCGGCAGCACGTCGGGCAGGAACAGGACGGGCGCGGCATCCTCGAAGCGGAGCCCGCAGCGCCGCAGCATGGCCTCCAGATCCTGCTGGAACTGCGTGATCGCGCGCGGCTGGAAGACGCCCAGCTTCATGATCAGCACGGCATCATCGTCGGGCCGGGTTCCCCGCAGCCAGGCGCGCAGCAGCGCGAGCTGGTTCTTGCGCGGCCGCAGCTCGCCGATGTTCAGGAACCGATGCTTCCGCTCGGCCACGCGGCCGCCGTCCGGCAGCGGGAAGGGGAGGGGCGGCGCGGCGGGCGTGAACCGGTCGGCATCGACGCCGAGCGGTGCGATCCGGACTCGCTCCGCCGGCACGCCGCTGTCGACCCACGCCGCGAACGCGGCGCGCGTCGGCACGATCACGCGGTCCGTGCGCCGGCCGATCTCGACCCAGTGCCCGGGGACGCGGTCGGCCTCGAACATCGTGTAGTTCGCGTGTCGCAGCCCGGGATCGAAACGGACCTGGTGCGGCATGGTGAAGTGCAGCGCCACCTCCGGCTCGACAGCCCGGCCGGCGAGCCGCTCGAGCCACGGATCGCGTTCCCCGTCGGGGAGCCAGCGGCCCCAGCCATCCAGGTGCTCGATCTCGAGTGCGACTCCGTGGCGAGCCAGCGCGCGCACGAGCGCGCGGGTGTGGTGGTCGTAGCCGCTGAAGCCGCGGTAGGGCCCGCGCACGCGCAGGCGCAGTGCCGCTCCGGCGCGGTCGAGGGCGGGCGATCGGGGGCCGTGGCCCTCGAACATCAGCTCGCGCATGCCGCCGCTAGCAGCCAGGGGCTTGCCTTGCATATGCTCCGTAGTCCGCGCTCATGGCACGCTCGTGGGGGTGGCTGGTCGTGGCGCGATGCCGCCCGTCGAGCCGACGCGCAGCATCGGGCCCGTGCGGCTGAACAGCGTGTACGGCCGCGGCAGCGGGTACGCCTCGAGCGCGCGACGGAGCGCCGGGAGCCGCGGCGCGATGAACTCCGCCGGCGCGGCGCGCGAGACCTGGCCGTGGTGGTGTTCTGCGGAGAACGTGTTCGCGCCGTGGTAGGTGTAGAGGTAGACGTACCCGAAGCCGCCCAGCGGCAGGACCGGGCCGAGCGCGTGCAGTGCCTCCAGGTACGCGGAATCCTCGCCGTGACTCGCGGCCGCGCCCGTCTCGGGGTAGCGGGCCGGCTGGGCGCGCCGCACCATGAGCGTGCCGGGGACGAACTGCCAGACTCCGCCCACCGCGCCGCCGGCCGCCCAGTCGATCCAGAACAGCGCGTGCTCGTCCTCGAAGAAGTGGAGCTGGTCGGTCAGCGCACACGCCGCCGCGTCGCTCTCGAGCAGGGGTGCCGCCTGGAGCGCGAGGCGCTCCGGGTGGTAGAGGTCGTCGTCATCCCACTGGCAGACGATCTCGCCGGCGGCAGCGTCCAGCGACAGGTTGCGCAGCGCGCCGAGCGAACGGCCGGGCGCGCACCATTCGACCCGGATCTCCGGTCGGCCGAGGAGGGCGACGTAGCGTTCCACTGCGCGGCGCGTGCGCGCGTCCGCATCGCACACCACCACCAGCTCGCGGTTCTCGTACGTCTGCTCGCAGTAGCAGCGGATCGCGCGTTTGAGCCGGCGCAGCCGCCCGCGCGTCACGGTCAGGCAACTGATGCGCGGCAGCGCGCGGCCGACGAGCGCGGGGGCGGATGCCGGTCGCGGCCCGCTCGCCGCAAGGGGTTTCGGCCGGCCCGTCCGCGCCGGAACCGGCCGCCGCCGCGCGATCGGTGGCGGCGTCGGGCTGGCCGGCCGCGCGCCGATCCGATCGAAGAGCGCCAGCTCCGGCAGCCGATCGACGGGGCGCGCGACCGGCCCGGCCATGGCGGCGAACTGCTCCGCGACCGCGCGCCACGTGTACTTCCGCGCGTGCTCGCGGCCCCGGCGCTCCATGCTCGCACGCAGCTCCGCCGACCCGAGCACCTGGCGCAGCCGGTCGAGCATCGCGTCATCATCGCCGGGCGGGGTGCGCTCGTACCCCACGGTCTCGCGCAGCGCGAAATCGTCCACGGTCAGGAACGCCGTACCGCACGCCTGTGCCTCCACGGCCGAGATGCAGAATACTTCCGGGAAATGCGTGGGATACAGGACCGCCTTGCTCTCCGCCAGCTCGCGGTACAGCTCCTGTTTGGTGAAGCGTTCCGTGCGGATCGGGAACCCGCGGGCGCGCAGCGCCTCGATGCACGCGGTGTGCTCCGGCTGGAGCGGTACGTAGCCGCAGACCACCAGCTCGAGCGCGCGGTCGCCCAGCCGCTCGTACAGGTCGAGCGCGCGCAGTAGTCCGCGCTCGGGGCAGGACGTGTACATCAGCTTGTGCCGCTTGCGCACGCCGCCGCGCAACGTTTCCTCGATGGCCGCGTGGTCGACGGCGTTGTACGCGACCGCGAGCACCGGCGCGGCCTCGGGCAGCACGGCCTGGGTGAGCCGACGATGGTAGTGGCTCACGCAGAAGATGCGGTCGATTCCCGGGAGCAGCCGGCGTAGCGGCTCGGCCAGGGCGGGCAGCAGCACATCGTGCATCCAGAGGACGCGGACGCGTGCCCGGATCGGCTGCGCGAGCGCGTGGAAGAAGCGCGAACAGATGAACAGATCGAGCGGCCGGTCCCGCAGCTCCGGCAGCCGCGATGCGTGCCGGTACTCGACGCCGTCGAACCGGCCTTCCCGCTCGCACACGCAGTACGCCAGCACCTCGTGGCCAAGCGCGGCCAGTTCCCGTGCGACG
This sequence comes from Longimicrobiales bacterium, assembly GCA_036381195.1. GTDB lineage: Bacteria > Gemmatimonadota > Gemmatimonadetes > Longimicrobiales > RSA9 > RSA9. The sequence continues at coordinate 20,772 of DASVDH010000071.1, read as the reverse complement.
CACAGGAACGCGGTCTCGGAGCCCCCCAGCGCTCGCCGCGCGAGGGTGTCGCCGGTGAACGGCAGCCCTTCCGTGTACAGCGCGATCCGCAGTGCACTCACGGCCGGAGCGCCTCGATCCGCCGTTCGCCCGCGGCGCGCGCCCGGCCCGCGGCCGGCTCCGTCGCGTGCTCCAGGTTCAGCACGACGAGCGGCCGTTCGTTGAAGTGCGCGCGCTCGAAGCCCGCCGCCTCGAGGACCGCGTGCCCGAGCGCGTCGAGCCAGCCGCCGTCCAGCCACTCGCCCGCGTCATCGCGGAGCCAGGCCTCCAGGTCGGCGCCGCGCGCGGGGTCGAGCAGCACATCGGCGCGGAACGCCACGGGCATCACGCACGGCCGCGCGGTACGCAGCCGCTCGAACTCGGCCGCTCGCCCGATCGGCAGTGCGGCGCCCGCGTGACCGGACGAGAACCGGTGCTGGCCGTAGCAGACGTCGCAGTCGTGTGCGTTGAAGAACGCATTCAGCGTCGCGAGCGCGGCGGCGTCCGCGAGCCAGTCGAACGCATCCAGCGCGAGCACGACGTCGTCCGGGCGGCCCCACTCGCGCAGTGCATCCAGCGCGCACGCGGCCAGCCCCCGGCGCTCCTCGTTGCGGCGGTAGATGAACCGATCGTCCGCCGGCAGCCGTGCTTCGTGTGAGTCACGCGACGCATCGTCGATGAACACCGCAGCGAACGCCGCGTGGCTCTGCTCGAGCAGACTCTCGATACAGTCATCCAGCCACGGGCCGGGGTCGCGGAACGGGAGCAGCAGCAGGATCCGGTGTTCCTCCGTGCGCGGCGCCGACCGTGACGGGTACAGCCGCTCCAGCGAATAGCGGCGGTTCTCCTCGACCTGCGCCTGCACTTCCGCCGGCACCTCGGGATCCAGCAGCAGCCGGTTGTACGTCTCGACCGCCGACGCGTCATCGCCGACGTAGTAGCACGCCACGCCGTACTCGAGCGGCATCAGGAACCGGTAGACCGGCGCCTCGATGAACAGGCGGTCCTGCACCGGATACGGGATCTCCATCGCCTGGCGGAAGTACAGGTGCGACAGCGCGTACTCGCGCCGCTTCTGGTAGTGCACGCCGATGCGGTAGAGCGGCTCGGCACGGTCCGGCTTGGCCTGATACGCGGTCAGGTACGCGTCCAGCACCTCCGGCCACGGATCGCCGCGCCGCGCCTTGATCTCCGCCACCTGGTAGAGCGAGTACCAGACCTCCTCGATCCAGCCGCCCAGCTCGGCGCGGCGCAGGTAGTGGCGGATCGCGAGCTCCGGCTCGTTCGCGTCGCGATAGCTCTGCGCGAGGTAGAAGACGTAGCGCGTGTTGTCCGGCTCGTCGAGCAGTGCCCGCTCGAGGAGCAGCGCATCCCGGCGGTAGGTGTTCGGGTCGCGCGCCCGCGCGCCATCCGGGAACCGCAGTGTGCGCACGCCGGGCAACACCGCCTCGGTGCGCGCGTCCGGGCAGTAGATGTACTCGTGGACCACGCTCCGGAAACACCAGTCGAGCGTGTTGTCCACGAGCTGCGTCTTGAAGTACGACACGCCGCCCGATTCGATGACGAAATGGTAGGCGTGGCGGTCCAGTCGTGGCAGCGCGAAATCTTCATCGAAGACGAGCACCTCATCGGCATCGATGACGAAGACGTAGTCGGCGCGGCCGCGCGCGTACGCGAGCGCTTCACTGCGATTGTGCGCGAAGTCGACCCACGGCCGCTCGATCAGCTCGCCCGGCAGGTGCTTCAGGCGCTCGCGAACGATGTCCTGCGTGCCGTCCGTCGAGCCGGTGTCGACGACGACCCACGCGTCGATGAAGCCGTCCAGTGAATCGAGACAGCGGCGGATGACCGGCGCCTCGTTCTTGACGATCATGCACAGGCAGATGGTCTGGCCGAACGAGTTCACGATGCCTCCGCTCGTGCATGGAACGCCGGACGCGCCGGCCGCCGGTCGGCCGCGGTCGGCCCGTTGTAGTGGAAGACCGGCGCGCCGCCGCGCGCGCGCACGATGTACGGCAGCGGCAACGGGAACGCGGCCAGGGCACGACGCAGCTCCGGCGCGCGTTCCTGGATGAAGCGCGCATCGACGGCCGTGCCCGAGAGCGCCTGGTGGTGTGCGCGCGCGTACGCGTTGCGGCCGTGATACCGGTAGACGTACAGGTAGCCGCGCCCGCCGAGGCCGGTCGCCTGCAAGTGCTCGAAGACCAGTGTCCTCAACGCGTTGTCCTCTCCTCGCTCGGCGACGCCGCCGGTCTCGGGGTACCGGATCCGCGGATCGCGGCGGACCAGGATCGAGCCGGGCAACCACACCTTGTCCGGTCCGGCGGGCGCATAGGCCATCCAGTCGAGCCAGTAGAGGCTGCGCTCATCGCTGAAGTACTGGAGCAGGTCGGTCAGGAAGCAGGCATCCGCGCCGGCCGCGCACAGCGCCTCGTACTGGAGTCGCAGCCGCTCGGGGTGGTAGAGGTCGTCATCGTCCCACTGGCACAGGAACTCGCCGCGCGCGTGGTCCATGCTGAGATTGCGGTACGCGCCCAGCGAGAGCGAGGCGCCCGCGGGCACGAGCCGGATGTCGGCGCGGCCCAGACCATCCAGATAGCGCCGCACGGCATCCTGGTACCGTGCACTGCCGCCGGCGACGATGACCAGCTCGCGCGGCGCGTAGCTCTGCGCGAGGTAGCAGCCGATCGCATCCTTCAGCAGCCGCAGCCGCTCGGTCGTGACCGTGAGACAACTGATGAGCGGTGTGGTACCCATGCCCGCCCGGCTCAGACCAGTCCTCTCGGCCCGCGCGCCGGGCCGGGCGGCGTCCAGTCCACGTCCCGCAGCCGGAGCTGGAGGTTCTCGATGTCGAGGATCGGCTGCGCAATGGCCGTTGCACCGGCGGCCGGCGCCGCCCGCCGCGCCCGCGTACGCGGCTCGCCTTCCGCGGAGAACACGGTGACCTGGATCTGCAGCCGGCCGACCTCCGTGTCGATCGCGTTCGCGCGGACCCACTCGCGCAGCGCGCCCGCCAGACGGTCGACGAACGCGGCCTTGTTCGTCCGGCCGATCACGTAGTTCGGCTTCAGCAGCACCGGCGTGCTGGCGACCAGCTCCGCGTCGGCACCGTCCTCGGCCAGCGGATAGAGATAGTTGCACGCGAGCTTGATCGCGTACTCGCCCGTCGTCTTCGCGGTCGGACCGAGGTCGAGCAGCGCGTCGAACAGCGTACTCAGGTAGTCCTCGAGCTGCCGGGCGCCGCCGGACACCGCCGGCACGATGTCCTCGATGAACATCCGCGTCTGGTTGACGAGCAGCGGCGTCAGCTTGTTGACGGAGCGAACCAGCGGCGTACGGTACACGAACGCCGGGTTGGTCGGGACCGGTCCGGTCATTCCCGGCGCCGCGGTCGGGCCCAGCGGGCCACTGGACACCAGGTCCTCGTTCCGCGTCACGTACAGGCCCGCCCAGCCGTCCTCGTTCTCGATGACATCGCGCTGCGGGAACACCATCCGCTGAAGCAGCGGCGCGTCGGCGGGGACGGGCTCCTCGTACCCGTACTGCGCCGAGTCGCGGTCCCAGTCCTCGAGCTTCAACGGCTTGAATCCCTTGTCGGTGTGCACCCACACCTCCGGCCAGCCGCCGTTCGGGCCGGTGTGACCGAGCGCACCGTCCGGCGGACCGGTGTAGCCGACCGACTCGAGGTGCAGCGCTTCCAGGTACTTCCCCGAGAGGTCGGTCGCGTTGTCCGCCCGCAGCCAGTAGACCTGCCGCGGCAGCGTGCCGGCCGCCACCGCGTCGGCCTGCCCGGCGGACCGGAACGCGTCGGCCACGCCGTCCGCGAGCTCCGCCATGGTCTGGAACGCGATCGCCGCGACGTTCGGATCCCCGCCCTTGCCCAGTCGCGGCAGCTCCGCGAGGTCGGGACGCAGCGCCGGGTAGACGTTGATGAACTGCGCGAGCGGCGCGAACAGCCGGTCCGCGAGCGTCGCACCGGCGGCGGCAGCAACCGCGTGCCGGCGGTTGCCGAACGCCATCTCCAGGTACGTCGTGTCCTGGTCCGCGTTGTTGCTGGAATACGTGAAACCGTAATCCCACCGCCGCGCTTCGGGCAGGGTGTCGGCGTCCGGCACCGCGGCGACGCCCGACTGCGCGACCACGGACGGCGGCGTCGGATACGACCGCAGCGGCAGCGGGATCGAGACCTGCTCGATCGCCGTGGCGACACGCGGCTTCACGACATCATCCGCGCTCCCCGGCGGAATCACGAACGTCAGCCACGACGACGCCTGGTAGCCTTCCACCCCCGCGACATCGCGGATGCCGTGCTCGATCTCGTTCACCGCGTAGCGCAGATTCAGGAACACCTTGCGATGGCGCTCCTCGCGCTTGACGCTCGCCAGGAACGTGAGCGGCGGCGGCACGCGGCGCGGCGGCGGACCCTCCAGCTCCACGGCGCCCAGGCTCAGCTTCGCGGTCGAAACACTGAAGTCCGGCGCCACCTGGACCCAGCCCATGACCGCGCCGGGGTTCAGGATGTCCCGCTGCTTGCGCGCGATCGCACAGAAAGTCGCGACATCCAGCTCGAGCGAGAACTGCGTGTTGATCGCCGCGATCACCTCGAGCAGCGTCTGCCGGTCGTTCGCCGTGTACGTGTGCTCGGCATCGATACGGATCCGCGCCTGGTCGCGGAAGAAGCCGGGCCGCGACTCGTTCGCGTGGCCGAAGCCGCCGACCGATGTGTTGAAGTACTCCGCGAACGTGCCGATCGAATCGCCTGCCACCACCATGCGGCGGGCACGGCTCAGGGCGAGGCTCGCGTTCTCCGCGAACAGCTCGGTCACCTTCCCGCCGAGGTACGCCGCGAAGTCGCGCCAGGCGGCCCATGCGGCTTCGTTCGTCAGCGTGGTGTCCACGCCGAAGTATTCCGCGATCGAGCGGACCGTGTCGTTGCGGCCGACCACGAACGGCGCCTTGCCGGGATCGTAGGCCACTTCGGCGCCGACGCGCAGCACGCCGCGTACATCGAGGAGCACGGCGGCGAGGAACGCCGGGGCGACGTCGAGCGCGCGCGCGACCGTGTCGAGCGTCGCGCCCGGCGGCGTCACGTACGCGGTGCCCAGCAGCTTCCCCGCGAAGCGCGGCGGCACGGACTCGCCGAAGCGGTGCGGCCAGTGCGCGGTGAACGGCGAATCCACCGTGACCGGGTATTGCACGATCGCGTCGTACGCGTACGCGGCGCCGAGGCGGACCAGGAGCTGCTGCCGCATGGCTTCGCGCGCGTCGTCCAGGTAGAACGGCACGGCCGGGCCGGGCTCCAGAATGTTCTCGACCCGCCGGGCGAGCCCCTCGGCGATGTCCTGCTTCGCCCGGACCAGCTTCTCGTAGTCCGTCGGGCCGTACGGCGCGGTCGCGCCCGGGCAGGGGTAGCACGGCGCCGTCGCGCCGGTCGCGCCGAAGATCCCGGCGCCGACGATGCGGCGCGTGCCGGCCGCCCCGGCCGGGGTCGCCGCACCGTCGCGCCCGACCAGCCCGACCGGACCGCGCGCGGGCGCGGTGGCGGGCCGTGGCGGCTCCGGCCGATTCGCCCCCGTCGCGCCGGCCAGCGCGAACGCCGGCACGGCGTACGGCGGCGTGAGCACCAGATCGACGGCCTCCAGGAACTCCGACAGCCAGGCATCGAGGTCGACCGACTGGAAGCTCTTGGGCACCTTCGGACAGCACAGCCCGAAGCCGCTGCGGTAATCGCTGACCGGGACGTCGTCCCGACCGGCCAGGCTCGTCGAGATCGGCGGGATCGCGTAGAACTGCGGCGAGTCCTGGAGCAGGTCCACGTCGCGGATCCCGCTCGCGCCGAAGTTGATGGCCCACACCCGCACCGTGGACGACTTCGCGTCCGCCAGCTCCAGCGCCTTGCTGGTCGCGAGCTTGAGCGAGAACGGCAGCAACGCGCGCTCGAACAGCCGCGCGAACTCGGTCAGCGCGAGCCGACCGGCGTCCCCGCTCCACGGCGCCAGCGGCGTCGTCGCGCGCCAGACCTCGGCCGTGTCGCGGAAATCCGGCTGCACCAGCGCAGGGTCGCGCCGCATCGTGAGGTCGACCTCGACCGGGAACACGACGGCCGCTTCGCCGGTCGCGCCCTTGGGCGGCACGACCAGATCGACCCTGGTGGCCACCGCCAGCGACGCGGGCGGGACCAGGAACCGGCAGCCGGTCGAGAGGATCCCCTCCACGTCGCGGTTGAGCTGTGCCAGCTCCACCGGGCTCACCGGGATGCCGCGCGCGGCGAAACGTTCGGCGACGCGGGTGAGCGTGTCGTGCGGGCCGACCGTCTCGGTCGGCGGCGTCGTACCCGTCGCCCCGCGGAGCACGGCGCCGGTGCGCAGGAACCCGTCCAGCGCGCGGTTCGCACCCGCCAGCGCGCCCACATCGGCCTCCGGCGTCGTCGAAGGCGCCGCGACGTGGAGGTTCAGCCGCGCGGCCAGCGCCTCGAGCGAGACGCTCGTGCCGGAATCCTCCGGCACGGCCGGCAGCGGCGCGATCAGGCGCGCGCCTTCCCACAGCACGTCCTGCTTCGCGACCTGTTGCGCGTAGCTCGCGAAATCGAGCCCCGCATCCTGCGCACGGAACGCGTCGTACACGGACTCGATCGTGCTGTGCTCGTCCGCGTACACCGGCTTCAGTCCGGGATACCCGATCGCCGCGCCCGGACGCAGCACGTCACGGAGCTGCGCGTTCAGCTCCGCGAGCACGACCGGATCGCAGCCGAACCGGTCCGCCACCCCGCCGAGCGTCTCGCCCGGCGCGGTGGTGTGCGGCGCGTACAGCTCGGCCGCATCGTCCGGCAGCCGCAACAGCGCCGGGATGGCCAGCTCCGCGCCCTCGCACAGTGGCGCCGCGCCGTTCTGCGCCGCGAGCTGCTCGACCGTGATGTCGTGGGCGTGCGCGACGTCGAAGATCGTCTCCGTCGCGTCCGGCACCACGCAGGAGGCGTTCAGCAGGACGGGCGATCCACTCTCGAACACGTTCGCGACATCCCGGTTCTCGCTGGCGATCCAGTCGCGCTGGCCGGGGAACGTCTGCTCGAGCGCCTCGAACGTCACGGGCCCGGTCGCGCCGAGCGCGCCACTGCCCGTGATCAGGTCCTCGTACCGGATCTCGACGCCCTCGCGGACGAGGCCCGGCACATCGCGGATCGCCTGAGCGAACTCGCCCGGCGTGAGTGGCAGGTCCGCGAACTCCTGGTACAGCGACTCGAACGTGCTCTCGTCCGTGGTCGCGACCTGCCGGTCCCCGACCGTGATCGCCAGATCCGGCGCGAGGATCCCGGTCTGTCCGAAGTTGCTGCCCACGATCCCCAGCGCGACCATCGACGTCGGGCCGGCCTGCGCCGTGGGGCTCGCGAACGCATTGTACACGTTGCAGTGCAGCCGCTCCGCCAGTGCGCCGACGCTCGCCGCCGGGCCGGTCAGGCCGTCCGTCCGGAAGGTGCGCGCCGGCACGCGCAGCGTGATGCCATCCGTGAGCGGCAGTGTGGCGTTGTTCGCGGCGACGTCCTCGGGCGTGAGCGCCGGCGGATCCGCGCCCGCGATCTCCTGGACCCGGCTGCGCGGTCCGGGCGCGGACGGCGACGCGAGCCGCACGCCGTCGACCCGCACGACGTCGTCATCCTCATCCGCGGTAACGAGCGGGCAGACCAGGTCGCGCGGGCTCGCCGTGCCGCCGATCGCGGCGAGCGAGGCGAGCGAATCGCCGGCGCGCGCGGCGCGGATGTACGGCACGGCCAGCCCGCTCGCGAAGAGCCTGCGCGCGCGCTGATCCTGGTTCGCCACCGCGAGCGACGCGACATCCACCGAGTACGCCGCGCCGATCGCCGCCAGCGTGTCGCCCGCGGCCGCGGTACAGCCGACCGGCTCGAGCCGCGAAGCGGCGTGGGTGTAGACGTACGCGCCGGCGACGAACCCGGTCAGCCGGCGACGCAGCCCGGCCTCCCCGCCGGCCGCCACGCCCAGGTTCGTGCCGAGATCGAACCGTACGTCGGGCTGGAGCGTCTGGTAATAGATCTGGCGGTAGCGCACCGCATCGGCGCTGGCGGCGCGCAGCGCCGCATCCGTGTCGAGCGCTCCGCCGGGCGCGTACCGGTCCGTCTGCAGCGCGAGCATGGTGTACAGCGTCGCCGACGGCGCGCCGGTCGCGCCCGGCGCCGCGCCATCGGGCGGTGCGAACGCGTAGCCGGCCGCGATCCCGGGCCAGCCGCCCGGCCCGATGAGCGGATCCGTGTAGCCGACAGTGGACCGGACCCGACCGAGCGGCTGCGTGGACTTCGTCCGGTTGCCGTACACGTCCTGGAATCCCAGCGCCAGCTCCGCCACACCCAGTCCGGCGGGGCCGGTCGCGCCGGTGATCCCGGCATACGGGTTCTCGGCTGCCGGCGGCAGCGCGGTACATGCCGGCGCCACGTTGTAACGGCCGAAGCGCGCGACCGGTACGAGCTGCTCGTAGCTCCACACGCGCGGGTCGGGCGGCGCCGCATCCAGCGCACCGCGCGCGCCCGCCGCGCCCTGCTCGTCGGCCAGCGGCCCGGCCGGCAGCCCTTCCGGGCTCGCGCGGAAGTAGTCGTTCTCCGCGATGCGGTAGCCGACCAGGCTGTACAGGCTGCGCGTGCGCTGCTCCGGCGCCGGCATCCCGGTCTGGCCGAAGTCCGGGTTGATGCGCGTCAGCCGGAACCCGACCGTCCCTGGCGGCGCGGTGGCCATGGCGACCTGCTCGTCCGGCAGCGGGTGCTCGAGCCGCGCGAACAGGCTCGAGCGGCCCAGCCCGACGTTGTCGCCGATGACCGCGCAGTTGGTGAACGGGAACAGCCGACGGTCGCGCCCGGCGGCGCCGTTCTGCGCATCCAGCAGCACGACCAGCCAGAGCGTCGCGTCCGGGCCGTTCGCGAAGAGCGCGTCCGGCAGCCCCACACCGCCCGCGGCGTTGGCGTAGCGCAGGTAGAATCCGCCGCTCGACGTGACGCTGCCTTCCCACAAGTATTTCAGGAACGCGGCCGCCGAATCGATGCGCGCGAAGTAGTCGCCGGCGGGCGGCGGCGCTCCGGGCCGGAGTTCGAGGCCGGCGAACCGGTCTCCGCCGCTGTGCGTGACCGTGGACAGGTTCGTCCGGAACAGCACCGTGGCCGCGGCGTCGAGCGCGTCGGAGGCGAGACCCTGCGGGCCGGACGCATCGCCGGGAGGCGAGTAGAGCAGGTACAGCCGCGCGCCCGACGGCTGGCCGCTCGCCTCCAGGAACTCCCAGAGCTGACGCAGCAGGTCGCGGCCCGCGGGATCCGCGCCGAGCATCAGGTACGCATTGGACATCGGTTCGCCCGCATCGCCCGGTGCGCGGCGCACGCGCAGCGGCACGGCCGTGCCCCACGCGTAGCGCTGGAGCGGCCGGACCGCGAGCGGATCGGCGTCCGTGGGCGTGGCCTCGACGACCTCGTACGGCCGCGTCGCGCCCGTCGGCCCGGTCAGGCCCGCGATCAGCGATGTCAGCGTGTTCGGCAGGAACCAGATCGACGGCTGGCCCGCCGCGAGTCCGGTGGGGCCGGTCGCGCTCGGCGGCAGTTGCGGCTCCCGCGCCGCCTGCCAGTGCACGCTCTGCTCGAGGCCGTGCCGCGGCGCGGTCCGGAGGAAGAGCGGCGCGGCCGTCGGCCCCGTCAGGATCTGCGGATCGAGGACCGGCGCCGGTGCGTTCTCCTTCCGCACGGCCGGCGAGAGCAGCACCTCCAGCGCGTTCGGATCGGGCGAGGCCAGCTTCAGCCAGTCGGCGCCTGCCGCCTTGGTGAACCGGACCCCGTAATCGCCCGTCGCGCCCGTGGGCGCCGCGAACTGCTGCCCGACCAGGTCGTACAGCCCGCGGTACACCAAGTCCGCGAACCCGCTCGGCCCGGCCGCCTTCGCCAGGAACGCCGCATCGCCCGGGTCGGGGATGCGCAGCCCGTGCAGCAGGAAACGCGAGGCGAGCGCGGAAACCGCGTTGAACCGCCCGGTCCTCAGCAGGTCATCGACCAACCGGTCGATCGACCGCTTCGGCACGTCCGGGATGACCAGCGGCTCGCCGTGTGGCGGGAAGATCCCCGTGCACCCCGCGATCGATGTGGCCAGGTCGGCGATCGACAGGTCGAACCGCTCCGCCACGCTGCGCGGCGTATCCTCCGGCGCGATCCGATGCTCGAGTCTCGGCAGCTTCAGCACGTGCAGCGGGTTGAGCAGCTCCGGGTTCGCCGCGTTGCCCGCCGTCGGCCCGAGCAACCCGTCGTACGACGCGCCGAACAGCGCGCGGATCCGCGCGAGCGAATCCGCCGGCCGCACCCGCCGCTCGAACGCGGGCACCACGATCGGCCGGCCGGCCTCGACCGCGCCCGGGTTCAGCCGCGCGAGATCGTCGTACAGCGGCCGGATCCGCTCCGGCTCGAGCTGGATCAGCTCGAAGTACGCGCCGACCAGCTCGATCGTGTCCGCCTCCCGCACCGTGTACTTCGTCGTGCCGGTCTGCCGGATCCCCTGCTGCGTCAGCTCCGCCACCGGCACCGTGATCGTGTGGCCGGCGGACCGCGAGAGGTCCGCGAAATCGATCTCCGGCTGGTCGCGGTTCAGATCGACCGTCTGCTGCGTGTACCACGCCAGGTACGGGTACTCCTCCGACGTCGGCGGCGGCGCCGTCCGGGCCGTGTAGAACGCCGCCGCGCGCAGCAGTGCGCTCTCCTTCGGCAGGTCGTCCGCCTGCGGCGTGAAGTGCGGCCCCTGCGGCACCTTCAAACGCGCATCGGGCCGGAGCAGCGTCGTGCTCTCCGCATTGCCGAGATCTTCCGTGAACAGCGCCGCCGGGCCGGTCATCCCGAAGCCGGCCGCGATGTGCCCGAGCGTGTCGCCGTTCTTCACCTGATACTTCACGCCGTCCAGCGTCAGACGCGGCGGAACGACGCCCGTGGCCGCGAACGGGTGGTCCTGGTTGGCGGCCAGGATCGACTTCACCGTGACTCCGACGGCGATGCTCAGCTCCATGCGCGGCAGCGCGGCCGCGGGGTCGACGCCCGCCAGCGCGGGGTTGCCGGCGACCAGCGCCTCCGGCGTCGTGTCGAACCGTGCCGCGACGCGCGCGATCGTGTCGCCCGGCCGCGTCGCGTAGAAGAACGTGACCGGGTCGAACTGCTCGGCGATCGAGGCCAGCGTGTCGTACGGGCCGGGCTCGTAGGGGTAGCGCCGCAGCAACTGCGCGGCCTGCTCGACGCCGGCCTTGCCGATCAGTGCGAAGTAGTCACGGAAGATGACCGAGGCGAGCGATGCCGTGGCGCCCGCCGGGTCCGCGCCGTGCGTCGCGGGCGAGCGCGGCCCCGCGGCTTCGCGCCGCGCCGGGTCGGGCGCGACGTCCTGGTCCACATCGATGCGCAGCTCGTCGAAGAGCCGGTCGAGCAGTGCCTCGTACGTCGCGCCGACGGGGCGGTACTGCATGAAGTCGATCGGCCCCAGCCCCTGCGGCGCCATGGTCAGCTCGGGCACCATCGGGAACACGGTGCCGCTGTCCTCGGGGCCGGTCGCGCCCCGCGCGGCCGCCGGCTCCATGGCGAACGACGCCCCGCCGGCCGCCGGCTCGCGCGTGAACCCGACCAACCCCACGGGCCCGTCCTCGCCCAGCACGTCCGAGATCGAGGGGACGCCCGCGCCGCCCGCCCACTTCGACCAGCGGCCCCAGCGCTGTTCGATTCCGGCCGCCGCCGCGGCGCCGGTCGGGCCGAGCGGCGTGCCCAGCTCGACGTCGTAGTTCAGCCCCAGGAACGTGCGCAGGTGGTCGTAGGTGTAAACCGCGCGGCGCCGCGCCGGATCGTCCAGGTACTCGGCGATCGCGTCCAGCTCCGCCGCCGTGATGGCCGTGCGGTCGTCGCGCTCGAGCGCGCCCAGCGCCCAGCGCAGCACGCCATCCACCAGCGCGTTGAACGGCGCCTCCTCCGGCGCAGCCATCCGGAGCTGCATGACCTCGCGCGCCGTCCTGGCCGGCGCCGGAATGCTGTTCGGCACCCACAGCGCCATCACGACCTGGACGCCGGGCTCCGCGGCCCCCGTCGCGCCGGCCTCCGGCAGCGCCGTCGTGAAGCCGGGCATGACCGAAGCGTAGACCGGCCGGCGCGCCGGGAACACTTCACGCGGCGTCCAGTCCCACTCGTATTCCGGGGCCGCGGCACGCAGCGCGCGCAACAGCGCGGCCGCGCGCTCCGGGCGGTACGCGTACCGGCCGTTCGCCTGACGGAGCCGCGGCCGCGGCGGCGTGGGATCGATCCGCCACGGCGTCGGCCGGTCGCTGCCGACCGTGAACGTGAGGTCCAGCGTCACGTTGAAGCTGAAGTGCACCCGGATGAACAGCACCTTTACCGAGGCCGACGCCTCGACGCGCACCTCGAGCGCGACGACGGCCGCCTTGTACGCCTCGACCGTCAGCATCGCCCACGCCCGGGCCAGGACGTGGACGTCCGCCTTCACGACCACGAAGTCGACGGCGCCGAACACCTCGCCGACGATCGCGGCCTGCCCCTGGATCCAGTAGAACTCGTCCTTCCGCCCGGCCGCGTCCGTCGGGTTGAACCAGCCGAGCACGCCCTCGATGATCGCCTGCACGGTCAGCGTCGCGCTCGCGCGCAGGATCCCCTTGTCGACCGCCTTGCCCAACCCCGCCGCGAGCCCCACGCCGAACTCGATCACGGGGCTGAACGTGCCGTTCGTGATCCGCGGCACCCGCTGACTCGTCGAGCCGTTCAGCAGCGCGAAGTAGAAGCCGCCTTTGCCGACGAACGGGAACCACTGGAGCCCGAACGACCGCGAGAAGTCGCCGCCGCGCGGGAAGCCGAGGTCGACCCGGAAATTGCCGTTCGTGTAGACCTCGACGTAGATGATCGGCAGCGTGATCGAGAGCGCGCCGAACTCGAGCTGGCGGACCGCGTCGGGCAGCTTCAGCTCGATCTGGTAGACGCCGATCGTGTCCGTGACCTTGCGGTACAGGATCTCGAACTCGAGTCCCGCCAGCGACTTCGCCCGCGCGCCCGCCAGGCCGATGCGGATGCCGTACAGCTCCGGATCCGCGAACACGCCGGCCAGCGACACGGTCTCCATCAGCGTCAGGTCCGCGCCGATCAGCCACCGGCCATCGCCGGTGAACTTGAGCGGCGCCAGCGCATCGAGCGGGTTCGCATCCCCGTCGACGGGCTGGAAATCCTTCATCAGCGCGTCGATCACGGACTTGACCGACGTGAAGCTGCGCGGATCGCGGAACCCGACGTTCTGACCGAGGCCGAGGTAGCGCACGTCGATCAGCTTGCTGCCCTTCCCCGGCGGCTGCGGCGGCGGATCGTTCAGCAGGTCCCACTTCAGCGGATTCTGCGGCGTGTACTCCTCATCGAGGAACCGGCCGGTGATCGCGATGTCCACGCTGCGCCGGCCATCGGACCGCGGCACGTAGGTCAGCCCGATCGTATCGATGTGGGCCAGCACGAAATCCTGGTCGAGCCGGTACGCGACGCCGACCGTCTGCTTCGTGAGGTTCGCCGTGAGCTGGAGGTTCTTGAGGTTGATCCCGTTCAGGAAGTCCCACGGCGCTTCGAGCCTGAAATTCAGCGACGGGTCGACCAGCGCGACCAGAGACTCGATGACCTCGCCCACGGTCATGTCGCCCAGCGCGGCCGTCAGGACCGTCTCTTCCTTTTCCGTGACCTTGTCCTTCTGGCGCGTCAGGACGGCCGTGAGCGAGAAGCGGCCGAACGCCAGCATGAAGCTGAGCGTGGTCTGGTCCTTCGCGACGTACTGGTACTCGACCATCGCCTGGAAGCGGCCGATGCTCAGCTCGCCGCCGAACGTGGCCTGCGTATCGTCCGCGGCGCCGGGCAGCGCGAGCGGCAGCGGACGACCGGCGTGCAGCGTGATCGCCCCGCCGGGCGTGCGCCGCACCGCGATGTGGGCGCGCGCCCGCAGCGTCTCGCCCGGCACGAACGGCAGGTCCCAGGACGCGACCGCGGCGCCGCGCACCTCGTACGCGCCGGTCTTCGAGTTGACCTGGACGAACACGTCCTCGATCGCGAGGCCGTTCTCCGCCACGCCGCCGTTGCTCACGTAGGGCGGGTCCCACGGCTCCGGCGCGAAGAACCGCTTCAGGATCGTGAGCAGGTCGAGGCTCGAGCCGGGCGGCATCGCCAGCGTGAACGTCCAGCCGGCATCCGTGGCGTGCGCGGCGGTCACGTCGAACTCCGCGCCGTCGAGCAGCATGACCGTGCTGAACACCACGGAGAACTCGTTCTCCGCGTACGACAGGTTCGCCGCGAGCGTCGGCAGCTCGAGCTGGAAGAGCGGGAGCTGGAGCTTCCAGTCGTTCCCGACCGTGGCGGCGAACTCGAGCGCGTTCTGCCGCGGCGCCAGCCACAGGTCCAGCAGCCGGACCGTCAGCCCGGTCTCGATGCCGCCGACCTCGCCGATCAGCGGCCGCGCGAAGAAGTTCACGAGCTCGGAGACGTCGATCTCGCTCCCCGGCGCGAGCGAACCCGTCATCACCAGCGCCGGCAGCGCGACCGTCACGTCGTACTGGAACGACTCGCCGATCTCGAAGCGGCCGAACAACGTCGCGGAGACCGCGGTCGAGCCCATCGGGTCGGCGACCGTGAACGTCGCGCCCGTGCCCACGACCTTCAGCAGCCCACCCGGCAGCAACGGCCAGGGCTCCTCCGTCTTCAGCACGACCGACGCGGTGATGTCCGACAGCCGCCTCGCGGCCGTGTCGATCGTGAAGGAGAGCTCGGTCACTTCGAGCGGCGCGACCGGCAGGCCGACGTCGCCGGGGATCAGTGCGGCGAAGCTGTGCCGGCCGTCGGTCAGCGAATCGAGCTGGTCGTAGGAGTCGAGCGTCGCGCCGCCGTCCGGCACCAGCTCGAACGTCAGCAGCGACTCATCGCCCCAGAACAGCCGCGTCGCGACCGACACGGTCGCGGCCGGCTCACCCGTGCCCGTACCCAGACCGATGTCCGTGCGGAACTCGACATAGGCGACGAAGTCGCGGTCCGGCGGCCCTTCCGTGTACTCCGTCTCCTCCCACGACCCGTCCAGCGCGAGCCGCACCCGCACCTTCAGCGGGCCCAGGCCGTACGGCTCGCCCGGGTCCGTCTCCACGTGGAAGACCGGCCGGTCGTCATCCAGCCGGATGACGCCGTCGAAGCCCAGTGCCGCCAGGTTCGGGATCATCCAGCCGGCGAGCGCGACCACGTTCTCGTCGCGCGGCCGGCCGCGGAACCGCAGCCCGGCCTCCTCCTCGCCGGAGCCGTCGGGCGCGGCCGAGGCGAGCGTGAGCGACGGCGCCTCGAAGCGAACGGCCGCGACCGCGGTCTCCGCCAGCTCGGCGAAGGAGCGGTCGAACGACCACGACGCGCCCAGCGACGTCGTCTCGATCACGAACTCGACGATGGTGCCGCCCTTGCCGTCCGCCCGCTCCTCGAACACGACCGACACGGCGTAGGGCGAGTCCTGCCCGCGCGAGAGCACCGCGTTGCCCTTCCAGGTCACGCGGTCGGTCCCCTCCGGCACCGTGCAGTCGGTGATGACGAGCGTCGGCTCGCCCCCGTCCCCGGACGGCAGGTACGCCCGGATCGTCGCGTCGATGTCCGGCGAGCCCAGGTCGTTCGTCGCCGGCAGCTCGAAACGATCGGGCGTCTTGAAGTACTTCTGGAGCCGATCCCGCAGTGAATCGGCCACGATCACCACCGCATTTCCGCGATCACGGGCATGTGATCGCTGACGAGGCCGTGGACGAACTCGGCGGCCGGACGCCAGTCGAGGAACTGGCCTCTGCGGACGCCCTGGAGGAACTTCCGCCAGTCTTGCATGAACGAGAAGACCGGCTTGCCATCGGGGCCGATCGGCCCGCGGTCGCGGTCGATCCTCCTCGGCCGTTTCTGATACTGTCTCCGGATCCCGTCGAGGTGGCTGTAGTACACCTTGATCGGATCACCATCGAGCGGGCCGAACATCAGATCCCGGAGCAGGAACCCCAGCCCGTACCGTACGTTTGGCAGATTGCGGCCGAAGATGTTGTCGATCGGCTGGGACAGGTAGTCGCCCATCATGTCGCCCATGATCGGTGGCCCGATCGGCAAGCCGTTCTGCGACTGATTGACCTGGACCGTGGTGTCCTTCGCGGAGGCCGCGGTCGTCAACGAGCCGCACTGCGCGCCGGCGTCCCAGGTCGCGGCGAAGTTCTTCCAGAACGAGCCGTAGTAATAATTCCAGTTGAACTGGCTGCGCTGCATGCCCGAACCGGAAACGGGCGTCAGGTTGAAATCGCCGCCGGCGATCACCTTGCCATGGTAGATGTAGTCGTCCGGGATGGGCCGGCCATTGCCATCCAGCTCCTGCGTCAGGTAGAGCTGTTCCGCCAGACCGGCGATGTAGGTGGCCCAGTTCGAGATCAACCGGTTGCTCGGCGCGTGGTAACTGACGATCGGGCAGAGCCGGTCGGCCTGCTGGCTGTTGTTGTCGTTCAGATCGAGCACGCAGAACGCGGGACGCCGCACCTTGCCCCAGAAGACGCTGCCGCGCTGCATGTTGCTCACGTCCGGGTAAAGCGCATAGTCGAAGTCCGTGGGCCGGATGTGTGTCGGCCGGAACCCGGCCGTGGCCTGCGGCCGGTTATGCACGGCCCGGACGTCGCGGCCGTACATCGAGAGGCTCAGGCAGTTCGCGGGCAGCGGCTGCGGGGGGTTGTAGTTCGGGTCCTTGCTGACGCCCTCCGACATCGGGATCTCGGCCGGCACCATCGTGAACTTGGTGGTGTCGTTGCGCCAGAAGACGGCGTACCCTTCCGCGCGCCGCGTCCCGGCGGAGCGGCCGGAGTTCCAGGCGAGGTCGTTCGGGGACTGGATCGGGGTGGGCGTGTCGGCCGCGAACGCGCCCTTGATCCAGTCGTAGCACCACCAGGGCTGCTGGAGCCCGGCGTTCAAGGCGTTGCGCACGTTGACCAGGCTCGGTCCCGCGGTCTCGAGGACCTCCTGGATCATCAGCACATCGAGGTCGTACGTGTTCACGACTTGCGCGATGAAGCGCGCCAGCACCGCGGAGTTGTTCCCCTTCGCGACCGTGTACTTCGGGGCCGTGCTGCCGAAGTTCTGGATGTTCCAGATCGCGACGCGGACGATCGGCATCTCGAATCGCCTCCTAGCGTAGACGCAGCAGCTCCGGCGGCGCGGCGAGCGCCGCAACGCTCGCCGGTTTCGCGGGCTCGCGGTCCTTCATGTACGCGGCGTACCAGCCGAGCGCGGCCGTGGATGCGTTCGGGTCGGGGTTGCCGAACAGCAGTGCATTGACGCGCGCGCCCGGCGGCAGCGCAATACTCAGGAAATTCAGCGTGATCCCGGCGAACCTGAGGAGGTACGCCTGTTTGCCCGGCCGGTCCCCGTCCAGCACCAGGAACCGGATGTCGGCCATCTTGAGCTTGAGCGGGCCCATGAGGCTGAGCGAGCGCTCCGCGCCCGTCGAGCCGGGCAGCTTCAGCCCGACGTAGACCTTGTAGTCGTCGGCGCTGGGCGCCCACGCCGCAATCAGTGTGGCGTAGAACCCGGCGCGCGCGGCGAGCCCGCCCTGACTGCCCAGGTTCAGGTCCATGACCAGCCCGAACCAGGTGCCGGAGACGCTCGCCGCCGCGAGCGGCGTGTACACCCGGATGTAGCCGAGCGAGTCCGGCGTGTCCGCGCCGCTCCCCTGCACCAGGTCGGTGACACGCAGCGGGAACCGCTGGTACAGGCTCCCCTCGCGCGCGCGGCTGAGCGACGGCTCGAACCGGAGCTGCGTCGCGTCGAACGCGAACTCCGGCTCCCGGGTGGACAGTCGCAGCGGATCGAAGCTCATGCGGACCGCCAGGTTGGCGAATTGCAGGCCGCCCCGGGTCGCGCCGTCGGCGGAGTCGCCGAACGAGAAGACGTCGAAGCCCGGCAGCGCCTTGAAGCGCATCGTGCCCCGGAACAGGAAGCGCGTGTCCACGGTCTGGCTGGCGCCGTCCGGGTCCGGCACGATCGTCGTGAATTCCGCCTTGCTGATGGTCACGGTGTCCAGCACCTGGCTCGCGACCTGGAAGACGTTCTCGCCTTCCTCGCTGAACGCGTAGCTGTCGACATCGCCGTGCCGCTGCCACACGCCGTTCAGGACCAGGTTGTCGCCGTGCGCGCCGCCGAGCAGCGACGACCGCTCGCCGAACAGGTCGCCCACCAGCAGCTCGATCTGGCTCGCGAAGTCCGTGACCTGCGAGTTCGCGAACAGCACCTTCAGCAGCAGGACCTTGTACTCGTACGGCTTGCCGCGATAGTACAGGTCGCCCGGGTCTTCGTACGCGATCAGGCCGAAGACCGAGCTGTCCTCGATGCTCAGCCGGCCGCCGTCGTAGCGCACCGCCGATGCGTTGATGCCGACGTGGTGCGCGCGGAACGCCTCCGCCTTGATCCCCGCGGCCAGCCCCTGGAGCTGCGGCGGCAACTGCGTGACGGGCACGGCGCAGTTCAGGCAGACGACGCCGTTCCACGTCTCGACGCCGCCGCCTACGCGCCGGTCGTGACAGACCGTCTCGCTGAAGTACCGGTAGTCGGGATCGCTATCCGCGCGCTCCGCCGCATCCGCGATGAAGGCCTTCAGCTTCTGTTGCGTCTGCGCCAGCGATTCGGTCAGGAACGCGTCCTGCGCCGTCCACAGCGAGACGTCGTCGACCAGTTGCGCAAGCGGCAGGTCGGCGAACTTCAGGATCAGGAACGAGCCGTTCTCCTGCCAGAGGTAGGGTGAGAGGTCGAACGTCCAGTCGCGCACCACGATCCGCGCGCTCGCCGCGACCCGCCGGAAATCCTCGCCGTACTCCTCGAACGCCGCCTCGCCGATCGCGCCCCGCAGCACCGCATCGAAATAGGGACGACTCTCGTAGACCCAGCCTTCGAGATAGCGCGCCGCCTGCGCGAGCTTCGCCAGCTCGCCGCCCATGGCCGCCAGCACCGCGAACGACCGCGCCGTGAGCTGGTACTGGACCGAGCACGCGCGCAGCAGCTTCTCCTTGTCCGTCGCGACCAGGAACAACTGGTTCGAGAGGAGCGCGCCGCGCAGCGGCTGGCCGATCTCCGTGAGCCGCAGCACTTCCGCGCCGTGGTCCGCCTGGAGCAGCCGCAGCTCGCGCCAGTCGCCGTCATCCGCGAAGCCGGCGAGCAGCCCGCGCGGCGTCACGGCCGAACGCACGGGCCCGCTGGGCCCGAGCGGGCCCGTCGGACCGATCTCGGCGAGGCCGCGCGGTCCCGGCGCATCGGCCGCCGCGCGCGACGAAGGCCCTTGCAGCACCGCGTTGCGACGCACGGTGCCCAGCACTTCGATCTCGAAGCGACCGTAGTCGTCCAGACAGGCGCCGGCCGCCACGCCCGCGTACGGCGCCGCGGGGAACGAGAGACCCGAGCCCGGGAACGGCCCGGCGAAGATCGGCATGAAGCCCAGGAACTCGGGATCCGCGCCGGGCTCGTAGAACGGGGAACGCTCCGGCTGCGTGTAGTAGCCGAACGCCGCCGGGCCCGCCGCCGACACCGGCCCCGGCGGCGGAGGCGGCGGCTCCGGTTCCGGCACGGACACCCACGCCGTCGTCACGGGCTCCGCGATGCCCGGGACCTCCGAGACGAGCGCCGTCGGGCCCGCGCCCGGTCCGCCGAAGTACTGTGCGTAAGCCGGTCCGCCCGGCGCGAACGCGATGGGCGCGCCTTCCTCCAGCCGCGCGTACTCGAGCCCCGACGTGCCCAGCATCAGATCGACGCTCGACACCGGCCCGGTCGCGCCCGTCGCGCCGGTCGCACGAAACGCCCGCACGGCCGATGCCGGGCCGGTCTCCCCGTGCGCGTGGACGCTCCACTCGCCGTCCAGCACCGCGTAGTCCGCACCCTCCACCGGGTCGTACTGAAAGGCGAATCCCGAGTTCTCCGTCGTGCCCAACTCGACCGGATGGCCGAACGGCGTGCGGAAGAACGTCGGGTACCGCTCCGGTTCACCGACCAGCCACGCGCGCGCTCGCTCCCGGGGCGCGTGCGGCGAGTAGCGGATGCGCAGCCCGCTCGTGCGCGGGACGGCCGGGAACACCGGGTACACCGCCCGCTCGAGCGCGCTCGCCGGACCCCAGAAGTAGCGGAACGACGCGGCGACCGGCGCATCCGCCAGCTCGAGCTCCAGCGCGCCGACGCCGTCGCCGGCGAGGAGCACGCGCGCGCGGCCCTCCCGCGCCGGCAGCTCGCCGGCACCCGGCAGCCGCGCCGTGATGCCGTCGCCCTCCAGCACCATCGCCGCGCCCGAGGCGTCCCACGACAGCCGCACCCCCGCCGGCACGGTCACGCCCAGATCCCCACCGCCCAACGCCACCGGCTCCGCGACCGTGCCGTCCGCCGCGCACGAGAGACGCCACCGCGAGGCCGCGAGATCCGCGAGCCGCCGCGCCCAGACCAGCCGCAGCACGCCCGAGCCCGCGACCGCCGCGCCGACCACCCGCCCGAACGCCGGCGTCGGCTCCACCGGCTCGCCCAGGAAGATGTAACAGCCCCGGCGCGCAACCTCGCCCGTGGGCACGCCAGCGCTCAGGGCGCCGCTGTCAGGATCGAAATGGAGAACCCGTGTCATCGACAACCGCCGTCACTCTCCGTGCCAGATCGTGATGGGATCGGATCAGCGCACGGCGTCATGCGGCTGCCGGCGCGGCTCGAGGAAAGGA
>DASVDH010000070.1:0-45534 GCA_036381195.1 Longimicrobiales bacterium | reverse complement strand
CTCGACCCCGCCGATCCGCCACTCGCCATCCGATCCCCGCACCACCGTCACCACGACGGGCTCGCGGCGCGCCGCGCCGCCACGTGTTGCTTCCACGCTCGTGCTGTAGACGACGTCGCCCGTCACCTCCACCGCGTCCGGACGGATGCGCCGCACGTCGCGCACCTCGATGCGGTCGGGCCAGGGGCTCGACACGTCGCGCCCCGGCGCGCTGGAGGGGTCCGCGAGCCACGCCTCGAGGAGCGCGGGCGTGACGAGCGGCCCGTACTGCGCGCGGATCGCCTCGCGCAGCGCGCCGGGCGGCGCGAGCAGCGAGACGCGGGCAAGGCGCTGGCCGAAGCGGCGGACGAGGTCGGCGGCGGCCTGCGCGGCACGCTCATCGGCAACGGCGCTGTTGCCCTCCGCAGCACCGTCGTTGCCCCCGGCAGCACCGTCGCTGCCTCCAGCGTCGCTCGTGTTGCCTCCCGCGGCACCGCCGTTGCCTCCGGCGTCGCCGGCCGCGGCAGCGGCGTCGCCCGTGCTGGCATCGCCGCCGGGAGCCGTCTCCGCGCCCGGTGCCGGCGAACCGGCGCACGGCCGCATGTCCGCGGAGGCGATGTGCCAGCGCCGCTGCTCCGCGGTCGCGCCCGGGACGACGGCACGGCGTAGCGTGTACGTGCCGCGGAAGCACTGCGCGGCGCCGGCCGTCGTGGTCGCCCGGACCTCGACGGGCACGCTCACGTACCGCGAGCCCGCGGCGCCCTCGACGTGCCCGGGCGCGCCGACCTCCGCCGTCACGGCTACGGTCTCCGCGAAGCCGGCGCGGAACTCCTCGAAGCTCTGCCCACTCGCGGCGCCGCCGTCCCCCCAGTGGCGGTACGCGCGCGCGTAGTCGCGCGCCGCGATGGCGGCGTAGTAGTCGCGGATCACGGCCGCGGCGGCGCTGCCGTCATCGGGCTGACCCGGCGGCGGCGGCTCGCCGGCGGGTGATCCGGCGACGTCGGCAGCAGCAGTGTTGCCGGCGTCTGCCGCGGCGTCGCCGGGCGGCGCGGACTCCCGCTCGCCGGTGCAGGCGGCGGCGAGGAGGAGCGCGAGCAGCAGCGGGATTCGGCCGATGCGGTTCATGCGTGCTGTACATCCGGGCCGGGTGGATGGTGCCACGTCCGCGCGCTCGAGGCAGCCCCACGCGGTCCGTGCCGGCAAGCGCTCGCTCGGCGCGACGAACGGGCCGCACCAGCCGGATGCATGCGACGGGCCGCACCAGCGGATGCATGCGACGGCCCGCTTCGATCCCTGGCGGCGAGCGCGACGCTGGAGCGCCGCGGCGCGGCGCTCGCGCGCTGCCGCTCCGCCTGGCGCCCGGCGACCGTTCGGGGGCACTGTCTTCTCGGCCACGCCTCCACCGGACCGATGCGCGCGCCGACTCGGCGTACTGCACGTGCTGCGGCACAAGCCGCACCACGCGGTCCAGCCGCATGTGACCGGGCGCGGCCTCGCCGGGTTCAGCCGGGGTGGACCACGCACACCTGCCTTGCGGAGAGAACCTCATGAGCCGACCCTCCGGCGGCGCCCGCGTCGCCCTCGCCCTCGCGATCGCCCTCGCCGCCTGCTCGGCAGCCAGGGACCCGACCGGCGATGCGCCGCCAATGGATGTGCGCGCAGCCGCCGCCGACGGTCGGCTCACGATCACCAACACCGGGGAAACCGACATCGTGTACGGCGCCCGCGACGCACGGGTGCAGTTCATCCAGCCGCAGTGCTGGGCGCCCGACGTGTGCCCGCGGCTGGCGCCCGGCGCAACCGCGGAGATCCCGTTCGACGAGATCGTCGGCTACGACGCGAGCACGACGGAGGTGATCATCTCGATCCGGGAGTACGTCGTCGACCCGGAGGAAGGGCCTGCGCTGCGTGGCGGCACGGAGCTGCGCGTGAAGCTGTAGCGCGTGTGCTGGCGGTCACGGAGCGGCAACGCCGGACGTTGTGAGGTAAGGAAGCGGGACGGGTCACGTCATCGCATCGAGGGGAGTCACCATGGCGCACTGGACCGAAGGAGGACACCTGCCGCTGCTCGCGGGCGCCGCCCTGCTACTGGCGGCGTGCGGAACCGGAGATCCGTCCGATCCGCCCGATCCATCCGGGCCGATCACGGAGCTGCCGCGCGAGCTGAGCGTCGTCGAGCAGGACATCGTCACGGCCGCGAACGCGTTCGGGTTCGACCTGTTCCGCCTGGTGCACGCGGAGGAGCAGGCACCCAACGTGTTCCTCTCGCCGCTCAGCGCCTCCTTCGCGCTCGGGATGGCGCTGAACGGGACGGCGGGCGAGACGTGGGAGGGGCTGCGGGCCGGCCTGCGGCTCGGCGGCCACTCCGAGCAGGAGATCAACGAGGGTTACCGCTCGCTGCTCGAGCTGCTCGTCGGGCTGGATCCGCACGTCGAGGTCGGCGTGGGCAACTCGGTGTGGACGCGCCAGGGCTTCCCCGTGCTGCCTTCCTTCGTCCAGACCGTGAAGCGGTACTTCGGCGCGGAGGCACAGGAGCGCGACTTCGACGACCCGGCCACGCTGGAGGCGATCAACGCCTGGATCCGCAACGCCACGGACGGGATGATCGAGAAGGGGATCGACGAGATCAGCCATGCGGACAAGGTGTTCCTGATCAACGCGACCTACTTCATCGGGAAGTGGACGCAGCCGTTCGATCCGCGCGAGACGCGCGCGGAGCCGTTCCGGCGCGCGGATGGCTCGACCGTCTCCGTCCCCATGATGCACCTGACCGGCAGCACGCTGCCGTACGCCCGGACCGCGCGGTACGAGGCGGTCGAGCTCGGCTACGGCGGCGGCGCGTACGCGATGACCGTGGTGCTGCCCGCGCCGGAGGTGCCGCTCGCGGACCTGGTCGCGGGGCTGGACGCCGAGGCGTGGGACGCGCTCGTGGCGGATCTGGACTCCGTGAGGATGGACCTCGCGCTGCCGAAGTTCCGCGCCGCCTACGACGCCTATCTGAACGATCCGCTGGTCGAGATGGGGATGGCCCGCGCGTTCTCGCCGGATGCGGACTTCAGTCGGCTCACGCCCGTGGGCGTCTGCATCCAGTACGTGCGGCAGAAGACGTTCGTCGAGGTGGATGAGGCGGGCACGAGGGCCGCGGCCGCGACGGTCGGGGGCGTGGGCGTGACGTCCCTGCCGCCCACGATGCGCGTGGACCGGCCGTTCCTGTTCGCGATCCGTGAGCGGTTCTCCGGCACCGTGCTCTTCCTCGGTACGATCGGCGACCCGATGCGCGAGGAGGCGCCGCAGCCGGAGAAGCCGGCGCCGCCCTGCTGACGCGGGCGGCCGCGGTTTGCCGTCGGCCGGCGCGCGGCCGCCTCGCCATGGCCGCGCGCCGGCCGCCTCGCACTCGCATCGGTCGCGCGCGCGGCCCTCACCCCTCCAGCGCCGCCGCGATCCGCGCGAGCCCCTCCTCCAGCACCGCGGTCTCCACCCCGAACCCGATGCGGAACCAATCCGGCGCGCCGAAGAACCGTCCGGGCGCGACTGCCGTCGCGTAGCGCGCCTCGAGCCGCTCCTCCAGCTCGTCCACGCCGCCGCCCTCGAGCCGCACGAAGCCGATCGTCCCCGCCGCCGGCTTCACCCACCACAGCCGCTCCTGCGCAGCGACGAAGCGGTCCACCACCTCGCGATTCCGCTCGAGCTGCGCGCGCAGCGGCGCGAGCAGCGCGGCCGCGCGGTCCAGCGCCTTCGCCGCGAGCCGCTGCGTCGGCTGCGCGATGTGCCCGCTGAACAGGTCCTCGAGCCGGCGGATGCGGTCCGCCACGTCCGGCGGCGCGAGGATCCAGCCCGCGCGCAACCCGTCCAGCCCGTACGCCTTCGTGAGACTGCTGGTCACGATGAAGCGCGGGCCGAGCCGCGCCGCGCTCTGCACGCCGTCGCCGTACAGCCACTCGAGGTAGACCTCGTCCACCAGCACGTGGAAGCCCCGCGCCTCCGCCAGCTCACCGAGCGCCCGCAGCCCCTCCTCGCCCGCCCGCGCGCCCGTCGGGTTGTGCAGGTCGGACAGGATCGCCAGCCGCGTGCGCGGCGTGAGCGCGGCGGCCACGCGGTCCGGATCCAGCCGCCAGCCGTCCTCCGGCACCCGCGCGAACGCGCGCACGTTCGCGTGCAGGTAGCGCGGCAGCGCGACGAGCGGCTCGTACGCCGGGTGCTCGACGAGCACGTCGTCGCCCGGCTCGAGCAGCGTGGCACAGGCGAGGTGGTTGGCCATGGACGCGCCGTGCGCGAGCACGACCTGCGACTCCGCCACGCCGTAGCGGCGCGCGATGCGCTCGATCAGCGGCGGCCAGCCGTATGGGGGCGGCGCCTCGATCGTGAGGTCGTCGAGCGTCGGCTCGAGCAGCTCGGCCGGGCACGGCCGCACGCCGCTCGCGGCCAGGTTGTAGCGGATCCCGGCGTGCGACTTGGCCCACGCGATGTACGGGCTCCCCTTCACGCTCGCCTCCGGCGATTGGGGAGACGGTGCCTCTGGCCATCGGGGAGATGGTGCCTCCAGCGATTGGGGAGAGGTTGCCTCCAGCGATTGGGGAGAGGCCGGCTCCGGCGATTGGGGAGAGGTCGCCTCCGGCGTTTGGGGAGAGGTCGCCTCCGGCGTTTGGGGAGATGGTACAACCTTGTACCATCTCGCGTCCGGAGGGAACGCGGATCGCCGGCGCCAGAGGAAGAACACCGGCACGCCGGCGGCGATCAGCGTCCCGCCGAGCAGGGCGTTCACCGGGTTGGAGACGATCGAGCTAATCACGACGATGCCCGCGACGAGCACGAAGCACGCGGGCACCCAGGGGTAGCCGATGGTGCGGAAGGTCGCACCGCGCGAGGCGCCGTGGGCGTCCGCCGCAGGGTCCGTCGCGCCGCCGGCGCCAGGCGCGCTACCGGCACCAGGCGCGCTGCCGGTGCCGACCGCCTCCCTGCCCGCCGGGCCATCCGCCTCCGCGCCCGCCACATTCTGGCGGGCGCCGCCGGCCGTCCGTGCTCCGGCCGTTGCCACCCCGCTCGCGTCCCGGGCGCCGCCGTCCGGCCCCTCCCTCGCCTCACGCGCGCGAAACACGAACAGCGTGACGACGACGAGGCCGAAGAAGATCCAGTCGCCGAAGACGACCCAATCCAGCAGCTCGCCGTACGTGCCCGAGAGGAGCAGCACGACGGCCCACGCGGACTGGAACACGATCGCGCCCGCGGGCGTGCGGTAGCGCGGGTGGAGCCGCGCGGCCCAGCGGAAGAAGAGCCCGTCGTCGGCCATGGCCTGGTAAACGCGCGGCGCGGCCAGGATCGAGAGATTGAGGAAGCCGAACGTGGAGAGCACGATGCCCACCGTGATGAACGTGCCGCCCGCGGGCCCGAGCAGCGCGCGCATCGTGTCGGCCGCCGGCGCGGTGCTCGCGGCGAGCCCGGCCGCTCCCAGCGTCACGACGTACGCGACGTTCGCGAGCACGTACGTCGCCACCACGATGCCGACGCCGAAGAGCAGCGCGCGCGGCAGGTTGCGCTGCGGATCGCGGACCTCGCCGGCGACGAAGTTGGCGTTCTGCCAGCCGCCGTAGGCGAACAGCACGGGGATCAGCGCGGCGCCGAGCGCGCCGGCCGCGGCGAGCGCGCCTTGCGGCCCCGCAGCGGCTTCCCCCACACGCGCCTCGCCCGCCAGCGCCCCGGCGGCCGGCCCCGCCGCGCGCGCGGCCAGCGCGAGGCCCGCGAGAATGAGCCCGCCGAGCGCGACGAGCTTGAGCACGGTGAAGACGTTCTGCGTCGCCGCGCCCGGCCGGATGCCGACGTAGTTGATGATCGTGAGCGCCGCGATGGCCGCGATCGCGAGCGGCTTGACCAGCGATGCGGGCAGCCCGGCCAGGTCGGCGGCGTACGAGGCGAACGTCATCCCGACGGCCGCGATGCCGCCGCTGTTGATGACGAGCAGCAGCATCCAGCCGTAGAGGAACGCGGGCAGCGGCCCGAGCGCCTCGCGCAGGTAGACGTAGCCGCCGCCGGCCTCCGGCCGCCGCGTACCCAGCTCGGCGAAGCAGAGCGCGCCTAGCAGCGCGACGGCGCCGCCGAGCGCCCACGCCGCGAGAATCAGCCCGGGCGCGCCGACGCGCTGCGCGACGATCGCCGGGTTCAGGAAGATGCCCGCGCCGATGATCCCGCCGACGACGACCATGGTGCCGTCGAAGAGACCCAACCGGCGGGCGTAGGATGTGCGCGGCGGCGCCGCGATCCGGTGCGACATGGCGGTCGTGTCGACGTCGTCCTGGGAAGATTGGCCCCCGGCGCGCGGGCGGGCACGAGATCCACGATCACGCCGCGAGCATCCAGCGCGGCCTGCCGGCCGCAAGGGCGAGAATCATGGCCACGAGCGCACCGGCCCGCGCGGGCGACAGAGTATCCCCCCGTGCCGCGGTCTGTCCAGCGGCCGGCGCCCTTCCACCCCCGGCCGGCTCCGGCGTAGATTCGGCGCGACACCGGCATTCCCACACTCGTTCGCGCAACGACCGGGAGAACGCATGCGGCGCACGACCATCCGCGCGGCCGCCGCGATGGCGGCGGCAACTGTCCTCGCGGCAGCGCCGGCTGCCGCGCAGCACGGCGGGCACGCTCACGGCGAGCACGCTCACGGCGAGCACGCTCACGGCGAGCACATGACGATGCCGACGGCCGGCCTCCGGGCCGAGCTCATCCGCGACATTGACCAGCTCGAGCGCAAGTTCCTCGGCCTGGCGGACGCGATGACGGGCAAGTACGACTGGCGGCCGGGCGAGGGTGTCCGCTCGGTGAGCGAGGTATTCATGCACGTGGCGGGCGCCAACTTCATGATCCCGGCGTTCGCGGGGGTGCAACCGCCGGAGCAGTACCGCGCCGCGAGCCCGCAGGAGACGATGGCGAAGCTCCGCGCCCTCGAGCAGGTCACGGACGAGGCGACGGTGAAGGAGACGCTCCGGCACGCGTTCATGCATGCACGGCATGCAGTGGCCGCGATCCCCGACGAGCAGCTCGATGACCTGGTGAAGATGTTCGGGCAGGACGCGACCAAGCGGAACGTGCTCACCACGCTCGTCACGCACATGCACGAGCACCTCGGCCAGTCCATCGCCTACGCGCGGACCAACGGCGTGGTGCCGCCGTGGAGCGCGGGCGAAAGCTGAGGGCTCCGGCCCGGCCCCGCTTCCCTCCCGCTTCCGCCCCCGAAGAAGCCTGAAGCGCCACCCCCCGCCGCCGGCCGGCCGGCCGGCGGCGGGCACCCCGCGTCGCGCCGAGCTGCGCGAGGGATCGCGCACCCGATCCGATGTCCCCGCCCGGTGCGACCCCCAACCCGCGCGGCGCGGACCCCGCCCTTGACGGCGGGCCCGGCGGGCGCGCATATATCGCGTCACGATATAGTGGCGCACCACCGACCCCACCCGACCCACGGGCGACACGCGTCATGACCCCACGCCGGCCGGACCCCTACGCGCTGCTCCCGCTCTCGCCCGCCGTCTTCCACATCCTGCTCTCGCTCGTGGACGGCGAGCGCCACGGCTACGCGATCATGCGCGAGGTCGAGGCGCGCTCCGGGGGCGAGGTGCGCCTGGGCCCGGGGACGCTGTACGGCGCGATCAAGCGCATGCTCGAGCAGGGCGTGCTGGAGGAGGCCGGCGAGCGGCCCGCCCGGGAGGGCGAAGACGAGCGGCGGCGCTACTACCGGCTGACCGCGCTCGGCCGGGAGGTCGTCGCGGCCGAAGCGGCGCGGCTCGAGCGGCTCGTGGAGCTGGCGCGCGCGAAGAACCTGCTCCCCCGGCCAGGAGCGGCGTGATGCGGGGCGGCGGGCCGGGGCGGCGCGGCCGGCGGCTCGTGGCCGCGGGCGAGGCGGTCTACCGGGCCCTGCTGCGAGCGTACCCGCGCGACTTCCGCAGCCGCTTCGCGGATGAGATGGCGCTGGCGTTCCGGGACGCGTCGCGCGCCGCGCTCGAGGCAGGCAGGCGGCGGCTCGCGGCGGCGTGGCTCCGGTTCCTGCTGGACCTCGCCGCGACGGCGGTGCGCGAGCGGGTCGCCGCGCGGCGCGCCGGCGCACTCCACCCCCCTCTCCATCCGACCACCCGTCGAGGTGATCCCATGGGAGTACTGATCCAGGATGTCCGTCACGGCTTGCGTGCGCTGGTCCGCCGCCCGGGGTTCGCGGCGGCGGCGGCGCTGACGCTGGGGCTCGGAATCGGCGGGACGGTCGCGATCTTCGCGGTCGTGAACGCGGTGCTGATCCGGCCGCTGCCGTACCCCGACCCGGAGCAGCTCGTGGTGCTCGAGCACCACGCCCCCGGCCTGAACCTCCCCGACCTCGAGAACTCGGCCGGGACGATCCGGCTGTACCGCACGCACGCACGGAGCTTCAGCAGCATCGCGGTGGTGAACGCTCAGGAGCGGAACCTGACGGGCGGGGACCGGCCCGTGCGTGTGAGCGTCGCCGAGGTCTCGCCCGAGCTGTTCGACGTGTTGCGCGTGCAGCCGGCGCTGGGCCGCCGCCTCCTGCCGGATGACGCGCAGCCGGGCGGGCCGCGCGTCGCGGTGCTGACGCACGCCGGCTGGTCGGCGCGGTTCGGCCGCGCGCCGGACATCATCGGCCGGGTGGTCGAATTCGATGGCGTGCCGACCGAGATCGTGGGCGTGATGCCGGAGGGCTTCGCGTACCCTAGCGACGAGACCGTCGCGCTGCTGCCGCTGTGGGTGGACCCGAACGGCCCGTTCGGCACGTTCGGCCTGACCGGGCTCGCGCGGCTCGCGCCGGGCGTGACGCTGGAGTCGGCGGCGCGCGAGGTCGAGCAGCTCCAGGCGCGCATCCCGGAGATCGCCGGGGATGGCGGGATCAACGCGGGCTTCCTCGAGCGCGCGGGCTGGAGCGCGAGCGTGACCCGGCTCAAGGAGGAGATCATCGGGGACGACGTCGCCACGGCGCTGTGGGTGGTGCTCGCGACCGTCGGCTTCCTGCTCCTGGTCGCGTGCGCCAGCGTGGCGAACCTGTTCCTCGTGCGCGCGGAGGCGCGGCGCAAGGAGCTGGCCGTCCGCTCCGCGCTGGGCGCGACGCGCACGCGCCTCGCCGCCGGGTTCCTCTCCGAGAGCGTGATCCTGGGGCTGGCGGGCGGCGCGCTGGGCGTGCTCCTGGCTGCGGTGGGCGTGCGCGCGCTCGTGGCTGCGGGGCCGGCGCAGCTCCCCCGCCTGCACGAGGTGAGCGTGGACGCGACCGTGCTGCTCTTCGCGCTCGCGCTGAGCGTGCTCGCCGGGCTGGCGTTCGGAGGGCTGCCGCTGCCGCGCTACCTGCGCGGGCCGCTGGTGGAGGGGCTGCGCGAGGGCCGCGGCGACACGGGCTCCCGCGAGCGGCAGGTCATGCGCAAGGGGCTGATCGCCGCGCAGATCGCGCTGTCGCTGATGCTGCTCGCCGGCTCCGGCCTCCTGCTGCGCAGCTTCCAGCGCCTGCGTGCCGTGGACCCCGGCTTCCGGCCGGAGGGCGTGCTGACGCTCGGCATCAGCCGGGGCGAGCGGGATGGCCGGAACGACCCGACCGGCTTCTACCGCCGCGTGATGGACGAGGTGCGTGGGCTTCCCGGCGTGCAGACCGTCGGCGTGACCAACGCGCTCCCGGTGCTGCCGCGCGGGATCAACGGCTCGTCGTTCGACATCGAGTCGCGGCCGCGCGCGGAGGACGCGCTGCCGCCGGTCGCGATGTTTGCCGTCGTCGGGCCGGGCTACTTCGAGACGATGGGCATCCGGCTGCTGGAGGGGCGGCCGATGGAGCCGCGGGACCATGAGGGCGAGATCCCGCGCTACGTGTGGGTGAGCCGCAGCTTCGCGCGGGACTTCATGGAGGGGCGCGCACTGGGCGAGCGCGTGCGCTTCGGCACGGATCCCGATTGGCTCGAGATCGCTGGCGTCGTGGAGGACGTGCGGATGTTCGGGTTGGACCAGGACATCCGGCCGATGGCGTACCTGACGCTGAACACCCGCACGGTGAACGTGAATCTGAGCGTCGGCCAACTGGTCGTCCGCACGGCCGGGGACCCGATGGTGCTCGCGCCATCCGTGGCGGCGGCGGTCCGCCGCGTCGCGCCGGACGTGCCGCTCACGGCGGCACGCACGATGAAACAGGTCGTTGCGGAGTCCATGGCCCAGACGTCGTTCACGATGATCGTGCTGATCGTCGCCGGCACGGTCTCGCTGCTGCTCGGCCTGATCGGGCTATACGGCGTGATCGGGTACGTCGTGACGCAGCGCACGCGGGAGATCGGCCTGCGCATCGCGCTGGGCGCGGCGCCCGGCGAAGTGCGCGGGATGGTGCTCCGGCAGGGGATGGCGCTCTCGCTCGTCGGCGTGGCCATCGGGCTGGCGGGCGCGCTCGCGCTCTCCCGGCTGCTCGAATCGCTGCTCTTCGGCATCTCGAGCCGCGACCCGCTCACCCTCGCCGCGGTCACGCTGCTGCTGGTGGCGGCCAGCGCGCTGGCCGTCTACCTGCCGGCACGGCGCGCGTCCGCGGTCAGCCCGATGGACGCGCTGCGGACCGAGTAGCGGGCATCGGGCGACGAGCTCGCCGCGCGGCGCCGGCGCCCGTTCACCGGCCCGGCGCGCCGCGCGCTGCAGGCGCGCCGCTGCGGAGCCGCGCGCGCGAAGCGCAGCCGCCCCGGCGCTCCGCCCGGTACGGAAGTTGAACTCGCGTCACCGTTGCGCACGCAATCGCACGGCAACGATCGGGAACGCGAGGGAGGACGGCATGGCCGGACGGCTCGAGAGCAAGGTCGCGATCGTGACGGGCGGCGCAACGGGGATCGGCGAGGCGATCGTCCACAAGTTCTGCGCCGAGGGCGCGCGCGTGGTCGTCGCGGGGCTGCCCACGGATCCCGTGGGCGACGTCGTCGCCTCCGTTCGCCGGCAGGGGGGCGAGGCGATCGGCTTCGAGGGCGACCTCGCGGAGGAGCGGGATGCACAGGCCTGCGTCGAAACCGCGCTGCGCGAGTGGGGCCGGCTGGACGTGCTGGTCAACAACGCGGGCGTGTTCCTGGCGACGGCGGAGACCGACCGCTACCCCATCGAGCAGTTCGACGCCACGATCCGCAACAACATCCGGGCCGCGTTCCTCATGACGCGCTTCGCGCTGCCGCACCTCCAGAGCACGCGCGGCAACATCATCTCGGCCGGCTCCGAGTCCGGGCTGATCGGCCTGGCCGGGAACACGCCGTACGGCGGGACCAAGGGCTGGATCCACGCGTTCATGCTTGGCGTCGCCGTCGAGCAGGGGCCCTACGGCGTGCGCGCGAACTGCGTGTGCCCGGGCCCCATCGACACGGCCTGGACGCACAAGGAGACCGGCCCGATGACGGAGGAGATGGAGCGGGGCGTGGTCGCGGGCACCGTGCTGGGCCGCCGCGGCACGCCCGAAGAGGTCGCCAACGTCTACGCGTTCCTCGCCTCCGACGAAGCGAGCTACGTCACCGGCGCGCTGTGGACGGTGGACGGCGGCACGACGATCACCAAGGGCCCCGCGGGCGAGAAGGTGCCGCCCGAGCTGCGCGAGCCGCCGACCGTGCACATGGAGCTCCGCCACTCGTTCGACGGGTTGAAGAACAAGCGGACCGTGCACATTGATTGACGCAGGCAGCAGGGATCCCGCCCTGCGCCTCGCGGCCACCGTGCTGGGCCGGCGCGGCGCCTCCGCGCCTCCCGTGCGTGACCTGCCGACGCAAGCGCGGCCTGGAACCGCGCGGCATGCGGCGGCGCGGCGCCGCCCCACCCCCCGTGTGTGACCCGCCGCCCGGCTCGGTCGTCATCCGAACAGAACCCCAGACGACGCGCAGCCACCCCCCACAGGGATGAACCGAGGAGGTGCTGCGATGAGAGGACGTGTGCTGTGGACCGCGGCGGTCCTGGCGCTCGCGCTGGCCGGCTGCGCGGAGCAGGAGGTGACCGCAGTCAACGGGAACGGCCGGCCGAAGGGCGCCCCACCCCGCCTCACCATCCTGCTCAAGGACGCGCCGGGCGACATCGTCGAGGCGGTCGTCACCATCTCGAAGGTCTACCTGCAGGGCGAGCAGCGGGTCACGCTGCGGGACGAGCCCGTGACCACGGACCTGGTCGAGCTGGCCGACTCCACGCTCACCCTGGTGGACGGTGAAGAGGTCCCGCCGGGCGCGTACGGCCAGCTCCGCTTCGTGATCACCGGCGGCTACATCGCGGTCGAAGGAGAGAACGGCGAGCTCCGCTACTTCGCCTCGTCGCCCAACTACGAGGGCCTGCCGGAGGGCGTGACCGCCACGGGCAAGCTGCACATGCCCAGCTACGCGCAGAGCGGGCTCAAGGTCGAGCTGCCGGAGGGCTTCGAGGTGGACGGCGAGGAGACGATCCTGGTCGACTTCGACGTCTCGCAGTCGTTCGGCCACGAGGCCGGCAAGTCCGGCCGCTGGATCATGCATCCCGTGATCACGGCGAGCGAGAGCGAGCCGCCGACGACGACGACCACCTCGATCACGGTCAACGCCGTGCTGGCGGACACGGTGACGCTGCCGGACAGCGTGACGCTCGCGGACTTCTCGGCACGGATCGAGGACGCGGCCGGCGATACGGCGACGCTCGCGCTGGCCGACACGGACGGCGACGGCACGTTCTCCGCCCGGTTCGCGTCGGTGGACCCGGCGGCCGGCCCGTTCCAGGCCTCGCTCGTCGGCCCGGCCGGGCTCACGTTCACGACCGACCCGGCCGCGCCCGTGGAGGTGAGCGTGGACGCCGGCGAGGATGCGAGCGTGACATTCACGATCACGTCCACGGCGGAAGAAGGCGGGGAGAGCGGCGGCTGACCGCGACCCCGCCCCCGGGCCCCGGGCGCGCCGGCCCTCTCCGCCGGCGGCCCGGGGCGACCCGCTCCTCGAGGGCAGGGCCCCTGCGCTCCGCCGCGCGAGCGTCGGAGGCCCGCATCCCGATCCGTCCCCTACCGCCGCTCACCTCACCGCCCACCTGAACCGTACGCGAGAGCACGTTCGCTCGTGACCCCGGGCCCGCGCCCGGATGAAGAAGAATCGGGCGCTCGCGCGTATTACAGTTGTAAGACGCCCCCGCCCACGGCGGGGGACCCTCGAACATGACCGCGCCGCATGGCCGCATGCCGCCTCCGGGCCGGGGCAGCGCTCCGATCCAGCTCGACCGGGGCCTGCGGCCGGGCCATCGGCCCGATGCACCGCGGTCACGGCGTCGCTCCCGCCACTTGCCACGGAGGCAGACGACGATGAAGCGGAACACTACGCGGTTCGGGCTCACCCTCGCCGCGCTCCTGCTCACGGCGCTTTCGCCCGCGCCGGCGCGCGCCCAGCAGACGGACCTGAGCGGCGCGTGGCTCGGCACGCTCCAGGCGGGGCCGATCGAATTGCGCCTCGTCTTTCATCTCACCCGGCAGGCCGACGGCACGTATCGCGGGGCGATGGACAGCCCGGACCAGGGTGCGCGCGGGATCCCGGCGAGCGCGGTGGAGGTGACGGGCGATAGCGTGCGCGTGACGCTGGCTTCGCTCAACGCAGTCTACCGAGGGCAGGTTCAGCCCGGCGCCGAGCGCATCGCGGGCACGCTCACGCAGCACGGCTCGAGCTTCCCGCTGGACCTGGCGCGGACGGACCAGGTGTTGGGGATGGGGCCGCGGCCGCAGGACCCGAGGGAGCCGCTGCCGTACCACTCGGAGGATGTGACCTACGAGAACCCGGCGGCGGGCGTGCGGCTGGCCGGCACGTTCACTCGCCCGCGCGCGCCGGGGCGCTACCCGGCGGCGCTGCTGATCACCGGGTCGGGCCCGCAGGACCGGAACGAGGAGCTGATGGGCCACCGGCCGTTCCTGGTGCTGGCGGACCACCTGACCCGGCGAGGCATCGCGGTGCTGCGGGTGGATGACAGAGGCGTGGGCGAGAGCACCGGCGACTTCGGCAGCGCGACGAGCGCGGACTTCGCGAGCGACGTGCTGGCCGGCGTCGCGTACCTGAAGTCGCGTGACGACGTCGACACCGCGGCCATCGGGCTGATCGGGCACTCCGAGGGCGGCCTCATCGCGCCGATGGTCGCCGCGGAGTCGGACGACGTCGCGTGGATCGTGCTCATGGCGGGCCCCGGCCTGCCGGGCGACTCGATCCTCATCCTCCAGTCCGCGCTGATCGCGCGCGCGAGCGGCGCTTCGGAGGCGGCCATCGCGCAGAACCAGGAGATCCAGCGCACGCTGTTCAAGGTGCTTCGCGAGGAGCCGTCGGACAGCGCGGCCCGCCGGCGCGTGCGCGACGCGCTCCGCGAGATGCACGAGCGGACCCGGGCCGCGCTCGGTCAGCAGCCGGCGCAGGGCGAAGAAGCCGAAGCGCGCGAGGCGGCGATCGAGCAGCAGGTGCGCCAGGTCGTGACGCCCTGGCTCCGCTACTTCATCGACTACGACCCGCGGCCCACGCTGCGGCGCGTCAAGGTGCCGGTGCTCGCCGTCAACGGATCGCTGGACCTCCAGGTGCCCTCGCAAGCCAACCTCGCCGCGATCCGCGAGGCGCTCGAGCAGGGCGGCAACCGGCAGGTCACGACCGTCGAGTTCCCGGGCCTCAATCACCTGTTCCAGACCGCGAAGACCGGCGCGCCGTCGGAGTACGCGCAGATCGAAGAGACCATGGCGCCGGCCGTGATGGAGCGGATCGCGGATTGGGTGCTGGAGGTGAGCGGGGGGAGGTAGGGGGGAGGGCAGTGCGGGGTTGGCGGGCCAGCGGGAGAGCGTTCTTCGGGGACGTCACACGCGAGCTTCGGAGAAGGTGCAGAGTGGCCTGACCGAAGCTCCGCGTCACAGTCATTCCGCCACGAGACGTTCGAAGAACGACACCTCGATTCCGCTCGGATCACGTGTCTTGAAATTGCGATGGCCGTAGCTCGTTGCGGTCAGCTCGCGAACGATCGGAGCGCCAGCGTCACCCACTCTGGCCCGCCACGCCTCGACATCGTCGACTTCGATATAGAATCCACCTTGCACCATTGGAGCCGTACTGCCCGCCTCGATCTCGATCAATCCAGAACCACCGGGCGACCTGAAGATCGTCCCCCGGTCGCCATCGGGGCGATCCCAGGACCGATACAACTCGAACCCCAGAACATCGCGATAGAACGCGACGGTCTCGTCGTAGAGGGGAGTGAAGTAGTAGAAGCGGAACTCGTGCATGCAGGTTGCCCGATTGCCTGGGCGAGCACGTTGCTGCGATCCGCATTACGCAGCTCGCCCGTGTGAGTT
Source organism: Longimicrobiales bacterium (assembly GCA_036381195.1). Classification (GTDB taxonomy): domain Bacteria; phylum Gemmatimonadota; class Gemmatimonadetes; order Longimicrobiales; family RSA9; genus RSA9. The sequence goes on along the minus strand of DASVDH010000070.1, from coordinate 30,281 downwards.
CTTGCGCCTTGTGGGCGGCAAGCCGCCGCATTCGCCGCGAGCATCGTCGGGGTTGCCGCGGCTCGGAGCGCGTGCTGGGATCCGTCGCAAACCATTGCGACGATTCACCCGTAAACATCTGTGGGCAAGGCCGCCGTCGTGCGGTGATCGGCTGCGGCGACACCGGCGAGACTCACTGGTCATGCCTCCCGCTCCCCCGCTGCGTCGCCGAGAACCAGGGGCGCCGGAGGCGCCCGTCCCCCTCATCGGCTGCTGGGGGCGCCGAAGGCGCCCGTCTCCCCAGTCATCGTCTCGGCTCGTACCGCAGCGCCACCGCTCCCGAGCCGAGCTCCAGCCGGCCCACGAGCCTCAGGTCCACATGCTTCGACAGCCCCGCGAACAGCGTCGGCCCATGGCCAGCCAGCCTGGGGTGCACGATGAACTCGTACTCATCGATCAAGTCCAGCTCCGCCAGCGCCAGTGGGAGCTTCACGCCCCCCACGTACAGCCCGTTGCCCGACTCGCGCTTGAGCTGCCGGACGGCCTCCCCCAGATCCCCGCGCACCAGCTCCGCGTTCCAGTCGACCCGGTCCAGGGTGCTCGACACGACGTACTTCCGTGCCGCGTCGATCGTCCGGGCGAAGGGCGCCATCCAGGGTTCCATCCAATCGGGCAGCACTCCCGTCTGCGCCGGCTGCCGCCACGCCGCCTCCATCATCTCGTAGGTCACCCTGCCGAAGAGGAGGGCATCGGCCTGCGCGATGATCTCGGCGGCGTGGCGATGCAACTCTTCGTCCGAGAGGATCGCACGATGATCGCAGCACCCGTCCAACGTGACGTTGATGGAGTATCGGAGGGGGCGCATGGCGTGCTCCTGGGGCGAGACGACGCGTTGCCGGCAGTCAGAGCGCACCGTCTCGACGGCGGAGGCGGGGCACTTCGTTTCGTACCATGCCGCGGCCCCGCGGACCGCGCAAGGGTGGCACGTGCTAGGGAGAGTAGCCGCTGGCCGCGAGGATCCGCTCCACGTCCCGCACGCGAAGGATGTCGCGCAGCGCCGCGGCCTTGTCCGCCGCCTGCGCGTAGTACGCCTCCGCAATGCGATACCCGATGAAGTAGCCCAGGTCGGCAGGCCGTCCCGGAGGAGGGTTGCCGTACAGCCAGCCCGTGGCATCGGTGCCGTGCATCACCGACCGGAACTCGGCCCAGAGCTCCGCCTCGTGGGCCCGGCCGTATTCCTGGGCCGCGGCATTCATCCGCTGCCCGGAGAGAAGCTCACCCACGAAATCCGCGCTGCCCTCGCGGAAGGCCCTCTCGAGGAGCGTGAGGCTCCTGCCTCCAGGGGGCTGCTGATAATGGACGAGCTCGTGCGCGACGATCATCGGCAGGCGGGCCGGATCCCGGTACATCTCGGCGCCGATCAGCAGGCCAGCGGGAGACACGGTGCCGCCCGAGTTGAACCGACCGATGACGAAATACACGTCGGGGAAGACCGCTTCCGGATAGCGCGCCTTCAGCGCATGGAATGTCGCGCGGATCTGCGACTCCACCTCGGACACGCGTTCCGTGCTCGGGCGCACCGCCTCGTAGCGGCTGCGGTCTCTGCGGATCCGGGCTGCGAGATCCACCGCGCCCAGGATGCGGTACGGGATGAAGTCCCGGAGCCCCTGTGTACCACGGTTCAGGTACTCGCGACGCAGCCACACCTCCAGCTGCTCGGGCGGGGCGCTGTCGTACACCTCCCAGAAGAGCTCGATGTCGCTCGTGATGAGTGCCGCGGAATCCGGATCCGCATGCACCGCCGAGGTGCGCGACCGCTCCACGAACGGCTCCACGATCAACGCCGCAGCCTGCGTACCCTCCCGGGCGAACTCGAACGCCCCCGCCACGTCATCGCCGACGAGCACCCGGCCGAGCAGGAACGCGCCATCGGGCGAGAGCGCGCCTCGCAGCACGGCCGCCCCGCCGTCGATCGGGAGCGTCAGCATGATCGAATCGCCGGCCGTCGCGATCTCGCTGAATGGGATGGGTTCGGGGCGCCAGCTCGGCGCATGCACGCGCCCGTGCAGGCCTGCCGAATCCCGCTGTATGCGCAGCGTGGCAACCGTGCCGTCGGCCACACCGCTCCAGTCTCCAGTGAAGTCCTGTGCGGCGACCGGACCCGCGGCGAGCAGGATCCCCAGGGCCGCCCAGGCCGGACGAGGCGAGGTCGGAATGCGTCGCATGATTCGAGAACTCGGCGCTCGAGACGAGGTGACGAACCGCCGGCGGACTCACGCCACGGCCCCCACGGCTCCGGGATGATTCACCGGCAAACATCTGTGGGCAAGGCAGATGTGCGGCGCCATGGTTCTGATGCCCCGCGCAGCCCCGGGCGCCCCAAGCAGCCGCGAACAGCCCCAAGCAGCCCCGCCACCCACGCTGCGACGATGGCATGATCATGCCATGGCCGGCGCCTGCCGGCCAGGTGAACTTTTCCCGCGGGCACACCCGAGGCGGCGGGGGCCCTCCCTTGATGAGTAGCTCCGGATGGGATGCCGCGTTCGTCACCCCTTCTGCGCAGCGACGCTCGAGTCTACCCCAAGTGAACCGTAGGGCGAGGATGGCCGGTCGCGACGCGTCAGCCGTGTCCGTGGGCGGCGCATCGAGCGGCCACGGCCGTGCGTGACGGAGCTGCTCACTGCGGATGCACCGCCCCCGGCGCCGCACCCGTCGGGTCATCCGGCCTGCGCCGGATGCAACCTCCAACCCGTGATCGGAGAGCTGACACGGGGGCCACTGTCCACGCGAAAGCAAAGCCCGGAACAGGAGAGCGGAGAATGAAGAGGACACGCTGGTTCGGCCCAACGTCGTTGTTGATGATCGGTGTTCTCGCCGTGCTGGCGACCGCTTCGTGCGGCGAAGGTGAGCAGGGGCCAATGGGGCCGCAGGGCCCGCAGGGGCCACAGGGTGAACAGGGCATTCCAGGCAAGGACGGAGCCGTGATGCACAGCGGAGACGGCCCTCCTGCCGAATCGCTGGGCAAAATCGGCGACATGTACCTGGACAAGGCCAACGCCATGCTGTACGGCCCCAAAACGTCCGACGGCTGGGGGACGCCGTTGAACTTGAGGGGCGAGCCCGGAGCGCCCGGAAGCAAGATTTTGAGCGGTACGACCAATCCTAGCGCCTCGGTCGGATCCATTGGCGACTATTACCTGAACAGGACCACCGGGGACTTGTTCGGGCCGAAGACGGCCAGCGGTTGGGGGACGCCGATCAACCTGAAGGGAACGGCGAACGTGGTGGCCTCGACCCTCGTGAACTACGATTGGAACTCAACGGACACGCCCACGCAGAAGTCGATGAGGTATGTGATACCGACTCCCATCATGAATGCAGTGGGCGAAACCAGCTTTGGCAGTTTTCTCGATAGCGGTGGCGTCATCCTGGTTTACGGCACGAACTACGGGACGGGCCACCATCGCCTTTTCGATTACGAGTTCCGAAATGCACGGTATACCTACGCCTATAATTCTGCGCAAGGAGCGCTGTACTTCACCGTCACGAGCATCAGTGGTTCGGCTCTGCTCGACATCGAATACGATTCGGCTCGTGGCAACCGATTCCGTTACGTGTTGATACCGGCGGGCGTTCGGCTCACGGGGAATCTATCGCCCCAGGACCTCGCGAAGATGGATTACGAAGAGGTGCGGGCCGTCTTCAACCTGCGGGAGTGAGGCCCGAGAAACCGCGCGACCTCATGGTGGCTCCGCTCGGCCGGACAACCGCGGCGGCGCCGCCTGGCCCTCACATGGTGCGAGGACAGCGGCCGATGCCCCGGTGCCCCTGTAGGCCCGAGCGTCGGGCCGGGTGAAAGGAGCTCTCGCTGCGCGTACGTTCGGATCGTCCGCCGGAGGACGACCCCGACGCGTAGCGAGGGCTCCTGACGACGCACGACGACCCCGTGCACACGGTCGCGGGCGAGCTCGTCGCGGCGCCTCGGGCATGAGCAGGAGCGAGCTCGTCGAGACGCGCCTCATGGCCGCCGCGTTGCGTCCCCGCCCCGTCCGTCTCATCGTCCCTGTGTCTCCCGTGCCTGGCCCACTCCGGGCCGGACCGATCTGGAGCCACGATCGTGAATCTCCGTATCCACCCGACTGCCGCCGGCGCGGTCATCGGCGTCGCAGCGGCCCGCGTGAGGCCACGGCCGCGGTGAGGCGCGCGCCGGTGGGGGCCCTGGTGCTGCTCCTGCTGTGCGTCGCCGTGACAGCGGACGCACGGGCCCAGGAACGCCTGGTCCGGCGCTTCGCGACCGAGGAGGGGCTGGGCGCGCCGCCCGTCTCGGCGCTCGCGCAGGACCGGTCGAACACCCTCTGGATCGGCACCAAGGGCGGGCTCTATCGCTTCGACGGCACCGTGTTCCGGCGCTGGGCGTCGGACCGGGTGACCGGCGCGGTCGCCCGCATCGCCGCGGCGGCGGACGGACGGGTCGCGGCGCAGACGGAGGACGGCGCGGTCTTCACGTTGACGCGGAACGGCGCGACGGCGGTGCCGCCGCCGCCCGGCGGCTGGTCGAAGAGGGTCCGGGCACTGGCGTACGACGGGAGCGGCGGCCTCTGGAGCGTGGCCGGGGACACCGCGCTGGCCCGCCGCGACGAGAAGGGCTGGACGGTGCTCCCGCGGAGCTGGCACGGCGAGGAACGGCTGCGCGTGATCCTGTCCGCCGCCGACGGCGGCATCCTCGTCCTGACGGACGCGGGCCTCTGGCACCTCGATCCCGCGGGCGGCCCTGGGAGGAAGCGGTTCGACGCCCTGCTCGTCGACGCCGTGTCGTTCCCGGACGGCCGCCTGGTCGTCCTCACGGGGGACGGCCGCGTGGTCGAGCTCGTCGAGGGCCGGCAGCGCGAGCTGGCCTCGCGGGCGCGGGGTCACCTCCCGGCCGGCCGGCCGATCATGCTCGTGGAGCGCGCGGGCACCTACTGGGTGGCGATGGACCGGTACCTGGTCGCGGTCCGGCCGGGCGCGGAGGTCGAGTGGATCGGATCGGCGGATGGCCTGGAGTCCGGCGGCCCGCTGCTGGTGGACCATGAAGGGAGCCTGTGGGTCGGCACGTTCGCGGCGCTGCTCCAGTACCCCGAGCCGGAGACGGTGGTCTGGACCGATCGGGCGGGGCTCCCCGGCCGGCACGTCCGGTACCTCGCCCGTTCGCGCGATGTGCTCTGGGTCACCTCGTGGCAGGGGACGGGGTCGGTGCGGCGGGCGGGGACGCGGCTCGACATCGCGGCGGTCCCGGAGCTCTCCAGCCAATCCCGGCCATGCGCCGACCACCTGGGCGTCCTCTGGCTCTCGGTCGGCGGCCACGCGGTGCGGATCCACGGCGGTCGGCGGCTCGGCGCGGTGTCCGCCGTCCCCGCGGGGTTCAACTCGTGCGCGGCCGCGCCCGGTCCGACGCTGTGGATCGGGTCGGATCGGGGGCTCCTCCGGGCCGACGTCCGCCGGCCCGCGTTGCGCCGCGTCGAGGGTGTTCCGTTCGGCGACGATGCGCCGGTCCACGCGGTGCTGGAAGACCGTGCCGGGCGCCTCTGGGCCGCGAGCGGCGAGCGGGTCTGCTACGCGCCGGCCGCCGCGGCCCGGGCGGGCGACGCCGGCGGCTGGGCGTGCGAGCTGCTCCCCGGCGCCGGGGTCGTCACGTCGTTGCTCGAGCTCGAGGATGGCGGCCTCTGGGCCTCGACCCAGCAGGCGGGGGTCCTGGCCCGGGGCGCCGAAGGGTGGGTCCCGCTCTCGAGGAACGCGGAGCTCGCCAGCCGCGATGTCTTCGGGCTCGTCCCGTCGCCGTCCGGCGGGGTCTGGATCATCGGGTCCGGCATCCTGCAGCGGGTCCGCCCGGGCGGCCCCGGCGGGTGGGAGGTGCTGGAGGCGCCCGGGTCGGCGAACGGGCTCCTCTCGGTGGGCGGCGGCGACCTGCTGGAGGACGGCGACGGCACCCTCTGGGTCGCGACCTCGCGGGGTCTCCTGCACGTCCCGCCGGAGGCGAGGTACTTTCGGCCCGGCGCGCCGCCGCGCGTGGAGCTGATGGAGGCCCGGGTGGACGGCGAGGTGGTCGCCCTCGGCGGCGACCTCGAGCTGCCCGCGGACCGCAACCGCCTCGAGCTGCGGTTCGCCGCGCTCTCGTTCCGCGATCCGGAGCGCGTTCGCTACCAGGTCCGGCTCTCGCCCGGCGCGCCGTGGATCGACACCCGCGGCCAGCCGTGGTTCCGCTGGGTCGAGCTGCCAGCCGGACGCTACCGGGCGGAGGTCCGCGCCTCGCTGGATGGACGGCACTGGTCGGCCGAGCCGGCCCGCTTCGCGTTCCGCGTGCTCCCGCCGTGGTACCGCACGCCGGCGGCGCTCGCCGGTTTCGCGACCATCATCGCCGTGGCGGTGTGGGCGGTCTACCGCGCCCGGCTGGCGTACCTGCTCGGCCTGGAGCGCGAGCGCACGCGGATCGCCCTGGACCTGCACGACGAGCTGGGCTCCGGGCTCGGCAGCATCGGGATCCTTGCCGGGCTCCTCGCGCCCGGCCGGCTCGACCGGAGCCAGCAGAGCCAGATCGCCGAGGAGGTCGCCGGGACCGCGGAGGAGCTGGGGAGCGCGCTCGCCGACATCGTCTGGGCGCTGGACCCGCGCACCGCGACCCTCGAGGAGCTGGCCAGCCGTCTCGTGGCCCACGGCGAGCGCCTCTTCGCGGGCGACGACGTCGAGTTCCGGCTCCGCTCCCCGCGCGAGTGGCCGGCCACGGAGCTGCCGCTCGCGCTCCGCCGCAACGTCCTGCTGATCGGGCTGGAAGCGCTCCACAACGCGGCCCGTCACGCGCGCGCCCGACGCGTCGTCCTCGCGTTCACGCGCCGCGGCGGCCGGCGATGGGAGCTCACCGTGAGCGACGACGGCGTCGGCCTGGACCACGCGGAGCCCTGCGACGCTCGGCGGGGCCGGGGCCTCGACGGGATGCGGCGGCGAGCGGAGGAAATCGGCGCGACGATCGCCTGGCGAACGGACCCGGGAGGCGGCACGACCGTCGCACTCACGTTCGCGATCCCCGGCGCCGCAGCGCGGCGGCTTTCCCGGTGGCGCGGCCGGCGACGGCCGCGGCCGACGGCATGAACATGCCAGGGCGGGCGACTGCCGGGGACCGGCATCTTGAATACGGCCCGCTCGAATCCGCTCCCCGGAGTGGACGTATGATCCGTGTGGTGGCCGTCGAGGACGACGCCCGCTACCGCGCCAGTCTCGAAATCCTCCTGCGGTACTCGGAAGATTTCGAGCTGATCCGCGCGTTCGAGTCCGCCGACACCGCGCTGGCCGAGCTGGATGCGATCCTCGACCGCGGCGAAGACCCCGGCTGGGACCTGGTCCTCATGGACCTCGACCTGCCGCGGCTCAGCGGCAGCGAGTGCACGCGCCGCATCAAGGAGCGGCTCCCGAACGTGACCGTCGTCGTCCTGACCGTCTTTGAGGACCGTGCTGCCGTGCTCGACGCGATCTGCGCCGGCGCGGACGGCTACCTCCTCAAGCAGACGCCCGCCGACCAGCTCCTCTCACAGCTCCGCTCGGTGGTCGCCGGCGGCTCGCCGCTCTCCGCCGCGATCGCCCGCACGGTCCTCGACCTGGTCCGGCACCTCGACGGCAGCGAGCGGAGCCGCCGCGCCGCGGCGCGGCTCGACCTCTCCCCGCGCGAGCTCGAGGTGCTGCGCTGCCTCGTGCAGGGGATGGGATACAAGCACGTGGCCGCCGAGCTGCAGATCAGCATTCACACCGTGCGGAACCACATCCGCAACATCTACGGCAAGCTGCGGGTCCACAGCGTCGCGGCCGCCGTAAGCCGCGCGCTGCGCGAGGGGCTGGTCTGACCGGGTCACCGGGGCGTCCCGGCGCCCCGCGGCAGGATGCGGGCCGCGGAACGCGGTCTCGAGGCACACCGCGCATGCCGTCACCAGCGCGTTCCGGCGCCCGTCGGCCGGATCCGGGGGCGTGGAGACAGGGGCTCACGCCCCCGCCGCTTTCCGCTTCGCCTGCTTCTTCGCCCCGCCGGCCGCGCGCTTCGCCGGCTTCCGCTCCGCATCCCCGTCCTCGCTCTTCGAGGCCCCGCTCGCGGCGAGGCTCGCCTTGAGCGCCTCCATGAGGTCGATGATCTGCGCCTGCGGCGCCGGCTCGGGTGCCGCCGTGATCTCCTCGCCATCCACCTTGCGCTGGATCTGCTCCAGGATGCGCGCGCGCACGTCGTCGCGGTACAGCTCGGGCTGGAACTTGTCCGATGCGGACTGCTGGATGAGCTGCACGGCGAGCTTCAGCTCCTCCTCCTTCACCTGCCCCTCGCCCAGCGGCACCTCGGAGAACGGCCGGATCTCGTCCACGTAATGGAGCTGCTCCATCGCCAGCCCGTCCTCGCCGATGGGCCGGATCATCACCAGGTACTGCTTGCCTCGCGCCGCGTAACGCGCCAGCGCGGACAGGCCCGTCTTCCGCATCGCCGCCGCCAGCAGCCGGTACGCACGGTCCCCGCCCTTGTCCGGGCCCAGGTAGTAGACCTTGTTCAGGAAGATCCGCCCGACCTGGTCCGCCGGCACGAACTCGGCGATGTCGATCGTGCCCTCGCCCCGCTCCTCCAGGGCCTTGAGCTCCTCCTCCGTGAACGTGACGTACTGGCCCTTCGCGAACTCGTACCCCTTCACCATGTCCTCCCGCTCCACCTTCTCCCCGTCCTGCGAGCAGACGTACTGCTGCTTCAACCGCGAGCCACACTTCTTGTGCAGCCAGTTGAAGGAGATGCTCGCGGCCGGCTCCGCGGAGGAGTAGAGCTTGACGGGGACGGAGACGAGCCCGAAGGAGATCGTCGTGGAAGCGATGGCACGTGCGCTCATGGGGGCTTCCGCAGCACGGGGGATTCGTGGGGTCGGCAGCCGGGGCCTCGTCGCCGCGACCAGGAGGCCGAGCACGCGCCGTACGGGGAGCGCGGCTCCAACGGAGCGGCACTCGCCTCGGATCGTTCCGGCCAGGGCGGCGCATGCCCGGCGCGGCACGCGCGCGGTCGCTCGGCCCATGCGGCGGCTGCTCCTCTCCGCGGCGGGCGCGGTGGCGAGCCGGCCGCAGGGCCTGTATATAAGCGCGTGGGGGACCCGGACGCAATGAAACCGACCCAGTCCGACGCGCTGCGGGCGTACCGCGAGAAACGCTCGCTGGACCGGACGCCGGAACCCGGCGGCGCGGTTGCGCCGGTTTCCGGCTCCCTGTTCGTGGTTCACAAGCACGCGGCGACCCGCACCCATTACGACCTCCGGCTCGAGATGGAGGGCGTGCTCCGCTCCTGGGCCGTGCCCAAGGGCCCGTCCAGGGACCCGGCGGAGAAGCGGCTGGCGGTGCACGTGGAGGACCACCCCGTCGAGTACGGCGACTTCGAGGGCGTCATCCCCGAGGGCAACTACGGGGCGGGGGCGGTGATCGTGTGGGACCGCGGCCAGTGGGTCCCGATCGGCGATCCGGCGGAGGGGCTGGAGAAGGGGAAGCTGCTGTTCGAGCTGAAGGGCTACAAGCTGCGCGGCCGCTGGACGCTCGTGAAGATCAAGAAGAGCGAGAAGGACTGGCTGCTGATCAAGGAGCGCGACGGCTGGGTGAAGGAAGGCCCGGACGAGTTCCCGGAGGAGTCGGTGCTGTCCGGCCTGACCGTCGAGGAGGTGGAGGAGGGGCGGTCGCGCGCGGGCGAGGTGCGGGAGGAGCTGGAGGCGCTGGGCGCGAAGCGCCGGGTGGTGCGCGCGCGGGACGTGGAGGTCATGCTGGCGGAGACGCGCGAGAAGCCGTTCACCCGCGCCGGCTGGCTGTTCGAGCTGAAGTACGACGGCTACCGCATGGTCGCGGCCAAGGAGGACGGCGCGGGCGTGCTGATCACGCGCAACGGCAACGACGCGACGGCGACCTTCCCGGAGATCGCGCGCGCGCTCGCGGCGCTGCCGTATTCCCGCATCGTGCTGGACGGGGAGATCGTGGTGGCGGACGAGACGGGGCGGCCGAGCTTCCAGCGGCTCCAGCAGCGCGGGCGGCTGACCCGCGCGCTGGAGGTGCGGAAGGCGGCGGTCGAGCTGCCCGCAACGCTGTACGCCTTCGACCTGCTCGGCTTCGAGGAGCACGACCTGCGCGCGCTGCCGCTGGCCACGCGCAAGGAGCTGTTGCGGCGCGTGCTGCCGCGCACCGGCCCGCTGCGCTACTCGGACCACATCGAGGAGCGAGGCGAGGCGTTCTTCGAGCAGGTGGAGAAGCTCGGGCTCGAGGGCATGGTCGCCAAGAAGGCGGACTCGGCGTACCGCGGCGGGCGCTCGGCCAACTGGATCAAGGTGCGGGCGGAGCGGACGGGCGACTTCGTCGTCATCGGCTACACGGCGCCGCAGGGCACGCGCACGGGCTTCGGCGCGCTGCACCTGGGCGCGTACGACGACGGCCGGCTCGTCTACACCGGGCGCGTGGGCACCGGCTTCACCGCGAAGCAGCTCCGGGAGATCCACGCGCAGCTCGAGGCGCTGCGCCGGCCGGACCCGCCCGCGAAGGGCGTGCCGAAGGGCCGCGAGCACACCTGGGTCGAGCCGGAACTGGTCGCCGAGATCCGCTACACGGAGTGGACCGACGACGGGCTGCTCCGCCAGCCGGTGTTCCTCCGCTTCCGGGACGACAAGCCGCCCGCGGAGTGCGTGAAGCCGGGCGGCCCGGCGGCCGGGCTCGACGAGCCGGCCGCCGCCACGGCCGCCTCGCCGGTCCAGCGGCCCAGGGCGGAGTTCACGAACCTGGACAAGGTCTTCTGGCCGCAGGAGGGCTACACCAAGGGGGACCTGATCGAGTACTACCGCGCCGTCGCGCCATGGCTGCTGCCCTACCTGAAAGACCGGCCGCTCGTCATGACGCGCTACCCGGACGGCATCGAGGGCAAGTCCTTCTTCCAGAAGGACGCGCCGGAGTACGCGCGCGACTTCGTGCGCACGGCCCGGATCTGGAGCGAAGACTCGAAGCGCGAGCTGAACTACTTCATCGCGGACGACGTCGACGCTCTGCTCTACATCATCAATCTCGGCACGATCGCGCTGCACATCTGGGGCAGCCGCGTGCAGACGGCGGAGCGCCCCGACTGGTGCATCCTGGATCTGGACCCGAAAGGCGCGCCGTTCACTCACGTGGTGGAGGTCGCGCGCGCGCTGCACGAGCTGTGCGAGGCGATCGGGCTGCCGAACTTCGTGAAGACCAGCGGCTCGTCGGGGCTGCACGTGCTGGTCCCCGTCGCGCGGCTGTTGACGCACGAGCAGACGCGCATGCTCGGCCAGCTCCTCGGCCGCGTCGTGGTGGCGGAGCTGCCCGAGATCGCGACCCTGACACGGCAGGTCAGGGACCGCGAGGGCAAGGTCTACATCGACTACGTGCAGAACGGGCACGGCCGGCTGCTCGTCGCTCCGTTCAGCGTGCGGCCGCTGCCGGGCGCGCCCGTGTCCGCGCCGCTCGAGTGGAGCGAAGTCAACGACGAGCTGGACCTCCGCGACCACACCATCCGCACCGTGCCCGAGCGCCTGCAGGAGCGGAAGCAGGACCCGCTCGCGCCGGTGCTGACCACGGTGCCGGACCTGGCGGGCGCACTGGAACGCCTCCAGGAGCGGCTGTGAGACGGCGGAGCGCCGCACGGGATCCGGCCGCCCGCGCGCTCCGCGCGCCACTGCTCGGCGCGGCCACTCCGCCTGCGAAGGGCGGCCGGCGCGCCTCGCCCGCGGGCGGCGGGCCGGTCGCGTCGCGCGAGGCCGCCAGCGCCGGAGGATCGCGGGAATGACGCGGGGAGCGCAGGGCGACGGCGTCGCCCCCATCGAGACCGGGTTCGACAGCGGCACGCGCGCAGGCCGCGTCTCCGCGCTGCTGCTCCGCCCGCCGGACGCGTGGTCGCTCTACGTGCTCGCCCACGGCGCGGGCGCGAGCATGCGGCACGCGTTCATGGAAGCCATCGCCCAGCGGCTCGCTGCGCGCGGCGTCGCGACCTTCCGCTACCAGTTCCCGTACATGGAGGCGGGCAGCCGGCGGCCGGACTCGCCGGGGGTCCTGCAGGCGACGGTGCGCGCGGCCGTCGCGGCGGCAGCGGGAGCCGCACCGGACCTGCCGCTCATCGCGGGCGGCAAGTCGCTCGGCGGGCGGATGACTTCCGGCGCCGCGGCGGAGCAGCCGCTCGCGGGCGTGCGCGGGCTCGCGTTCCTGGGGTTCCCGCTGCACCCGCTGAAGAAGCCGGCGATCGAGCGCGCCGCGCACCTGGATGACGTGGACCTTCCCATGCTCTTCCTCCAGGGCACCCGCGACGACCTCGCCGATCTCGAGCTGATGCGGCGGGTGTGCGACCGGCTCGGCCGGCGCGCCACACTCCACGTGGTGGACGGCGCGGACCACTCGTTCCACGTGCTCAGGCGCTCGGGGCGCACCGACGCGGAGGTGCTGGACGAGCTGGCCGACGCGGTGGCGGAGTGGGGGCGAGGGGTGGTGGCGTGATGCGGCCCCCGGAGTGCCGAAACCGCCGCAATTGCGTAGATTAGGGTCGTATGGCGATGGAAGCGTCGACTGTCCGTGGGCTCAGACGGATCGCCCTGCCCGTGGCGGAGCCGCTGTTCCAGGCGCTGGAGCGCTACCTGGCCGGCGCTCGGCACGGCGAGGATCCGGCCGAGGGGGTGGAGTTCGCGAACGGTGTGGCGGAGCTCTCGCACGCCACCCTGCAGGACGGCACGATGGCCGTGCTGGAGCTGGCGCGGGACGGCGAGGGCTATCGGGTGGACGCCACGGTGCTCCAGCGGCGGCGCACCGGCTCGGTGTTCCTGCTGGCCAAGCGCGCCGGGCTGAGGACGCTGAAAGAGGTGGTGCGGGTGGACACGGCGCTCGGGCCCTTCGAGGTGGTGATCGTCTCGAGCCAGGGCCAGAGATAGCGGCCTGCAGGGCGGCGCCTGTGCATGTCGCGCCCGTCTCGGACGTTCTTGAGACGGGATGAGGCGCGTACCCCGCGCGCACCCGTGGGTGATGACGCAGCGGAGGTTCATGCCATGGGCGGCATCCGGATCCGATACGCCACGGCCCTCGCCGCCGTGCCGTTTCTCATCTGGGGGTGCAAGGACCCTGACGTGACGGGCCTCCCGCCCGAGGCGGCCCGGGTCCCCGACGAGCAGGTGACCACGGTGGTACGCGCGCTCTACACCGGCTTGAAGGCGCCCGCGCGCGAGGTGATCCGCACGCAGCAGGCGTGGGCCGCGTTCTGGGAGCAGCTGCACGCGGACCAGCACCCCCGGCCGCCGCTGCCGCCCGTGGACTTCGATGAGAGCATCGTCATCGCCGTGGCGATGGGGGAGCAGCCGAGCGGCGGGTACGCGATCGACGTGGAGGGCGTGTACCGCACGGAGTCTCGCCTTCACGTCGTCGTGCGCGAGACCTCGCCGGGGCGGTCGTGCGTGACGCCGGCCGTGGTGCTGACGCCGGTCGTCGCGATCCTCACTCAGCGGACGGAAGACGAGGTCACATTCGTGGAGCGGAAGACGGTCCACGAGTGCGAATGAGCCGGGCTCCCCTCCCTGCCCCCCCACCCCATGAGCAGCGCGGCTCCAACCGGCGGCGGTGGAGCTGCTGCGTCCGCCTCGCCATTCTGACGGCCCGCGTTCGCGGCGCCTCCGGTCGCCCGGGACCGATCGGGCCCCGTGGGCATCTGATCACCGGGGATCAACGGTCACCGGCTCGCCGGCGATGACGGTCAGCGGCGCCGGCGATGACGGTGAGCGGCTCGCCGGCGACCGAAGGTCGACGGGCGTCGGCGATGATCGTCATCGGCTTGCTGGCGATCGATGGTCAGCGGCTCGCCGGTCGGCGCGGCGCCCGCTGTGCCCGTGGCCGCCAGGCCGCGGACGACGAGCCGGTCAGCGGTTTCGCCGGCCGGGGCGGCGCCCGCTACCCGTCAGGGGTCCGCTTCCGCGATGCGGCGGAGCTCGGCGGCGAGCGAGAGGAGCTGGCGGGCGCGCCGCTCCGCCGCCTCCGCCAGCCGGGTCAGGTTCGTGCCGGTCGGGCTGCGGCGGCCCGCGGCCCAGGCGTACAGGCTCGCGTACGTCACGTGCACCTCGCGAGCCAGCTCCCGCACGCTCGGCGTCAGCGTGGCGAGGGTGCGGGCGACGACTTCCTGACGAAGGGCCCTTCCGATCATCAGGCGAAGACCTCGTGCGCGTCCGTGTTCCGGGGGATCCAGCGGGCGGGCGGCGTCCGCCGGAGCCGCAGGGGCGCAGCCAGCCATGCCCCGTGCCCGCAAAGTTGCAGCCGTAGCGCAGGACCGGTGCTCGCGCGCGCCCGCGCGTGGGCCGAATCTGCCAACTCGTTGTTCACCACCACGTTGGAGCGGGTGCAGCGCACGTGCCGCGGGGTCGGGGGGCGTGCCGCACGCAGATCCGGTTTCCGGGTGCTGAACACATTTTTCGCCCGGTGGGGGTCCCCCTCGCGCCGGCACGGGTGGTCGCGGGGGGCCGGCGGAGGCCCGGGGCGGCCGGTCTTCCGCTTGGCCGTGAGGCGCTGATGACCGCTCGGCCGTGAGGCGCTGATGACCGTCCGACCGCGAGGCGCCGATGACCGTCAGGCCGTGAGGCGCCCATGACCATCAGGCGGTGAGCCGCTGATGACAGCGCGGCCCGGGGAGGTTCCCCGGGCCGCGCGCTGGATCGGACAGCGTCGTCCGGAGCCGCTGTTGCCGACGCTCAGCCGCGCGCGATCTCGTGCCGGCGGCTCACGTCCTCCCAGTTGACGACGTTCCACCAGGCCTGGATGTACTCGGGCCGGCGGTTCTGGTACTTCAGGTAGTAGGCATGCTCCCACACGTCGAGCCCGAGCAGGGGCACCTGCCCCTCCATGAGCGGGCTGTCCTGGTTGGCGGTCGAGATGACCTGGAGCTTGTCGCCGCTCAACACGAGCCATGCCCAGCCGGAACCGAAGCGGCCGGCGGCGGCCTTGGTGAAGGCGTCCTTGAACGCGTCCACGGAACCGAAGCTCTTCTCGATGTCCTGCGTGAGGGCGCGCGACATCGTGGGCTTCCCGCCCGGCGCCATCATCTGCCAGAACATGCTGTGGTTGACGAAGCCGCCGCCGTTGTTGCGGACTGCGGTCCGGATGTCCTCCGGCACCGAGTTGATGTCACGCAGCAGATCCTCGGCCTCGCGCTTCTGGAGGTCCGGGTACTTCTCCAGCGCCGCGTTCAGATTGTTGGTGTAGGCCGCGTGGTGCTTGGTGTGGTGGATTTCCATGGTGCGCGCGTCGATGTGCGGCTCGAGCGCGTCGTAGGAGTAGGGCAGCTCCGGCAGCTTGAACGGATATGGCATAGATCCCTCCTGCGGTTGAAGGCCTCCCCGCGGGGAGGTGTCCCGTCGCGGTTGGGTCTTGGACGCGCGTAACCTGCGGGCTTGAACGCCCGAGGTCAACCCGCGCGGCGGGCCCGGCCGGGCCGGGACTCCGCCGCGCTGCCCACGTGGACCCGAGCAGGATTCGGAACGACGGCGATCCGCGCGCCATGCCGGCCGTGGCGCCGCGCGGAGCGGCCACCCGGAACCGTTTCATCGAGCGGAGATGTACCGCTCCGGAATGGGGTTGTCCGGCCGCTCGCTGTCCCAGAGGATGGTGACGATCCACCAGCGCGCGCCATCGTTGAAGAGCTGGATGCTGTTGATGCCCCGCGCGAACGGCTGGGGATCGGAGGTCGTGCGCAGCGACTCGTACGCGCTGAACACGTGCGCGATGTTGCCGAAGCGTTCTTCGCGGCGTCTGATCTCGCGCTCGAAGAAGCCGTTACGCTCGAGGCCGGGGCCGGCGCGCTCGACGTAACCCTGCGCGTCCATCGCCACGTGCCGGGTCGCGCCGGTCTGCGGGTCCTTGCCCGTGGCGATCAGGCGCGCGCCGGGCAGGAACAGCGAGCGGAAGCGGTCCCAGTCGCGCGCCTGGCCGGCGGGGCCGGAGATCACGTCGTAGAGCGCGGCGATGATGGCATCGATGGAGGCGACGTCCTCGGGCCGGGCGGCGGGCGCCGCGGCAGCGCCTTCCTGCGCAGCGGCCGGCGCGGCTGGCAGGGCGAGGAGCAGGCAGGCGAACAGTCCGAGAACGCAACGCGAGCTTTGCATGGCCGTCTCTCCGGCTGGGTGGTGCGCGACGGTCTACCGGGCGATCTACCGGGCGATCTACCGGGCGAGCAACGCCTCGAGCAGCGCGGCGAGGCGGTAGCCGGCGAGCGCGATGCGGGGGGCGGCGGCGGCGTAGACCTCGTCCATGTATCGCGCGGGCGGCGGCGCGTCACGCTCAAGGTACGCGGGGTAGCCCGCGTGCTGGGCGACGGCGAGCCCCTCGCGCGCCCACGCCTCGAAGTCGATCGGCTCCGCCAGCTCGGCGTCGAAGCCCGCGCGAGGGTACTCGCGCATCAGCGCGGCCGCGATCCGCCCGATGTACGCGGCGTCCGTCTCGCCCTCCTCGCGCGGGAAGCGCTCTCGCAGCACGCCGTCCCAGAAGCTGTGCAGGTTGCCGTGCTCCCCCAGGCCGAACGCGTTGCCGCCCCGGTCGCCATCCGGATCGGCTGCCGTCACCCGCGCGCTGCTGTGCAGCGGCTGGTGGAGGTCGCCGACGAGGTGGAGCAGCCATGCCAGGTCGAGCCCGCGCTGCCCGGCGGGCCTCGCGCGGTCCCCCACCGTGCCGGAGACGTGCCGGAGCTGGGTGAGGAGCTCGCCCGTGAGGGGCCGGTCCAGCTCGACGGCCGGGCCGCCGGGGGTCTCCTGGAGCCAGAAGAAATTGACGTAGTGCCAGGTCGGCTCGTGGTAGCGGTGCGATGGCCGCTCGCGGTCCCGGATCCGATCCGCCCAGAACGCGGCGGCGTCGAACAACTCGCGCTCGCGCTCGGCGAGGGGCCGGCCGTCGGCGGGGAGCAGTGCGGGCAGCTCGCTGTCCTGCGGCGCGGCGAGCAGCAGGGCGACGGCCTTCGCGCGCGTGGCCGGGCTCATGGATTCCCAGGCGATGCGCGCGATCACCCGGTGCCCGACCTGGTCCCACGCGTGGGCAGGCGCGGGCAGCGTCCCCAGGGCGACGAGCGCTACGATGGACGTGCGGGTTCTCATGACAATGCGCGCAATGCTTTCCCTCAGGCCCGGGCGGACGCAAGGGCAACTCCTTGGGGGGCGGCGCCTGCCTCGGGCAGCGCCCCCTCGGGCGGCGCCTGCCTCGGGCGGTGCCCCCTCGGGCGGCAGCTTCCTCCGCCGGCGGCTTTCGGCCCCGGCGGCAACTGCCTGCGCTTTTTCGGAGATGGTACAGGGTTGTACCATCTGGCGGTCGACGAAGCCCGTGACCACGCCGCTCCTAAAAACGGAGATGGTACAACATTGTACCATCTCGCGGGCGTGGGCGCCCAGCCCCCCATGTCCGGGTGGGGGCAGCGGACGGGTGGCCGCCTCGCCCCCGCCCGGGGTGCGGGCCCGGGGCGGCGGGGCGCCTCGCCCTGGCCCTTACGCAGCATACAGATCGATGATCCGCTCGATCGCCCGCCGGCACACCTCGCAGAACGGCACCGGGTTGCGGCTGAACATGATGCAGTCCAGCTCGGGCCGATAGAGGCCGCGCGTCTCGTAGCCCGCGCCCTCGAACGCGCCGACCTTGCCCGCGTACGGCTCGGCCGCGAACAGCGCGGCCTCGCGGCGGCTCTGCTCCTGGAACAGCGCGCCCAGCTCTTCCGGCGACGCGCCGCGGGAGAGCAGCTCGCCGCGCCGCCGCCCGATCTCCCGGCCCAGCGCCTCGTACGCCGCCTTGTTCCACGGCGTGGGCAGCGGCGTACCCGGCTCGACCAAGTCGCGCCACTTCAGCCGCGCCGGGTCGTGCAGCGCCGTGATGTTCGGCTCCCACGGCTCGACGTGCTCCGTCTTGCCCGTCTCGTACGCCACGTTCGAGGTGTAGTACTCGTCCGCGAGGCCGGCGAAGTGGTGGGCGAACTCGTGGATGAAGACGTACTCCGCGAAGTCCGAGTCCACTGCCACCGTCGCGTGCTCGTTGAAGATCCCGCCGCCGCCGTACTGGTCGTCGTTGACGAGGATCACGACGAACTCGTAGGGCGCGGCAGATGCGGCGTCGCGCAGCGCGCGGTTGTCCAGTGTGAGCACGTAGCGCTCGGAGCCGAAGATGTTGTACTGCACTCCCAGCGGCGTGCGGCGGTGGATGCCGGACTGCGGCCGGTGCACGCCGCTCTCCGCCGAGGGCAGGTCCAGCGCGCGCACGTTGAAGTCCGCCCTGCGACTCCTGAACGGCTCCGTGTTGAACAGCGTATCCATCATGCGGCGCGCGTCCGCGTGGAACTTCTCCAGCTCCGCCGCCGTGTAGCCATCGCCCAGGATCAGCAGGTCCACCTTGGTCGCCGGCGGCCCGTTCTCGAAGAGCGTCCACACGCGGCCCGCGGGCGGCCGGTCCGCGGGGTTCACGTCCACGGAGGCGGGATCCACCGCCGCCGTCCAGAGCTCCTGCCACGCGTTCTGCGCGTCCCGGCGTTCGAGCACGATCCGCACGGGGTGCTTCGGCCAGGGGAAGCGGAGCGACTCGTGGAAGGTGCGGTGCGTGGTGCGCGTCTCCGGCGTCGTCTCCCACTCGCCGTAGATGGACGCGAAGCCGCGCGAGTAGAGCACCTCGCCCGTCTCCGGGTGGACGACCTTGAAGCGGTACTTGCCGAGGTTCGTGTCATCCACGAGGCGCGTGCGGCTTCCTGCCCACGCCCCGTCCGCCACCACGCGGTCCAGACTCACGATCTCCGTGCCGCGCCCGCCCGTGTGGAAGTAGTCCAGGCGCATCGTCCGCGCGGTGAAGTGGGCGTCGAAATCGGGCTTCCCGCGCGCCGCCCAGCCCCACCGGGCCAGGGCGGGAGCGGGGGCGAGGGCCGGGGATGCGAGGCCCGGCCCGGCCGCGGCCGCGAACGTGACGGCAGCCAGCGCGTGGATCAGCAGACGTCGCATGAACGACTCCGTGATGGTGCAGGGAAAACGCAACGCTCCAGGGCTGTAACCCGGGTGCCGGTGGAGGTTTCCGGGCCGCCCGCGCGCTCAGCGCGCGCATGGCGTGTGGGGTGCGTCCCCGTCGGATGCACGCGCCATCCCAGCACGCGCTGCCCGCGCACCTCCACCGCGGCTGCACGCGCGTGCCTGCGGCAGGTCCCCGCGCTCACATCAGATCGAAGTCCCCGCCCAGCACGCGGTCCAGCCGGCCGGTCCGCCAGCCGCGCACGCTGTCCCGCACCAGCGGCGAGGGCCGCTCGCGGTAGCGGCGCACGATGAGGCGGCCCTCGCGGCCCTCGCCGCCGCCCGGGCCCTGCCGCGCTCCGCCGTCCCCGCGGGCGTCGCGCGCGGCGCGAGCGTCGCGCCCCTCGTTCTCGCGCTTCTCGCGGGCGAACGCGCGCAGCGCCTGCTCGCGCGGCCCGCCGCGGCCTGCCGGCGGCGGCTCCTCGGGCTGCGGCGCGACGCGGACCAGCACGCGCGCGCGGCGTGTGCGGCCGTCGTCCGGGACCTCGAGCACGTGGTACCCGACCTCGGGCTCGAGGATCGTGAATGCGCCGAAGCCGCTGATCGCGAGCAGCAGTCGGTACGGCTCGCCGCCACCCGCCGGGCGGTCGAGCGGCCGCTCTCCATCGCGGCGACGCCGCGCGCGAACTCCGGATGATTCAGCAGGTCGCGCGGGTGCGCGGACTGGTCGAAGAACCCGCGCAACCCGGCCGCGATGGCGAGCGGATCGGCCGGGGCCGCCTCGTCGCCGGCTGCGGCTGCCGGGTCGCCGGCTGCGGCCGCCGCGTCGCCAGCGGTGGCCGCCGCGTCTGGCGGCCCGCTGGGCGCGCCAGCCCGGCCCGTGCGGGAGCGGCGCAGCAGCAGGACGAAGATGGCCGCGCCGGCGAGGAGGGCGAGGAGCGGCAGGATCCAGGACACGCGGCGTCGGCCTCCTTATTGGAGTGGGCCAGGGCGAGGGCCAGGGCGAGGGCGAGGGTGTGGCAGCGGCGGCTCCCCTGGCCCATCGAAGCTTCACTGGCGATGCACGCTCGGCATCATCGGCGCGCGCTGATGCGAACCTTCCACGGCGCGGCAGGTCCTCCCGGGCCGGGGTGCCAGCCCCACCGACTCCCCCGCCCTCGCCCTCGCCCCAGAAAGCCCGAATTTCGCGATCCAGACCCGGAGGAGCAGGGCGAGGGCGGGGCGAAGGCGAGGCCGCGGATCACCGTGGCAGCTCCCGGGGTTTCACCGTTCGCCCGACAAGAGACGCGTCGAGCCAGCGGCAGTCAACCGGGACGCCGGCGACGGCCCGCGGGTTCTCGGCGGCCCGGCAGCGCTCCGGGCGGCCCGGGGGCCGGGTCCCCTGGCCCGCGCGCTCGCCCCCGCCCATTTTTTCGGCATGTTCGCGGTCGATCGCCTGATTCTCGTCGGCGCCGTGCTGGTGCTGATCGGGATCGCATCGAGCAAGCTCTCCACGCGGATGGGCTTGCCCGTCCTCGTCCTGTTCCTCGGCGTCGGGCTCCTGGCCGGCTCCGAGGGCATCGGCGGCATCGACTTCGAGAACTACGTCGTCGCGCACGGCGTGGGCACGATCGCGCTGGCCATCATCCTGTTCGACGGCGGGCTCCGCACGTCCGCATCCAGTCTGAGGCAAGCGCTGGGGCCGGCCGCCGTCCTGGCGACCGCGGGCGTGCTGCTCACCTCGCTCATCACCGGGCTCGCCGCGACCTGGATCCTGGACGTCTCGCTCCTGGAAGGGATGCTCCTCGGCTCGATCGTCGGGTCCACGGACGCCGCCGCGGTCTTCGCGATCCTGCGATCGAAGGGCGTGAACGTGGTCCGGCACATCCGGGCCACGCTCGAGGTCGAGAGCGCGTCCAACGACCCGATGGCCATCTTCCTGACCGTCGGGTTCCTCGAGGTCCTCATGGGCCGCATGGAGCTGGGCCCGGACATCCTGTGGTTCCTCGTCCGCCAGATGGGGGTCGGCGCGATCGCCGGGCTGGTGGTCGGCCGCGCGGCCGTGTACCTGCTGAACCGCATCAACCTCGAGGCCGCCGGCCTCTACCCCCTGCTCGCCGCCGGGGCCGGCTTCCTCTGTTACGGCCTCGCCGTCTCGCTCGGCGGCAGCGGGTTCCTGGCCATTTACATCGCGGGGATCCTGATCGGCAACGCCCGGGTCATCTTCCAGCGCGGCATCCTGCTGTTCCACGACGGCGCGGCCTGGCTCGCCCAGATCGTGATGTTCGTGCTGCTCGGGCTGCTCGCGTTCCCCAGCCGGCTGGCCGAGGTGGCGGGGCCGGGCCTGCTGATCTCCGCGGCGCTGATCTTCATCGCCCGGCCCGTCGCGGTCACCGCGCTGCTGCTGCCGTTCCGCTTCAATCTCCGCGAGCTGACCTTCATCTCGTGGGTCGGGCTCAAGGGCGCCGTGCCCATCGTGCTGGCCACGTACCCGCTGATCTGGGGACTGCCGAGCGGCGCGTTGCTGTTCGACGCCGTGTTCTTCGTGGTGCTGGTCTCCGCGATCAGCCAGGGGTGGACGCTGCCTCCGTTCGCGCGGGCGCTCGGGCTGGAGGAACCCTCGCGGCCGGAGCCGCCGGTCGCGCTCGAGATCAGCTCGCTGCGCGATGTCGATGCGGACATCGTGGAGTACATCATCCAGCCCGAGTCACGCGGCGCGGGCCGCGCCATCCGCGAGCTGGCGCTGCCCGATGGCGTCGTCGTCGCCATGATCTCGCGGGGCTCGCGCATCATCCCGCCCCGCGGCAGCACGCGCGTGCAGCCGGGGGACATCGTGTTCGTGGTCGTCCGGCGCGAAGCGCGGCCGCTGGTGGACCGCGTGTTCGGCAGCGCCGAGCCGGCGCGCCGGCCGCTGGAGGCGCTCGAGTTTCCCCTGCGCGGGGACACCACCATCTCGGAGCTGGCGGAGTTCTACGGCATCCAGTTGGAGGGGGACGGCGTCAAGACGCTGGACGAGCTGATCCGCGAACGCACCGGCAGTGCCGAGCCGGATGCCGAGGTGGCCATCGGCAGCATCCGGCTGCGCGTGCGGGAGGTTTCGGACGGCCGCGTCGAGCAGGTCGGGCTGCGGATCACGCCGTCAGAGGCGAAGTAGGGGCGGCGGTGGGCGCGGCACCGGGCGCCCACCGCCCGCGGTGGTCTCCGGAAACCCGATCACGTCCCGCAGGCCGCCGGGCATCAGCCCCGCGCGTCATCCAGCGCGCGCGCCAGCTCGGCGACCACGGCGTCCGCGGCGAAATCCGCGAGCGACTCGAAGGCGCGGCGGATCTCCTCCTCCGACAGCGCGGCCAGCCGCGCCGCCGTGAGCACGTTCGTGACCGAGCGGTCCCCCACGCCGACCACGGTCGCGAGGACCGGGTCGTGCGCGTAGACGTCCGTCCGCCAGATGCGCCGCCCCGTCGCGCCGTCCAGCAAGGTCACCACCGCATCGATCGAGAAGTAGGCGTCCTCCGTCCACGACGCCGCCACGATGCCGTAGCGCCGCACGCGGACCTCGAGCTCGTAATCGGGCCGCGGATCGGCCACCGGCCGGGCACGCAGGTGCCGCGCGCCGTTCTCGAGGACGCGCGCGCTCATGCGGCCGCTCACGTCCACCTCGCGGGCGGCGCGCTCCAGCTTCTCCCGCACGCGGTACGCGCTGACCTCCCGCACCGCCTCGGTTCCGGCCCGAAGCAGGAGGCCGACGGCGTCATCCGGATCTACGCGGCCGAGTGATGCGCCGCTGAACACGTCCGGGTGGGGCGGCGCGATCGTCACGACCGCCAGGGTGCGGCCGCGGAAGTCGTATTCGCCCAGGCGTTGCTTGTTCGAGCAGGCGGAGAGGGTCAGGACGGCCAGCGCGATCAGGGACGCGGATCGCGCGAGGCGATGCGGGCGCGCGCGCGACATGGTGGCGCTCCTCAGGGTAGGAAGACCGGGGGGCGGCAGCCGGCACTGCCCGGGGAGGTGCCTGGTCTACACCGGCGGCGCGGGCTGGGGTCCCCGCGCCCGCGGAGCCGGCTCCGCGGGCGCGACGGCCGGACCCCGCCGCTGCGCGCCGGCCGGCTGATCGGCCGGGCACGTCGCTGCGTCCCGCGGCGACGCTCCACCCCTCAACCGGGGCCGATCGCGGCCGCCACCTCGCGGAGCGTCTCCGCGCGCAGCTCGTGGCCGCCATCGAACCACACCACCTGGCACGCGACGCCCGCGTCCCGCAGCCGCGCCTCCTCCTCGGCCGCGCGCTCCGGCGGCACGAAGCCATCCTCCCGGCCGATCACCAGCGTCACCCGCAGTACGCCACCGCCCCAGCGCCGCGCCGCCGCGTCGAGGTCCAGGTCCGGCGGCAGGAGGCCGCCCCACAGGATCAGCTCGTCCAGCCGCGCGGCGCCCAGCGCGGCCCAGCGGCTCGCCGTGGCCGCGCCCTGCGAGAAGCCGAACGCGACGGCGCGCGTCGCCGAGCCCGGCGCGCCGCCGAGCACGGCGTCGTACACCAGGTCCAGGTACCGCACGTAGTCCCGGATCTCGGCGAGGCGGTCCTCGCGCGTCATCCAGGTCGCGCCCACGCGCGAGTCCGGGCCGTGCACCCTGAGCGCATCGTCCAGGTAGAAGCGCGACAGCGCTTCCGGCGCCACCACCAGCCGCTCCGGCCCCGCGACCGGCTCGAAACCGCGCAGGAAGCGCGCGGCGAGCTGGCCGTACCCGTGACAGGCGATCCAGGCCTCCGCTGGCTGCGCGCCGCCGCCCGCCGCGTTGCCGCCCAGCATGTAGTACCGCGCCGTCCGCGGCACCGTCAGCCGGTGCTCCTCCATGCTCCTCCTCACGC
Organism: Longimicrobiales bacterium; assembly: GCA_036381195.1. GTDB lineage: Bacteria > Gemmatimonadota > Gemmatimonadetes > Longimicrobiales > RSA9 > RSA9. The sequence continues at coordinate 6,458 of DASVDH010000070.1, read as the reverse complement.
CTGCGGGTGGCGCCCGGGTGCTCCTCCTTACGCCTGCAGGTGACACCCGGGCCGGGGAGGCGGGGGGCCGGGAATCACGCCAGCCGGTACACCCGGGCGAGGCGCCGATCCACGCCCTCCAGGTCCGCCGGCACGGCCACGTCGTACTCGGCCAGAAGCACGAGGCCGGAGGGGTCGAAGTAGGTGCGGCCCGCATCGGCCACCAGAACCTCCGCGCCGGCGCGCCGCGCCCGCTCGAGCAGCGCGCGCAGCCGCGGAGCCGTCCGCCGCTCGTAGTACAGGTCCGCGCACAGGACGACGTCGTACGCATCCAGCTCCCGGCCGGCCGCGTCCTGCGCGGTCAGGTCCGCCTGCAGCGTCGTCAGCTCCAGCCGCTGCCGCGCCGCGGCCAGCCGTGCCGTCGCCAGCGCCCACGGATCGATATCGTTGGCGACGACCTCCGCGGCGCCGGCGCGCGCCGCCGCCAGCGCGGCCAGCCCGCCGCCCGTGCCCAGGTCCAGCACGCGCCGGTCGCGCACGCGCTCCGGGTCGTCCAGCACCACGCGGGCGAGGGCCGCGCCGGCGGGCCAGGGATAGGCCCAGAACGGCGCGGGCAGCGGGCCGCCCGCCAGCCGCTCCGCCGCCTCCCACACCGCGACCAGCTCGCGGCCCCGGAAGACCCGCACCTCCGGACACAGCGGCGCCGGCCGGAGCGGCGCCTCCCGGTCCAGCAGCGCCGCGAGCGCAGCCGGGTCCGGGGCGCCGGCGGCCCGCCCGGCCTCCGCCGCGCTGCGCGCCCGCCCCCGCGCGCGCGGCCCCGGGGCCGCCGTGCCCGCCTCGCCCTGCTCAGGACGGCGTGGCATAGACCTGGACGACGTACCAGATGCCATCCCTTCCGAGCATCACGCCGATGCCGGTCCGCGAGAAGATCGGGTCCAGGAGGTTGCGCCGGTGGCCGGGCGACTTCATCCAGGCCCGCACGGCCCTGCTCGGCAGCGACTCGACCGATGCCGACAGCCGCGCCAGGTTCTCACCCGCGATCCGCGCTCTCGCCCCCTCCGCCGCGATCCGCTGCCGGAACGTGCGCCGGCCGGGCGTCGGCGAGAGGTGCTCGATCTCCTGCCGCTCCGCCAGCTCGCGGCTGTAGCGCCGCGCCGCCCGCCGTAGCGCGGCATCCATCACCAGCGGGCGCGAGCCCGCCCGCATCCGCACCGCGTTCGCCTCCGCCAGCACCCGGAGTGCCAGGTACTCCAGGTCGATCTCCGGGTCCACCCACGACGCCGCGCGCTCCCCGTCTCCCGGCTCCTCCGCGGCGGCCGCCTGCCCCGTTGACCCTCCAGCCGGCACGGCCGGCGCCACCGCGAGCGCACGCTCCGCGCCGACGGAGGCGGAATCCGGGGCCGCATCCGCCCCGGCCGCGCCAGGGGTGCCCCCATCCTCCACCTGCACCTGCGGCTCCGGGCGTGTTCGGGGGCCCGCCGCCGGCTGGAGGGCACACGACCAGACCGCCGCCAGGGCCAGCAACATCGCTGTGCTTCGCTGCTTCATCGGGGAATTCCTGCGAGAGAACTACCGGGGTGGAACGACTCTGCCCCTACAACGCCCGCGGCGGCGCGTTTCGGACTCGTTCACCGCGGCCTCCGGCCGGCATGGCCGGCCGGTCCTGGGCACGACACGCCCCGCGCAGCGGACGTCGCCCGCGGCACGGCGGCCACGGGCCGGCCCGCCCCGCCAGGGCAGGCCGCTACGCCCCCGCCCTCCCCGCCCGCTCGTGCAGCCCGCTCGCGATCCAGCGCGCCACGCCCATGATCGTGAGAGACGGATCCTTCGAGACCGAGGTGGGCACCGCCGCACCGTCCGCCACGTACAGCCCCTTCACCCCGTACGCCTCGCCCGTCGGCCCGGCGAACGAGTCCGCCGGGTCGGCGCCCAGCGGCGCCGTGCCCAGGAAGTGGCTGCCCGCACAGATCTGCGCACTCGGCTGGACCGATCGCAGCGTGATACGCGCTTCGACCTCGCGGGGATCCCTCACCACCGTGCCGTACACGTCGGGGATCCAGACCTCGCGGGCGCCGGCGGCGAGGAAGATGCGCGTGGCGTTGCGCAGGTAGTCCACCGCCTTGAGCTGGTCCACGCCCCGCACGTTGTACTCGACCTTGCGCACGCCCCCGTCCAGGTAGACGCGCCCCGGGTTCTCCTCGTCGATCACGGACATCAGCGAGCCGAGATGCCGGTAGCGCCGCATCCGCTCCGCGTGCGCCGCGCCCGCCTCCGGCAGGATCGCCGCGGTCAGCCCCGGCGACTGGTGGCTGCACAGCATCGTGTAGCCGCCGCCCGCGTACTCGCCCGCCCGCGTCCGCCGCACCTCGCGGAAGCCGTGCACCTCGTACGCGCACGGGATCCCGGTGATGTTGTCGATCTCGCGGCCGAAGTCCGCGAAGACGAAGTAGTGCGGGTTCACGTAGAACCGGCGGCCCACGACGTCGCCCCCGATGCCGTTGCGCAGCAGCAGCTCCGCGGTGCCGAGCGCGCCGCCCGCCAGCACGACGATGGGCGCACGCACGCGGATCCTCGAGTGCGGCCGGTCCGTGTCCCGGTCCAGCAGCGAGCCCTCGACCCCCGCCGCGCGGCCGTTCTCGACCACGATCCGCTCCACGCGCGCGTCGCTGTAGATCCGGCCGCCCGCCCGCGAGACGCGCGGGATGGTCGTGATGAGCTGCGAGCTCTTGCGGTTGTACGCGCAGCCGAATTGCGTCCAGCCGCAGCCGATGCAATCCACCCGCGCGGTGGGCACGGCGGAGCCCTCGAACCCCAGCGCCTCGCAGCCCTGCCGCACCAGCCGGTTGTTCTCGTTGAACAGCCGCTCCTCGCAGATGTGGATGCCCAGCTCCTGCTCGATCGCATCCCAGTGCGGGTTCAGCTCCGAGGGCGTCATCCATTCGAGCCCGCGCTCGGTGCGCCACCGCTCCAGCCGGTCCGGCGGCGTGCGGAACGAGTCGCCCCAGTAGTGCACGGTGCACCCGCCCACCGCCTCCGCGTACGTCAGGAACACCGCGTTGTCGTCGCTCGCGTCCAGGCCGCGCCGGCCGTTGAACGCCGCCAGCGCATCCTCTTCCCGCTGCGTGAAGTCCTCCGCGCGGAAGAAGCCGCCCTTCTCGAGCATCACCACATCCCAGCCGCGCTCGGCGAGGTACGCGGCCAGCGTCCCGCCGCCCGCGCCGGTGCCCACCACCACCACGTCCGCGCGGTCCTCCACGTCACCGCGGTGCCTCGTGCCCTGGATGATCATCGCACCTCGCCGAAGTCCACCGGATACGGCGGGATCGGGACGCCGCGCTCCGGCCAGGGCCCGGGGAAGCCGGTCAGCGGCCGCGTCGCGTCCTCCGCGTAGGCGTGTAGATAGATGACGCCCCGCACCGCCTGGTACGCGGCGCGCCGCAGCGAGAAGCGACTGCGCGCCCATGTGCGCAGGTACGCCAGCCGCGCCGCGCCGTCCAGCGCCGTGAAGCGCCGCAGCCGCCCGCCCAGCCAGGTCAGGTGCTCGAGGAGCCCCAGCACCGTCTTCATGTCCGCGCGCATCGGGTCGCCCACCGCCGCCAGCTCGGCGTCGATCCGGGCCGCGATCCGGGCCGGCGCCACCGGCAGCCCGGCCAGCAGCGCCTCCGCCGCCGCCCGCAGCACCGCGTACTCCTTGGGCGTCAGCGCCTGGAGCGCCACGCCGTCCGAGCTCGCCTGCGGGTAGTCCGTCGTGCAGCCGGCGGGGAGCAGCGAGGCCAGCGCCGCGGCCGCGGTCCCGCCGGCCGTCGCGCGCAGGAATCCGCGGCGATCCAGGGCGGGGGAGGCCCCGCCGGCGCCGGGTCCGGGCGGATGCGCTGCGTCCATGCAACGTCGTGGCATAGGGATGGATGGCACAAGGTAGCCCCTCGCTCTCGCCTGCACAAGGCGGCCGGGATTCTTGTCCCGCCTCCCGCTTCGTCGTAGCTTCCTGCCGATCATTCCCCGCTCTCTCGACCCGGCGCCGCCGCCTGGAACGGCGGCGCTTTTCCCGGAACGCCTCGAACAGAGGAGCACGCGCATTGCGCGCGATCCGGTTTCATTACCGCCCTGCTCGCTATCTGTGGACCCGCTTCGTGGCCGGGCGGCGCCCCACGCTGGCGCTCGGCCCGCTCGGCTGCATCACGCTCGACGACGTCGAGCCGCCCGCGCTGCCCGGCCCCGACTGGGTCCGCGTCGAGACCACCCTCAGCGGCATCTGCGGCAGCGACCTGGCCGCCGTGACGGCGCACGACTCGTTCACGCTCGAGCCCTTCGCCGCCTACCCCTTCACCTTCGGCCACGAGAACGTCGGCCGGGTCGTGGAGGCGGGCGCCGAGGCCGCGGCGGCGGGCTGGCAGGTGGGCGAACGCGTCGTCGTCAACCCGATGCTGGCCTGCGCCCAGCGCGGGCTCGAGCCGCCCTGCGCCGCCTGTGCTCGCGGCGAGTACGGGCTCTGCCGCCGCACCACGGACGGGATCACCGGCAACGGCCCGATGATCGGTTACTGCCCGGCCGTCGGGGGCGGGTGGTCCCGCTGGTTCGTCGCCCACGCGAGCCAGCTCCGGCGGCCCGGCGACCTGCCGGACGAGGTCGCCGTGCTGACCGACCCGTTCGCCTCCGCGCTGCGCGGCGTGCTGCTCCATCCGCCCGCGCGCGGGGACGGCGGCGCGGAGCGCGGGGAGGACGACGTCGTCCTCGTCATCGGCGCCGGCACCATCGGCGCGCTGACGGTCAAGGCCCTGCGGCTCACCGGCTGGACCGGAACCATTGCCGTGCTCGGCCGCTACCACTTCCAGCTCGAGCTCGCCGAACGCGCAGGCGCGGACACCCTCCTGTCGAGCCGCAAGGAGGCCTACGCGTGGGCCGCGTCGCTGCCCGGCGCGCGCGCCTTCAAGCCAACGCTCGCGCCGCGCTTCATCGAAGGCGGGCCATCACTGGTCTACGACACCGTCGGCTCCGCCGGCTCGATCCGTGATGCGCTCGCCCTCGCCCGCGAGGGCGGCCGCGTCGTCCTGGTCGGCGCCGCGGCCCGCATCTCCGCGGACTGGACGCGCGTCTGGTACCGCCAGCTCACCCTCGCCGGCGTCTTCGCCTACGGCCTCGTCCACCACGACGGCCGCCGCCGCGACATCTACGATGCTTCGCTGGACCTGATGCAGCAGGATGGATTCGCAGAACTCGGCATGCTGACACACGTCTTCGATCTGGAGGACTACCGTGCGGGACTCTCAGCCGCCCTCGACAAAGACGGCCACCGTTCCATCAAGGTCGCCTTCCGGCCGGGTGACTGACGCGCTCGCCTGCTACACTCGCGACCCGTTCCACGGCTTCTTCGACGGCCGCAGCGGCGAGGAGCTGATCGAGCCCGGCTCGCTGCTCGACACGCCGGCCGTCCGCCGCTGGTTCGAGACGTTCCGCGCGGGGCTGCCCCAGTCGCTCTACACGTACCAGCTCCCGCTCGACCGCCGCTCCGGGCCCGAGTCCGGCGTGCTGGGCTCGCCCGTCGTCATGTTCTCTTCCTACAGCTACCTCGGGCTCATCGGCCATCCCCGCCTCGAGGCCGCCGTCCAGCGCGCCGTCCAGCTCTACGGCACCTCGACGGGCGGCGTGCGCCTGCTCACCGGAACGCTCGCGCTGCACCTGGAGCTGGAGCGCGAGCTCGCCCGCTTCCTGGGCCAGGAGGCGGCCGCGACCTTCGGCTCCGGCTACGACGCCAACATCGCCGCGATCACCTCGCTGTTCGGCCCCGGCGACGTGGCCATCCTGGACCAGTACGCGCACCAGAGCATCCACGATGGCGCGCGGATGGCGGGCTGCGAGGTGCGCCGCTTCAAGCACAACGACATGGGCGACCTCGAGCGCCGGCTCCGCCAGGCGAAGAACCGCGGCGCCTCCCGCATCCTGATCGCCGTGGACGCCGTCTTCAGCATGGACGGCGACCAGGCCCCGCTCGCGGACATCCTCGAGCTCAAGCGCCGTTACGGCGCGTTCCTGCTCGTGGACGAGGCCCACTCGATCGGCGCCATCGGCGCGCGCGGCCGCGGCATCTCCGAGGCGCAGGGGATCGACCCGCGCGAGATCGACATCCTCACCGGCTCGCTGTCCAAGGCCATCCCCTCCTCCGGCGGGTTCGTCGCCGGCTCGCAGGCGCTCAAGATCTACATCCAGCACGGCTCGGCGCCGTACATCTTCTCGGCCGCGATGACGCCGGCCAACGCCGCCGCGGTGCTCGAGGCGCTGCGCATCCTGCAGGACGAGCCCGAGCGCATGGAGCGGCTGCGCGAGAACACGCGCATCCTCAAGGAGGGCGTCACGCGGCTCGGCTTCGACACGGGCGCCTCGACCACGCCCATCGTGCCGCTCTTCCTCGGCGACGAGTGGCGCGCCTACCGGTGGGCGCGCCGCCTGCTGGACGACGGCATCTTCGTCTCCGCCGTCACCTA